>JAOLBK010000003.1 GCA_028339155.1 Litorivicinus sp.
CTGCCCAGCCAATCACCCGCCAATACGATCATCGCATAAGGGGTCGCCAACACTAGGTGGCTGACCAGCGTTGGTCCATACCCTGGTTCCCCACCGGCCAGATACAGCCAACCAAGAAAACCTGCTGATAGCGGTAAAGCTGGCATCCATATAAACCCCCACCAGATCCAATGCAGCGTTCTGGCCCGAAGAGCTACCATCCACTCCAATATGCCTACTGCCAGCCCGACCGATAACGCGGCAACTAAAATTCCAAGACTAAGGGTCATAAAAATTACCGAAAAATTTGGGACTAGCCGACTCAGGCTCTCCATTGTCACACGCGGCATAAACATCTCAACTGACCAGTAGCCTGCTATCGCCCAAAGGAACAAAGAAAAAATAGCCGCTGTGCCCATCGCCTTAATGAGAACGGAGAAACATGGCAGCAAGAATTCTGAATATCGGCTATAGTTTCGTTCTTTTACATCGACTAACTTAGGGCGCGTTAAGTAAGAGCAACACATACCCAAAACACTCAGGGCCACCAGCATCAGGAGGGCAGCAAGCGCCCCCGCGCTTTGGGCCAACGGATCTGGATCCATTAACAACGATAAAATTCGTACTGAAATAAACTGTGGCTGATCCGGACCAAGAATCATGGCCACTTCCAGATTACTAACAGCGAAGGCCAAGACCACCAGGATTGGAGCTCGTAACCGCACTAACACCTGCGGCCACAGCAAGTCACGGTAGATCATCACATCCGACAAACCTGCTTGCCGCCCCAAATCATAAGTCGCCCGGCAGGGTAACTGCCTGGCCACGGGAACGGCCAAGATTGAGAGAAACAATGATTCTTTTAACACCAAAACGCTGAGCGCTCCAATGCCTAAGGGATCCCGGGGGAACAAGTAGTCAAACGGACCAATTTCTGGCCAGATAACGGTGGCGAGTCGAACCCATACCCCACTGGCACCGAAAAACAAAAGCACCCCCAAGCCAAGAGCGCTATGCGGCATCGCTAAAATCAACCAACGAAACCAGCTCACAGACGAAGAAAAAAGCCATCGAAACGATGCTAAGCAGGCCAGTTTCAGCGATAGCCACAGAGTGGCTATTCCCAGCATGACACTATGTATCGCCGCTTCCGCTAATGCTGGCTCAGTTAATAATCGTAACCAAATACCTTCAAGTGACACCCCTGATAGTAATCCAAACGCCTGAACAACAAGACCAATTACGGGTAATGCCAAGAGCGCAACCAATGCACGCTCGACCCCATTCATCTTTTAGATCCGACGTATCGATTCAGCCAGGCAGCCTCTAAAGGCTCTGTCCAGGAAGCATGAGGCTCAGGCAGACCGGGACCTAACTCCGCCTGAGTCAGAGTTGCAGGGCCGCCAACCATATCAAAATAAGAACGATCCTCCAGACTCAATCGATCAAGGTCTAGCACTGTAGGATCACCCCAAATATTGGGGTCGGCCTTATCAGCCTGAGCTTTAGCAGACAACAAAAGATTGATAAATATTAATGCGCCGTCGCGGGCCTTTGCATTAAACGGAATCGCAAGAAAGTGTGTATTCCCGATCGTTCCGCCTCGATGGACATAGGTCCGAACTGATTCTAAAAACCGACCGTCCAGAATCCGAGCAGAAGCATCATTTGGATTGAACGTGAACGCTATATCTAAAACTCCATCAGCAAATAACTCCATCATCTCTTCCGCTGAGTCAGGGAACTCTCGACCCGAACGCCAAGCCACTGAATTTAATTGATCCAGCAACGACCAAACGCCCATTGTAGCTTCCTCAAACCGAGCAGGTTCGTAAGGCTCAGACAGCCAGTCAGGGTGTCTCGTAGTCTCAAGAAGCACTTGTTTTAAAAAAGTGGTCCCGTGAAAGTTAGGGGGCTCTGGATAAGTAACGCGGCCTGGATGGGCCCTTGCATAGGCGACCAGCTCACTTAGCGTTTTAGGCGGTTTGCTCAACTTTAATGAATCATGCACAAAAACCAAGCGCGCGCGGCCCCACGGAGCCTCTAAACCATCAGTGGGAATCGAAAAATCGAGTAGATTCGAGATGTCTTTCAGGTCCAAGCCAAAAGCGTTTGGTAAAAACTCGACAAATGCTGGCCCAAGCAACCCGTCGCGCTTCATCCGGGCAAAGTTTTCACCATTAATCCAGACTAAATCGACCGGTCCATTGGTCTTCTGCCCCATCAGTTTTGCTGTGTGAATGCTGGTAATAGCAGGACTTATATCATCGACCTTAACGTGCCGAACGTTGATTCCATATTGGTCAAACGCTGCATCAGACCAACGCCTAATATAGGCATTTATAGAAGGCGATCCGCCCCACGCATTGAAGTACACCACCTGTCCGCTTGCTCGTTCACTCATGGCTACCCAAGGATCAGACTCAGCAGAGTACGACAACAAGCCTAGCCAAAAGGCTAAAATCGAACGCATTTTTTCTCCTCGCAAATTTTACCCAAGTTTTAAAGCATCTCTTCAGATTATCGCAAAGGTAACTTTCTTGTTGCTGCCCGCCAAGCAGACGCTGCAGTAAAAAGTGATAAAAAAACCAATGGAAGCATCAGTTCTTTCGATGTGGCTAAAGCTAAATTGGGTACTTCGCCCTGACCAAAGACTTTCCGAAAACCAACCCCCAAACTCATATAGATCAGGGTTCCAGGTAAAATTCCAACCGCGGTCGACGCCAAAAAAGCCCATAAATTCATGCCCAACAAGGCAGGAATGGCGGTAGCCATCCAGAATGGCATGACAGGCATTAGTCGCAGACTTAGCGACCACCTGAGCGGAGATTCCTGAAACGAGAACGCCAAATTAGCAAGCCGCCTTCCAAGACGACGTCGAGCCCAATCTGCAAAAAAGTAACGGATACCCACAAAGCAGGTTAACGCACCAAAAGTGGCCCCAATCCAAATTGAAAGAAAACCGGGCCACCCAAATAATGCGGCACCGCCTAAAGTCAGAAGAAGAGCGATCGGCAGGGAAAATGCCACCGAAATCCAGTACAATAACCCAAAAAGTACGAGATACATCATTCGATCCTGATCTACGAGTAACTGAAGGGATTTATACTGTTTCACAAACTCAATCCAAGAGAACAGGTCTGCTGAAAAAAAGACCAAAAAAACAATTATCGTTCCAAGGGTAACGCCAATGAATTCTTTCACGAACTTACTCTTCTCTAAACTTCTGATGCTAACCTACTTTCTATTCTGAAAAAATTATTGATAAAAATTAGTATCAAACATGCCCGTGCACGCGTAGACCTGTCAAAATTATGTTCGTATATTTTTCCAAAAAAAAGGATCTGGCTGATGTCACAAATTTTCCCAATCGGATTTCCTAAGCGCAGGTTGAGACGTAACCGCAAAGATGCATTCTCTCGCGCCTTAATTCGCGAACACACGCTGACTAAAGCGCACCTGATTTACCCAATGTTTGCTTTAGAAGGACACAATATTCGAGAAGAAATCGTCTCAATGCCGGGCGTTGAACGCCTGTCGATCGACTTAATATTAAGATTAGCTGAGCGTGCGTATGTCGCTGGCATCCCAGCGATCGCCCTGTTTCCGGTGATACGAGAAAATAAAACTGAGGACGGTAGAGAGGCTTATAATCCCATGGGGCTAATTCAGCGTGCTATCCGAAAATTAAAGGCTGAGCTACCTGAGCTTGGCGTCATCACTGATGTCGCTCTTGACCCATACACCACGCATGGGCAGGACGGATTAATAGATCAAGCAGGTTATGTTATGAACGACGAGACTTGCGAAGCATTAGTTCAGCAAGCACTCTCGCACGCAGAAGCTGGCGCAAACATTGTCGCCCCCAGCGACATGATGGATGGTCGTATTGGACTGATACGGGAGGCACTAGAAGCCAAAAAACACCTCGATACTCGAATTCTGGCGTACTCAGCCAAATATGCGAGTTCGTTCTACGGTCCTTTTCGGGATGCCATTGGATCGGGTAACAATCTTGGAAAAAAAGACAAACGAACTTACCAGATGGATCCGTGTAATAGCGATGAGGCATTGCACGAAGTTGCCGAAGACTTGCATGAAGGCGCAGACATGGTGATGATTAAACCAAGCCTGCCCTATCTCGACATTGTACGCCGAGTAAAGACGACATTTCAGGTGCCGGTTGCGGTGTATCAAGTAAGTGGCGAATATTCAATGATTCAAGCAGCGCATTTGAATGGATGGATTGACGGCAAGGCCGTCATGATAGAAAGTCTTGAATCAATGGTGCGCGCTGGTGCAGATTGTATTCTTACTTACGCGGCGCTTGATGTAGCCGAAAATCTTACTGCCTAAAAAACAAACGACGAGGAAGTCATGAGCGACCAAATTACAATTCTAACAAATGAAAACTTTGAATCTATATTGAAAGACTCGCAGACCCCAGTATTAGTCGATTTTTGGGCTGAATGGTGTGGTCCATGCAAAATGATTACACCGATATTGGAAGAGCTAGCCACGGAATATTCGGGGCGGCTCAAAATAGCAAAACTGAACGTCGACGATCACAAAGAAGCGACCGAACAATTCAATATTCGAGGAATCCCAACATTGATCCTTTTCAAAAATGGCGAGCCTGAAGCAACCAAGGTCGGCGCACTATCGAAAAGTCAATTGGCCGCATTTCTTGACTCCAACATTTAAAAATAGTGGACGTCCAGATTGAAAGCACCTAAGATTTCAATGTGGACGCTCTCCACCAAATTCAATTTTTTAAAAAAAACAACACAAAGATTACCTAAAGCCGTAGGCGTAGGTATCAAGAGAACGAATGAACCTCACTGAACTTAAGAAAAAAACAATGCCGCAATTACTCGAAATTGCTGGCTCTATGGAACTTGAAAACCTCGCCCGCTCGAGAAAGCAGGATGTCATTTTCTCTATTTTAAAGGCGCACGCAAAAAGCGGTGAAGACATATACGGGGATGGGGTTTTAGAAATCCTATCCGATGGGTTCGGTTTTTTGCGATCGGCAGACTCTAGCTACCTCGCTGGCCCTGACGATATTTACGTCTCACCAAGTCAAATTAGACGTTTCAATTTGCGCAAAGGCGATTCTATAGCTGGAAAAATTCGTCCGCCTAAGGATAGCGAACGCTACTTTGCACTTTTAAAAGTCGATGAAATAAATTTCGACAAACCAGAAAATGCCAAAAACAAAATTCTATTCGAAAACCTTACACCGTTATTTCCGCAAGATCGCATGTTCATGGAGCTTGGCAATGGATCTACAGAAGATTTGACGGCTCGAATTATTGACCTCGTCTGTCCGATCGGAAAGGGCCAGCGTGCGCTGATAGTATCACCACCGAAAGCTGGTAAAACGCTGATGCTACAAAATATTGCTAACAGCATTACGCGCAATAATCCTGACAGTGACTTGATCGTCTTATTAATCGATGAGCGCCCAGAAGAAGTAACAGAAATGCAGCGAACGGTTCGAGGTGAAGTTGTCGCATCTACTTTTGATGAGCCGCCCTCACGCCATGTACAAGTCGCTGAAATGGTGCTTGAAAAAGCAAAACGATTAACCGAGCACAAACGTGATGTCATCATCTTATTAGACTCTATTACGCGTTTAGCACGAGCTTACAACACAACACAGCCGTCTTCTGGGAAAGTACTAACAGGGGGCGTCGACGCCCACGCACTTGAGCGCCCAAAACGATTCTTTGGTGCGGCTCGAAATATTGAAGAAGGCGGGAGCCTTACAATAATTGCGACTGCTCTTGTCGATACCGGCTCGAAGATGGACGAAGTGATTTTTGAGGAATTCAAAGGAACAGGAAACTCCGAACTCAATCTTGAGCGTCGCGCAGCAGAAAAACGGGTATTTCCAGCGTTTAATATACGAAAGTCTGGAACCCGTCGTGAGGACCTTCTGACGACCGAGGACGAACTTCAACGGATGTGGATCCTGCGTAAGCTCCTAGATTCAATGGAAGACCTGCAGGCCATTGAGTTCCTTATCGATCGTTTAAGGACTACAACAACTAACGAAGAATTCTTCCAATCAATGAAGAAACGCTAAACGCCATTCTCAATTAGCCGCCGTCGCAACAATTCAAGTGACGGCGAGCATCCATGCTGAGACTCAGCCATTAAGGTTAGAACTAAGGGGTGCGCTGGATCCATCGTTGCCGCTCGTTCGATATGGTGTCTGGCTTCAGCCTCCAACTCACACGACAACGCTAAACGAGTTTGAACCAAAGCAAGTGCAAATGAATTTGAATGGTTACCGAGTAAACCATTCAGAATAGCCAAGCGTTCCAGAGGCTCGTGATCACCAGTGGTTTCCAGCAACATCGCCCAATCTTCACGCCAATGTTTTTTTAATGACTTGACCAATGCTTTAAAATTAGTCGGCGCCAATGAGATTGGAATTTCTTTCGGGACATTAGTCATCATTGCCTCAGCAGTTTTAAGATAAGTATCCGAATCCTCTATCCGTTCCAATCTTCTAGCTGCTTCTGACGCTAGCAACCAGTGCAGCGCCGGCAAAGACTCAGTCTCAGACTCACGTCTTAAGACATCCAGCGCCTTGCTCGGATTATCGCGACGCAACCACAAGGCACCCTCGACCAATCGACTATCGGCTCTACGCTTCCCCATTATTCTAAAAGCACGCCACATCAACCAAGGGGTGCGCCCAACCACAGCACCCAATCCAAACAGCACCCAAAGTGCTACCGAACCGGTCAAAAATACAATCAAAAAAGTCCACATGGACATCTCTACCGTATACCCACCGAATGCGAGTAATACGTATCCAGGATCGGCCTGGACGCGATCACCTAAAAAAAGACCCCCGGCAAGAAGAATGCCTAAAACTAGCAACCACAGAAAAAGGCGGAAAAACCGGCTCACTGATTCGCCTCAGAAGTCGCCACACGATCTCTAGTCAAGGCTTTTCGATATTCCCTGAGCGCCCTAAGCCCAGTCGAAGCGTTTGGAATAACACGCACAATAGGTCGACCCTTGATTGACTCAAGCCCTCTGATAAGAATCAAACCAGCACCCTCATTGACGGAAAAAAAGTGATTGGCTAAGCGCGCAGCTTGCGTAACACTGGCATCAAATAAAGCCTGATCTTCCCTAATTAATGCTACCTTTATTTGCTCAAGATTTAAACGCAAAATCTCACGTGCTCGTCCTGAATCCAAGGCTGTTACTAAGGGCGTAATGGGAGCATCTACCTTGCGAATTCGAACAAACTCGAACAGGATATCTAACCAATTATTTGATCCTTGAGGTGCAACCAGGACTTCCGGTCTATCGAGTCTTTGGACAGGCAATGTCAAATCAGCTAACAAGCTGCCAAGCGCTAAAAGTTCGGCCTGGATACCAAGCACATCGATCGTTTGAACAGCATCTAATGCCTGTATATCCAGCGCCAATTTCTCTCGCACTGGGAGCAAACGACCATCTTCAAGCTGGCCAAGTAAAACTTGTGCACTCCTCATCAATATCTGCGCCGTTTCAGGATTTTTTTCAATTAACAAACGCTGATCGGAAAATTTTAGCAAGTATTCAGCCTCAGCCAACAAATAACTTGTCTGTGTATCAACCTGCTGCCTAGAGAGTTTTTCCGCCACAGACTCGATACGATCAATAGTCAATTGGTTTCGGTTGTCGGCTCGATCAACGCGCTCTGACAGCCCATTCAACTGTGACTGTAAAAGCTGACGCAAACCTTCGGTTGCCTGTATAGCAGAAGTCGAGCTGTCCAATCCCCGCAATTCAGATGAGTGCAGTTTCAAAGTCGACTTAACGAGCTCCAGCTGCTGCCACCCAAACCAAGCCAGAACACCGGATACCCCGAGTGTAGACAATACCAATATGACAAGAAACCAAGATACCGAAAAGCTCGACTTTATGTCCACTGCTTCTAATCGCTGGGACTCAGTGGCACCTTCTAGAGGAGATTCTTCACTATTAATAACAAGCTCTTCATGTCCAACCACACTGGGATTTTTAGACTTTGACACTGGGCTCTCCTTGAATGACCGCAAGCACATGCTTAAGGCTTGGTGCATCTATACGATAATACCGACTTCCTGGTCGCAGAAGGGCAACTGCCTGTGAACTGGTCACCAAATGAATTAGGTGATCCAAATCGACACCCATCACCTTGGCCCACGTCAGACAAGCCGCCAAATGGACTTTCGACCCATGTAGTAAATAATCAAATTGTAATGGATCGAATAAGAATTCCTCTATGCATGACTCCAGTTTATAAAGTTCAAGTCGATTCAGCGGCTCGTCGAGGCTAAGATTTAAAACATCGAACTGCCGTCCGCCACCCTCCACTGTCGCCAAAATAACGCGGTCATTAATGGACAATTCTCGACGAATTAATGCGATCAGGGGCTTAGACCCCGGATGACTTGCCAATCGAATTAGGCCAGCATCAACAGGTATATGAGCCGCTGTAGCCGATCCAACGCACCAAATTGTGAGATCCGAGGGCCACTGAGGCCACCGCGAAATAACGTGGCCTGTAAATTCTGAAGCAGCTTCAGGTGACGTAATAATAACGTGATCAAATCGATCCAAATTAGTAATCAGTGGGTTAACACCACCCTGAAAATAGGTTGCGGTAAGAAATGATACTCCCTTAGCTGTAAAGCCAGCCGCCTGAAATTGTGCCACCGCTGTCGGCAACGCTCGCGCTAAACGATTCAAGCAAATCCGACCTCTATCGCTCATGAGCCAACCGAATCCAAAAGCTCACGAGCACCTTGCGCAATCAATGCCTTTCCTACTCTAATACCAAGCGCTTCAGCCGACTCCAAAGAGCCACGAGCCTCAGCTCGCAGTAAGGTCCCACAATCAGGAGAACCTACGAGTGCACGCAGCCAAAGTCCGCCCTGATCTTTAATGGCATAGGCTGCTATAGGCACCTGGCAGCCACCGTTTAAATATCGATTGAGCGAGCGCTCACAACGTCCAACTTGCTCACTCTCTTGATTTTGTAATGCCATTACAAGATGCCTTGCTTCTGCATCATCTGAACGGATTTCAATCCCAAGAATACCCTGGCCACACGCCGGCAGAAGCTCCTCCGGGCTCGCTTCAAAGGCGATACGCTGATGCAGAGCAAGCCGCCTCAACCCAGCCGATGCCAAAACCAAGCCATCAAACTCACCAGAATCGAGTTTTTTCAGACGCGTCCCCAGATTACCCCGCACAGAAGATAAAATCAGATCAGGTCGCAATGCTCGGATTTGCGCAGTCCGCCTAAGACTGGACGTCCCAATATGCGCGCCTTTCGGAATCTCAGAAAAATCGTTCCAGGGTATTATTCCAGCTCGTGAAACAACAGCATCATTCGGCGTTTCACGAGCCGTCAGACAGCATAATTCTAGGGCCGCAGGTAACTCCATTGGAACGTCTTTGAGCGAGTGCACAGCCAGATCTGCACGACCGTCATACAAAGCGGTCTCCAATTCCTTAACAAATACTCCCTTTCCACCAATCTTATCTACTGAGACATCTAAGCGCTCATCACCCTGCGTGCTCATTTCTAAGAGTTCAATCGTGAGGCTAGGATGAGCTGCAATCAGCAGATCACGCACGTGGTAAGACTGCCAAAGAGCCAATGGGCTTTTACGACTTGCAATGGTTAGTTTTTTTTGCATATGTGGTCCCTTGTTTCAGGCAGTATACTGAATGCTTACACAAGGAGTCTCCATGAGTCAGAAAACGCCTAAGGCACTTTGGGGCGGACGCTTCTCGGAATCAACCGACGCATTCGTTCAAGCTTTTACAGCATCTGTACAATTCGACAACCGTATGTCGAGTGAAGATATTCAAGGCTCAGTTGCCCATGCAACCATGCTGGCCGACCAAGGTATTCTTACCGCAGAAGAATGCAATCAAATCGTGAGTGGTCTCAAGCAAATCAGCGAAGAAATTGATGCCGGCTCCTTTGAGTGGTTAATTGCACGAGAAGATGTTCACATGAACATTGAATCGCGGCTCATCGACCTCATCGGGGATACAGGCAAAAAATTACACACCGGCCGTTCGAGAAATGATCAGGTTGCTACCGACATACGCCTCTGGCTAAGAGCTGCAATTGATCAAGTCGTAAGCGAGTTAGCTAAACTACAAACAAGCCTGATTAACTTAGCTGAGCGCGAGGCTGAAACTATCATGCCAGGATTTACGCATTTACAGGCTGCGCAACCCATCACCTTCGGCCACCATATGCTAGCGTGGAACGAAATGCTTGAGCGCGATTACGGGCGCCTACTTGATTGCCGCAAACGAATGAATCAATGTCCACTAGGCTCAGCGGCTTTGGCAGGCACTAGCTTTCCAATCGATCGTATCCGAAGTGCCGCATTGCTGGGCTTTGACAGGCCGACCGAGAATAGTCTGGACTCAGTGTCAGATCGCGATTTTGGAATCGAATTTGTTAGTGCCGCAAGTATTATTATGATGCACCTATCACGTTGCTCAGAAGAACTTATTAATTGGAATTCGACAGCATGGCAATTCATAGATTTACCCGATAAATTCTGCACCGGCTCATCAATTATGCCTCAAAAGAAAAATCCGGATGTGCCGGAATTAGTCCGCGGCAAATCAGGGCGCGTGTTCGGTCACTTAATTGGCTTATTAACATTGATGAAAGGCCAGCCGTTGGCATACAACAAAGATAATCAAGAAGATAAAGAGCCACTTTATGACACGGCTGATAACCTACTCGGATGCTTGCACGCCTTCGGAGAGATGATGCCTGAGCTATTGGTTAACAAAACAAAAATGAGAGAAGCCGCAAAAAGTGGCTTCTCAACAGCCACCGATCTTGCAGATTATCTGGTCCGAAAAGGCATCCCGTTCCGCGATGCTCACGAAGTGGTTGGCAAGGCGGTTGCGTTGGGAATTGAACGCCAAAGAGATCTCTCCGAAATGACATTAACTGAATTGCAAAGCTTTCACAGCGCTATTGATACCGACGTCTATGACGTACTGACGGTCGAGGGCTCCGTTAATGCACGTAATCACATGGGTGGAACAGCCCCAAATCAGGTCATGGCTGCGGCACAGAGGGCTAGAGATCGCATCAGCAGGCGTCGAGTATAGCCAGGATGGCGGCAGCCTGCCGTTCGGTCGAGCCACGATTAGCAAGTACCCATTTGCATGCCGCCATTCCAATCAGAGGTCCATCCCCAAGCGCTTGCTGTATCGCTTCATCAAGCCCTGCCTCAGTGGTTTGAATCAAGCCACCTACGTCAATTAAGGCCTTCGTAATTTCGGTAAAATTATAGGTCGAAGGACCTGCTACAATGGGCTTTGCGAGGAGTGCAGGTTCGACAGGATTCTGCCCTCCGTGATCATCAAAACTTCCTCCCATTATGACAACATCGGCCACATCAAGATAAGACGCCATCTGGCCAAAGGTGTCGCCTATCAAAACATCTGTCGGATGTTCCGGTATGCCTCTGGACACAACCCCCACAGTCAAACCAAGCTTTTCGGCCCGCGTTTGGACTTCGGTCGCCCTCACCGGGTGTCGTGGAACGCATAAAAGCGCAAAATCAGGAATATTACCTACTAACCATAGCATCGCCGCCTGCTCATCAGCTGAATGACTGCTCATAGAGCACAGCAAGGTACGCCCGCCCTGCCAGTCACAAAGTGAATCGATAAGCCGCGGATCAAATAGCAGGTCAGACTGATCGAGCTTAACCGAACCCACCTCAGATATTACATCCACAGATACACCCAAGGCATGAACTCGATGAGCGTCATCAGACGATTGCATCAAAGCTCTAGAAACATTAGTCCACATCGGTCGGGCCAACCAAGAAATCTGACTGTAACGGGCGGCCGAGCGTTCGCTTAAGCGACCATTTGCCAAAATCGTCGGAATCTTTTGTCGATGGCAAGCCGCAATCAAGTTAGGCCATAATTCTGTCTCGATAAAAACCACAGCTTTAGGGCGAAGTTTACGTAACCAAACAGCCCAAACCCATGGAAAATCCCACGGAAAAACGAATGCCTGCTGCCCCTTATCCAGCAAAAACCTCATCCCAGCCGGCGTTGTAGTAGTGAACCAAATATCAATATCAAGACCCAAACGAAGTTTGTTGGCGATCATCAGAGCCACTTTTGCCTCACCCAAACTACACGCATGAATCCAAAGTTGATTTGGCTTTACATCAGGCATCCCTAGCCCAAGCCGCGACCATATAGCTGAGCTTTGGCGTTCCCTGCGATACTTCCGAACCACATGAAAAATAAGGGCCGGTGTCAAAAACACTAAGATTATAGAATACAGATGTCGCCACATAATGAAGATGCTAGCATGCCTGCATGAAAATCATCGTAGGTGGCGGGATTTCCGGACTTTGGTTGGCGGCTGAGCTGAAAGCCAGGAGCATCCCTTGTTGCGTTCTTGAAAAAAACGCCTTAGGCCAAGGACAGACGCTCGCCAGTCAAGGCATGATTCATGGTGGAACCAAATACGCCCTAGATGGCGCGTTAAGTAACGCCGCTAAAGTGATTGGCGAGATGCCAGAACGCTGGCGGCAAGCGCTTGCTGGCATGGGCAGCGTTAACCTTCAAGGAGTCGCACTTGAGCGAGACTCGCAATTAATGTGGTCAGTCGAGTCCGTCACAGCCAACTTGCTTGGATTTTTTGCTAGCAAAATAATGCAATCACGAATGGAGCGGATCGATCCAGCCTCAGAACCAGCGTTTGCGAGCCCCGCATATAAAGGTCATTTATATCGTTTAAATGAACCTGTACTTAAACTCCATACGCTAGTCAAGCGATTCGAATCGCTCCTCGAAATGCAGCTACTACGAGCAGAAGTCACCCGTCTTATAAAAAAAAATGGGCAAGTTACTGGTGTTGAGACAAATCAAGGCCAACTCGAGGGTGAAGTCATACTAACCGCGGGAGAAGGCGCGGCGGCCTTAATTAGAGACGCTGAATTCACCTCCCCAATAATGCAATTACGACCATTAGCGATGGGTCTTTGCCGACTAAATACACCTATTCCAAAAATCTTTGGTCACCAACTAGGACATAGCAGCAAACCCAAAGTAACAGTCTCAACTCACGAAATTAACGACAAACAATATTTATATCTTGGAGGCCAGTTAGCTGAAGATGGCGTACTTTGCACCGATCTTGTTCAAATCAAAAAAATTGAGAAAACAGTTGAAGAGGCCATCCCATGGCTGAAGCCCGATATTGAGTCGACCCAAGTATTCCGTATTAACCGAGCAGAACCATACACCGAAAAAGGTAACCGGCCAGATGCCGCCTTCGTGCAACCTATGGCTGGGGCCTTCGTCTGCTGGCCAACAAAACTGTCATTAGCCCCAGCCCTAGCGGACAAGGTGCTGGATGCTCTCAAGCCTGAGACCAAGGCCTGCTTTCCCGCTTGGCCGCGGGCGTCTGCCGGAGAATATCCATGGGCCTAGAAACGCGCAGCCTTGGGCGCACCGGAATTAATCTCAGCACAATAGGTCTGGGGACCATAAAAATTGGGCGCAATACGAATGTGAAATATCCTGAACGTTTCCAGCTGCCGAGTGATGAGGAAGTGATAACACTCTTAAAAACAGCTGCTGAAATCGGGATAAATTGTCTCGATACAGCTCCGGCATACGGACAGTCGGAGGCTCGTCTTGGCACGCTTCTAGCCTCAATTAACTATCCGTTTCAGATCATCACTAAGGTCGGGGAAAACTACTCACTCAAGCATGGTAGCCGCTATGACTTCTCCGATCATGCCATTCAAAAAAGTCTTGAGCTTAGTTTGAAAAGGCTTAGACGAGATCAACTAGATGTAGTCTTATTACATTCAGATGGCGATGACCTCAGACACATCGAATCAGGCGCCTTAAAAGCTCTAATTGATGCTCGCGAAAGAGGACTTGTCAAAGCGGTCGGGCTCTCAGGAAAAACGCTCGAGGGAGGACGACGCGCTCTTCAAGAAGGCGCAGACTGCCTTATGATTACCCTCAATGCTGAGATGCAAGAGGAAAGAGCATTGTTGGATGAATCAGCGGCATTCAACGCAGGGATATTAGTCAAAAAGGTATTTGGCAGCGGTTATCTAGCACATGATCCGAAAAAACAACTTTTAACACTTTTGTCACACCCAAATGTTACTTCCGCAATAATTGGTACACTAAATCCCGAGCATCTACGACACAATTGTGAGTCACTCCTAGTTGGAATCAATCCATGAGCATAGATCGTATACGTGCAACCTTTCAGGCTAGCATTGAAGCTAAACAAGCACTCTTAGCCGATGAGACGCGGCTCGAGGCATTACTTGCAGCTGCCAATCTTGCCTCATCAATCCTTGCCGGAGGCCATAAGATTATGCTGTGCGGCAACGGCGGATCTGCGGCCGACAGCCAACATATAGCCGCAGAATTGATTGGACGGTTTGAACGCGAACGGGCACCCATGGCCGCTATCGCACTAACTACGGACACTTCAGCACTGACCGCAATTAGCAATGATTATGGGTATGGTCAAATATTCTCTCGCCAAGTTGAAGGCCTTGGCAGGCGCGGTGATTTATTGATAGGGATTTCAACAAGCGGTAACTCTAGAAATGTTATAAAAGCAATGGAGGTAGCCAAGCGAATAGGTGTACACACAGTTGCTTTGGTGGGTGATAAGCCCCAATCCGAAATGTGCGAAATTGCAGACTTGGTGCTGGCCGCTCCCTCTATAAACACAGCACGCATTCAGGAGTGCCATATTCTGATGATGCATACCCTATGTCAGTTAGTTGAGCTGGAATCCGACTGACGAATTTTTTCAATAAGGTGGCTAGTTGATAGATTTACGACCTCCGCAAGCACGCGGACTTCGCCACCATAAGCCTGCACTTTTTCAAACCCAACCACATCTTCGATCGATTTGTAATCGCCGCCCTTCACTAAAATATCTGGGCGAAGAACGTCAATCAGAACCTCCGGCGTATCGTCCTCAAACGCGATCACTGCATCGACTGAGCTTAGCCCAGCCAAGACCTGTAAACGTCTCTCAACTGCATTAACGGGCCGATTTAGACCTTTCAGACGAGTCACCGATGCATCGGAGTTAACCGCGACCACCAAACGGTTGCCAAGTAACGCAGCCTCTTTTAGATAAGCCACATGACCGGCATGCAGAATATCAAAGCAGCCGTTGGTCATCACAACTTTTTCGCCCGCGACGTGGCACTCTTTCACCCACGACACTAAATCCTCAAGCTCATTAAATATAAAGCGTTCATTTTGGAGTGATCGTTCAAGCTCTCTCTTAGACACCGTTACTGTACCCAGCTTAGATACCGCTATACCAGCAGCACGATTAGCAAGTTCCACGGACGCAACCATCGTAAGCCCCGCACCCAGCCCTGCTGCAACTGTCGCAATGACTGTATCACCTGCGCCAGTCACATCAGCCACTTCACGCGCAGTGGCAGCGAAATGATGCGCTTCACCAGACTTCGTAATTAGCGTCATCCCTTCTTCTGATCGTGTTACCAAAAGAGCCTCAAAATCATAGGTACGGATCAAAGACCCAACTTTATCGACAAGTTCTTGATCATGCGCCCATGGACCAATGATCGCTTCAAGCTCAACCCGATTTGGCGTTATCAACGTCGCGCCACGGTATTTTTCAAAATTCGCACCCTTCGGGTCAACGACTACTGGAATACCAGCAAGTCGAGCTCGAGCAATCCAACGACTAGGCGCCAAAGTACCTTTGGCGTAATCGCTCAGAACAAGGATGTCAATGCCTGACAGATCGGTTGTGTCCGCTAAGCTAATCGCGTCAGACTTGGAAAATGGGGTTTCGAAATCAAGACGAATCATCTGCTGTGATTGACTTACAACACGGAGCTTGGTGACTGTTCGATTAGCCACAGGCAACAACGCGGTATCTACATCATGATTTTTTAAGGCCTGTTCAAGTAGGCCCGCCTCCTCATCACAACCCACCAAACCAGCACACAAGACCTGCACACCAAGAACAGACAAATTAAGAGCTACATTCGCAGCACCGCCCGGCCTTACCTCATCATGGGTTACCTGAACTACCGGAACTGGGGCTTCTGGAGAGATTCGGCTGGCGCTACCATGCCAATAACGATCCACCATCACATCACCAGCCACAAGAATACGGGAAGAACCAAAAAGTTGCGGCACGGAGTATCTCTCTTATAATTCGAAGTTAACTATAGTAACTAGCTTCCGAGCGGAACCCAACCAAACAAGGGCTAAACAACCTAGTTATCGCAATAAAGGCTGCTCAACACCTTACCGCTATGTCACGCAGCTTTTTATTTTATGGCAGGCTAGAAGGATGGGGCAATCTTCTTCAGCCGTTGCACAAAAGGAGAAGCCAAACAGAGAGTTTTCAGATGATTATCTCAGTAATAAATGACGTATTTAAAATGCACAAATCGAATAAATTCATAAGACCAAAACCAAAGCACCACCTATTGATAAATAAACTCATTTAATGAATGATCAAGCCTATTCGCCAAGACCGGTATTAAGAGCCCTTATCCAAGACATCACCGTATCCGGAGAAATACAATCCATTTTAACCGATGGGCTCTTAATAATTTCAGATTTGGAGCCAATCGGCCCAACTAATCTTGGATCTGTAGGCCCATACAAAACCAGAAGAGGTACGCTAAGAGCATCTGAAATATGCGCTAATCCAGTATCTACTGAGACCACAGCCCGAGACCCGGCAATTTCACAAGCCACATCTGTCAATGGAAACTGGTTCAAGATTCGAACCGGCAAATCACCGTAAACTAAGTTGGCAGCTTCATACTCAGAATCACTGCCGACTGGCAGAACAATCGTATCAAACTGAAGTAATGCATCTTCAATAATTTGGCGCCAAAAGGACTCCGGCCAATACTTTGACTGGCGGCTAGTTTGGGTAATCAAAACAATTTTATTCTCTATGTCAAAAGGCCTTCCCAAGTCAATCGATGCATCCGGAGTTGCTTCGGGCAATGGGTAGTTTAACGCGCAGGCAAAAAGGTGACGGGTCCTTTCGATCGCATGCATTGACTTCGAAACACCATGTCTCTTGTTGTAAGCAAGGCTTGCAAAGCGCTCTCGAACGCTTCGCGCGTTGAAGCCATGCTTAACACCTTTCGCGAACCGAGTAATCAGAAAAGCGCTCTTCATTAAGCCCTGGGCATCTATTACAGCGTCGTAACAGCGATCAGAAATCGTACATTTGTAGGCCTGAAATTCTTTAGAAAATAGCACGCGAGGGAACCGTCCGCGCCACTTCCGAAACGGAGTCGTCAAAACATCACTAACTGACGGGTGCCAACGCGGGATTTCAGAAAATGCTGGCTCGCACGCCCAATCAAAATCAATCTCACCCAAGGCATCGGTCGCATCGGTTAATGCTGGCAATGTATGCACCACATCACCCATAGAAGAAGTTTTAACGACCAAAACCCTCATCAAGTCTCTTGCATCAAAAGGGTATTTAAAGCACTCAAAACCTCATCAACTGATAATTCAGAAAGGCATGCCTGATGTATAAGTGGGCAAGTTCTTTCGAAGCAGGGGTGACAGGAAATAGGATTGGTCAAAGTAATGGCTTTCGCGCTCAATGGCGGCGTATGCAAGGGAGAGGACGGACCGAACAAAGCAATCAGAGGCCGGCCTGTAGCCGCAGCAACATGCATCAGGCCCGAATCATTGCTGACAACAGCACGCGCAGCACCAACAAGATCAATCGCCTCAGGCATCGTGGTGCGACCGGCCAAGTTGATTACATCAGAACGATGCACCTCCGGAATGGCATCAGAAATCACTTGATTATTGCTCCAATCATTAGCGGAGCCCATAAGCATTACCTGCAATCCAGACGCTACAAGCCGGTGTGCAAGAACTGCATATCGATCGATGGGCCATTGTTTAGCTGGGCCAAATTCGGCGCCGGGGCACAAAGCAATTAGCCGCACTTCATCAAGTCCATGTTTTGACAACAAATGTGCTCGTATTGCAGGGTCTACAATAAGTTCAGGAAATTTAGGGGCCTCTGGCAATTGATTTGCGGATAATGCTAAATTAGCAGGAAATCCGAGCGCCATATAGCGATCGATCATTCCCGGGAATCGGTCTTTATGCAGCACCCTAAGATCAGTAAGCAATTTATACCTATATTCTCCACGCCATCCTATACGCCGCGGAATCCTCGCCATAGCTGGGATTAAGGCAGACTTGAAGGAATTTGGCAGAACAAATGCGCGATGGTATTTGTTCTTAATCAAACTCCTCGCAAAATCCCAACGAGCTTTTAGACACAGCTCCCCATGTGAGAAAGGTAATTCGATCAGTTGATCTACTTCAGCCATACGGCCAGCAACAGCTAGGCTCCAACGAGGTGCAAGGACATGCAATTCATCATCGGGACGCTTGGCCTTCAAATATGAAATCAGACCATGTGACATGATCATATCGCCGACCCAATTTGGGCCGACCAATAAGGTCGGCATGTCTCAATCCTTTACAAGCGTGATCCAATCCTGATGTCGATCCATACGACCATGAACTAAATCAAAAAAATCGGTTTGCAATAACTCGGTGATCGGACCACGCTTTCCAATACCTATCGGCCGGCCATCTAATTCACGAATTGGCGTCACTTCGGCAGCAGTCCCAGTAAAAAAGGCTTCATCCGCTATCAACACCTCGTCGCGTGTAATCCGTTTTTCTACTACATCAATTCCGTTATCTTTCGCCAACCGAAAAATCGTCTTCCGAGTAATCCCATCCAAACAACTGTTGAGTTCTGGCGTGTAAAGCACTCCATCACGAACAATAAAGATATTCTCTCCAGATCCCTCGGCGACATAACCTTCGGGATCAAGCAAAAGTGCTTCATCGGCACCACTAGCAAGAGCTTCCTGAAGCGCAAGCATAGAGTTCATATAATTCCCATTAGCCTTTGCCTTCGTCATGGTTATATTGACATGATGGCGCGTGTAACTCGATGTTCGGACTTTAATTCCGCGCTGTATATTTTCTTCTCCCATGTAGGAGCCCCAGGCCCATGCAGCAATCATCACATGAGTCTTCAATCCATCCGCACGCAGGCCCATTCCCTCCGAGCCATAAAACACCATCGGTCGGATGTAGGCATGATCTAAGTCATTTGAAGCTACTGCTGCCATCTGAGCCGCATTAATCTCTTCCTTTGAATAGGGCATAGCCATGCTCAAAATTTTTGCTGAATCAAACAATCGCCGGGTATGGTCGTGTAACCTAAAAATTGCAGCGCCCTTACTCGTTTGATATGCCCGAACACCCTCGAAGCATCCGAGTCCGTAATGTAATGTATGAGTTAATACATGGACCTGACACTCCCGCCATGGTCTAAGCTCTCCATCAAACCAAATCAGTCCATCTCGATCAGCAAAATTCGGGTACATGTTTAGATCCAACTAGTTAAGAATATTTCATCCATTGCGCCCAGAGCCGATTTACCGTTCGACGCTCGTCACGCACCAATTCCGCCGCAATTAAACCCGCTCTGCCTGCCAAAATCGCTTCGTGATTAAGCGATCGATAGCGAACATATGCCGCTTTTAGCGCGTCCGCATCCGCATCCGAGAGACATCCGACCAACGAAAGAGCCTCGAGTTGTCGAATATTATCCGAATAAAGGGCAAGCCCCGGGTACGTTCTCGCATTTGCTAGAATATGATATTGCACCATAAATTCAATATCGACGATACCTCCCTCGCCCTGCTTTAAATCAAAACCATCGATATTGGGGGCAATTAGCATCTGGGACCGCATTTTTTTCCGCATGTTAATGACATCAATTAACAGGGCGCTAGAATCTCTTGTACGCACTAAAATAGATTTACGAAGGGCTTCTAATTCATCATTTAATAATCGCTCGCCAGCAACTGGCCTGGCCCTGACAAAGGCCTGCAACTCCCAAGTCCATGCGGACTCATCGAGATACTTTTCGAAAGCATCTATGGCTACGACCATCAGTCCCGAGTGGCCTGAAGGTCGCAATCGAGTATCAATTTCATACAACCGACCAAAACGAGTTGGCTCCTCCAACAAAGCTACCATCCGACGAACCACCCGCGTAACGAACACGCCCCCCTCAATAGGTTGTACGCCATCTGTCAGCTTTGCAGAATCCACTCCGTGAACAAAAACTAAGTCAAGATCCGAGCCATAGCTCATCTCTATTCCACCAAGTTTTCCGTATCCCAATACTGAGATGCCACTATCGTTACCACAAATTAGCTTAGGCGAACCATACCGAGAGATGCACTCTTGATGGGCATAAGCCAAGACTTCATTTACAACAGCCTCGGCAACCCAGGTCAACTGGTCCGAGACTTTCATCAGCGGAATTTCACCTCGAACTTCAAAAACCGCGACACGAAACGCTAGCCCACGCGCAAATTGCACCAGTGTCTCGGTAAAACGCTCAGTATCATCCGGGCCTACTCGCTGCATCCGCACATTTAACTCTTGCCTTATTGCTTCTCGACTCATCACAGCATCAACTGGATTCAGCATCAACAATTCGTCCAATAAAGCCGGCATCTCAATTAATCGTTCAGCAATCCACGATGAACGATTTAAAATCTCAAGCATCCGCCGAAGCGTTTCAGGGTTCTCAGAAAGCAAGGCGAAATAAGCACTTCTGCGCATGCAAGTCGAGATAAAATCAAGCATCCTGTCAGTCACATCCAGGGAATAAAGCGACAGCGCAGGACCAAGTTTTTCAATTAAATTCAATAAACGCTTCTTTGCTACTGGTTCCAGTCGATCACAGGCCTCTCGATTTTGAAACAAATCCAAACGGTTTAGTACATCATCCAAAACTGGACGCTCGGCGAGCTTTTCTGGCTTTTCCGTCTTTAAAAAAGAGGTAAAAGAGGCATTAACTCGATCAGTTACGTTCCTACGCTCTAATTCAAAATCATGCGCTGAAGCAAACCCAAGAACTGCTGATAGCGGCCCCAAGTCATGGGGCAAAGCATGTGTCTGTTGATCATTCTCCGCCTGTATCAAGTGCTCTAGGTTACGTAGCCACAAATAGTCCTCACGCAACTGAATTCCCTCGATGAACGGGAGAATATTTTGGTCCACCAACCCATCAAGCGTATTCAAAAAGCTGGTGCCCTGAAGGCTTGGGACTTGGCCGCCCCGCAAAAGCTGCATTGATTGCACAATAAATTCTGCCTCACGAATTCCTCCTCGCCCCACTTTTACATCCGTCTCTTTCCCAGATCTCCGGACCTCTATTTCAATTTTTACTTTCAATTCTCGTATTGATTCGAACACACCAAAATCTAAATATTTGCGAAACATGAACGGCTTCAATTCTTTTAACAATTCACTACCAAGCTCAAGGTTTCCTGCCACAGGCCTTGCTTTTAAAAGAGCAAATCGTTCCCACTCACGTCCATGGGATTCGTAATACTCGCTACAAGCAAAAGCTGGGATTGCGAGTCGACCAGCAGAGCCCCACGGCCGAAGCCTCTGATCAACCCGGGCGACAAGTCCATCCAGCGTTTTAGTATCCAATGATCTAGCCATTCGTTGCGTCAAGTGAGTAAAGAAATCACTATGATCTCTGACTCTAGGTCCTGCAGTTTTACCATCCGACCCAAAGACACAAAAAATGTCTATATCAGATGATAAATTTAATTCGCGCCCCCCTAATTTACCCAACCCAATTACTGTAAATCTCGGATCAGCAGGAACGCCGAAAGTGTCACCAAAGATTCTTTGATGGTGACTAAGACTTGCCTGCAAGGCCAGTTCACCTAAAGAAGTGGTTATCTGAACAGTATCCTCAAATGAATCAATTCCGGCTAATAAACGATAAATTAAGCCAGCTTGCTGTCGATTACGCTCAAGCCTAGCCTGTCGCTCAAAATTGGCTGTGTCGAGATCGGTGAGCGAGCCCCAAATTACTTGCATCGCTTTTATCGTAGGAGCCCTTGCCCCATCGGATTCTAAGAACGAACGATCAGGATCAAATTTTTCTGACCATCGCTTTAAAAAGGGTGAGTAATCGAAGGGCGTCATGGACAGATCTCCAATGAATACATCACCATCCACCGAGCCAGGCCAAAAGGGAGTTCACCACGAGCCAGAGGTTCCCCGAATGACGCCAATGCAATGGGGTCGCCGCATTCCACGAGCGCCTCAAACGCAACCAATGGATTTGGTCCTGACAATGAATCCAAAGCCCGACTTAGTCGATGCAACCAGCCAAGCCGGTCCGTTGGATGAATGTCAAGTATCGGCGCCTGATCACGAAGGATAAGCTCACCACGCTCCACCTTACTGATCACTGCCATAAAGCTCGGTAATTTATCTGATAATCTGAGACCTAAATCAACAAGCAAATCAACTTCGCCCTCCATTAATTCCAGTTCGAGCTCAAACACAGGCGAGGAGCGATTGCCGCTCTTAACCAACCCCATATCAAGTGAAACTATCGTAGTTGTGTCCTCTAATGTGACACACCAATCAGTACGCTCGAACTTGTTCATAAAAGATGGGCCTAAACGTCTTTTTTCGATAGTCTCGAGCGCTAGTTCTGGAAGCGGCAAAGCCAACAATTGCTCATAGTCCAGCACGCTGGATGGCAGGGCTATATTCCATTCTTGTCGAATGCTCACGGCACCCTGATCTGGTTTTTTAATTTTGACCGTCATTTCATATGATCCCTTTTTAAAGCGGGTCCGAAGAGCAACGCCAAGAGCGTATAAAAGACTGTCTGGAGTATCGAAATACTGATTTTCTAGCAAGCTAGTGCCCGCCTTTTGTACTGTTGGTTCAAGGCTAGAAAGGTGCAGATCAACCTGGCGAGGGGTTATCTCTCGCAGTCCCAATTTCAGCTCCATTTCAATCGGATCTGGAGTTAGAGGGAAATTCATCGCACAATTCCTAATTTCAAGAGGATTTGCATATTCAAACACAGCCATTGGTGTCTTGGCTAAGAGAAGCTGGGCCGTATATTGAACAGTTTAGAGGCAAGATCTTCGTAGTTCTCATGTCGGGAGGCGATCGTTCCGAAGTGACTATGAGCCATTTGGCTGAAGATTTAGTTCTTCTGAATGCTCTTGGTGTTCGCCTAGTGTTAGTGCAAGGGACACGCAGAGCAATCGATGCGCATATCGAAGCAAAAGGTCAGCCAAGTTCTCACCATGGTCATCGCCGAATCACAACCAGCGCTCTGCTAGAGACCATCAATTATCTGGTAGCAGAGAGCGCGATAACCTTTCGTGGATTGTACATGCGTGCTCAGCATCGGAATAAAGCCTGGGTACCGCTAGTTACAGCGAACTTCATCTCCGCCAAACCACTCGGTATTCATGAGGGTGTGGACCACAAGTTAACCGGAGCAGTTCGGAAAGTACATGCGACGGCTATCGCGGAGCAACTGGATGCTGGGGCATTAGTCTACCTAGATCATTTAGCACACTCTCCAGCCGGTCAGTTGTATAACTTAGCAAGTGAAGAAGTTGCTGCACAGACAGCCATCGCGCTTAATGCCGACAAGCTCATTCTTCTCGGTGAAACAGCCATATGTTGTGATCCCGCTAATCAAATAATCTCAGAAATTACCTTGTCTTCGATTGCCAAGTTACGCTCCCTACAAACAGCGGAGATGCAACGCCGGCTGGATGCCGCTGAAAAAGCGATACGCAGTGGCGTTTCACGCTGTCACCTGCTGGATGCGGCGGCGGACGGGGCACTTCTTACCGAACTTATGACAACCGAAGGAACTGGCACAATGATTTTAGCGGAGCCGTCCGTAGATATTCGCCTTGCACGACCCGACGATCTAGCAGGATTATTGCACCTTTTAAGTCCCCTCGAAGAAACTCAAGCATTAGTGCATCGTTCACGCGAAAAATTAGAAGCTGAAATCAGTCATTTTAGAGTCGTTGAGCAAGATGGCCGAATCCTTGGGTCAGCTGCTTTATATCCACTAGATAGTAATAATGCTGAATTGGCTGCACTTGTTGTTGATCCAGATAAAAGTCGACAAAAAGTTGGCTCCCTTTTATTAAGGCGCATGGAATCTGACGCAAAATCCCAAGGGATTTGTTCGCTCTTTGTGCTCACAACCATCGCGCATGACTGGTTTATAGAACGTGGCTTTAGAGAAGTAACCATAGACGCGCTGCCGGAAAACCGCCAGGCTCTATATAACCATCAACGCAATTCAAAAATTTTACAAAAAGATCTACAGGACTAGATTATGACCGACTCTCAACGCCCCCACTCTTCCATAATTGTCGATGGCCTTACGCAAGCCCCAGCACGAGCAATGCTCCGTGCCGTTGGCTTCGAAGACGAAGATTTCAAAAAACCACAAATTGGAATCGCAAGCACTTGGAGCATGGTCACCCCTTGCAATATGCACATTAATGAACTTGCGCTTGACGCTGAAGTCGGTGCAAATGGGGCCGGTGCCAAAGGTGTAGTATTCAACACTATCACGGTCAGCGACGGCATCAGCATGGGAACTCCTGGCATGCGCTATTCACTGGTTAGCCGCGAAGTAATATGCGATTCCATCGAAACAGTGGTGGCTGGCCAAGGTTTTGATGGTCTAGTCACCATTGGTGGCTGCGACAAAAATATGCCCGCATGCGCTATGGCAATGCTGCGCCTCGACCGGCCATCTATCTTTGTCTACGGGGGAACCATCAAACCCGGTGCGGAGCGCCGTGACATTATCTCTGTTTTTGAAGCGGTGGGACAACGCGCTGCTGGATCCATTGATGAAGATCAACTGATTGCAGTGGAAAAAACGGCTATCCCTGGGCCAGGCTCTTGTGGCGGCATGTATACTGCTAACACCATGGCTAGTGCGATCGAAGCGCTTGGGCTCTCACTGCCAAATTCATCGGCTCAAGAAGCTACATCCATAAACAAGAAAGAAGACAGCCGGCTTGCGGGCGCGGCAGTTATGAAGCTGATAGAACTTGACCTCAAGCCCTCAGATATCGTGTCAAAAAAATCCTTTGAGAATGCAATCACAGTAGTTATTGCACTTGGCGGATCAACCAATGCCGTTCTGCACCTACTCGCAATGGCACAATGCGCTAGCATCGACCTGACTCTGGACGATTTCACCGAAATCGGACAACGCGTTCCGGTCCTTGCAGACGTCAAACCATCTGGTCAATATTTGATGAGCGAGCTCATCGAGATCGGGGGCATCCAGCCTTTGATGAAGATGTTGCTCGACCAAGGGTTATTGCACGGTGATGTAATGACCGTAACCGGACAAACCTTGGCCGAAAACTTGGCCAAAGTTGAGCCATATCCGAGTTCGCAGAACATCATTCATGCGTTCGAAAATCCAGTGAAAAAAGATAGTCATCTTAGAATTCTGTATGGCAATTTGGCTCCGGAAGGTGCAGTTGCAAAGATTTCTGGGAAAGAGGGGCTGACCTTCACCGGCGAAGCGGTCTGCTTCAACTCCGAAGAAGCTGCTCTGCATGCCATTCTTGATGGCAAAATTAAAAAGGGTTCTGTAATCGTCATTCGATATGAAGGGCCGAAAGGTGGCCCGGGTATGCGTGAAATGCTCTCACCCACCAGTGCCATCATGGGCGCAGGCCTTGGGAAGGATGTAGCATTGATCACCGACGGTCGATTTTCCGGAGGGTCGCATGGATTTGTGATTGGCCACGTCACCCCAGAAGCCGCGGTTGGCGGGCCGATTGGTCTGCTTCAAGATGGTGACGTCATAACCATCGACGCAGAGATTAATGCTTTAACAGCCCGCGTCGATGACACAGTCCTGGCGCAACGCAAGCTACATTGGAAAATGGAAAAAGAGACGCCAAAACGCGGGGTCTTAGCAAAATATGCACGCCTCGTCTCAAGCGCCAGTTTGGGCGCGGTAACAGACAACGACTAATCCTGCAGTCGGTCCCAGACTTCATAGCTGTGGGCCGGAAAACTGCCACTTTCCTGATGGGCCTCTACAGAGATCCGTTCGAAATCTAATGTATTAGGAGCAGCAAAAAAGGCATCTCCCGATGGGGTGGTCTCCACTTGCGTTAAATAAATGCGATCAACGAAGGGCAAACTATCGCGGTAAAGAGTGGCCCCACCGATTATGATAATCTCGCCTGCTGCATCTAATTCAGCTTGGGCCTTCGCCAGTTGGAATGCGCCATCCAAACCGAGCACAACCCGCACACCAGGCGCCTGCCAATCTGGATTTCTCGTAACGACAACATTGGTACGTCCAGGCAGCGGGTGACCGATCGATTCAAACGTTTTACGCCCCATGATCACCGGTTTGCCCAGAGTGATGCGTTTAAAATACTTGAGATCGCAAGGCAAATGCCAAGGTAGTCGATTATTCGCACCGATAATACCGTTAGTCGCCCTGGCTACTATTAATGACACACGCATCAGATAGCCACCGGCGCCTTAATATGAGGGAGAGGATCATAGCCATCGATGAAAATATCAGCGTCCGTGTATCCCGTGATTGTCGACGGGGTTCGAGATAATCTCAACATCGGTAATGGCCTTGGTATGCGAGTCAGTTGCTCTTTGGCCTGGGCAACATGATTCTGGTAAAGGTGTACATCACCCCCGGTCCAAATAAAATCACCAACCTTTAATCCACACTGATCTGCCACTAGATGCGTCAAGAGTGCGTAACTTGCGATATTAAAAGGGACCCCCAAAAATATATCTGCCGAACGCTGATAAAGCTGACATGACAAGCAATCATCCACCACATAAAACTGGAACAAAGTGTGACATGGCGCCAATGCCATGAGGCCATTTCGCACATTGTCTTGTGGCGATTGAGTTTCATCAGGCAATAGTGTCGGGTTCCATGCCGACACTATTAGTCGCCGTGAATCAGGCCGCGCTTTAATTGCTGCGATCACCTCTGTCAACTGATCGATAGCGCGCCCATCTGGGGCAGGCCAAGCCCGCCATTGAAGGCCATAAATCGGCCCTAAGTCACCTTCTTCTGTCGCCCACTCATTCCAAATAGAGACACCATGCTCGCGAAGATATTCCGTATTAGTGCCGCCTTGAACAAACCAAAGCAACTCATGAATCACAGACCTCAGGTGGATCTTTTTAGTCGTTACCAGCGGGAAACCATCCTTTAAATTAAATCGCATTTGATGCCCAAACCGACTCAAAGTCCCTGTGCCAGTTCGGTCACCTTTGACCGCCCCCTCCGTCAGGACTAAATTTAGTAAATCAAGATAGACTTTCACCCAGAAACTCCTTTCGTCTTAGTAATAACCAAAGCCCAACCAGCATCATCGGTACAGTCAACAGTTGACCCATTGTCATCCAATCGAGCCAAACAAACCCCAGATGGCCATCCGGTTCACGCACAAATTCGACCATAAATCTTGAAACGCCATACCCCACCAAAAAAAGCCCCGTAACGCGCCCAGGCTGTCTTGACTTCGCTGAAAACCACCACACCAATATAAATAAAATCAAGCCTTCAAGCAGTAGTTCATAAAGCTGACTTGGATGTCTCAATTCAGGTCCCGCACTTGGAAAGGCCATACCCCATGGGAGATCTGTTGGCCGGCCCCAGAGCTCGGCCCCAATGAAATTTCCTAAACGCCCTAGCCCAAGGCCAATTGGGATCATCGGAGCCAGCGCGTCACCAAGGACCAATGGTTTCACGCCCACTTTGTTAGCATAGAACCAGGTTAACCCGATCACACCGAGTAGCCCTCCGTGGAAAGCCATCCCACCTTCCCAGACATAGAAAATCGATAATGGATCATGCATTAAACGCTCAGTCTGATAAAAAACCATGTATCCAGTGCGCCCACCTACAATGACGCCAATTGCAATCCAACTCAGAAAATTCGACATCTGGTCCTTTGTTATAGGAAAACGGCCCGCTGCGATCCGATGAAGCGCGAGCCAATAGCCAAATAAGAATCCAAACAAATACATGAGCCCATACCAATGGATTTTAATAAACCCAAAATCGAGAGCGACAGGGTCAATAACAGGATAATTCATGACGCAACATTCCAGATCAAACGAATAGACAATACAGCAAGAAAACAAGCGAAGAGACGCTGGAGCAAACTTTGATCCACTGAATGTGCGAAATGAGCCCCTAAGCGAGCCACAATGGTTGAACTCAGAACTATCCCCAAAAATGCCGGTAAATAGATATAACCAATAGACCATTCCGGTCGGTTAGGATGGTCTATTCCCATAATCAAAAATGCCACGGCGCCTGAAGCGGCTGTTGGCACTCCCAATGCCGCCGACGTGCCTACGGCACGTCGCATTCCGGACCCGTGAGCAGCCATAAAAGGAACAGCCAATGCGCCGCCCGCGATGCCCATCATGCTAGAAATCCAGCCTATAAGCGTTCCTATAAGACCGAAATGAAGGTTCGAAGGTATTTGCAAAGCCTCCGACTCAATAAAAGGATCAGATTTAATAAATAAACGACAGGCCATCAAGAATAAGAACACGCTCAAAATGATCGTCAACATTTCGCCTGTTAACTGGTCCGCTGTCCAACCTCCCAGCAACCCGCCTAAAATTAGAAAGGGGGCAAGCTTTAAAACCCAAGACCAAATCACACCCTTTTTTTTGTGATGCGCCCAGGTCGAACTCGCAGCAGTAGGGACTACACAAGCCAAGCTCGTCCCTACAGCTAAGTGTGTCATCACACTTGCATCCATCGAAAATAGTTCGAAAGCGACCATCAGAAAGGGAACAATGATGACTCCACCGCCGACGCCAAAAAGCCCCGCACAAAATCCAGCAATAATACCCAAGGGTAAATAAAGAAGAAATTCAGTCACAAAAAATCCACCCAAAGTTATTCGCGCAAACCCGGCGGCACCAGCAAAGACAGGCCACGAATCATCATTGCGTCCGCCATAACCTGAATAACTTCGTGGCCAGAGGTCGACTGTATTGCTTTAGTCGCTAATTCCCGACACTCCGGAAGAGAAAATTCTCCGAGCGTTCGCTTTACCTGCGCAAGACTCGCTGCCGACATCGACAATTCGTCAAAACCGAGACCGATCAATAAAGCAGATGCCATCGGATCTCCTGCCATTTCTCCACACAACGCAACAGGAATATCCCGAGCCCGACCTGAATCACAGACCTGACGCAGTGCTCTCAAAACTGCAGGATGAAAAGAATCAAACATATCCGAAACGCGGGCATTAGTTCGATCAATTGCTAAGATGTATTGAGTCAGATCATTAGAGCCCACCGAAAAGAAATCAGCTTCCAATGCCAACTCATCTGCCATGTAAACAGCACTTGGGACCTCGATCATCACGCCCACCTGTGGTGGCTTAATAACAAAACCCTCACTCAAAAGTTCGTGCACTACCCGGTCAACTAACAGTTTAGATGCACGTAATTCCTCCAATGTCGAAATCATAGGCAATAAAACACGCAAATTATTTAGCCCAACCGAGGCCTTCAGCATTGCTCGCGTCTGTGTAAGAAAAATTTCAGGATGATCGAGAGTGACCCGAATACCGCGCCAACCAAGAAATGGATTCTCTTCGTCGATCGAAAAATAGGGCAGGCCCTTGTCTCCACCGATATCGAGCGTACGCATGACAACAGGCATCGGTGAATAAGTAGCCAACTCTTCACGGTACTCAATCTCTTGTTCATCTTCTGTAGGAAAGCGTGAGCGGGAAAGAAACGCAAACTCAGTTCGATACAAGCCAACCCCATCAATCCAACTACGCTGCCTCTCTAACAATTCACCAAACGGACCAGAATTCAGTAATAAATGAATTCTGTAGCCATCACTTGTAGTGGCTGGTCCGTCGCTGATCCTAAGTAACTCTGAGGCCAAATTCTCAGCGTCACGAACTGCATATTGATATTCTTTTAAGATCATTTCGGATGGCTCTATCACCACCTCACCTCGCCAACCATCAACTATCATCTTCACACCAGATATGTCAGCAAGCGGCAAATCAACGGCTCCCATAACAGCCGGGATCCCTAGACTTCGGGCGAGAATTGCGACATGTGAATTAGCCGATCCCTTAACTGAAACAATACCAAGCAACGAGCCCGCGTCCATCTCTCCAAGCATTACCGGGGTTACATCTTCAGCAACCAAAATAGCATCGTCGGGATACTTCAGTAATTCATCACCATAACGAAGTAACTTTGATAAAATACGTCTCCCAAGATCCTTAAGGTCTGTACCGCGTTCTTTGAGGTAGGGATCTTGCATCGCCTCAAACCGAGTGACTAAATCAAGGACTACATGCTTCAATGCTGTAGGTGCATTTTCTCCAGAACGAATCCGCTGACAGACCTCACCGCCCAAAGTATGGTCCTCGAGCATCCTTAAATAAGTATCGAAAAGAACCGTTTCCTCATGCTGCAGATGACCCGACAGCGACTCTCCGATCCTCTCGAGTTCGACTTTAACCTCCGCCAAAGCAGCCTGAAATTCGCCAATATCATGATCAGGATTGTCTGTTTTTCCATCTTTTACATGCTTAAGATAGGCCGGAGGCTTGCGTACAACCGCGGTTCCAACTGTTATACCCGAAATGCCAGCAGCGCCTTTAAAGCGAATATCTTTTGGGTTCTCACCAGTATCAGTTTGCAAATATAACCGACCAGAGATTTTGGCATGTGCGATCAACGCGGATAGCTGGGCTGCAACTGTGACCAGGAGTGCTTCTTCATCACCGCTAAAGCGTCTTCGCGTTGTTTGCTGAACAACAATAATCCCGAGCGTTTCTCGTTGATGTACGACTGGCACACCTAAAAAAGACTGAAAAATCTCTTCTCCTGTTTCCTCTAAAAAACGAAATGCCGGATGTTTCGGGGCATCCTCGAGATTTAAAAGTTTCCCACGCGTACCAACGGAACCAACGAGGCCCTCGTTCTTGCAAAGGCTCGCAATACGAACCGACGAAGGATTTAAACCATCAGTTGCCATTAAAAGCCAACAGCCTGTCTTATCGTCCAACAAATAAATCGAGCACACACCAGTCTGCATGGTCGCTTTAATGCGCGTAACAATAATATTGAGAGCATCGTCTAGGTTCTCGGCTTCGGTCACCGCCTGAACGAGGCGTCTTAGAATATCTAGCATGCCACTGATCTGATCTGTCGCAGCCCCAGCAACCGATCCATTAATGCTTTACGATAAAAATCACGCTTGAAGGAAATGATTTGACTCAATGGATACAGATAACTGACCCATTGATGAGGCTCAAGCTCGGGATAGTAAAAGGGTCCTTGAGCACAAAAAGGCGGCAGCGTTGCTTCTGGCGAATACAAATTTGCTTGCCTCTTGAACGAATCAATGATCTCGGCAGGCGATACCGAAGCCAATCGGAAGTTTGTGCTAACAAGCATACGGTGTTACCAGAATTTCTAAGCTCGTCGTATAATTCACGATGCAAAGTATCATCAAAATTTTCTCCGCTTTTGATGCCACCTTGAAGAAACTGCCAATATTCGTCTCCGCGACGCCGAGCCCAAAGGACGGAGCCAGTCGGATGTGCGAGAACGATTTCCACATTTATCCGAAATCCGTTCTCATCAATCATGACTTGCAACTCCACTAAAACCTTCGCATTCTGTCAACTTTTAGTCTATGTCTCAATCTAATATGGGAACTTTATGCAACTAGCCATTTTCGATCTTGATCATACCTTGTTGCCTTTTGATAGCGATAAATCTTGGAACCAGTTTCTTATCGATCAAGGTGTGGTTAGTACAAAATACTATCAAGAAGCGAACGAACGATTTTACCAGGATTATCTGAATGCAAGTCTCGACATTCGAGCATATCAACGCTTTGCATGTGAGATTTTGCAAAAAAATGGGCTAGAAACGGTCACTCTCTGGCGTACTGAATACATAAAAAAAATCGTGGAGCCACAAATTCAAAGGAAGGCCTGTGAATGCATTGCAAACTACAAGGAAAAAGGATTTCTAACGCTCATCATTTCTGCAACCAATACATTTATCCTGGAGCCCATCGCCCTACTGCATGCTGTCGATGCATATCTTGGCTGTGAATTTGAAGTGCTCAATGGGCAATATACTGGCGAGCTAGTTGGAGTGCCTACTTATAAGGTGGGCAAGGTTAAAGCGCTCGAGTCATGGCTTAAGAAAAAACAAATCAGCCCCACAGCCATCCATTTTTTTTCTGATTCAATAAACGATAGAGCGCTTTTAGAACATGCAGACCAATCATTTGTGGTCAACCCAGATAAATCACTAGCGCAACTCGCAGACCAGGCTAAGTGGCCGACGATAAATTTTTCAGATTGACTTCGAAAGCCCCTGAAAAATTAGTATATTTCACGTAATAAGAATGTATAAAACAAAATAAGAGCTCAGAAAGTGGTAAATACTTTATTCAATTTGATAAAGATCCCGCAGCGAAGGCTTTTATTAAACGGATCGACGACTAATGACATTCAAGCCAAAATTAGTTGAATCAGGCAGAACACGAGGACTGACATTTATCGCATCTGGTTTAGCAGGGGTTTATCATCTCGAAAGTCAAAGGTAATGTATATCTGCCAATGTTGAGATTATGATGAATGACTGACCTAAACGATTTTCAGACTTTTATGACACCGAATTATGGTACTCCCCCCATCATCATGTCACATGGTATCGGGAGTACGCTTTGGGACCAAAACGGTAGAAAATTTTTAGATTTTGCCGGCGGCATTGCCGTGAGTGCATTAGGGCACAGCCATCCAGAAATGGTTTCCGCCCTGACAAAGCAGGCGGCGAAATTGTGGCACTTATCGAACACGCTTGCGAATGAACCAGCAATCGAACTCGCCAAAGCACTAGTTCAAGCGACCTTCGCAGACCGCGTCTTTTTATGTAATTCAGGTGCCGAAGCCAATGAAGCAGCAATAAAAGCTGCACGGCGGGCCGCATTTAATCAGTCTGGAATAGAAAAATTTGAAATCATCTGTTTTGACAACGCATTTCATGGCAGAACAATAGCCACCGTAACAGCTGGCGGTCAGGCGAAATATCGCGAGGGCTTTGGCCCAATGCCAGGAGGGTTTACGCACCTCCCATTCAATGATTGTAAAAGCCTCGACAAAACCATCTCTGAGAAAACCTGCGCCATTATGGTAGAAGCGATTCAGGGAGAGGGGGGAGTGCGACCAATTTGTCCTACATTCTTCGAAAAAATCAGAGCCGGATGCGATCGAGTGGGCGCAGCCTTGATTGTGGACGAAGTGCAGACGGGAATGGGGCGAACAGGGAAATTGTTTGCTTACGAACATACAAGCTTCGAACCCGATATCTTAACCAGCGCGAAAAGCCTCGGTTGCGGCTTCCCGGTTGGAGCCATGTTATGTAAAAATTGGATTGCAAAGCACTTTATCGCTGGAACTCATGGGAGTACATATGGCGGTAATCCGCTCGCCGCGGCCGTTGCGCTCAAGGCTCTTGCATTAATAAACACACCCGAGATGAATGCCGCTGTCACCGCACGAAGCGAACAGCTTCAGAAGGGACTTCATGTTTTGAATAAGAAATATCAATTATTCCAAACCATCCGGGGTAAGGGGCTATTGATAGGTGCAGTACTAGAGTCATCATACGCCGACAAAGCGCATGAATTAGTGGCACTTGGACAAAAGCAAGGATTGCTCACATTAATTGCAGGGGCAAACGTCCATCGCATGGCACCACCGCTAATAATATCAAGCACCGAAATCGAGGATGGGCTGACACGATTAGAGTGCGTTTATTCAGATTTTAAAAAATTATTCTCAAACTGAATGGTTTAAACTGTCAAAATGCAATTAATTTCCTCAAGAATACCCATCATCTTGCTGACATTCCTCAGCATCTCAAGCTTCGCATTATCATTTGATGTGGCCGGATTGAAACTTGGGGACCCTATCAGTACGCTCGAATCACTTGATGGACTAAGCAAAAAATTCCTAACGGTCACACACGATCCAGAAGGCAAAATCGTACGTATTTTTTATCGCCAAGAGGACTTGGCGAATGATGTAGAAACGCAAGCGAAACTCGTCAATCAAATTTGCGAAAAGTACGGCCGTAAATTTGCCTGTGATTATGCACTTTCTGAAATTGAGTCAACAGACGGCAGTTTTACTAGTTTCTATCAACGTTATCGAAACCAAAACAAAACTCAGGAGCTTAATGCTCAAATTAGTCGCACTAAAATCATTAGTTTAAAACCCAAACTATTTGTTGAAATCGATTTGGTGGATACGGCTTATGGCCAGGCTCTTCTGAACCAAAAATCAACTGATCAATAAAAAAGATAGCTAGCCAATATTTTACTGAGAGCGTGATTTTTCTATGAGAAAATCGAGCAATTCAAATAATTTTGACTCGCTACCAGCTTGAGCTACGCCAGTAACATAACGACCATTAACTACTAAAGCTGGGACACCACGAATTCCATAGGCACGAACACGCGCATCAGACAATCGCAATGCACTTTCAGTCGAAAATCCTTTCAGTTCACGACGAACTATTTTTGGGTCGGCGCCAAATCGCTCAAAGAAAGCAACCACTTCAGCTTCATCTTGAAGCCTCTGTCCCTCACGATGAAGGGCATTAAATACCGCGTCATGAACGTCATCCATCAAATCCAAATTTTTTGCGACAACAAACATTCGCGCATGCATTTCCCAAGACCGACCAAAAACCACCGGCATTTGCGTGAAATAAACGTCCTCCGGCAACTTGGAAACCCATTTTTTCAAAGACGGATCCAATGCATCACAATGCGGACATCCGTACCAAAAAAGCTCAATAACCTCGATTTTTTTGGGGTTCGCCGTTACCACTGGCCTAGACAAGGTCTCATAATGAATTCCGCTTTCAAAACCACCTTTTGCAGAAGCATGATTCATCAAAAAAACGAAGCCAAGAATGCTAACAAAAATTATACGACGCAACATCAGCGAAGCCCTCCTACGTAGCTTGATACTGCCCGAATGTCATCATCAGACATATTCTTAGTGACACCATTCATCATAACGTTTGCCCGCGCACTTTTTCTAAACGCACTGAGCTGCGATTCAGTATATGCGGCCCATTGGCCCTGAAGTGCAGGAAACCTAGCAGAAGCCACTCCTAATCCAGTCGGCCCATGGCAGGCGGCACAGGCACTAATGCCTTTCTCAGAATCGCCAAAACGGTATAGCTGCTCGCCCCGTGCAAGCAAATCCGCCTCAACGGCTCCAGGCGTTACTGCCTGTATCATGTAATAAGCCGCTAGATCTGATATGTCCTCATCCGACAAAGCAGCTGCCATTCCCTGCATAATCGCATTTACGCGACTCCCATCGCGGTAAGCCGTGAGAGTAGACGCCAAATAGCTAGCATGTTGGCCAGCAAGCTTGGGGTAAGCAGAGCTCGGACTGTTGCCATCTGCGCCGTGGCAGGCAGCACAAGCCACGCTTTTTGCCTTGCCTTGGTCCGCATTGCCGACGTAATTAGTTGGCTTAACAGTTTCGGCAGCATGGACCAAGGTCGTCATCATACTAATCGCTAGAGCTGTCCATAATGGATTCATTTATCTAATCTCTTTGTTGGGAACGCGCCAATTTTCAAGGTCGTGTAGTATACATGTCACCTGATTTTTATGCATTTTCGAAACGGGGTAAAAGTGCGCGATTTTCAACTTGATCCCATACTCGCCAAGACAAAATTCACTATTAGTGCGCCAAAGCTTAGTCTGTGCCCTGCAGAATGCGGCCCAGAAGTTGGCTTTTGTGGCCGCTCAAATGCCGGAAAATCCAGTGCTCTTAATGTACTTACAGGGCAAAAAAGTTTAGCTAGGGTATCTAAGACTCCCGGACGGACTCAACTAATCAATTTTTTTGAAGTCCCAGATACCGGTGGATTTTTGGTTGATTTACCAGGCTATGGTTTCGCCAAAGTACCTGAATCCATCAGAAAACAATGGCAGCATAGTCTTGGCGAGTTTTTGGCCGAGCGCCGAGCATTAATCGGCTTAGTTCTTTTAATGGACGTCCGCCATCCCTTGACAACCCTAGATGAGCGGTTACTCGAGTTTGCCGATCACCGTGGGATAGAAACGCTACTTCTTCTGACAAAAAGTGACAAACTCAGTCGAAATCAATCCGCCAAGGCACGCTTAGGTGTTGAAAAACAGCGACCTCATTCTGAAACCCTCAACTTCTCAAGTCTAGACAAACGAGGGTTACAAGAGGCCTCTAAGTGGGTTCGCGCACGATTAACAAACACAGATGCATTAACCAACGAAAAATAAAAGCCCCTGAGATCCGCCCTAGTTTCAAAATGCTACCAAAGTTGCCAACGAAACTGATGGAAAGATCTCTTTATCCCAGCCGAGTCTCTAGGTTATAAACAAAGTGCAAAAATTATACAATTAAGTTAATGCGCCTCAAACCAGCTTGGCCCTATCCCAACGTCAACCACTAAAGGAACTGCCAGGACCGCGGCAGATTCCATCTCATCACGGATCAGTTTTTTGGCAACCTCAATAACGTCATCGCGCACCTCAAATACTAGTTCATCGTGCACTTGAAGCAACAAATTACAAGCGATCTTGGATGCCTGAAGCGCAGTGTCAACTCGGAGCATTGCACGCTTGATAATGTCTGCCGCAGTTCCCTGCATTGGCGCATTGATTGCTGCACGCTCAGCGGCCTGACGGACTTGCACTTGTTGTGCTCTAATGTCTGGAAGGTGAAGGCGTCGTCCGAAAACAGTCTCCACGAAACCCTCATCGAACGCCCTCGCTCTAGTGGACTCCATGTATGCTTTGACACCAGGATAGCGCTCAAAATATGTGTCAATATAACGCGCGGCCTCAGCGCGCTCAATTCCTATCTGACGGGACAACCCAAAAGCACTCATTCCATAAATCAGACCAAAGTTGATCGCTTTCGCCCTCCTTCGTTGTTCATCAGTAACAAATATCGGTTCCGTACCAAATACCTCAGAAGCCGTAACTCTGTGGATATCATCGCCCCGAGCAAAAGCCTCTATTAAGGTCCGATCACCAGACAAATGCGCCATGATTCGTAGCTCGATCTGCGAGTAATCCGCTGCCACCACGAACCATCCCTTTGGCGCCACAAATGCTTTACGAATTCGACGACCCTCTTCCGATCGAATCGGAATGTTTTGTAGATTCGGGTCAGATGAGGACAACCGTCCGGTGGACGTCACGGCCTGATGAAAGGATGTGTGAATTCGACCATCGGCCGGATCACATTCCTCCGGAAGCCGATCAGTATAAGTTCCTTTAAGCTTTGAAAGGCTTCGATGTTCGATCAAAATTTTTGGCAACGGATAATCAAGAGCGAGCTCTGAAAGAACTTCTTCATTGGTAGATGGCGAACCTTTTGGTGTCTTTTTAAGAACCGGAAGTTGCAATTCATCAAACAAAATTTCTTGTAATTGTTTTGGGCTGGCCAAATTAAATGATCGGCCCGCTAATTTGTGTGCGTCTTGCTCCAAGATATCCAACCGATCACCAAGTGATTTAGACTGCTGGACTAAAATACTCGAATCAATCAAAGCACCATGATTCTCCATATCACGAAGTACCTGCATGACTGGCAACTCTAATTCTTTGTACAGCGACAACAGTTGAGGCTTTTCGGAAAGTCTCTTAATAAATAGTGAATATAATCGCAGCGTAATATCAGCGTCTTCTGCCGCATAGTGACTGGCCACCTCAATCGGAATCTCTGCGAATCCGATTTGCTTAGAGCCTTTGCCACAGATCGACTCATAACTTTGAGTATCTACACCCAAATATCGCGTCGCTAAGCTGGTCATATTGTGCCGACTGCCGCTCGAATCCAGCACATAGCTCATTAACATTGTATCGGCAATCCGGCATCGCGGCTCAAGCCCAAGATTTTCAAGAACGGTCAAATCATATTTTAAGTTATGCCCAATCATAGTGCACTCAGGATCGCCCATCAGATCGGACAGCGACCGCAAAAGCTTCGTGATGTCCAATTGCTCACCTTCATGATGGCCGACCGGGATATAGCATGCCTTACCAAGCACATATGACAAAGACACTCCCACCAATTGCGCATGCCGGGACACTAAAGAAGTGGTCTCCGTATCCAATGAGAATATTTTAGCTTTTCGACAAGCTTGAACCCACTGCGTCAAGTCCTCAGGTCTTTGTATCAATACATAATCAGTAGCGGGCTTCTCGGGGACTGGACTTGATTCAGCTTTTTTCGGCAAAGCCTGAAGGAAGCGCAAAAACTGGTTCATCTCTAGACTGGCATAAAGTGTTTTGAGAGCCTCAAAATCTGGTGGAGATCGGTATAGGTCCTCAAGTTTAATCGGCAATTTACAGTCGGTCTTTATGGTTACCAAATCCCGCGATAGCGGCAAAACATGCAGATTTGCACGCAGAGTTTCACCTATTTTGCCAGCAATAGCGCCTGCATTCTCAATAACACCATCAAGATTTCCATGCGCATTAAGCCACTTAGCCGCAGTCTTAGGACCACACTTTGGAATCCCTGGCACATTGTCTACAGCGTCTCCTGTCAAAGCCAAAAAATCGATCATTAGTTTTGGCGGAACGCCAAATTTCTCATGAACACCAAGTGGGGAAAGAATACTATTAGTCATGGTATTCACTAAGGTGACACGCTCAGTTACCAATTGCGCCAAATCTTTATCACCGGTAGAGATCAATACATCTTCGCCCGCCGCCGCCGCCTGTTGAGCAATGGTTCCAATAACGTCATCCGCTTCGACACCAGAAACAGCCAATAGCGGGTATCCCAGAGCTTGAACGATTCGATGCAACGGCTCCACTTGCTGTCTCAGCTCATCCGGCATTTTCTCTCTGTTAGCTTTGTATTCGGCATACATCTCATCACGAAACGTTTTACCAGGCGCATCAAAAACAATTACCATTCTTTCAGCCTGCGTTGTCTCCGCAAGTTTATTCAACATCGAAATTACACCACGAATTGCCCCAACGGGTTGACCTTCGCTAGTTGTAAGCGGGGGAAGCGCATGAAAAGCACGATAGAGGTATGACGAACCATCAACAAGTACCAGAGGTGCAGACATTAAGACTCCTGAGTGTGTCCGTTTTGAAATTGTAGGGGCATAATACCGCGCTTAGACAGGATGCGGCGATGAGTGTTTACACCGAACTGACTTTGCAGGAACTGCAAATGTTTACGAATCAATTTGATCTTGGGCATTTGAAGGCCTTTAAAGGCGTTGAGGCCGGGGTCGAAAACACAACATATTTTGTCTCTTTAACAAACCAAGAGACTGTTCTTCAAATATTCGAAGAACAAGGCTTCGAGGAAATTCCATTTTTCGTCGAACTCAACAGACGACTGGGCCACGACGGCGTGCCAGTCGCTACCCCAATCGCCAATATAAATGGCGAGCGTTTATTCACACTTAAGCAAAAACCAGCAGTGTTGTATCCAAGACTTAAGGGGTCTCCTCTTACATCGCCCAATCCGCATGCATGCAATCAAATTGGAAAAATGCTCGGGCGGATGCACATTGCCTCCATACAATATAAGGACCTTAAGCGTGAAAATCACCGCTGGAATCTTTGGTGGGAAAGTAATGTGAGCCGTGTCTTGAACTTGGTTCAAGACAATTATCAGCAACTTTTAATTGATCAAATTACGCGATCAAAACCATTTATTAATATGGCTAAAAAGTTACCCAATGGCATTATTCATGGAGACTTATTCGTCGATAATGTTCTGTTTGACGGTGACACACTTGCTGGAATCATCGATTTCTACAATGCATGCAACGGAGCCTTTATATTTGACTTAGCTATCGCTGTTAATGACTGGTGCTCTGGCCCAGACGGACGCTTAATTAATGACTCCACTAAATCACTGGTGGCTGGTTATCAAGAGGAACGAGCATTAACAGATGATGAGCTCAGCATCTGGGCACTTGCGTTGGAGACAGCTGCTTTACGTTTCTGGATGCTTCGGCTAGTTGCACTGGCTAGGAAACGTGAAGGCGGACCAAAGGCTCCGCCCCACGTCAAGGATCCGAATGACTTCCTGGCGATTTTATTGGCTAGGCGCTCAGACCCTCAATGCGATCTGATCTCAAACTAATCCCAGCTATTCGGAGTCTCTGGACTCTGGCATGGCCGCTCATTATTGCAAACAGCGCGATACCCCTTCTTGGGTTAGCTGATGCCGCCATTGCAGGACACTTAGACAACGTTAGCTACCTAGCTTCCGTCACGGTCGGCGCAGGACTATTTTCTATATTCTTTGGTAGTTTCTCGTTTCTCCGCATGGGAACAACCGGACTAGTTGCGCAAGCCGAAGGACGGGCCGACGATCACGAAAGCTTGCGAATACTCTTCAACGCCATGCTACTCGGCCTATTCCTAGGTATAGGATTGACAGGATGCTCGTGGTATCTGATCGAGCCAGCTATTAACCTTGCTGACCCAGCCGATTCATTAATTGAACCACTCAACCAGTATCTTAAAATCCGTCTCTTTAGTGCACCCGCCACGCTGGTGACGTACGCACTAACTGGTTGGTTTATTGGGCGCGGCGAGACCAAGGTAGCGCTCTATCTGGCCTTGGGAATTAACACCCTAAATATTGCCCTGAATTACATACTCGCCATCAGATTTGAACTCAACAGTAACGGTATTGCACTCGGTACCCTAATAGCCGAATACATCGGCGTAATATATGGACTCATGTGGCTTTTAAGGATCACAGAAAACGGGGCTCTCTTACAAACAGCAGTAATGAAATGGAAAACGCTGCGGACCCTAATGAAAGTGAACGCGCCCCTCTGGATGAGAACAATTGCCCTACAATCAGTCTTTGTTAGTTTATCGATTTTTGCGGCACGAATTGGTCCTAATGAGGCAGCCTCGATAGGCCTGTTCTTGATTTTACTTAGTGCGGCGTCCTACGCCTTGGATGGCCTAGCCTATGCCTCCGAAATTGAAGCAGGGCAATCAAAAGGCCAGAAGAACTTTTCCAGGTTCATAAATAGTTTATGGGCAGGAGTTCTACTGACATTCGGCACTGCTCTTTCAATCATCGCTCTGGTGGAATTTTTTGGGCCCGACTTACTGGGACTTTTAACCGATCACGAGACCGTCATTGCTTCTACATCATCTCTTCTAACGTGGTTCAGATGGGTATTATTAATACTATGCTTTTCTTACTGGCTAGACGGTGTCTTTATAGGGCTAACCCGGTCATGGGATATGTGCAGCACCATGTTTCTATCCGTGGGGTTTGGATGGGTAGGCGCCCTTTGGATCATTGGATCGCAACATATCGACGATTTATTTAAAGCATTACTAATTTTTGCTGTGCTTCGCTCGATTTCTTTAGGCTTACGCCTTCCATCAGTGATCAGAGATCTTAAAACCCCGAATCATCCAAAATTAGTCGAATAGGTTTCACGTCTTCGTCAAACACAGGATCAGCATAATTAACTCGGGTCGGCAATTCTGCATCACTATTTCCAGTTGTAAGTACTTCTTCGTTTCCGCAAGCGACGCACTCCCGGTGCATTAGACGAGCGTCAAGATCCTCCCAAGCACGGATCTTATCTTGCTGGCTGCAGTGCTGACACACGGCGCCAGCGATAAAGCGCTTCACCGCCATATTGACTCCTGTCGGTCGAAAGGAAATAGTATACCGGATATATAACCAGTGAAGAGTGGCCATGTGCATCCGATCATATAAAGAACATCAGCCTGAAATTCATGAGTCGGTCTGGATCGACCCCTCCGCTGTAGTCATCGGCAATGTAAAATTAGAGAAGGACGTGTCAGTATGGCCCCATGTCACGATCCGCGGCGATGTCAACAGCATAACAGTTGGACACCTTACAAACATTCAAGATGGCGCTGTTTTGCATTGTACCCACGATGGCCCTTATACAACCGGAGGCAAAAGCTTAGTTGTTGGAAGCCAGGTGACGATCGGCCACCAAGCTTGCCTACATGGATGCACGATAGGCAACAACGTTCTAATCGGAATCAGTGCCATTGTCCTCGATGGTGCAATTATTGAAGATTTCGTAATGCTTGGTGCAGGAAGTATAGTGCCGCCGGGCAAAGTGCTCGAATCTGGCTATCTCTATGTAGGGTCTCCAGCAAAAATGTCTCGGCCTCTCAAAGACTCTGAAAAAGAAGCATTAAGCTACTCTGCTACGCACTATCGAGCACTGGCCATAGAGCACGAAAAAGTAACTGGTTAGTCAGCAGCCTGTTCCACATTTTTTGCTTTTTCCATAACTTGATCTGCTAGATCTAGCTTATACCGAGCGATTTGATCTCGTAAAGCGGGGTTCGCTGTGGCAATAATTTGTGCAGCTAAGAGGCCAGCATTATACGCACCATTAATCGCAACGGTGGCAACCGGAACTCCCTTAGGCATTTGTACAATAGACATGAGACTATCTTGCCCATTCAGACAAGTTGCGACAATAGGGACACCAATAACTGGCAATTCGGTTACGGCCGCCACCATGCCAGGCAAATGCGCTGCTCCACCAGCACCTGCAATGATAACATCTAGCCCTCTGTCCCGAGCCGTTTTTGCGTATTCCATCAATCGATCCGGTGTTCGGTGAGCCGACACTACCGTAGCTTCTACCGGAACACCAAGCGACTTCAAGGCATCAATTGCCGCCTCCATCACCGGCCAATCCGAATCCGACCCCATGATAACGCCAACTTTTGCTGTCATAGCGGATATTCTCCTCGAATAGTAAGTCGATTCTGAAAGGATTGGAGGCGCGAGATGAGCATTTCTGAATCAACTCCAATTAGCGTGACGTGGCCCATTTTTCGGCCGGGCCGACAATGTGACTTCCCGTATAAATGCACATGCACATCCTCAAGTTCACATAGCGCATCCAGCCCATCAATCATTGGTGCACCGGAGAACCCTTCTGCACCAACCAAATTAATGGTCAAAGCGTGTCCGCGCAATTTCGTACTTCCAAGCGGCAGATCAAGGCAGGCGCGCAATTGATTTTCAAACTGACTGGTAACACAAGCTTCGATAGTGTGATGCCCGGAATTGTGGGCACGAGGGGCTATTTCATTCACTAAAAGATCACCCTCACCAGTAAGAAAAAATTCTACGCCAAACAACCCCGCTGTCCCAAATGACCGCACTGTTTGCTCTGCCAATAATTGTGCTTTCTTCGCCGTTTCCAGATCGATGCGTGCAGGTGCAAGTAAATAATCTAATAAATTTAGCTTTGGGTTGACTACCATTTCAACCGGATCGTATGACACCATCTCGCCCGAAGCTCGGCATGCAACCATTACCGCAAGTTCAATCGAATTTGGAACAAACTCTTCAATAAAAGTCGGAACTCTTAATCGCTTAGACCAATCTTCTTTTGAACGGATAACATGAACACCGCGACCATCGTAGCCACCAATATTTGCCTTTTGCACACACGGCAAGCCGAATGCTTGCACTGTTGAAAAATCAGCTGCTTCTGACAAACCAATAAAAGGAGAGGTAGGAATCTCATAAGTCTGAAAATGCTTTTTTTGTTTAAACTTATTCTGAATTAATTGAACCGCTTTTGGCGAAGGAACCATCTTTTTACCGCGGTTAGACAATGTCATCAAGATGTCAGCACCAACATCCTCTAGATCAAAAGTAATGATATCAGAGTCGTCGCACAGGGCTTCCAAAGCAGCAGGATCATGCAAGGCACCCTCAATTTGATGAGAAGACACCTGCCCGGCCGGACACAATGGCTCCGGATCGAGAATCGTTAACGAAACATTATGCGCATTACATGCTGGCGCGAGCATTCGCGCCAATTGGCCCCCGCCAACAACACCCAATCGGGCTAGAGGTAGTTTGTGGATCATAAGCCAACATCACAAAAGGATTATAGTATATCAGAGGCACTTTAATTTTCCGATGCGCGCCCAAAATCGCTGAGTTGAGAAAAAGGATCCGGAGATACCCCTGTCCAAAGCTCAAAGGCTCGAGCCGCCTGGCTCAGCAGCATTCCGAGACCATCCGATCGATGCGCCGTCAGAGGACGGCACATCCGTAAAAAAGGCGTTTCTTGTGCGCCATAAATCAAGTCATAACAGGCGCCATTTGTATTCAAAATATGCTCATTTAATTCAATTTCAGCGCTTCCGGACAAACCCGCAGATATCCCATTTATTACTAAATCAAAAGGTAAATCCAAATCATCCAAACAATCTAATCCAATACCACTTACTGGATGTCCAAATCGAGATGCCAAATTAACAGCTTTATCTTTTGATCGATTGGCAATCACAATCTCCCGAGGTCTCCGTGATAATAACGGGCTGAGACAACCGGCAATAGCACCGCCAGCGCCTAAGATAAGAATCCTCAAACCTTCGGGCGACCAACCAAGTCGGTCCAAATCATCCAACAGCCCAAGACCGTCGGTATTATGCCCATAAAGATCTTGGCCGAACGGCATCAGTGTATTACAGGCACCCGCCACAAGGGCTTCTGCCGACAATTGACTGGCCATTTTAAAAGCTGACCACTTGTGCGGAACTGTAATATTTAGTCCATGGCCACCCGTTGCAAAAAAATCAGTTACAGCACGTGCGAAATCATCCTCAGAAACACGTACTTTCTCATAGCAGACATCCAGACCGGTTTCCTCCGCAAATCTGAGATGAATCGTCGGTGATTTAGAGTGTGCGACCGGATCTCCGAAGACAGCAAAACGATACTTCATACCCATTCCCTTGGCACAAGATATCGCTGCAGATTAGCCTCTAAGGAGTCCACGGGAGCTTCGTAGCCATATTCCCACCGAACCAAAGGTGGCATCGACATCAGAATCGACTCCGTACGACCACCACTTTGTAAGCCAAATAATGTTCCCCGGTCGTGTACAAGATTAAATTCCACATACCTACCGCGACGGTATAACTGAAACTCCCGCTGCTTAGCAGTATATTTATCAGCCTTCCGACGGGCGACGATTGGTAAGTAGGCCGAAACAAATGAATTGCCAACAGCCTGCGTCAACTCGAAGCTTTTTTCGAAACCAAGCTCATTAAAATCATCGAAAAATAATCCACCCACTCCCCGAGTTTCTTGTCGATGAGGTAAGTAAAAATAATCATCACAGTTCGCTTTAAAAATAGAATAATACTTCGAACCAAATGGGTCCAGCGCACCCTTCGCGACTTGATGAAAATGACAACAATCTTTATCCACTGGATAAACAGGCGTCAAATCAAAACCGCCGCCAAACCACCATGTGGGCGATTTATTTTCGTTTTCTGCGCGAAAAAAGCGTACGTTAGCGTGCGCAATTGGAACGTGCGGATTTTTGGGGTGAATCACCACACTTACTCCCATAGCCTGCCACGAACAACCGGATAATTCCGGACGCGCTGACGTAGCTGCGGGTGGCAATTTCTCGCCCCTTACATGACTAAATCCAATTCCAGCCTTCTCAAATACAGAGCCATTAGTCAGTACTCGCGAACGACCGCCACCACCTTCTTTCCGCGTCCATCGATCTTCGACAAACTGCGCATCAGGATCTTCCGTTTTTAAAGCGTCGAAAACCGAATCTTGCAATCTAATCAGGTAAGTTTTGACTGCATCAATGTTCATATAATTCCTTGTTAACGGCGCAATAAAGCACCTGTCTTCATGTAACGGATCGTACTCGGTTTCTGGTAACCCTGTGGTCTTGCCCTGCTAACGAAATCTAAATGCGTGCCCAACCGCACCATCACTTCATGCCGATGCATGCACGCCGGTCTTCCTGAGACATTCGCTGATGTTGAAATCAGGGGGCCAGTTCGATCCACTAATGCCTTAAGAAAAGGCATTGTTACTCGACGAACGGCTAAAGTTTCTCGACCTCCGGTCAAGAGATCTGGGCAATCTGGCGTCGCCGGGATAATCCAGGTCGAGGGTCGCCCGATTTCCGACATGGCTTCTGCTCTCACCCTACAACCATACCAATTGGCTAACTCAGAAAATTCTTTAACAAGAATAATAAAGCCTTTTTCTGGAGCTCTTGTTTTGATGCGGATCACCCGATGCACAGCCTCAAAGTTATTAAACTGACAAGAAAGCCCCCACACGCCCTCTGTAGGAATTGCAACCACACCACCAGAAACTATGACATTTGCCGTATTATTTAAATCTGAAAGACTTATCATGTAGTATCCACCGATACCCCTTGAGCATGCTAAACACCAAAGACTGCCGCGTCGCATAACCTCAAAAGAAAAATTACACGTAACATAATAACAGTTCCCAACGGTAGGGCTCCTACAAGACTTCGGTTACAATTTAAACCTTGAAAAATTTCTTGAGAGTCCATATGGCACTGAGACAAATTCTCGAATTTCCAGATCTGAGACTACGCAAGGTCGCCAAGCCCGTTGCCGATGTCGATGATACAATCCGAAGACTTATCGATGATATGTTTGAAACTATGTACGAAGCTCAAGGCATCGGACTAGCCGCAACACAAATCGATGTGCATTTGCGCGTGGTAGTCATCGACCTACAGAATGAAATCAACGAACCCTTGATAATGATTAACCCTGAATTCGAGGTTCTGACGCAAGAAATCGACGAAATGCAAGAAGGATGTCTTTCAGTCCCGGGAATATACGAAGTCGTAAAACGGCCAGAACATATTCGTGTTCGCGCTTTGAATCGGGTTGGCAATACATTCGAACTCGAAGCCTATGGACTTTTAGCTGTCTGCATTCAACATGAATGTGATCACCTAAACGGCAAACTATTCGTCGATCACTTATCAAACCTAAAGCGATCTCGGATCCGATCCAAACTAACTAAGCAAAAGCGTGCTGAGGCAGCCATTTAGATGTTGCGTATCGCTTTCGCTGGCACGCCCGATTTTGCCGTGCCCACGCTGGAGAGGTTAGTCCAGACGCCCGGGGTTAAAGTTGAAACTGTTTATACCAAGCCGGATCGACCAAGTGGTAGAGGACGTAAATTGTCGGAAAGTTCGGTAAAGCAATTTGCAAAATCATCTGGTTTACTAATTAGACAACCAAAATCACTCCAAGATCCCGCAGAAGTAGCGCTATTCCAAAATGATAACTTGGACGCCCTGGTCGTGGTTGCATATGGTCAGATGTTGCGGTCGGCTGTGCTGGACAGTCCAAGGTTAGGGTGTCTAAATGTTCATGCTTCGCTGCTTCCACGCTGGCGTGGTGCCGCCCCATTACAGAGAGCCATTCAAGCCGGTGACAATGAGACAGGGATAACTATCATGCAAATGGACGCTGGGCTCGATACGGGGGCAATACTGGCCACTCAGCTTTTTCCCATCACTGACGAAACAACCACTGCCATCTTGCATGAAGAATTAGCACAAACTGGTGCCAGCCTTCTAGTCAAAACTCTACTCGAATTAGAACGAGGAGATATTCACGCCAAGATGCAGTCGGATTCTGGAGCAACATATGCACATAAAATTGCAACTGAAGACGCTGCTATTAACTGGTCACACTCCTCCGAAGTAGTCTTGCGACACATTCATGCATTCAATCCAATGCCTGGGGCATTTTGTTTTACAGGTGATGTACGAATAAAAATTTTTCGAGTGAAACCATCTCCAATAATATCCTTAGGAACAGGGATAATCTGGAAAACACCAGATGGCAAGATAGCCGTTGGCACCAAAAATAGTGTTTTAGAAATTCTAGAATGCCAATTACCCGGAGGACGACGGATAGGGGTTGAGCAAATGTGTGCGTTATCCCACGCTCCCTGGGTCGTGCCAACACAAATAAATGGATATCCAACTTGAAAAAATCTGTGCGTGCTCATGCGGCTGAAATTATCCATACGCTTCAAAACAACCAATCTAATCTTGATGCCCTACTTAAAAAACATTCGAAGTGTCTTCAAGAACCAGAAAAACGATATTTACAGTCTCTATGCTATGGCGTCTGCCGAGAATGGTTCCATTTAGAAGCCATTGAAAAAGGATTGCTAGAAAAGCCGCTAAAAGCACGAGATCAAATATTAAGTGCAATAATTCGATGCGGAATCTACGAACTGGGCTGGATGGGGACCAAAGAACATGCAGTGGTCAATGAATCTGTAGACGTTGCTGCAGCTGAGGGACGACCCTGGGCTCGTGGTTTGATTAATGCAATTTTGAGGCACTTTCTTCGAAACAAATCAGAACTCAAAATGGAACGGCTCAACGAAGAGGCGCTTTGGAATCATCCACATTGGCTAATAGAAAATATTAAAGTCAGCTGGCCAAAATATTGGGAATCTATTCTTGTCGAAAACAATGTTCACCCACCAATGTGGTTACGTGTTAACCGAAAAAAAATTCAACGCGATGCATACCTTGAACGTCTCCTGAACGCAAATATTAAAGCGACTAAAGGTAGCGCTCCCGATTCCATACGACTGACGGAGCCTTCGCCTGTAAATTGCTTGCCTGGATTTGATGACGGTCTTCTCAGCGTACAAGATGAATCTAGTCAGTGGGCCTCGATCGCACTGAACCCACTCTCCAAAGAACGGGTTCTCGATGCCTGCGCGGCGCCTGGCGGAAAAACCTGTCATATTCTTGAGATGGCGAACTGCGATCTCACAGCATTGGATATTAGCGAACAGAGACTCGCGCGCGTCGCAGAAAACTGCCTTCGTCTCGGGCTCCGTGCCACACTTAAAGCAGCTGATATATCTCAACTATCTAGGTGGTGGGATAAAGCACACTACGATGCGGTATTAGTCGACTTGCCTTGTTCAGCGACCGGCGTTATTCGTCGACATCCAGATATTCGGATCATGAGATCGGAGCAATCGCTTCGATCTTTAGCCGAAATTCAATCTGCAATTTTAGATGCTAGCTGGAAAACAGTTTGTGTAGGTGGCCGAATGTTGGTCACAACCTGTTCAATTTTATCGCAAGAGAATGATAAGCAAATCTATAAATTCACCCAACGTCATTCTGATGTGACAATTATAAAATTAAGTGGGATCCCAGGGATTGTCACAAATCATGGAATCCAGCAATTACCAAACCATGAAGGAGGGGATGGTTTCTATTATGCACTTCTGGTTAAATCACAGTCCCCAAATGAAAGGGTATCGGCGTGAAAATCATCATTTTAGGTGCAGGACAGGTCGGAGCAACACTCGCAGAAAATCTGGCGTCCGAAGCTAACGATATAACTATCGTAGACATCGATCGCCATCGACTGCGTGCACTGCAAGACCGTTTAGACTTGCGGACTATCCACGGAAATGGCTCCTATCCTGAAATCTTACATCAGGCAGGTGGAATAGATGCTGACATGTTGATTGCCGTTACCAATTCCGACGAAATCAACATGGTTGCTTGTCAAATTTCAAATGCCCTCTTTCGCACACCAACAAAGATTGCCCGCGTCCGCTCTGCTGCTTATGACACCACAGAAGATTTAAAAAATAACCCGCTTTTTGGTGGAAAGTCTGCTTTTAATATCGACCAAATTATCCGTCCAGAGCAACTTGTAACTGAGGCTATTTTCCGTTTAATTCAACAGCCAGGAGCACTCCAGGTAATGGATTTTGCTGGGGGATTGGTTCAACTTGTTGCAGTTAAAGCCTATCCGGATGGCGCATTAGTAGGTAGAGAATTAAAAGATCTGCGACAAGATTTACCTAATGTAGATACTCGTGTTGCCGCTATTTTTCGGCGGGACAGGCCCATTATCCCGCGTGGAGATACAGTCATAGAGGCCGATGATGAAGTGTTTTTTCTTGCAGCGAGAAAAGATATTCGCTCGGTAGTGCCAGAATTACAGAAAGTCGAAAAAACATATCGACGCATTCTAATAGCGGGGGGAGGCAATATAGGGGCAAGACTTGCTAAATCCATTGAAAATCAATACCGAGTCAAACTAATTGAGCGTAACCAAATACGCTGTAAAGAATTATCAGAGATATTAGACCGGACAGTTGTATTGCAAGGCGATGCATCAAATCAGGATTTACTTATCGAAGCACGAATTGAAGATGTTGACGTATTTTGTGCCGTAACAAATAGCGACGAGGCCAACATCATGTCGTCAATGTTGGCTAAACGCTTAGGTGCGCGGAAAGTAATGACGCTGATAAACAATGCCGCCTACGTAGATTTAGTGCAGGGTGGCTTGGTCGATATTGCAATCAGCCCAGAGCAGGCGACGATTGGCTCGATGTTACAATTAGTACGACGTGGATCCATTCATGCGGCACACTCACTAAGACGCGGCGCTGCCGAAGCCATAGAGGCAGTAGCTCACGGTGATGCACGATCAAGTCGAGTAGTCGGGCGGGATATTTGTGACGTTGATTTACCGGCGGGAGCAACGATTGGTGCCATTGTAAGAGGAAGTGAAGTGCTAATCGCCCACGACCACATAAAAATAGAGCATGAAGATCACGTAATTCTTTTTTTAACCGACAAACGAAAAATTGGCGAAATAGAGCGGCTCTTTTCTGTTGCCCCAACGTTCTTATAATTATGCACTTATCGACAACACTTCGGATTCTCGGTTTATTGCTAATGGTATTTAGCCTAACGATGATTCCTCCAGTCATTGTCAGTCTGATATACGACGACCTGCAGGTTTCCCTATTTCTAACGGCGCTTTTAATCATTTTTAGTGTAGGTCTTTCAAGCTGGCTACCCACGCGCAAGAAAAAGGCAGCCCTAAGAATTCGAGACGGGTTTGTTATAACAGTACTTTTTTGGCTTGTACTGGGTGGAGCAGGGAGCATCCCACTAGCCTTGTCCGATCAACTCAACTTATCTATAACTGACTCAATCTTTGAGTCGATAAGCGGATTAACGACCACAGGTGCGACAATCATTGTTGGTCTAGATAATCTGCCCAAATCGATTTTATTTTACCGGCAGCAACTTCAGTGGCTCGGTGGAATGGGTATCGTAGTTCTAGCGGTTGCCATCCTGCCAATGCTTGGTATCGGCGGAATGCAGTTGTATCGAGCCGAGACCCCTGGCCCAATCAAAGACGCAAAGTTATCCCCAAGAATAGCCGAAACAGCAAAAGCCCTTTGGTTAATTTATCTTTCACTAACCTTGGCATGTGCTCTAGCATACTGGGCGGCTGGAATGGATCCATTCGACGCAATTTGTCATTCGTTCTCAACGATCGCCATTGGCGGTTTTTCAACATACGACTTATCCATAGGCCATTTCGACAGCTTAAAGATCGAAATTGTGGCAATAGTCTTCATGATTATTGCCGGAATGAATTTTTCGCTTCATTTCGTGACTTGGCACAATCGGACCGCTCGACACTACGCTCAAGATCCTGAATGGAAAACGTATCTTGTATTCTTATTTGTTCTCTCAATTCTAGTATCGCTCGTGTTGATTCATCACGAAATATACGATATTGACGGCGCGTTCAGACGTGGAATTTTTGGAGTAGTTTCGGTGGCCACGACCACTGGGTTTTCAACTGCAGATTATGGACTATGGCCAACATTTGTACCATTTCTACTCCTTATGAGCGCATTTATAGGTGCTTGTGCTGGGTCAACTGGCGGTGGCATCAAGATTATTAGATTATTGCTTCTGTTTAAACAGGGTTCGCGAGAAATTAAACGACTAATTCATCCGAACGCAGTGATCCCAATCAAGCTTGGTAACAAGCCGGTCGGATCTCGAGTCATTGATGCTGTTTGGGGGTTTCTGGCTGCGTACGTACTTATTTTTTCAATATTGATGCTGATCTGTATGGCGTTAGGAGAGGATCCAATAACGGCATACTCTGCTGTTGGAGCAAGCTTGAACAATTTAGGCCCTGGACTTGGCGACGCCACATTGAATTATGCTTCCCTCGCTGACGGCAGCAAATACGTTCTTGCTTTCGCTATGTTGCTGGGCCGGCTCGAATTATTTACATTGCTGGTAGTCCTATCTCCAGCATTCTGGGAACGTTAGTCATATCGTAGAGTGTCGTCTGGAGCCCGACGAAATCGGGAATATTCCCACTGGTATTGCTCCGGGTACGCCCGAACTAAACCCTCAATTTCTAAGTTCATCTGCTGTAGCCATTGTCTTTGGTCCTGCACCGTTTGCAAATCTAACTCCTTCAAACCTGCTGTATAGTGAGAGCCCGAGCGTACCGCGTAACCCAAGAAAATACGTGCTCCGCTTGCCTGAGCAAGTCGATATGGCAAGGTTGCCGTAAGGGTTTCTATACCGAAAAAAGGGACAAATTCACCCTTTCCCTTGGACGGGGTTTGATCGGGTAATATGATTACTGTCTCTCCCTGCCGCAAACCTTTTAGGAGTGCTTTCACGCCGATATGCGACGCGACAACGAGGCTATTACCACCCCGCTCACGAGCACCACGAACGATATCGGAAAGAACGTTCAGTCGCAAAGGGCGAAACATTGCGGTGTAGCTGCGGTAACCTGATAGCCAGATGCCAAATAACTCCCAATTTCCAAGGTGTGGCAACAGGATCAAAGTGGGACCATTTTCGCAAGCAAGCATAAAATCGGACAGCCCATCCGAAGTCTTAACCCACTTACGAACGACCTGTTCCGACTGTATCCAGGTTGCTAGAAGATCAAAAAATTTCTCAGCTAAATCTCGCAGTGAAGCTCTTAATAAATTTCGCCGCGTAGAGCTTTGCATATAAGGAAAGGCAAGCCGAAGATTTTCGCCAGTAATCCGTTTTGATTTTGTCGGCAACCATTGGAGCCAAAAACTAGAGAGGAAACCAAGAACACGACGCAAAGCAACGGGTGATTTTCCTAAAGCCTCAACAAACCTCTGAATCAATTGCACAATTGGGATACCTGTTAGCTATACTATTGTCCTCTCACTAGACCAATGGAATGACTATGCCTATAGGCAAACCAGATGTATCAACATTTCAAGGACTCATACTTGCGCTGCAGCATTATTGGGCAGAGCAGGGTTGCGTTATCTTACAGCCCTATGACATAGAAGTGGGAGCCGGAACATTCCATCCGGCCACTTTTCTAAGAGCTATTGGTCCCGAGCGTTGGAATGCGGCTTACGTGCAACCTTCGCGAAGGCCAAAAGATGGCCGATACGGCGAAAATCCTAATCGCGGTCAACACTACTATCAATTTCAAGTCGTAATGAAGCCAAATCCGAAAAATTTAGTAGATCTGTATTTCGGCTCACTAGAGAATCTCGGAATTGATCCCCTGATTCATGATCTAAGACTAGTCGAGGATAACTGGGAATCACCAACACTTGGGGCCTGGGGTCTTGGGTGGGAGGTTTGGCTTAACGGTATGGAAGTAACTCAATTTACCTATTTTCAACAAATAGGAGGGCTCGAATGTTTTCCAGTTACTGGAGAATTAACATATGGGCTAGAACGGATTGCGATGTACTTACAAAATGTTGACTCGATGTACGATCTCGTTTGGACCCGTATTAACGAAGAAGTAGTGACCTATGGCGATGTGTTTTCTCAAAATGAACAGGAAATGAGTGCTTACAATTTTGAACACGCTAATGTTGATTGGTTATTTCAATCATTTACGGAAGCAGAAAACGCCTGTGAGGCACTCTTAGCTGAACACTTGCCTCTCCCCGCATATGAGCAAGTATTGAAAGCCAGTCACACCTTTAACCTCTTAGATGCCCGACATGCGATTAGCGTTACAGAAAGGCAGCGTTTCATTCTTAAAGTTAGAAACCTGTCAAGACAGGTAGCCAAGAAATATTTTGAAGTCCGGAAATCTAAGGGCTTTCCTCTAGCAGATCCGATATTGCGAGACGCAATTCTTCAAGAGGGCAGAAAGTGAATCAGATGTCATATCTGTTTGAATTGGGTTGCGAGGAACTCCCATCTAGCGGACTTCCAGAAATGGCGGCCCAACTAAAAGTTAATTTAGATCAAGAGCTTAAAAAGGCACGTCTAGGTTTCGATAGTATCGAGATCATTGCTGGACCTCGGCGTCTTGGAGCGAAAATTAATGGACTTGCGGCATTTTCGAGTGCAGTGGCGATCGAAAAACGTGGGCCGGCTGTAGTAGCAGCTTACCAAGAAGGTGAGCCAACTAAAGCACTTCAGGGATTTTGTAAGGGCCTAGGTATCGACGTCGATGATGTCGCCACGATTGAAACAGAAAAGGGTCACTGGGTAGTTTACTACGGCCAAGAGGCCGGCGAGCCAGTGAGCCACTTGTTGACAGGTATCGTAGTTCGATCTGTAAAAGCTATACCGTTATCTAAACCTATGCGGTGGGGGACTAGTCTTGACGTTTTTCCGAGGCCCGTGCGCTGGATTCTGAGTCTTCTCGAAAACAAGGTAATGCCCTTAAGTCTATTTAATCTCAGCGCCGATCGTCTGACTTATGGTCATAGATTTCATGCCCCAGAAGCAATTCTCTTGGAAGATCCCAATCATTATTTTGAGCAACTCCGAAAGGCCTTTGTAGAGCCATCATTTGAACGACGGAAAGCGATTATTTGGGAGCAAATCCAGGCAAAATCGTCTGCGCTTGGCGTAAAAGTCGACCAAGATGATGCGCTTCTAAACGAGATAAATTGTTTAGTGGAGTGGCCAGACGCACTATCCGGAATATTCGACCAGAGATTCTTGGAGGTTCCCGAAGTGGCAATAATTGCGGCGATGCGTGGACACCAAAAGTATTTTCATACTCGAAATAACGATGGCGCACTTTCGAATCACTTTATTACTGTCTGCAACATCAAAAGCAAAGATCCCGAAAAAGTAATCATGGGCAATCAAAGGGTAATCAACGCTCGCCTTGCAGATGCTAAATTCTTTTTTGAGTCTGATATAAAACACACTCTTGCTTCCCGTCTTAACCAGTTAAATAATATTATATTCCATCCTAAACTGGGGTCATTAGGCGAAAAAACCACGAGGCTCCAGGCACTTATGGAGGCCTGGGCTGGAGCCTTTGCCGTGGACCGAGACAACGCAATCCGGCTAGCCATGCTTTCGCGCTGTGACCTTGTCGCGGACATGGTGCTCGAATTCGATGAACTACAGGGCGAGATGGGTTCGATATACGCGGCCCTAGATGATGAACCAGACAGTGTTAGTGAAGCTATAAGATGTCTTTATCAGCCTGCAGGAGCCACTGATCACTTGCCCCAATCCAGTTTGGGGACTCTGCTTGCGATGGCTGAAAGAGCAGATACTTTAGCAGGACTTTTTGGGATCAATCAGCCTCCGAACGGTAGCAAGGATCCCTTTGCGCTTAGAAGAGCGGCAATTGGGCTCATTCGGCTCAATAATCACCCATCAGCAGGAATTGACTTAAAACCATTTTTAAACAAGGCTCTCAGATTACAACCTGTCGAGTTTAAAGAAGAGACGCTTGAGCAAATTATTAACTTTATTCAAGACCGAGAGAAAGTCCGATTAATAGATATAGGGTTACGTCATGACGCGGTCATAGCTGCACAAGGAACTGCTGGGCTCTGGACATCTCAGACCGAAGGGAAAGCCGTAGCGCTGAATTCATTTTTTAGCAACCCAATTGCTCACGAATTGATTTTATCTAATAAACGCGTGGCTAATGTTCTAGAAAAAGAAGGGCTAACCACTACTAGTATTGATGAGCAGAGCCTTATACACCCTGCGGAAATTTATCTGTATGCAGAGTTGATTAAAAAACAACCACTAGTAATTGAAGCCGTTTCGGGTGAAACATTTGAGTCGGCTCTGAATATTTTAGCTCAGTTAAAAGAACCAATAGACTTATTTTTTAATGAGGTGATGGTAAACGCCGAAGACCAAAAAATCAGAGAAAATCGGCATGCCCTTCTGCACTCAGTTCGAGATATATTCCTCTTAGTTGGGGACCTCAGCAGAATCCAAGGTTGAATACAAAAACGATAATCCTAGACCGCGACGGAGTCATTAATCATGATTCGGAGCACTACATTAAATCGCCCGCTGAGTGGCTAGAAATCACCGGCTCGGCCCGAGCGATAGCAAAGCTAACCAAGGCCGGTTATCAGATTGCAATTGCCACAAATCAAAGTGGCTTGGCTCGGGGGTTATTTACACTAGAAACACTCGAAGCAATCCACTATAAACTCCGCGAAGCCGTAATTTACGCTGGAGGCGAGATAGAACTAATCACATTTTGTCCCCATCATCCGCAAGACCACTGCGGATGTAGAAAGCCACACACTGGCTTACTGCAAATTATCCAAAAAAAACTAGGATTGAATCCAGATACATCATGGATGGTTGGAGATACAGCAACTGACATTCTCGCGGCTCAAAGAATGGGAATTCGAGGAGCACTTGTTACAACCGGCAAAGGCTTGCAAACACTAGATTCTAATTTGGTTTCACGTGAAACAACCCCAGTATTCGCTTCTTTAGAAGCCTTCTCTGACTGGCTCGTAGAGCCATAAATCATACATCCAAATTAGCAACATTTAGCGCATTAGCCTCGATGAAGGCACGACGGGGCTCAACCTCATCTCCCATCAAAGTAACAAAAATCTGATCAGCTGCTATTGCATCTTCCACCCGTACTTCTAACAAACGGCGAGACGACGCGTCCATTGTAGTCTCCCACAACTGATCAGGATTCATTTCGCCCAACCCTTTGTATCGCTGAATTTGGGACCCTCGTCTAGCCTCCTTCATCAGCCACTCATAAGCTTCTGAAAAACCTCGAATCGCATATTCTTTTTCTCCCCGCGAGACTACCGCTCCAATGGAAATAAGCCCCGACAAAATTGCTGCGCACGCTCTGAGTTGAGCATAGTCTCCGCCATCAAAAAATTGACGACCAAAAACAAATCGATCCGTCAATCCATGCTGAATTCTCTCAACGACTACCCGGAATTCTTCCCTTTCCGGGTCCGGCTCCACACTTACCATAAAAAACATCCCATCTTTAGGATCGCTCGGTAGAATTTCTGAAAGGTGCAACACGAAACGTTCGACCAAATCGAGCCGAACCAGATCAACCAGTGATAACGGCGGGGTCTCTAACATTGCATGCAAAGCTTCATACGGAAATATACGGCACAATCTCTTTGCCACACCTCGACCTGTTTTATACGCGTCGAATAGTCGACCTAGAACGTCACCGGTCAACACACTCCCACCGGGGTCCGCCATCAGCCTCGCTCCCTCCATAGCAGTATTTGTCAAATAGGCGTCCAGAGCATCTTCGTCTTTTAAATATTGTTCCTGACGACCCTTTTTAACCTTGTATAGCGGTGGTTGCGCAATAAAAATGTGCCCGCGCTCTACAACCTCCTTGAGGTGCCGGTAAAAGAAAGTCAACAACAGCGTTCGGATATGGGCTCCGTCAACATCCGCATCAGTCATGATAATTATTTTGTGATATCTTAATTTTGTAATATCAAACTCTGGACCAATCGAGCAACCAAGCGCTTTTATTAATGTTCCAACCTCTTGGGAACCTAACAGCTTATCAAAACGGGCTTTTTCCACATTGAGAATCTTACCTTTCAACGGCAAAATGGCTTGCGTTTTTCGGTCCCGACCCTGTTTTGCCGAACCTCCAGCCGAATCTCCCTCGACCAAAAATATTTCAGAAAGCCCCGGATCCTTTTCCTGACAATCAGCAAGCTTCCCCGGTAACCCGGCAATATCCAGCGCCCCTTTCCTTCTAGTCAACTCTCTAGCTTTCCGCGCAGCATCTCTTGCCCTGGCGGCATCGATCATTTTAGCGACAATCTGTCTAGCCTCAGAGGGACGTTCGATAAGAAAAGCTTGGAAGGCTTCCCGCATTTCCTGGTTTACCGCCGTTTTCACGTCCTGACTGACTAACTTATCTTTAGTCTGGCTGGAAAACTTAGGATCCGGTACCTTGACAGAAATAATAGCCGTAAGACCCTCTCGTGCGTCATCCCCTGATGTCGCTACTTTGGCTTTTTTGAGTAATTGCTCATCTTCAATGTACTGATTCAACGATCGAGTAAGCGCTGATCGAAAGCCTTCGAGGTGGGACCCGCCGTCTCTTTGTGGGATATTATTTGTGTAACAATAAATATTTTCTTGATATGTTTCATGCCATTGAAGCGCAATCTCAACACCAATCTCATCATCCCGCGAACTCGAGTTAAAATGAAAAACATCACAAATCGGCGATTTATTTTTACCTAAATAGGATACGAAAGCCGACAGACCACCTTTATATTCAAACACTTCTGACTGACCGGAACGGTCGTCACTAAGCGTAATTCGGACACCTGAATTTAAAAAAGATAATTCACGAAGCCGCTTGGCAAGACTGTCATACTGAAACTCCACGATTGCAAACGTTTCCCGGGACGGCTTAAAACAGATCATTGTCCCACTGTCTGTTGTCGACCCCACCCGAGAAAGTAGACCGACTGCATCCCCGTGGCTATATTCCTGCTCCCACAAACCACCATCTCGACGTATCGTCAGTGTTAACCGCTCACTTAATGCGTTAACCACCGAAACCCCAACCCCATGCAAACCGCCTGAAACCTTATAAGAGTTCTCGTCAAATTTACCGCCAGCGTGCAACACAGTCATGATAATCTCTGCCGCGCTTTTTCCCTCTTCATGCGCATCAACCGGAATACCGCGGCCATTATCCTGAACAGTGACGGAGCCATCGGCATGAATAGACACATCGACCTGATCACAATGACCGGCTAGTGCTTCATCGATCGAATTATCGACAACCTCAAACACCATGTGATGCAACCCAGTCCCATCATCAGTATTCCCTATATACATGCCCGGACGTTTACGAACCGCTTCAAGGCCCTTCAAAACCTTGATCGAACTACCATCATAAACATTTGCCTGCTGGTCGCTTTCCATCATTCTTCCTTAAGGTTTGTAATTTTTCCATGTTTCACGTGAAACATCGCTCCCGAATCAACTGTCCCGACGCCTATCCCGGCACGCGCAACGCTTATGGCAGTCACTAATACTTGGGTCTCCGCCTTTAACACCTGTTCCCACAAACTGGCTTGAAGCACCCCATCTAACTCTGCACCCGGATCGTCCATGCAAACTAACGGCTCTACCCCTGCCTTCTGCGCGACACGCAACTGAGCCAATACCATTGCAAGATTGACAGCCCTTAGCTGCCCCCGACTAAGGCTCTCCGACGCACGACGCGCCCCACGCAACAGACAAAAATCTGCGCGATGCGGGCCGACTTGCGTCACACCCGTGCGAATATCTCTTGCACGACTCTCTGCCAGCGCCTCAGCCAACGACCCACCCAGCCACCCCGGCTGATAGCGCAACTCAAACTCCAGCCCAACCCCCAGTTCCTGAATAACCAAGGAAAAGACTGGCTCCAATTCCGCCAAAAACTGCGCGCGCCATCTGTCCACCACCACCCCGAGCGCAACAATTTGCTGATCCCATGAATCAAGATGCGATTTATCTGCCTTCCCACTCCGTAATACCGCATTTCTCTGCAGCAAAACTTTACGCAAGCCCGCGTACACTGCCATTTCCCCATTAACGCAATAAAAGGCACCCCAGTCTAAAAACCTCCGCCTATCTCCCGGACTGCCTATAACCAGATCTGCACAATGCGGAGCTATCGTTATTACCGGCAGAACCCGACTCAATTCCGCCTGGCCTTTTGCCGCTACTCCGTTAAATTTCAATCTCCGATCACCGTCCAGCCTAACCTGACACCCTAACTGATAGGACCCCTCCGTCCGATGAATCTTTGCGTACACGGTCAACTCATCCGCATCAAAATGAATCAATGACTTCGCTCGAGCTGTAACAAAACTTCTGCCGTGCGATAGAAGCGTTACAGCTTCCAGTACAGAAGTTTTCCCTGCGCCATTCGCACCAACAAATAAATTGATTGAAGCACCTAATGTTAGCGACACCTCTTCCAACCCGCGCAGATGATAGAGTTTTAAAGTTTCTATCAAACGCTATAAACGCATTGGCATAACAACATAACGACCAGCGTCATCCCCAATGCCCTGAATTAAGGCACTCCTATTGCTGTCTCCAAAGCGCACTTCTACAATTTCAGATTCAATAGTCGCTAAAACGTCAATCAAGTAACTCACATTAAACCCTATCTCAAACCCGTCCTTACCCACAAACTCTACTTCGAGCCCTTCTTGGGCTTCCTCCTGCTCCGCGTTATTTGCAACTACCTCAAGTTGACCCTGAGTTAGCCTGAGCCTTACACCTCTGTACTGTTCACTAGACAGGATCGACGCTCTAACCATAACCTCCCGAAGTCGCCTTCTATCTGCTCGAATAACATGATCGCCCCCCTGCGGCAAAACACGCTCGTAGTCTGGAAACCGACCATCTATCAGCACGCTCGTAAACACGAATCCTTGAGAAGTCACTCTAAAATGCGAATCGGAGAACGACAATTCCACAGAATCATCCGCACCGCCGAGCAATCGCACCAGCTCTAAAACCGCCTTCCTCGGCACAATCAGTGCCACCGGCTCCACCGCGCCACTATCTAACGCTACTTGATACAGACTCAAACGGTGTCCATCGGTTGCAACAGTCCTAAACACGCCACCGCCAATAGAAAATAACATCCCGTTTAAATAGTACCGAACATCCTGTTGAGCCATAGCAAACTGTGTTTTCGCAATAGAATCATGAAGCGGCGTTTTTGCCACTACAACTGTGGTCATTTCCCCTCTAATCTCAAGTCTAGGGTATTCTTCCGCACCCAACGTACCAAGCTTAAATCGAGAGCGGCCGGACGACAAAAGCATCTGAGAACCGTCGACCTTAAACTGCACTATTGCGCCTTCAGGTAACGCCTTTGCGATATCAACTAGTTTCTTAGCTGGCACCGTCACGGCACCGCCCGACCCGACCTCCAGAAGCTCCATCTTCGTAGATATTTCCGTATCTAAATCTGTGCCCGTCAGCACTGCTCCCATGGCATCAATTTCAATCAAAATATTGACGAGAATCGCCATCGTCTGCTTTCGCTCTACTACTGACGCGGCTACCTGCGCTTTCTCGAGTAACTGCTCGCGCGAAACAGAAAATTCCATAATGAATCCTTATCCAGTCAAGGCTTTAAGAAGATTGTTATAATCATCACGTATTGATAAATCAGTTTCACACAATTCTTTGATTTTTCGACAAGCATGCAGCACAGTAGTGTGATCCCGCCCACCAAATGCATCTCCAATCTCTGGTAGTGAGTGAACAGTTAGCTCCTTGCATAAAGCCATCGCCATCTGCCTTGGCCTCGCAATAGATCGGTTTCGCCGCTTTGACAGCAGATCTGAAATTTTTAGTTTGAAATAGTCCGCCACCAGGCGCTGAATATTATCCAATGAAATCTGCCGATCATGAACCGCGATGAGATCCCTTAGCGTCTCTCTCACAAAATCTAGCGTAATCGGATGCCCAAAAAAATGGGCATTTGCGAGAACTCTTTTAAGGGCACCCTCAAGGTCACGTACGTTGCTTCGGACTTTCTGAGCGATAAAAAAAGCACAATCCCTTTTCAACTCCACCCCGGATTTACGAGCTTTATTGATCAAGATAGCCACCCGAGTTTCAAGCTCCGGAGGCTCCAATCGAACCGTTAGCCCCCAACCGAATCTTGATTTAAGCCGATCCTCCATATTATTAATCTCTTTTGGGTACCTATCCGAAGTCAAGATAATTTGCTGACTCCCCTCGAGCAGACTATTAAAGGTATGGAAAAACTCTTCCTGGGACTTCTCTTTCCCCGCAAAAAATTGAATATCATCAATTAGCAAGGCATCCACATTGCGATAAACTCTTTTGAAATCCGAAATCGCATTTAACTGAAGCGCCTTCACCATATCTCCCACAAAGCGCTCCGAATGAACATAAATTATCTTTGCGTTAGGATCACGAGAACGAATATTATTTCCGACTGCATGCATGAGATGTGTTTTGCCAAGCCCGGTATCGCCATACAAGAAAAGCGGGTTGTACTCAGACCCCGGCTTCTCCGAAACACGATTCGCCGCCGCACGGGCAAGCTGATTCGATTTACCTTCTACAAAACTTTCAAAATTGAAATCCACATTAAGTCTATTACTGTGCTTAATTGATCCTTCAACGACCGCAGGTTCACGCTGTCTCCGACTCTCCACTTTTCCCACTTTTTTGGATTCATCAACACCACCTACGGCACCCATTTCCCCGACAGACACGCCATCTTTACTAGACCCCACCACGACCGAGACCCTGAAGGAATCGTTACCGAGTTGGTTGTATAAAAACTTAATTTTCTCAAGATAACGGTCTTCCACCCAGTCCTTCACAAACCGATTTGGTGCAAACAAAGAAACCGTTTTTTCGTTAATCACTGCCTGAAGCGGTCTAATCCACGTGTTCAACTGCTCAGCCGTAAGCTCTTCCCTCAGTTGTTCTACACAAACTTCCCACTTCACATTTGATTCCTCTACTAATGTAGGGATAACTTATGCACAATTTACAGCACCTGCGTCAAGGCCCAAGACAAATATTATTTCTAAGCCTTTGGTTTATAAACCATAAAACATTTCTGAATGAATCTGTGGATAACCTTGTGCAACTGCTCAAAACCTGTCCAAAAACTCACGAAAAACAGTCCCTCTTACTCTAAAAGATTTTTATCCACAGAAATGAGGAAGCAACTAAAATACCCAGCTGCAAACCATCAATCTTTAAAGCTTCATTTTTTACCCAAGTTTCGATATGATGATGTCCCTATTTTTTAACTGGTAAGTATTACTCATGAAGCGTACGTTTCAACCAAGTCTAATAAAACGAGCACGCAACCATGGCTTTCGCGCTCGCATGGCAACCAAAAGCGGGCGCCAGATCATTGCGCGTCGACGGGCTAAAGGCCGGAAGAAACTGACAGCTTAATTAAGGTTTAATGATATGGCGGTTTGCTCGCTGCCGTCTCGTAGTGACTTTGACAAAGTCTTTAAAAACCCGGACGCCAGATCAAGCACTCGGGATTTTTTATTATTAGCCCGAATCAACCAGAACGAAGATCGGTTATCCCGCATAGGATTTGTTACCCCAAAGAAAAAACTCAGGCGAGCAGTTGATCGAAACCGATTTCGCCGAGTTTTTAGAGAGTTTCTCCGCGCATCACTTAATGATATATCCATTGACTGCGTTGTCATTGCACGAAGCTTACCAACCGACCTACATGCTCGAGAATTTCAGACGGTATTAGCAAGAAGCTTTGGCAAGCTGTTCGGTAAACTAAAACCATAAGATGCAAAAGTCTCACGTTTTCAGTCAATCAGCAATTGCAGTAATCCAGTTCTACCGGTACTTTATCTCACCTATTTTTCCACCCACTTGTCGGTTTGAACCAACATGCTCCGCCTACACCATTGATGCCATAAAAATTCATGGCATTATTAACGGAATTTGGTTGGGAATAAAACGAATCGGCCGTTGCCATCCCGGGTGCGACAGCGGCTATGATCCAGTCCCGGATAAATCAGAAAAAACGGAACAAAATTGATGGATATCCAACGCTCAGGCTTACTCGCGATGGTTGGCGTTTTGACGTATATCTTATTTCTGCAATGGAACAATTATTCAGAACAAGCAGTCAAAACCGAAAGATCACAACCAGTCATCACCTCAACGCGTACTGATGCTCCGCAAATTATCGACCCATTAACCAACTCACAGATCAGTACGCAAACTGTTCAAACATCAACCAATCCTGACGATGAGACCACTGTTAACGTAAGTACTCCTCTATTTGACATCACAATTGATCTAGTGGGCGGTGATATTACCCAAGCATTATTGAAGAAATTTCCTAAAACTCTTGGCAGACCAGATGACCCGATAAGCTTATTAGAAAACCGTGAGCATACTTATATCGCTCAAAGCGGCTTAGTTGGCCCAGATGGACCCGACGCCTCAGTTGATGGTCGCCCGATCTACCTATCGCAGAACTTAAATTACGAAATCTCAGGGCTGACTCAAGTCATCTTGCAAACACAAACCGATAAAGGTCTCTTAGTCCAAAAAATCTACGAATTTACACCTGACAAATACGATATTAAATTAATACAACGCGTCACAAATAACGGCGATTCGACCAAAACAGTAATACCTTTCGTACAACTTAAAAGAGATAACTCTCCCGACCCGTCCATCCAAAACTCAATGGGCATGAAAGCCTTTTTAGGATTTGCGCTCAAAACAGCAGACGAGCGTTATAAGAAGGTCACTTTTACCGATTTTGAAACAACGGCAGACGCTACAGAACTCAACTCCGAACTTAAAATTAAAACTGTAGGGCTGGAAGGCGGTTACCTTGCCCTGCTTCAACATTACTTCACTACCGCATGGATTCCGTCACCAACAAATACAAACAGCTACACTTTTCGAAAAAACGATAAGGGTGAAAATATTGGCAGTATTATAAGCCCTAACCAGACCGTAGAATCTGGAAAAACCGTTGACTCGATAACCACTCTTTACATAGGGCCTAAAGATCAAGAAGCTCTAGAAGCCTTAACACCAGGCTTAGAGCTAGTTGTTGACTATGGTTGGCTCTGGTTCATTTGCCAACCGCTTTTCTGGCTTTTGAAATTTATTCAAACTTACGTTGCAAACTGGGGTCTTGCCATTATCTTAGTTACAGTATTGGTTAAAGGTGCTTTTTTCCAATTATCCGCTGCCGCTTATAGATCAATGGCTAAAATGCGGAAGTTCACACCAGAGATCGCAAAATTGAAGGAACTATACGGCGACGATCGCCAGCGGATGTCTAAAGAAATGATGGACCTCTACAAGCGCGAAAAAATAAATCCCTTAGGCGGCTGCTTACCAATTGTTGTGCAAATGCCAGTTTTCATATCGCTCTATTGGGTTCTTTTAGAATCTGTAGAACTTCGTCAAGCACCCTTCATTCTTTGGATTGTTGATCTTAGTACCAAAGACCCATACTTCATTCTTCCTCTTTTAATGGGCGTTTCGATGTTTATCCAAACCTCTTTAAACCCAACGCCACCAGATCCAATGCAAGCAAAAATCATGAAGTACATGCCTGTAGCGTTTACCTTCTTTTTCTTATGGTTTCCCGCAGGGCTCGTCCTTTATTGGGTAGTGAACAATATCCTTTCGATTTGCCAACAATGGGTTATTACAAAAGGTATTGAAAAAAATCACAGTAGTCTATGACGGTAAATGACACGATTGTTGCCTCAGCAACGGCTACTGGCCGAGGCGCAATCAGTGTCATTCGCATTTCTGGCCCAACTAGCCTAAAAATCGCCGAAGCACTCTCTCAACGCGCCTTTACTCCGCGGATAGCAACACTAGGATCTATAACTACTAAACAAGATATTATTGACACCGGAATATGGCTTTACTTCCCCAGCCCTGCGAGCTTCACAGGAGAGGACGTCATAGAATTTCAAGGCCACGGCGGACCTGTTGTGACTCAAGCGGTAATTGCTGCCGTAATTAAAGAAGGTGCACGACTAGCAAATCCTGGAGAGTTTACTGAGAGAGCATTTTTAAATGGGAAAATCGATCTAACTCAAGCCGAAGCAATTAGTGATCTGATTTCTGCTTCATCAATCGAAGCTGTCAAAGCCGCAAATCGTTCTATGCAAGGCGAGTTTGGCCGCCACATCCAAAGTTTGGTGGACCAACTCAAACACTTACGAACTCATATAGAAGCCCACATAGACTTTCCCGACGAAGAAATTGAACCCGACACATTAACTAGCTTTTCACAACTTCTTCAGAGATATGAACTTTCATTATTGAATATTATTGAAAAAGCCAATCATGGTGCTCCACTCAATAATACCACTAACATCGTCTTAATTGGCGCTCCTAATACAGGTAAAAGTTCTCTTTTAAACGCCCTTGCACGAGCCCCATTAGCTATTGTTACAGATATACCCGGAACAACACGCGACCTTATTAGGCACAACATAGTCATTAATGGGCTAGAACTACAAATTACAGATACCGCGGGAATTCGCCTAACCGACAATCCAATCGAAACCGAAGGAATTAAACGCGCTTATGAAGCGTTATCCGGTGCTGATTTTATTCTTTGCTTATTTGATGCACAAATTACAGATATCCACACAGCTGATATTCTAAATTTGTTTAACCCTAATAATGAAGATGCCACTACCTTATTGGTTAGAAACAAGATTGATCTCTATCCAAAAAAAGGAAAAACTTCCTCCACATTTCCACTTTACGACATTTCCGCCGTTACTGGTGAAGGTATAAACACATTAATTAGTGCTATTCACTCCCAACTAGGAATCATTGATTCCGCAGACACTTTTTTAGCTAGAAGCCGCCATATCATCCAATTAAAATTAGCTCTTAAACACCTGAAAACAGCTCGGGAAAATCCCTTAACTGCTGAATTCCTTGACCTAGTAGCAGAAGACTTACGCCTGGCTCAAAACGCTCTTTCGGAAATTACGGGTAGATTTACATCAGAAGACCTGCTCACCGAAATATTCTCATCTTTTTGTATTGGCAAGTGAGGTATAATTATCCCTCAACTACACCTCCAAACCTCTGGATAAATTGACCTGTGCATAACCATACCTTTTGTACACAAGTACACACCGCTTGTAGAATGATTTTAAGGTAGATCACACACAGACTTTTTTTGGCAGTAACTTAATGATTTTTTTTCGAAAAAATGACTTTTCCACACAACTAAACAAGCGTAATATTAATAACAATAACAATATCTTTATTTAAGTCTTTATATATATTTATGGATCACACAACTCAATTTGATGTCCTCGTCGTAGGAGGAGGACACGCCGGTACCGAAGCAGCGCACGCGTCTGCTCGATTAGGCTGTAACACTCTCCTGCTTACTCATTCTATCGAGACACTTGGACAGATGTCTTGCAACCCAGCAATTGGCGGTATTGGAAAAAGTCATCTTGTTAGAGAAATTGACGCATGTGATGGTCTTATGGGTCAAATCACTGATAAAGCAGGAATTCAATTTAGAGTACTTAATCGGCGAAAAGGTCCTGCGGTAAGAGCGACAAGAGCTCAAGCAGACCGAGTTCTATATCGCCACCACATGCGTGAATGCATTGAGAACATTAGTAATTTAAAAATTTTTCAACAACCGGTAACGGATCTTTTAATTTCGGATGACCGCGTTATTGGTGTCGAATTAGCAATGGGCATTAAGATCTATGCAAAGACAGTCGTACTGACTGCTGGAACATTCCTTGCAGGACAAATACATATAGGCATGAACCAGCAATCAGGAGGACGCGCAGGGGACCCCGCGTCCGATAGGTTGGCCCAATCATTGCGTGACCGACCATTCCGCATGGCAAGGCTTAAAACAGGCACTCCACCGCGTTTAGATCGTCGATCCATAGACTTATCATCCTTAGAGCCTCAGCCAGGCGATAATCCTCCGCCTTATATGTCAACGATGAGTAAAGGGAATGAACATCCGCAACAAATCTCTTGTTATTTATCTAGAACGACTGAACAAACTCGAGATATTGTTTTAAGTAATTTACATCAAAGCCCTATGTATACCGGAAATATTGGAGGCGCTGGCCCAAGATATTGTCCATCTATCGAAGATAAAATTGTTCGTTTTAGTGATAAACCAACCCACCAAGTATTCTTAGAACCCGAAGGTTTAACATCTAATGAGATTTATCCTAATGGCGTAAGTACGTCGTTACCGTATTCAGTTCAATATGAAATTATAAAGTCGATGGTCGGTTGTTCAAAAGCAATTATTACAAGGCCTGGATACGCTATAGAATATGATTATTTTGATCCTCGAGATTTGCAATTAACGCTTGAAAGCAAACTCATAAGTAATCTTTATTTTGCAGGGCAAATTAATGGAACTACTGGCTACGAAGAAGCAGCAGCTCAAGGCTTGCTAGCAGGCGTCAATGCTGCACTACGTTGTCAAGAAAAAGAAGCTTGGGTTGTTGGTCGAGACCAAGGATATTTAGGGGTTATGGTCGATGACCTAATAACCCTAGGGACCCAAGAGCCTTATCGAATGTTTACGTCGCGAGCAGAGTACCGGTTAGCATTACGCGAAGATAATGCAGATAGTCGTCTGACCGAAATTGCTAGAAATTTGGGCTTAGTCACAGAGGCTCGTTGGCAACATTTTAACCAACGTCAAGAAGCAATAGGTCAAGAAACTAACAGAATTGAGAGCATATGGATTCGGCCGTCAGACGCTATAGTCAATAAATTAAATCCTGAGTTGACGTCTCCGTTATTAAAGGAGACAACACTTAAAGATTTGTTGAAACGCCCTGAAATTCATTATGATCAATTAATGAGACTGACTGATACAAAACCTCATGATGATGCTTCTATTAGCTCTCAAGTTGAGATCTTAATCAAATACTCGGGCTATATTGACCGTCAATCAGACGAAATAAAAAAACTAAAGAAAAATGAAAATATTAAAATTCCAATTAACCTTGATTATTCAATAATTACTGGATTGTCAAACGAAGCGAGGCAAAAATTAATAGATCATTGCCCAGAAACATTGGCTCAAGCATCGCGAATTTCGGGAGTAACGCCTGCCGCTATTAGTCTTTTATTAGTTCATCTAAAGAGGATGCAAGTGCATAACCGTCAACAATTAGCGAGTTAATGAATACGATGACTTGGCCTCAGCAACTAGGCCTTTCGATAACTGAGACAATCCAAAAAGATTTTGACTATCTAATTGATGAACATATTAAATGGAATAAGGTTTTTAATCTCAGTGCATACAGGGACAGAGACTCGGTACTAAATTATCAATTGATTGATTCTTTGAGTGTGCATTCATTTATCAACCAATCAAATTTATTAGATATAGGTTCAGGGCCAGGATTCCCGGGACTGCCACTGGCAATTTTATTTCCACACTTACAGGTTACTCTTCTCGACTCAAACGCGAAAAAGCTGTCATTTGCTCGGCACATAAAAGATCAGCTTCAATTATTAAATATAACGATTGAACACGTCCGAATAGAGAAATTTCAACCAGTTGCTACTTTCGAGCAAGTAATCACAAGAGCATTTACAAATCTGAATGATATTATCGACGTAGCGCTCCCTGTGCTTTCGTGTGATGGTGTTATCCTCGCAATGAAAGGTGCTCGTGTAGGTGACGAACTTGTAGAGGCTAAATTAAGATATCAAAATTGTAAGATATCGATTCATCAACTTCCACATATCGTAAATGAACAACGTAACCTTGCTGTTGTACAACGGATTATGAGATGACGCGAATTATCGCTATTACAAACCAAAAAGGCGGGGTTGGAAAGACAACAACGTGTGTTAATTTGGGCGCAACGTTAAACGAGATTGGACATCGCGTTTTGGTCATTGACTTTGATCCACAAGGTAATGCAACTAGTGGTTCAGGGTTTCAAAAACGAAGTATTGAAAACGATGTTCGAGGATTGCTGCTTGGTGAGAGCAATTTTGAGGAAGCGTGCGTTATCGGGACAAAAGCGGGCTATGATTTATTGCCATCCGACATTCAGTTAACTCAGGCAGAAGCGCACTTACTGTCGGCATCTCGCGGCCAGTACAGGTTACGTGACGTGCTAAAAGATCAGATCTCCAATTACGACTTTATTTTAATTGACTGCCCTCCGGCGCTCAGTATGCTTACAATTAATGGTTTAGTTGCAGCTGATGCCGCTATTATTCCAGTCCAGTGTGAGTTTTACGCCTTGGAAGGAATAGCATCGCTAATTGAAACTATTGAGCAAGTTTGTGCAACCCACAATTTCGATCTTGTAATAGATGGTGTTTTGCGCACGATGTATGATCCACGCACAAGCCTAACAAGACAGGTTTCAGCTCAATTGGAACAGTTTTTTCAAGAAAAATTATTTAAGACTGTAATCCCGCGTAACGTAAGGCTTGCGGAAGCGCCTAGCCATGGGCTGCCTGTATTACGATATGATCGACTCTCGAAAGGAGCTTTGTCGTACTTAGCGTTGGCATCTGAACTATGTAAACGACTTAAAATGAAAAAATAATATGACCCATAAAAACCGTGGCTTGGGCTTCAATCCGCTCTTAGGCCTAGACCAGTCAACCATTAATGCTGTGTTGAAGAATAGATCACTTCAGGCCGCTGCCCCAATGGGCCAGGTAGCCCAATATGGACTCGTTAGTTTGCCAATCGAGCAGCTGGTGCCGAATCGTTTCCAACCACGAGTCCGGTTTGCCGACGTAGAGCTTAAAGAATTAGAAAGTTCGATTCGTCAGCATGGAATCATGCAGCCTGTAATTGTTCGTAAGATTGCGGAAGGTTATGAGTTGATTGCTGGTGAGCGTCGTTGGCGGGCGAGTCAAAATGCTGGCTTATCTGAGTTGCCAGCTTTAATCCGGGATCTAGACGATCAGCAAGTCGCAGCACTTGCTTTGATCGAAAATATACAACGTGAGGCGTTAACGGCAATAGAGCAAGCGCGGGCTCTTGCCCGAATGAGAGATGAATTCGGGTTAGATCAAAATTCGTTGGCGGACCTAATTTCAACGAGCCGATCAAATGTAGCAAATTTGCTTCGTTTACTAAGCTTAACACCTGGCATCCAAAAAATGATGGACGATGGTGTTCTCGACATGGGGCATGCCAGAGCATTAATTCCCCTCCCTGAGTCTATGCAATTGCCTTTGGCAATAGAGATAGTTAAAAATAGGTGGTCTGTCCGCCAGACAGAAACTCAAGTTAAACGAGTTATGGAAGGTAAGGTCGCCAATCAAACAAAAGGTACCGATCCAAATGTCTCAAGCTTGGAATCTAGGTTATCCGATTATTTGGGGGCAACCGTGCGCATAAAAACCAAAACGGCTGGCACAGGACAAATTATTATAAATTATAGTTCATTAGATGTGCTTGATGGTTTAGTGGCACGCCTCAAAGTTAACGAATGAAATTGAACTTCAAATTGATAAAAAGATGATTGTCATTGATCAGTTACTTCTGACTGCTTATACTCCGCGACGCGATGTTCGTTTATGTTTAAAATGACGCATCCAGCTACAGTTGTTCCGGCCGTACAATTTATAGTTGCGATCATTGGAACTTTAATAGGGTTTTTAACGAGTACGCTTGCCGTTGCTTACAGTATATTGTTCGGCTGTTTTGTCGCGATTATCCCCCAAATAATATTTAGTTGGTGGGTTTTTCGAGTACGCGGCGCGCGGAACGCTAGGACTATCGCCCAGAATCTATTCGTAGGTGAGGGGTTAAAACTAAGTACTACCGTGGCCCTATTTGCACTCCTTTGGTCTTTCATAGGAACACTGGTCGGTGGCGCAGTAATAGCCGGGTTCGCTGCAGCGATTCTGGTAGGGCAATTTAGTCTTTCATTTATTTTAAATGGCAGAACAAAACTTTAGATTGGAATTTGTAATGGCGTCTGAAAACCCGACAGCTTCTGAATATATACAACATCACCTAACGAATCTGACTTATGGATTTCACCCTGATCATGGTTGGTCTTTTGCGCATGGAGCTCAAGAAGCATCTGAAATGGGATTTATGGCAATCCACGTAGATACAATGGGCTGGTCAGTCGCGTTGGGAATTTTATTTTGTGGGTTATTTAGAGTCGGCGCGAAAACGGCGCACTCGGGCGTTCCAAGCGGTCTTTTAAATTTTGTTGAATTGATGGTCGAATTTGTCGATAAATCTGTGAAGGAAACGTTTCACGGTAAAAGCACTGTTATTGCACCTCTTGCCCTCACAATTCTTGTGTGGGTCTTTTTAATGAATTTAATGGATTTAGTCCCGGTTGATCTAATTCCTTACATCTTCCATGCCGCTGGCGTGGATTACATGAAGGTTGTTCCAACCACAGATGTTAATGCCACCCTAGGTATGTCGATTGGAGTATTTCTTCTTATTATTTTTTATTCGATTAAAATCAAGGGGATTGGGGGGTTTGTTGGGGAGCTAACCTTGCAGCCTTTTGGTAAATGGATGATCCCATTTAACTTTCTGCTTGAAGGTGTTGGGTTGATTGCAAAACCAATTTCATTAGCTTTGCGATTATTCGGCAATCTTTATGCTGGCGAGCTGATTTTCATATTGATTGCTTTAATGCCTTTCTACGTGCAGTGGTTTTTGTCCGTCCCTTGGGCAATTTTCCACATTCTCGTAATTGTCCTTCAAGCATTCATTTTCATGATGCTAACCATCGTATATCTCTCGATGGCACATGAGCATCACTAAATTAACTATTTATTTTAACGTCCTTTAATTGGAGGAAACATGGAAACTGTAGTAGGAATGACCGCGATTGCTGTAGCGCTGCTGATCGGTATGGGTGCATTGGGAACGGCGATTGGATTCGGTATTCTTGGAGGCAAATTTTTAGAGGGAGCCGCTCGACAGCCAGAAATGGTCCCGATGCTTCAGGTGAAGATGTTCATTGTTGCCGGGCTCTTGGATGCTGTGACCATGATCGGTGTAGGTATTGCACTCTTTTTTACGTTTGCAAATCCGTTCGTGGCTTTGGTAAGTCAATAAATATATCAAAGCGACATGATTTGTTGATTTGACCGATCGCGAGGTGAATTTGTGAATATAAATTTAACCCTAATTGGGCAGCTCATTGCGTTCACAATCTTTGTTCTCTTTTGTATGAAGTATGTTTGGCCGCCAGTATCCGAGGCCCTAGCAGAGAGACAAAAAAAGATTGCTGAGGGTTTAGATGCTGCTGATAAGGCGGCTCGAGACCTTGAAACGGCTAAAGCAAAAATCGAGGTAGAGCTCGGTTCTGCTCGAGCGCAAGCCACTGATTTGCTTGAGCAGGCTAATAAGCGCTCATCACAAATAGTGAATGAAGCGCAGGGTAAGGCGCGTGAAGAAGCCGAAAAAATAATGGCTTCTGCACAAGCCCAAATGGCCCAAGAGGTTGCGCAAGCGCGTGAAATATTACGTGCGGATGTTGCTAAATTAGCGATTTCTGGCGCTGAGCGAGTACTGAATGCAAGTGTTGATGCAGCTGCTCATAAAAAATTGCTGACCGAACTAGCAGAAGAGCTTTAGGAGGGCGGTAATGGCAGAACTGATCACGATCGCAAGGCCATATGCTAAGGCGGTTTTTGGATTTGCAAGTGACGCCAAAAAAGAGGCTGAATGGGCCGTATTTCTGCTCCTGGCTCATGCCATTACTTCGGATATCGCTATGATAGAGGTTCTGAAAAATCCCAGTGTTAGTTCAGAACAAAAAGTCGCCATTTTGGCTGACTTAACTAAAGACGCTAATGTAGACGGCTCGAAGACTTTGCTGGATGCATTGGCTTATTATGGGCGATTGCTGGCACTCCCGGCGATCGCGGACGAATATGATCGTTTGGTGGCGCTTGGTCAACAGGCTCTTGAGATCACGATTACAAGTGCTTATCCACTTGATAATAATGACTTCAAACTCCTCGAAACCAAGTTGAAAACAAAATATGCTGGCACGACTATCCGTGTGGAGACTGCGGTAGATCAGTCCCTAATTGGTGGTTTTGAAATCCGCTCGAGCGACACTGTTATTGACGCGACAGTTCGGGGACGGCTATCAAAAATAGCTGAGTCCTTAACTTCTTAAGCTTAGAGAATTTGAAAGGAACGTTTCATGGATCAATTGAATCCTTCTGAGATCAGCGAGCTGATCAAACAGCGCATTGGAAAAGCTGATATTGCGGTATCTGCGAAAAACGAGGGCACAATCGTATCGGTTTCCGACGGCATCGTACGTATCTATGGTTTAGCTGACGTGATGTACGGCGAAATGATCGAGTTTGATGGCGGTCTTTATGGTATGGCGCTGAATTTGGAGCGTGATTCTGTCGGTGCTGTAGTGCTCGGTGATTATCAACGCTTGGCTGAAGGTCAGACCGCTCGTTGTACTGGTCGAATTCTAGAAGTGCCAGTTGGGCCCGGCCTGCTAGGTCGTGTTGTTGATCCTTTGGGTAACCCCATAGATGGCAAGGGAGATATAATTTCGGATGAGACTGATGCAATTGAGAAGGTTGCGCCTGGTGTGATCGCCCGTCAGTCTGTTGATCAACCTGTCCAAACTGGTCTTAAGGCAGTTGATGCGATGGTGCCAATCGGCCGAGGGCAAAGAGAGTTGATTATTGGCGATCGTCAAACTGGTAAAACAGCAGTCGCTATTGATGCAATTATTAACCAGAAAGATACTGGCGTTAAATGCGTTTACGTTGCTATCGGACAAAAGCAGTCTTCAATCTCATCAGTCGTTCGAAAGCTCGAAGAGCACGGTGCGATGGATCACACTATTATCGTTGCGGCTGGCGCGGCAGATCCTGCATCGATGCAATTTTTAGCACCATTTTCTGGCTGTACCATGGGGGAATATTTCCGGGACCGCGGCGAAGATGCGCTGATTGTTTATGATGATCTGTCAAAGCAAGCCGTAGCTTATCGTCAAATTTCGCTATTGTTGCGTCGTCCGCCTGGACGTGAAGCATACCCAGGAGATGTTTTCTATTTGCACTCACGTCTTTTAGAGCGCGCTGCTCGAGTCAATGCCGATTATGTTGAGCAATTTACGAATGGAAAGGTAAAAGGCCACACGGGCTCATTAACTGCTCTACCTATTATTGAGACCCAAGCTGGTGATGTTTCTGCATTTGTTCCAACAAATGTGATTTCAATTACTGACGGTCAGATTTTCCTGGAAACGAACTTATTTAACGCCGGAATTCGTCCTGCAATGAATGCTGGCATTTCAGTCTCGCGCGTTGGTGGTGCCGCTCAAACTAAAATTATCAAAAAGTTGGGTGGTGGTATCCGGCTCGCGTTGGCGCAATATCGTGAGTTGGCGGCGTTTTCACAGTTTGCATCTGATTTAGACGATGCGACGCGGAAGCAACTGGAGCACGGCCAGCGTGTAACAGAGCTTATGAAGCAGAAGCAATACAGTCCACAGTCGATCGCCGATATGGGTCTCGTTCTCTATATTGCGAACGAAGGATTCCTTGATGACGTTGATCTAAATAAGATTGTGGCGTTTGAAGTGGCACTGCTGGCGTACTTCCGTACAGAGCATTCGTCCTTGCGAAAGACCATTAACAAATCAGGCGATTATAATGATGAGATTGCCGGAAAGTTGAAAGAGGTCGTCGAGACTTTCAAATCATCGCAAACGTATTAATCGCGATTTAGAAAGAGGCAAAGCGCATGGCAGCTGGAAAGGAAATTCGCAACCAAATTGGTAGCATTAAAAACACTCAGAAAATAACGAGTGCGATGCAGCTAGTCGCGGCCTCCAAAATGCGAAAGGCCCAAGAACGTATGGGGGCCACTCGCCCTTATGCAGAACGTATTTTGGAAGTTATTGGTCATCTCGCTAATGCGAATCCAGAATATAATCATTTGTATTTGGATGAGCGGGAAGTTAAGCGCATTGGTTATATTGTTATTTCCACCGATCGCGGATTGTGTGGCGGTCTCAACGCGAACTTATTTAAAAAAGTCATCTCTGAGATAGGCAAGAACCATGGTAAGCAAGTTGAGGTCGACCTTGCGGTAATAGGAACGAAGGCAATTGGGTTTTTTAAAAGTTTTGGTGGTAATGTCGTAGCCGCAACTGGTGCCGTGGGCGATAGTCCGGCAGTTGCGGATTTAATCGGTAGTGTCAAAGTCATGATGGATGCATATGAGGAAGGTCGGATCGATCGCTTATATGTTGTCTACAATAAATTTGTAAATACCATGACGCAGTCGCCAAGCCTTCAGCAGCTTCTTCCATTGCCCCGACCTCTCAATTCATTAGAAAATTTAGGTTCTCACTGGGACTATATCTATGAGCCTGACGCTGCCGAGGTCTTGGATGCTCTTTTAATTCGATATATCGAATCCTTAGTCTATCAGTCGGTAGTGGAAAATCTTGCTTGTGAGCAAGCGGCTAGAATGGTTGCGATGAAAGCGGCGACAGATAATGCTGGTGATCTTATTAATGATCTTCAGCTAATTTATAACAAAGCCCGTCAAGCGGCTATTACACAGGAAATTTCAGAAATTGTTGGTGGTGCTGCGGCACTTTAGGAACAAATTATTTTAGGAGAAAGATGATGAGTAGCGGGAAAATTGTCCAGATCATCGGTGCGGTAATTGATGTTGAGTTTTCAAGAGAATCAGTGCCTAAAGTTTATGACGCCCTCAATGTAAAAGGGAAGCCGATCGTTCTTGAGGTCCAGCAGCAATTAGGGGATGGAATTGTTCGAACGATTGCAATGGGTTCGACGGAGGGATTATCTCGGGGTCTAGAGGTATCCAATACAAAGGCCGCGATTTCTGTGCCGGTAGGTAAAGAGACACTTGGCCGTATTATGGACGTTCTGGGCAATCCCATCGATGAAAAGGGGCCAATTGGTGAGCAGCTTAGAATGCCTATTCATCGTTCGGCTCCAGGATTTGCTGAACAATCAGCATCTGATGAACTGTTGGAAACTGGTATCAAGGTAATTGACTTAGTTGCACCATTTGCTAAAGGTGGGAAGGTTGGATTGTTCGGTGGGGCGGGCGTTGGTAAAACCGTCAATATGATGGAGTTGATTCGAAATATTGCGATCGAGCACTCTGGTTATTCGGTGTTTGCTGGTGTCGGAGAGCGTACTCGTGAAGGGAATGATTTTTATCATGAAATGACCGACTCTAATGTTATTGACAAGGTTTCATTGGTTTATGGCCAGATGAATGAGCCGCCGGGTAATCGTTTACGAGTTGCTCTAACTGGCTTGACTATGGCTGAGAATTTTCGTGATGAAGGGCGGGATGTTCTATTCTTTGTTGACAACATTTATCGTTATACATTGGCGGGTACCGAAGTTTCGGCACTCCTTGGCCGGATGCCTTCAGCTGTTGGTTATCAACCAACATTAGCTGAGGAAATGGGCGTTCTTCAGGAGCGGATTACATCAACCAAGACAGGTTCAATTACCTCAATTCAAGCGGTTTACGTACCTGCGGATGATTTAACTGACCCATCACCAGCAACGACATTTGCTCACTTGGATGCGACTGTTGTTTTAAGTCGGCAAATTGCATCTCTTGGTATTTATCCAGCCGTAGATCCGCTGGATTCATCGTCTCGCCAGCTTGACCCGCAAGTCATTGGGGAAGAACATTACGAGGTTGCCCGTGGAGTTCAGGCTGTTCTTCAAGGGTATAAAGAGCTTAAAGATATTATTGCAATTTTGGGTATGGATGAATTGTCTGAAGAAGACAAATTGACGGTTGCGCGAGCCCGAAAAATGGAACGTTTTTTGTCGCAACCCTTTTTTGTTGCAGAAGTTTTCACGGGATCTCCAGGAAAATATGTGTCATTAAAAGACACTATTCGGGGCTTTAAAGGCATCCTCAATGGTGAATATGACCATTTGCCTGAGCAGGCATTTTATATGGTCGGCGGCATCGAGGAAGCGGCCGAAAAAGCGAAAACTCTTTAAGGAGTTCTCATGGCTAAAACCATGCAGTGCAATGTGGTATCCGCTGAGCAGTCACTCTTCCAGGGTGACGTGGTAATGGTTATTGCGACAGGCGAACTTGGAGATCTGGGTATTGTCCCAGGTCATGCTCCTTTGATCACATCTTTACGGCCAGGACCGGTTCGACTTCAGTTTGAAAATGGTGATGATGAGCTCTTTTTTGTGTCGGGTGGTTTTCTGGAAGTAATTCCAACGCAGGTTACCATTTTGGCGGATGCGGCTGATCGTGCAGAAAACTTGGATGAGACGGCGGCCCTTGACGCACAAGCAGAGGCGAAAAGATTGCTGGCGGATCAACCGTCAGAATTCGATCATGCTGGAGCAACTATGGCATTAGACGAAGCGGTGGCTCGTCTGCGGGTCATCGAACAACTGCGCCGACGTCGTGCTTAACGTAGTTATTTTGGCTGCCGGCAAAGGCAGCCGAATGTGTTCGGATTTACCGAAAGTAATGCACCCTCTTGCAGGGGAGCCAGTGCTATTACATGTCATTTCGACAGCTAAAGCTCTAATTTCAAATCGTGATGGACAAATCACCGTTGTTACCGGCTATGGTGCAGAAGTGATTGATCCATTTGTGCTTGACCGTGGTTGTCGTGTTGTTCATCAAATTGAGCAGAAAGGCACTGGTCATGCCTTAAAAACTGCGTTGAAGGGCGTTTCACCAGAAACAACGACGCTAGTGCTTTATGGTGATGTGCCCCTTGTTACCTCTGAGGAACTTTCTCAGCTCATCGATTCTGCCAGTGTAAGTTTATCTGTTTTGACAGCAATCGTTTCTGATCCAACGGGCTATGGCCGGATAATACGCGATCAAGATCACTCAGTGGTTGCTATTACAGAGGAGAGAGACGCTACCGCTGAAGTGCGATTAATCCGCGAGGTTAATAGTGGAATCTATGCTGCACCGACAAGTTTATTCCAAGAGTTGCTGCCCCAGATATCAGCCAGCAATAATCAAAATGAGTATTACTTAACTGATTGTGTAGGGCTTAGTACTGCAAGCGGCAATTCTGTAGTTGCGATTTACGGTTCAGAGGAAGTAATTTTAGGGGTCAATGATCGGAAACAATTGGCGAGGCTGAATCAAATCGTTCAACAGCAACGACGCGATGAGGCGATGCGTAGCGGAGCGACCTTGGTTGATCCATCGAGCGTGTACTTTAATGGTCGAATAGACCTGGCCCAAGATGTTGAGGTTGAGCCGAACGTGGTATTTCAAGGAAATGTTATTGTCGGGAAAGGCGCCCGTATTGGCTTCGGTTCACACTTAACTGACGCAATTATTGGAGCAGGGACAATTGTAAAACCCTACACGATAGTGGAGTCTGGTCAAGTTGGTGCTCATGCTGAAATAGGCCCATTTGCTCGAATCCGACCCGGCTCAAAACTTGCAGATAATACTCACCTAGGTAATTTCTGTGAAACAAAAAACGCGGTCATTGGCCAGGGGTCTAAGATAAACCACTTGTCTTATCTTGGAGACACTGAAATTGGTGAGCGAGTAAATGTTGGTGCCGGCACCATCACCTGCAATTACGATGGTTTAACTAAACATCTTACGAAAATTGGCAATGACGTATTTATCGGTTCAAATTCGAGCTTGGTTGCGCCTATTAATATAGCTGATCAAGCGACAATCGGTGCAGGATCAGTAATCACAAAGGACGTCGTGGAGGGTGAACTTGCTTTGAGTCGCGCACCACAGGTGCAGAAAGCATCTTATCAGCGCCCAAAGAAACGCGTGGAGTAAGTCGGTATGTGCGGTATCGTTGGCGCTGTTTCAGAGCGACCAGTACAGTCGATCCTGATAGAGGGCCTTAAGCGGTTAGAATATCGCGGGTATGACTCCGCTGGTATAGCCTTGTTAGCTGAGGACGGACTCCTCCGTACTCGGGCAAAAGGCAAAGTTTCTGAGCTTGAGCAGAAGCTGGTTGAGAGCCGCGCATTAGTGGGTATCGCTCATACGCGCTGGGCCACTCACGGTGTACCAAACGAACTCAATGCTCATCCTCACCAGTCTGGAAGATTTTCTGTGGTGCACAATGGGATCATTGAAAATCACGACAGTTTGAGGACTCAGCTAAAATCCGCAGGGTTTGTTTTTGAATCTCAAACAGACACAGAAACTGTCGCGCATTTACTGGCCTATGAAGCTACTAAAGATAAAGACTTAAATCGCATTATTAGTACTGTGCTTACCCAGCTTGATGGTGCTTATGCGCTTGCAATTATCGACGTCAATAGCCCCGACCTTTTATGGGTCGCGCGTAAAGGAAGTCCTCTCGTCATCGGCGTCGGCCATGGAGAATATTTTGTCGGCTCTGACCAATTAGCGTTATTACATGTTACAAATCGTTTTGTTTTTCTTGAGGATGGCGATTCTGCCTGTCTCACCACTTCTGGTTATCAAGTTTATTCCTCGGATGGCAATTCTGTTGAGCGACCAGTTATTCGTGCCGATATCTCAGGTGAAAGTGTAAGCAAGGGCGAATATCGCCATTTTATGGAAAAAGAGATTCACCAACAGCCCGCTGCGATTGAAACAACCTTAGCAGGTCGTTTGGGAAAAACACGGCTTCTTTCTGGCATCTTAGGCCCGAAGGGTGATGATCTTTTAACGAACGTGGAAGCCGTTCAGATTGTCGCTTGCGGCACCAGTTACCACGGAGGATTAGTAGCCAGGTACTGGATTGAAAGCCTCGTTGGAATTCCATGCCAAGTTGAGATTGCCAGCGAATATAGGTATCGCAAAGTGGTAACACTTCCGAATACTTTATGGATTGCAATTTCACAATCCGGCGAGACGGCCGACGTGTTGGCGGCGTTACGGCATACAGATAAGACAAATATTGTGGCCACTTTGGCGATTTGTAATGTGCCAACCTCAAGCCTTATTCGCGAAACCGATCTCGCTTTCTTGACGGAAGCAGGACCAGAAATCGGAGTAGCAAGTACCAAAGCATTTACAACGCAGCTAACAGTCTTGTTGCTGTTGACTGGTTTGATGGCTCGGCAGCGTCAAAAAGAAAGCTTTGACGAGCTTAAATTTGTTGATGTTTTGAAGCAACTGTCGAAACTTGTGGTTAAAAGTTTAGCAATTGAAGGGCAGATTCAACAGATTGCAGAGCGTTTTGTGGGCAAGCAACATGCGCTCTTTCTGGGTCGTGGAACTATGAATCCGATTGCTATGGAAGGCGCTTTAAAACTTAAAGAGTTGTCATATATTCATGCTGAAGCTTATCCCGCGGGAGAGTTAAAACACGGCCCTTTGGCTTTGGTTGATGAAAATATGCCCGTCATCGCCGTTGCCCCTAATGATGAGTTGGTCGACAAGCTAAAATCTAATCTTTCGGAGGTCAAAGCACGTGGCGGCCAATTGATTGTGTTTACGGATGTCGCCGTAGTTGATCATTCAAGTGAAATGACTCAGTGTGTGATGCCTAAAACACCCTCACTTCTTGCGCCAATCGTGTTTACTATCCCGCTTCAATTATTGTCGTATCATATAGCTGTGCTTCGCGGTACCGACGTTGATCAGCCTAGAAATCTAGCTAAATCGGTGACTGTAGAGTAATTTTGGTAGGCAATAAATCGCACATCAAAGTCTAGACTATCTTTCTCCCTAATAACGAGGCATTAAAGCATGAGGCTAATCAGATTTTTACTTGGTCGTATCATTTTGTTGGTTGATTTTCTTTCCAGGCCAAAACCTGCGGTTCGTGAAAAGAAGGACCAGGATATAGTTGATCGAATGACGTCGGGGATGTCGCTTTATCAATTTAATGCGTGCCCTTTTTGTGTGAAGGTCCGGCGGCATATGCGTAAAAGATCATTGAATATTGAATTAAAGGATGCGAAAAATGACATTGACATTAAGAATGAATTAGTTGAATACGGCGGAAAGCACAAGGTTCCGTGTCTTCGGATTCAGACAGATTCTGAAAACATTAAATGGCTATACTCATCTGACGATATCTGCGCTTTTTTAGACTTAGAATTGGATCGACTGAAAAGCGTCTAGTGTCCAAAACAGTGCTGCCTTAGCAATTCGAATTTGGTGCTTTTAAGTAAGCTGGTCCCAAGTTTCAGTCGTAATGAATGAGCTCATTTCGTATAATCAGTTAGTTAACGGTTTGTTAAAGCATGATGCCTTTTTTACTGGTAAGATTTTTTGATGACACCAACGTTTTTTTCTCTATTGGTTTGCACTTTAAGCATTAGATAAGTAGTCAGCTAAAAATACCGCCACGTGCTCAGCATGGCGCGGTGTCCCGTCAGCAATTTGATGTCGACAACTGATTCCATCAGCGATAATTCGAGTATCTGGCATTGCTGTTCGAATTGCTGGGAGTAAAGAGAGCTCCGCCATTGCTTTTGATGTATTTAGGGTTTCTTTTTGGTATCCAAAATGCCCAGCCATACCGCAGCAAGAGGACTGGATTAACTCGACCTCGATACCAGGAATTCGTTTCAAGAGTGCTTCTACACTCCCCATTATGCCAGCTGCTTTTTGGTGACAATGACCATGTATCAATACTTTTTGTGGGGCTGTATTTTTAACATTTAGTGAGCACCGTCCCTCCGAAAGTTCTCTTTCTAAAAACTCTTCGAACATTAGGGCATTGTTTGCTAGTGCTTCACTATCTGATCCGGGAAGTAACGCCAGAAATTCGTCACGTAAAGTCAACAAACAAGAGGGTTCAAGTCCGACAACTGGGATGCCCTGTCGGATCCACGGCGCGATGGTTTCAATAAATCGAGAGGCCTCTCTTCGCGCTTCATCGATCAGCCCAGCGGCGAGAAAGGTTCTGCCGCAGCATAACGGTCTATTGTCGGAGCTAGGCTTAGCTTCAATCACCTCATAGCCAAGGTATTCAAGAACGTATCGAGCGGCATAGAGGTTATCTGGCTCGAAGGATCGGTTAAAGGTATCACCAAGCAATACGACCGTAGGTTTATCGGTCGTTTTATCAGAGTGGGGTGCCCGATATTTTTTTGCCCAGACTGGGAGCGGCCGATCTTTAGTAAGACCTATCACTTTTTCTGTGACCCACGCCAAACCGGGAATCTGATCTCTTAAGTTCGCAAGCCAGCGGACATAACTGAAGAAGGGAGCGTATACGGGCAGATAAGCTATTAAGCGATCTCGAAGTGAAAGGTTATATTTTTTGCTCCGCTGATAGAGCACTTCTGTTTTCATTTTAGCCATATCAACGCCGGTAGGGCATTCGTTTTGGCATGCCTTGCATCCAATGCAAAGCTTCATAGTTTCCACCATCGCATCGGATACAAGAGCGTCAGAGCCAAGCTGCCCAGACAATGCAAGTCTGAGGGTGTTAGCTCGGCCGCGTACTAAATCTTTTTCATCGCGAGTCACTCGATAGGATGGACACATGACGCCAGGATCTGTTTTTCGACAAGCGCCATTGTTATTACACATTTCGACTGCTTGACTTAGGCTACCCCAGTTAGACCAGTCAAAACCGGTTTCAAATGTACTTTGTCTTTTGATCTCTTTTTCGTATTCTGGATGGTAGCGAAATAAATTCGGGTCATCATGACGTGGAGGGTCTACTATTTTATTGGGATTAAATAGACCGTTTGGATCTAAAATCTTTTTAACTTTCTCAAACAGAGTCACCACGTCATTGCCAAACATAACTCTGTGAAATTCGGATCTCGCTATTCCGTCACCATGCTCACCTGAGTGTGACCCTTTATATTCACGCACTATAGTAAATGCCTCTTCGGCAACGGCTCGCAATACTTTTGCGTCAAGATCTTTCTTAAGATTTAAAATGGGCCGAACGTGTAACGTACCAACGGAAGCGTGGGCATACCATGTGCCCGTTGTGCCGTATTTAGTAAATACTTCGGTGAGTCTTCGGGTGTATTCCGCAAGATCTTTTAATGGAACAGCGCAATCTTCAACGATCGAAATGGGCTTGGCGTCGCTGCGCATGGACATCATAATATTAAGGCCCTGTTTTCTTACCTCCCATATTGCTTTTTGAAATACGGGATCTTCCGCTCGAATTACTGAATCGTCTTGTCCAAGATCGGCCATCATTACTTGCAGTTGATCCAACTTACGCGCATTTTCCCCAGGACTTTCTTCACAAAATTCTACGAGCAAGATGGCGTCTGGATTGCCGCGCACGAACTGGTCGACGGTTTTCGAAAACATTGGGATGTCTCGAGATAACTCAATCATTGTTCGATCAACAAGCTCGACCGCGCTTGGTCCCAGTGTCACGATGTGTTGGGTTAAATCCATCGCCTTATAGAAGCTGTTGAAGTGACAAATCCCAAGAGTTTTGTGTTGAGGAACTGGAGAGAGCTTCAAATGAATTCGTTTAAAAAACCCGAGTGTCCCTTCGCTCCCAATAAATAAATGGGATGGGTTACATTGTGTGCCTGGCCAGCAGCCAGATCCGCCCTTCCCATCGGGAATGAGTGCATCAAGATTGTATCCTCCAACCCGGCGCATCAACTGCGGGAACCGATCAGAGATTAGATCTTTGTGGAGGGCGCCTAAATGAAGCAGTTGGCCTAATAAATCAGTCCGAATATTGAGCTGTTGTACCGAGAGTGTCTGTTCATGCTTATCCAACGGTTTCCAGTTAGCCATTGACCCGTCGGCGAGTAACATTTCTACACGGTTAACGTTGTCGCGCATTGTGCCGTAACGAATTGAGCGAGAACCACAGCTGTTGTTCCCGGACATTCCACCAATGGTTGCCCGACTACTTGTCGAGACGTCAACCGGGTACCAGAGACCACTTGCTTTTATTTTTGCATTTAAATGGTCTAAAACCAGGCCTGGTTGGACTTCACATATTTGACTTTCAGAGTCAAAAGACACTAATTTATTTAAGTATTTGGAGCAGTCCACTACAAGAGAGCGATTAATTGCTTGACCATTTTGCGATGTTCCACCCCCTCGACCAGTGATTGCTATTTCAAATTCTTTGGCGATTTCAAGTACGGCAGAAACATCTTCTTCTGTTTTTGGAATTACTACACCGACAGGAAACATCTGATAGTGACTAGCATCCGTTGCGTAGCGCCCGCGATCGAATTGTTCGAATCGAATTTCACACGCAGTTTCTGAGGCTAGCCGTTTTTTTAAAGCACTTTGAATTGATTCATTGAGCTCAAGTGTTCTTAAGTGCGGCTCCATTAAATCTGGAGCAGGGAAAACAATGGGGGTCATGATCTTCTTCTTTTTTGTGCATACAAAGTACCATATGTATGGTGAAGAGGTTTCGGTTACGCCTGCAATGGCCAATTTTAAGATCAGTAACCCATTAAGATACTTAAAAGGACTTCATAATGACCTACCGGGCTGGCCGACACTTCCTTCAAATACCTGGGCCAAGCACAGTACCCGATCGTATTTCACGAGCTATTGATTCGGCTGTTGTTGACCATCGTGGGCCAGGCTTCGCTGATTTAGGACTTTCTGTTCTTAAGGGGATGAAGCGAATATTTAAGACAGATTCACCCGTAGTGATTTATCCATCATCAGGAACGGGCGCCTGGGAAGCGGCGCTGTCTAATATTTTGAAACCTGGTGATCATGTGATTTTTTATGAGACAGGTGAGTTTGCGACGCTTTGGAAAAAAATGGCAGATCGGCTAGGAATTGTCACTGAATTTTTAGAAAGCGATTGGGGTCATAGTATTGATGCCAACCGTATTGAGGAGCGTTTGCGTTCGGATGCGAAGCGGGTAATTCGTGCGGTCTGTTGTGTTCATCATGAGACTAGCTGTGGTGTCACTTCAGATATCGCGGCTGTTCGTGCGGCGATCAATATTACAGGCCATCCAGCATTACTTTTAGTAGACAGTGTTTCGGGCTTGGGTTCTGTGGATTATTGCCATGATGCTTGGGGCGCTGACGTAACTGTTGCGGGCTCCCAGAAAGGACTGATGATGCCCCCAGGTCTTGGTTTTAATGCCTTGTCAGAGCGCGCTATTGAAGCTTCTAAAGTGGGTGGCTCACCCAGATCATATTGGGATTGGCAAGAAATGTTGTCAGCCAATGCCAGCGGATATTTTCCTTATACACCAGCAACTACGCTTCTTTATGGATTGAAAGAGGCTATTTCTATGCTTGAGGAAGAGGGGTTGGAAAACGTTTTTTATAGGCATCAGCGTTTGGCCGATGCATGTCGCGCAGCTGTTGCTACTTGGGATCTTGAGACAGTGTGTAAAAATCCTGCGCAGCAGTCCAATGTATTGACGGGGCTTCTGATGCCTGATGGAGTCGATGCAGATGCCGTTCGAAAGATTATTTTGGATAAATTTGATATGTCACTTGGGACGGGTCTCGGAAAGCTAAAAGGGCGCGCTTTTCGGATTGGCCACTTGGGTGATTTCAACGAACTCATGCTTATGGGCACACTGAGTGGTGTGGAAATGGGTTTGGGCCTGGCTGGTGTTCCGCACCAGTCGGGAGGTATAGAAGCTGCGATGCAGATTCTGAAGCAATAAAGAAAATATGTTAATGAACTCCCTATAAAAATAATTTTCGAGGATTACATGAGATTTCGTTCTCTCTCGACATCACTAGTTGTGGTTTCAGCCATGACAGCAGGGTGTGCCATGGCAGCTGATGTCAAATTAATATTTGGCCACGTTGGAAAGCCAGGCTCCTTATTTGAAGCCAGTGTTAATGCATATGATACAAGGTGCAGGGATTGATCCGATCCATTTTGGGTTGGTGGTAACCTTGAACTTAGCGTTGGGCCAGCAAACGCCGCCGGTTACAAGCGTGTTGATTACTGCCTGCGCGGTAGCTAGAGCGAATATATGGGAGGTATCAAAAATAAATATTTACTTTATTGCGGTACTCTTTGCTGTTTTGATGCTTTGTACTTATGTTCCAAGCGTCCCAATGTATTTGGTTGACGTGATTTATAGGTCATAGAAGTTGGTAGATTACGTTACGACAAATACTGATGGGATTGCGGAATTCAGGCTAAACCGACCTAAATCGCGAAACTCTCTTACATTTGAAATGTATCAAGCACTTGAGGATCTTTGTCAGGTTCCGCCAACAGGCACAGGGGCGATTGTCCTAACCGCGGAGGGTGAGAAAGCGTTCGCCTCAGGAACTGATATATCCAAGTTTAGGGAATTTCATTCAACCCAGGATGCGATTGAATATGAGGCTATGATTGGCCGAGTGATACAGGCGGTTGAACAATCACCTGTTCCTGTCATTGCCTCGTTGCATGGTGTTGTTGCGGGCGGGGGCGCCGCTATCGCTGCCGCTGCTGACATTCGTCTTTCAACACCGGATATCCGTTTTGGGATGCCAATGGCCCGTACGCTTGGTAATTGTCTGTCGGTTGCAAACCTCAATAGATTGGTTCGATTGCTTGGTGAATCTCGTGTACGTTATTTACTTTTAACGGCAAATTTTATTGAGATTGATTCACTGATAGTGAGCGGTTTTATTTCAGAGGTCCTACCTGATGTGATTTCCTGCGATCAGCAAGCAAGAGCTTTAGCCTCTCATCTAATGACCCTCGCACCGAGAACTATATCTACAACTCGTGAAGGGCTGAGACGATTGGCTGGCCAAGTTCTTCCAGAGGATGAGGATCTGATCACCCACTGTTATTTGAGCCAAGATTTTGCTGAAGGTATTGATGCTTTTTTTGCCAAGCGAAAAGCTAAGTGGAGCGGCCAGTGATTCGCCAGCGCTCGTCCAATGTGCGTGAGAAACTCCAAAAGAGATTTGGATAGATCACGGTTGTCTTAATGCTTTATCAATCGCGTGGAGATCACATGCGTTTTTTCTCAGGAATTAATCCTTCAGGGGCATACCTTAGTGTTACTAACAGAATTATGCCCACAGTCATCAATCTCATATGTGCTGCGCCCTCTAATAAATGAGCCCTAATTGGACTTGCTGGTTCCATTGATGAGGTAAGGTGGGCGATAATCCAAAGTCCAATTGGTTCAGCTTCAATCCAGAAAAACCAAATAAAGAACCCTCCAAGAATGGCCCCCCAATTATTCCCAGAGCCACCAATTATGACCATAACCCAAATGAGAAACGTGAATCGAAGAGGCTGATAGCCAACCGGAGTGAATTGACCATCTAACGTGGTGAGCATGGCACCCGCCATACCGATCACTGCTGACCCGATAACAAATACTCTAAGGTGCTGCCATGTAACATTTTTACCCATAGCGCCGGCAGCTACCTCGTTGTCTCGAATTGCTCTCATCATCCGGCCCCAAGGGGACCTAAGCGCTGTTTCTGAAAGCCAAAGAAGGACTGCAATTACAACGATAAATAATAATGCGTAACAGACTTTAACGAGTAACGAAGATGCATCGTCGAGAGGGAGATCTAAAAATAAAGCCCAGTCCTGAAACCAAGCAGCTTGTTGAAGATCTACCTCATATGGAACCGGCCGTGGAAGGCCGTTTACGTTCTTGACACCTCGAGTCAACCATTCTTCATTTTTTATTATTATTATAATAATTTCAGAAATACCTAATGTCGCGATGGCCAGATAATCGGACCGTAGTCCAAGTGCAACTTTCCCAATTACAAACGCGACTCCAGCAGCTAAGATCCCTCCGACTGGCCAAGCAACTAAAATCGGTAATCCGAGGCCTCCCAGATACCCAGTTACGGATGGATTGACGTCCTCGATAGCGCGGACGCCAGGATCAAAGAAAATGCGAAGGCCGGAATAACCAAGAATCACTAATGTAAAAATAATCCAATATCGCGATCTTTTATTTTTTTTGATTTTTGGCCAGATTATAAGGCATGACATGACCGTGGTGACAATGATCAGAAATCCTGCAAGTATTCCAAAACCTCCAACTTCCCATGCCTCTTCGACGCGGGGCATGGAAATTAGAACACTGGCAAGGCCGCCGAGTGCGGCAAATCCCATAACTCCTACATTGAAAAGCCCTGCATAGCCCCATTGTATATTGACACCCAAAGCCATAATTGCGCTTACTAAGCAAAGGTTGAAAATGGTAAGCGCTACCGACCAACTTTGAAAAACCCCCACCAGAATTAGCAATGTTCCCATGAAGCTAAACAGCAAAACAGATCGATGTTTTTGAAAGAATGATGCCTTCACTAAAGTGTTTTTCCTTGAAAAATTCCGGTTGGTCGAATAATCAAGACAATCACAAGGATGATGAAGGACACCGCGATTTTATAGTTGGTTCCCAGAAGTTGGATTAATGAGTCAACGGTAGTGCCCTCAGGCGCGAGATACAAAACCACTTTTTTGTAGGCAAAGGTCATAATTAATTCACTGAAGGCGATCACATAGCCACCAACAATGGCACCAACTGGATTGCCAACGCCGCCGACAATTGCTGAGGCAAAAATGGGTAACAAGAGCTGCATGTAAACAAAAGGCTTAAAGCTCTTATCTAGGCCATAGAGCGTGCCTGCGATGGTGGCTAAAGTTGCCACTAAGATCCAAGTGACCAAGACTACTTTTCGTGGATTAATACCAGACAATAGCGCAAGATTTTCGTTGTCTGAATAGGCCCGCATGGATTTTCCGGTCCGTGTGTGGTTTAAGAACCAGAACAACCCAGCAACAATGATAATAGCGGTGATAATAGTGACACCTTGAGTCATTTTCAGAGACAACCCCTCATCTAAGCCGGTGAGCTCTTTGAATTCTTTCGCTTTAAGAATAAATCGAGTGCCGTCAAAAAAGATTTGATCGCCAGGCCCAATAATGAAACGGATCAGGCCCCCCATAAAAAACATCACGCCGATTGATACGATAAGAAATGTTACGGGGTTTGCTTTACGTGTCCGATGGTATTTGTAGACAGTTTGGTCAATTAGAAGGGTGAAAAAGATTGTAACAATAATGCCAACGGGGATCGCTATCAGTGCTGTTGGTAGCGGGTGGATAGAGACTCCTATGCTCTGGAGACCCCATGTCGTCAGGATGGTGACCATTGCACCGAAGGACATAGTCTCGCCGTGTCCAAAATTAGAAAATCGAAGTACTCCATAGACCAATGTCACACCGAGTGCGCCGAGTGCTAACTGTGAGCCATATGATAGCCCGGGGATAATGAGAAAGTTGCTGAGTAGAACGATGGCATTGAGAAGATCAGTCATCAATTATCCCCCTAAAAAAGCGCGTCTGACTTCTTGGTTGGCGAGAAGAGCTTTACCGGAATTTGTAAATTTATTATGGCCTTGAACCAACACGAAACCCTTATCTGCAATTTCTAGCGCCTGCTTTGCATTTTGCTCGACCATCAAAATGGCCACACCCATACGTGCGATCTCGATGATTCGATCGAAAAGCTCATCCATTACAATAGGTGAAACACCGGCTGTCGGCTCGTCCAGCATTAATACCTTTGGTTGAGTCATCAGTGCGCGCCCTACCGCCACTTGCTGTCTTTGCCCGCCAGACAATTGACCCGCCGGCTGCTTTCTTTTCTCTTTCAGAACAGGAAACAGGTCATACACTTGATTAAGCGAATCAGTAATGTCATCGGTCCGGATAAATGCCCCCATTTCGAGGTTTTCTTCGACACTCATCGATGTGAAGACGTTTTGATTTTGTGGGACAAAACTCATACCTCTTAAGACGCGGTCTTCAGGCTTTAACTGGGTGACATCTTCACCATTAAAAATTACCTGTCCACTGCGCAAAGGAAGCATGCCAAACACTGCTTTCATGGCAGTCGATTTCCCGGCGCCGTTGGGACCAACTACAACGGCGATTTGGCCTTTTTCAACGCCAATGGTGCAGTCATGCAAAATATCTGCTGCACCATATCCGCCTGTCATATCTCGTCCAACAAAAAAGCTCATGTCTACCGTTTATGTCTTTGGCCGGTGCCTAGATAGGCCTCGATTACTTGTTCATTATTTCTGACTTCGTCAACCGTGCCTTCTGTTAAGACCGAACCTTCCGCCATACAGATTACTGGATTACAAAGTCGGGTAACAAATTCCATATCATGTTCAATTAAACAGAAAGTGTAGTTTCGTTCTTGATTAAGTTTGAGAATTGCATCGCCTATTTTGTGCAAGAGCGTCCGGTTAACGCCAGCGCCTACTTCATCTAAAAATACGATCTTGGCGTCGACCATCATGGTTCGGCCAAGTTCTAAGAGTTTCTTTTGGCCACCAGAAAGGTTGCCTGCAAATTCATCAGAGAGATGATCGATCTCTAAAAATTTCATTACTTCATTCGCTTTGGCTCGGACGGCTTCTTCGTTGGCTTTTACGAGATTAGGCCGAAGCCATGTATTCAGAAGACTTTCACCGACTTGGTTGGGCGGCACCATCATGAGGTTTTCACGCACTGTTAAGGTTGTAAATTCATGTGCAAGTTGAAAGGTTCTGAGTACGCCTTTATTAAATAGTTTGTGTGGCGCCAAACTGGTGATGTCATCATTTTCCAGATAAACGTTGCCGGATGTTGGTTGATATAGCCCAGCAATCACATTGAACAGAGTGGTTTTGCCTGCCCCGTTCGGGCCAATAAGGCCAGTGATAGAGCCTTTGGCGATTGATAGATTGACACCATTGACGGCTTGTACGCCCCCAAAGTGCTTGTGAAGATTTTTTACAATAATCATGTTGTGTAAAAAAGCGGTTCAGAGAAATATTCTGAGCCGCTTTTTCCTTATCGGTTAACGGTACCGAACTGTCGTATTTTTCCCGTCTTTCACTAGAATTTCGCGGTAACTCCCAGAGGATTCGCCTCCACCAATGAGTTCAACCGCAGTAGCTCCAACGTAGTCGATTTCTCCACCATTCTTTAAGATTTTTAAAGCTTTCCCAAGTTCACCTGGAAGGATTTTGACTCCTGGAGCATTAGCGACATCAAAGACTTTTGCTTTAACTTTGTCGCTATCCTTTGAATTAGCAGCTTGCATTGCTAGCAACGTTAACGCTGCAGCATCATAAGCCTCAGGTGAGTATGGACCTGCTGTGAAGCCATCTTTTTCAGCCATCTGAGCATAAATTTGTGCGCCATTTGAATCTGTTCCTGGCACTGTTCCAATTGATCCATTGAGATCTGGCCCGATTGCTTTGATTAAGCTTTTACCAATCATCGCGTCAGGAAGAAAGAAATTATCAAAAGCGCCAACGTCGAGAGACGACTGAATGATGCCTTTTCCACCCTGATCTAAGTATCCAACTACTACTAATATATCGCCTCCAGCTTGAGCAAGTGCTCCAACCTCGGCGCCATAGTCACCCTTACCATCCTCGTGTGGGATATTGATTGTGATCTTGCCACCTGCTGATTCAAAATTAGATTGAATAGCATCGGCTAGTCCTTTGCCGTAATCATTATTCGTATATGTCATGGCAATTGACCGGATTCCTTTTTCTTGAAGTAATTCGGAAATTACTTGGCCCTGGCGTGCATCTGATGGAGACGCACGGAAAAAGAGACCGTTGTCCTCAAGCGTTGATAGGGCAGGGGATGTTGCTGAAGGTGAAAATAGAAGAACTCCCTTCGGCATGGCGACATTCTGCAGAATAGAAATAGTTGCGCCAGAACATAGCGCACCAATTATGGCATCAACTTTGTCTGATCCGATTACACGTTCTGCTGCGGCAGCGGCAGCAGAAGCATCTACACACGTGGAGTCGGCACGGACATAACTAACTTTGGCGTTACTGAGCAACATCCTTGAAGCGGATATTTCTTTTATGGCAAGTTCTGCACCACGAGCCATTGATTCAGCAAGTGATTCGGCAGGACCAGTGAAGCCAAGAACGATACCTATTTTTACGTTATTTGCGTGTCCTCCAGCGATGACTAATGACGATGAGAGGAGGGCAGCGCTAGCAATTGCGAGAGCGAGTTTTTTCATATTTTTCTCCGAAATTTTTTTATCGATTGTGTGTCTAATTAGTACTCTACGTATAGAACCATAATGTTTCGAGACTTTTTAGAATAGAGGATAGATTTTTTCGTTTAAACTAGATAAAAAGCTCAGTCAAAGACTGAGCCGTGCAGGTAGATGCATCAATCAGTTATACAAAATCTGCAGTTAGAGATCCTTGAGTTTCTGGATCAATTTCATCAACATGAAAATTGTAGTTGGCGTGGTCTACACCGACTGCAATGGGCGTTGCCTGCTTAATGGCTGTGATCATTTCCGCCGAAAAATTGAACCGTGAAAAGTGAACCGCACTAGTTTTTTCTTGGTTTGATCGTTCAAGATCTTCATCAGCAATTGCGTAAACCCGCTCAAATCCTTGGACCTGTATGTAAGTACGATTTTCAATGCCGACGAGTTCAGCAAGTCGCAATGCCCGTTCTTCTTCGTCTGGGAATTCGATCATTTGAGTGCATTTCAGATTGTTTCCATCTGGAATAAGCGGGTTGTACGCGTCAAGCTCGTCCTGAATGCCGGCTTCATCAAATGTTTTTTCAACACGGAGTACTTCTTGAATTTGATATCGCATGGTTTCTTCGCTTTCGAAGTGCAGTGTCATATCGGGCCCAATAAAAACCTTTCTGATGCGTTTTAGTTTCATCGCTTGCTTGCGAATTTCGTCGCGTCTCCGCGCATACTCCTCTAAAGAAAGTAATGATCCGCGTTTAATTTTTGGCATATTCATTCCTTATTTAATCCATATGCTTTTGCAACGAGTGACAACGGATGAGCCAATGTAGGCTCGTTGTTATGGTTTTCGCGAATACCCTGAGCAATGTGATGTCCGCCCAAGGGGCAGTCGCTTGAGATGTAATCAGGATTATTTTCGTTCATTGCTCGGAACACCGGCTTACCAATTTTCATTGAGGTTTCGTGAAATTCCTTCTTGACTCCGTAGGTGCCAGCATGCCCAGAGCAACGTTCAGTGGTTTTAACCTCCGTATCAGGAATAAGCTTTAAAAACTCCTCTGTCTTTTTGCCGATATTTTGTACCCGGCCATGGCAGGGTGCTTGATAGGAAACGGCTCCTAATCCTTCTTGAAATTCGGTGTCCATTAGACCGTCTTTTGTGCGAGCAATAAAATATCCGAATGGATCCCAGAAGGCAGCTTTGACTGCTTGAACATCCTCATCATTTGGATACATAAGCGGAATTTCTTGCTTAAACATAAGCGTACAAGATGGGACTCCTGCCAAGATTGCGTAACCTTCGCGAGCCAGTTTAGCAAGGTGCGGAATATTGATGCGCTTCAGGCGATCAACTGCATCCAAGTCTCCTTGCTCTAATTTAGGCATACCGCAGCACACTTCTTTTTCAGCAACAACCCAGGGAATATTATTGTGTTCGAGTATCTTGATCAGGTCTTGACCGATGCCGGGTTCGTTGTAGTTGATGTAGCACGTTGCGAAGATCGCGACTTTCCCGGGTGTCTTTTGACCATTCCTGACTTCAGCGGCTTCGCAATTTTTAATCATTTGCCGTAGCGTTTTCGGCGCAAAATCTGGTATCCATGCTTTTTCATGAACGTCTAGCACGTTCTGCATAACCTTTCGTACAGGTTTCCAGTGGCTCACTGCATTTACAGTTTCAGTGATCAGTGGGATTCCGGCTAACTTACCGAGTCCATCTGTGTCGGAAAGTATTTTATCGCGAATCGACATGCCTTCTTTTTGATGCTTTACGGCCTTGGCTTGCAACATCAAGTGTGGAAAATCAACATTGAATGGATGGGGCGGAACGTATGGACATTTTGCCATGTAGCACATATCACACAGATAGCACTCATCAACGACCTTAACGTAGTCCTCTTTTGCGACACCATCCACTTCCATGGTCTCGCTATCATCGATCAAATCGAAAAGTGTTGGGAATGAATTGCAGAGGCTTAGGCAGCGGCGACATCCGTGACATATATCAAAAACCCGCTCGAGTTCAGCGTTTAACTTCTCTTCATCATAATAATTCGGATTGGTCCAATCAATTGGGTGGCGGGTAGGAGCTTCGAGATTCCCCTCACGTTTTTTTTCTGCTGCCATTATTGCCTCCTCGGGCGAAGAGAATCAGGGTTATTACCCTGATTCTCTATCGATTTAAGCTTCAGCTTTATATGCGTCCAGAGTTTTCTGGAATTTATTTGCGTGGCTACGCTCCGCTTTTGCAAGTGTTTCGAACCAATCAGCGATTTCGTCAAAACCTTCTTCGCGAGCGGCCTTCGCCATTCCAGGATACATGTCTGTGTACTCATGCGTTTCACCTGCTATTGCAGACTCAAGCGCCTCTGCCACGTTATTGGCAGCTAGGCCAGTTTCTGGATCACCTGAACCACCTTTAATAAGATACTCCATGTGTCCGTGGGCGTGGCCTGTTTCGCCTTCGGCAGTATTTCGGAAGATATTAGCGACTTCAGGAGCGCCTTCAATATCTGCCATATTTGCGAAGTAGAGGTAGCGACGGTTTGCTTTTGATTCACCCGCAAATGCGGCTTTTAGACTTTCTTCAGTTTTTGTGCCTTTTAGTTCCATTCTGCTTCTCCAAAAATGGTTAAACGAGACTTTTAATAGTGATTCTAGAAAGTTAAAAATCTCCTAGTCATCCACTTTAGTCTAAAGCAGGCACATCTATTCACAAATAGAATTGTTCTATCTTCATCATTAATAAATTTAATTATACAATCGAAAAGTATTCGATAGATTGATGTTATCTATGGCAGCCAGCCTTACCCATATTTATAAAAATAATCGAGGAAAGCTTATGTCAACTTCAGGAAAATGCCCCTTTGTGCATGGCTCAACAACAACGCCGAATAAGGGGACGCAAAACAAAGATTGGTGGCCGAATCAACTTAATTTGGACATTCTAAGGCAGCATGACACGAAGAGTAATCCCGTTCATGACGAGAATTATCGTGAGTCGGTAAAGTCTTTGGACATCGATCAAGTTAAGTCTGATATCCAACAAGTAATGCGAACTAGCCAAGATTGGTGGCCTGCTGATTATGGGCATTATGGCCCATTTTTCATTCGCATGACGTGGCACGCTGCTGGCACTTACAGAACGGGTGACGGTCGCGGAGGCGCGGGGACTGGAGCCCAGCGTTTTGCGCCTCTGAATAGTTGGCCGGATAACGGAAATCTTGATAAAGCCCGAAGACTGTTGTGGCCAATTAAAGAAAAATATGGAAACCGACTCAGTTGGGCCGATCTGCTCGTTTTGGCCGGCAATGTCGCTATTGAAGATATGGGCGGTCCCAATCATGGGACGGCACTTGGTCGAGTGGATATCTGGCATCCAGAGAAAGATATTTACTGGGGTGCTGAGGACGCCTGGCTTGGGGACGACCGATACGGCGCTACGCGTCAAGACCTTGAAAATCCCTTAGCTGCGGTTCAAATGGGCCTTATTTATGTTAATCCCGAAGGACCAAACGGGAATCCTGATCCAGCCCTTTCGGCTCAGGATATTAGGGAAACATTTGCGCGCATGGCGATGAATGATGAAGAGACGGTTGCGCTTGTGGCTGGTGGACATACCTTCGGTAAAGCCCACGGAAATGGACCGGGAGATGCTGTTGGCGTGGAGCCCGAAGGAGCGCCGATAGAGGCGATGGGCTTTGGTTGGTTGAGCAGCCATCGTACTGGCAAGGGCGTGGATGCAATTACTAGTGGTATTGAAGGTCCGTGGACTAGCAATCCGATTCGATGGGACATGGGGTATCTTGAGCTGCTGTTTAAGTATGAATGGACTCTAACTAAATCACCGGCCGGCGCAAATATTTGGCATCCGGCTGGGATTAGTAGCGAAGACTTGGCTCCAGAGGTCGATGGAAGTACGAAGGTCACGCCAATGATGACAACTGCTGATATGGCGCTCAAAACTGACCCAGCCTATAGAGTGATCTGTGAGCAGTTCCTCGCAAACCCGGAAGAGTTTGGTGCCGCATTTGCTCGGGCATGGTTCAAATTACTACACCGGGACATGGGCCCTAAATCGAACTATGCTGCGGGTGATTACAATGATGCCGAATATGTTTGGCAAGATCCTACCCCGGCCGGAAAACGTCTGAATGAAGGTGAAATTGCGTCCGTTAAAAAGCTTATCGTTGAGACTGATTTAACCATCACAGAAATGGTTGAAACATCATGGGCCAGTGCCAGCACGTTCAGAGGTTCAGATCTGCGCGGTGGCGCCAACGGTGCTCGTATTCGCCTGGCACCTCAGAAGAGTTGGGGCGCCAATAAGCCAGAACAGTTAGCAAAAGTTCTTAATGAATACACCGTTATTGCCTCACAAACTGGTGCAAGTATTGCTGACGTGATTGTCATTGGCGGTGCGGTTGCTATTGAACGTGCAAGTAACGCCGAGGTTCCAGTAACAACAGGTCGAGGGGATGCAAGTCAGCACGTTACTGATATTACCTCTTTCGATCTACTCGAGCCAAGAGCAGATGGTTTTCGAAATTATTCCGAGAAAGAGTTCTCCGCAAGCCCAGAGGAAATGATGCTGGACAAGGCACAGCTCCTGGGCTTGAATCCCGTAGAAATGACGGTTCTTGTTGGTGGGCTGCGTTCGTTGGGCGTAAGTGGTTCCGTAGAAGGCCTTTGGACGAACGGAGACTCCCTGGACAATAGTTGGTTCAAAACGCTTCTGGCTATGGACGTGGAGTGGATAGCGGCTGGATTTAATTCTTACGAAGCTAAAAATCGTGGAACCGGAATTGTTGAGCGAACCGGCTCAAGAACCGATCTAGTTTTTGGTTCAAATTCTGAGCTTCGGGCGATTGCTGAGATCTACGCACAAAATGATGGAAAGGATAAATTCGTTCGTGACTTCATTGCTGCTTGGAATAAGGTAATGGACGCAGATCGTTTCGATTTAAGGGCTTGATTTTCTGGAGGCAAGCATTCCTGGGCTTAGATGGCTTCGGGATGCTTGCCTTTTTATTGCTTGAATAGACCTGACGTTTAATGAGTATATGAGCATGGTGCCTAGCTCATGGATGGTCCATTACGATTGGTATGCGATTTTATTTATGAAGTGAGTGGATAGAGGTTAGCTCAAAGACGTCTGTAGAAACTCTGAAAAACAGCTACAATGATGCATGCTATTGAACCCCCCCCAAATAGAAGCTGTAACGGCCCCCTCTAAAAATATTTTGGTAATTGCTGGAGCTGGGTCTGGAAAAACCCGTGTTCTTGTTGAGCGTATGGCATATCTCATGCGTGATCACGGACTGTCTCCGCATGCCTTATTGGCCGTAACGTTCACCAATAAGGCTGCTCGTGAAATGCGTGAACGGCTTGAGAAAGCTGTTGGCCGATCTTTATATAGCATGTGGGTTGGCACTTTTCATGGGCTTGCCCACCGGTTTCTTCGAACCCACTGGAAAGATGCTGGATTGTCCGAACAATTTTTGATTTTGGACTCTGATGATCAAAATCGGATGCTGAAACGTTTGATCGCTGCAAACAATCTTGATGATGCAAAATTCAAACCCCGCGCCGTCGCTTCCTTTATTAATGGTTGTAAAGATGAAGGCCAGCGCCACCATCACCTGCAAACGGGACGTGACTACTACAATGATACGCTAATCCATTTATACACCGCCTACGACGAGCAATGCAGGGCTCAGAACCTGGTGGATTTTGGAGAACTTCTCTTTCGGACATTCGAGACACTTCGCGACAATCAAAGCCTTAAAGATCACTATCAAGATCGTTTTCGTCATTTATTAATTGATGAATTTCAGGATACTAATACAATTCAGTATGCTTGGATTCGGTTACTTGCTAGCCCAAAGACTGCGGTTATGGCGGTTGGTGACGACGATCAATCAATTTATGGCTGGCGTGGCGCGAAGATAGAGAATATTCATCGATTCGCTAAAGATTTTGCGCCGATCTCTACGATTCGTCTTGAGCAGAATTATCGCTCAACAGAAGTCATTCTTAGAGCAGCTAATGCGGTCATTTCAAATAATCCCGATCGACTGGGTAAGGAACTGTGGACGGAGCGCGGCACTGGCGACCTGATCTCGCTCTACGCCGCATTTAATGAACAAGATGAAGCACGTTTTGTGGCCAATCGCATTAATGCATCCATAGATCAGGGTCGGCGTTACTCGGATCTGGCTATTCTATACCGATCGAATGCTCAGTCTCGTGTCTTGGAGGACGCACTGCTTCGGGCTGCCATTCCGTATCGAATCTATGGCGGGCAGAGATTTTACGAGCGCCTCGAAATCAAAAATGCCTTGATGTACCTGCGTTTAATTCAGAATCGTTTTGATGATACCGCTTTCGAGCGCGTCATTAACGTTCCGCCCCGAGGTATCGGCGAAAAAACTATAGATCACATTCGTACCGATGCCCGGGACGAGGGATCAGGCCTTTGGGAGGCTGCGAACCGCTTGACGACAGCAGATGGTTTGTCAAGCCGAGCTAAATCTGCAGTTGCTTCTTTTATTACATTGATTGAAACAATGGACCAAAAAGCCCTTGACCTCGATTTATTCGAACTTGCTCGTTTGGTCATTGATACAGCTGGCTTGATCGCTCATCACGGATCAGAAAAAGGAGAGCGCGGGCAGACTCGGATTGATAACTTGAATGAGCTTGTAAGCGCTTGTCGAGCATTCGAACCTGAGGATGATGAGGCTTCAGTTTTACTTCAGTTTTTATCTCAGGCGAGTTTAGATGCGGGAGATACTCAGGCCGATCCTGATGCCGATGCAGTGCAATTGATGACCCTTCATTCTGCAAAAGGTCTTGAGTTTCAGGATGTATTTTTAGTTGGAGCTGAGGAGGAATTATTTCCGCATCGAATGAGTATGGACTCTGCCGGCGGATTGGAGGAAGAAAGAAGACTTGCCTATGTCGGTGTCACTCGTGCGATGAGCCATTTAACGGTGACCTATGCTGAATCCCGTCGACTGAATGGCCGAGAACATTACGGGATACTATCGCGATTCATAAAGGAAATCCCAGAAGACTGTATCGAAGAAGTGCGATTGGAATCACAAATCTCTCGTCCGTTTGGGGCTTCAAGTTTCGGGGCTGCTCCGGCTTTTCGTCCACAGCGTCATCCGCGTGTTAAAAATTGGGACGACAGTGTTGATTATGGCATCGGTTTTGGCATTGGCTCGCGCGTTGATCATGGTCTGTTTGGAGAGGGCACTGTGGTTGACTTTGAGGGTTCAGGACCACAACTCAAAGTAAAGGTTAAATTTGATGACGGTGATGCTAAGTGGTTAGTAGCTCAATACGCTAAATTGGTACAACTTGGCTGATCAGCCCGAATGATCCTGAGCTTGTCGTATCTGTCCGTTTGAATCGATCGCGACGAAGACGAATCTAGTTTCTGTGGATTTAGAACTTCCTTTCCCGCACTCGCTGATCCAAACTTCAATTCGAATTTGCATCGATGAGCGGCCGATATCTTCGAGTTCACCATAGATAGAGATTTCAGATCCGACTGGCACTGGGGCCACAAAGTCTACGTTGTCTATCGACACAGTAGCACATCGTCCGCCGCTGGCTCGCATAGCAACTTGCGCTGCGGCTTGATCCATTTGGTCTAATAGCCAGCCTGCATAAATATCCCCAAGCGCATTAGTAAACCGTGGATGGGCGATGACACGCAGGATCAATTCACCTTCTGGGTTTGGTTCTTGTTCGTCAAAATCCACAGCAACTCCTCAAAATTATTTTTAAGTTTTTAAGTCTACCCTCTCAGAGCGCTTTCAAGAAGAGATCTAAGCAGCTAGTTCGCTTGGTTTGCTGAGCCAAAGCGCGCCTTAACAGCGATTCGCTTGAAAATAAATGGAGCGACCGCTTTGCACGAGTCACTGCGGTATAAACAAGCTCTCTGCTTGGAATAAACGCGCTATTTTGTGTAGGTTCCGGCAGGCAGACGGCCACATCTTGGTATTCAGATCCTTGTGCACGGTGGATGCTCACGGAAAATGCTATTTCGTAATTAGCGATTTGATTCAGATGTAATGGCTGGTCGCGATGTGCAAATGAAACCAGCGTTTGATTTGAAGAAATCGGGTCTAATAGAACCCCAATGTCACCGTTATAAATATCTAATATCGGTTGGTTCTCAGTAACGAGAATCCGTGTGCCGCGCCCTTCAAGTCCGAGACTATTAGCTAAATCTTGCACGACGCGATTTACCCAATGGCGCCCGCCAATACCATGGCTCATAGCGCTTAGGCATTGAAATTCAGGCGTTTGCGAATAGTTGGAATCAAGGCACTTTACGAGGTATGGTTGATAGTTTTTTGTAATTAGATTGACAAGTGATTTGTCGTTTGGCGGTGCAACCCAAGTTGAGTTCGTTTCTTTAAGTGCATGGATGAACCCATCACTATCGCCTGCTAAGCAAAGGTCTTGTAGTTCCGATAATCCGTTCATATGACCACTGCGATGGCGCTTTGTGAGGGTGAATCGGGAGTCTGTGAAGGCCTTATGTTTTGCGAGCGTTGATAAAATAGTTCCGGCCTCCACGCTTGCCAGTTGGTTTGGATCGCCCATCAGAATAAGATGTGCTTTCGGGTCCATGGCAGTTAATAACCTGTCCATGAGCTCTAATGACACCATTGATCCCTCATCGACTAAGACTAGTTTCTTCTCTCTGAGCACGTTGAGCTGTCTATGAATAGTGGTTGCATCGGGAATGACCATTTGTTGAGTTGTTTCATCCGCCAATTCCTGAGCTGACTTCATCGAACTAGTCAGACGTACCGCCGCTTTGCCGGTCGGAGCTAAGACTGCAAGATCGTGAACTGATAAATCAAACTGTTTAATTTTAGCCATTAAGATGGCCGCTGCGGCGGACGTTTTTCCTGTTCCAGGACCACCAAGAATTAGAGCGAAGCCAAGCAATGACGCGCCATAAATGGCCTTTAATTGTGATGGATCTGCGTGGGGCATGAGATTGATAGGGTTAACCACGATATCCCCGCGCTGATCTAAACGGGAGAGCAAGGCCTTGGCGACACGCTTTTCTTGCTCTGCATGACGGTTCGTTTGCAAAAACTTTGATGTCATACTTAAGGGGCTGTATTCTGAATGTAATAGATCAAGCCCTGATTTTTCGAACAAATCAAATTCTTGAGTACTGAGTTCCAGCGCTGTGTGACCTTCTGATATGTTAACAAATAGGCGTCGTATTAATGGCGCCAATGAGACAGGTAAACCTCTTTTGATGAGGTAGTCCAGTATTGCTTTTTCAGTGTGTAGGTGCATCAAGACACCTTGCTTCAATTTCTAAAATGGCGTTGGCATCGAGTGGTGCTGACCATATCCCCTTCGACGGGCCATCGATTCCGCGACAAAAAAGATATACCGCCGATCCCAAGTGTTGATTTGGATCGTACCCGGGCTTGCGTTGTGTTAGCCAGCGATGCAGGGCTAAGCCATAGATCGCTGCTTGTGCTTGATAGTGCGACGCCAGCATAGTTTGTGTGATTATTTCAGAGGTATAGTTGGCACCGGTCTCGCCTAGCATGTTGGTCTTATAATCTAGAATATAAAACCGATTCTCGGCTTCATAAACGAGATCAATAAATCCTATTAATTGGCCTTCGAGCGATCCATGTGGCAATTCTGATGGCGAGTTCCACCAAGGTAGCGAAGTAAAGCTTTGAAATAGGGCTTCAGTCGTTAATCCAGGCTTCAAAGGCAACTGAAATTGGGGTTCAGGTCGTTTTTGCGTTAATACTAAGTTCGAAAGAGATATCCCTGGTGGCAGAAATGTCTCCCGAATTGAAGTAATCCATTTTACGATATCAGGGAAAAAATGACGTTCCAGATGTGCAGGCCACAGGCGATCAATTAGTTGCTCTCGCTCTTCCTTGGCGTAGTTTCGTCTTGAGTCGTACTCTAAAATTTCGTGGATAAAATTTCCTGTTTCTACGCCTCCCGGAATGCCATGCCAATTGCTACCTGTACGTGGGCTGATTTCATCGGCTACGTATTCATCGTTAGCGCGGATATAGCGGTCTGGGCTTAGATCATGGCGGACCATGCTTGAAAAGCTTCTAAAAAACCACCCCGACGGCTGGGCTTGGTTTAGCTCTAGTTGTTCATCAATAGGCGGTTGAAAATTATGTTCTGAGGTATTTATTGGACTGATCTCGAATAAAGCATGATGAATACCTAAATCAGTGATTTCACGGTGATTGTAAAGTTCATCTAGTGAGGTTTTGTCACGAGGGAGGGCGCAAAAAACCGCATGTCTTGCCCGGGTTAGTGCCACATAGGTCAGCCGTCTGATGTCTTCCGTCTGGTCCAGCGTGGCAGACTCAATTGCTTGTGGCCTAAAATCGAGAGTGAGCCCATCGTCAGTACAATAATCAAAGGCATACGACTGAGAGGATAGGATTTTTGTTTTGATTTCCCCTGCCACAATAACGATCGGATACTCGAGTCCTTTTGCCCCATGAATGGTCCCGATAGTTACGAGCCCCTCCCTTGATGGTGTCCGCGGTTTTCTGGTGTCGCTCGCTTGCGTCTGATCTGTTGCTTGTTGCATCCACCATCGTGCCGCTTCAAATGGACTGAGTCCGGTTGCTTCATCGCCAAAAATTTCTAAGCATTGGCTTAAATCTGTCCAATCCTCGAGTCCCTGAAGCGTGCGCGGCAGCCGCTCTGGTATTTTGCAGTGCGCAAGAATTTGAGTGGTTGCAGCGATTGGACCGTCTTGGTACCAAAGTTCCCGTGCTTTGATTATGGTCTGTTGAAATGATTGAAACCTTGGGTGTTCGAATAGGATGCCATGAACGCGAAGGTCCAATCCGGCAATAGAGGTCGTTCCCGCGCTCGCGATCTTGTTTAAATTACCTGGGTTAGCAATGGCCTCGAATATAGCCACCATTTCTCGACAAATTGCATGTGTAAATACGCTGTTTCGGTCCGCATAATGAAACAAAAGTCCTTTTTCTTCCCCCCGTCGTTTGATCCTTTTTGCAAGTTCCCGCCCTTGTACCAGAATCCCAATATCGGATGCTTCTACTGGCACGCCTTGGCAAAGTAGTTTTGACTCTTGTCCAAGCGCCGTGAGTTGCACCACTAAAGCAACAACTTGCTCCGCATCCAATCCTTCGCACCATTGAAAGCCTTCAAAGGAGTTTCCGTTGAGTGTAAGCGATTGAATATCTTGACGTTTACTGGCCCGCATATTCTTTGATTCTAGTCGTTTTCCAACCGTATGAGCTGGATCATAAAGCGTGTTGAGTCCTTGAACGATCGTTTCGGCAGATCTATAAACGGTATCAAGGGTCCATCTAGCTTTGACCGTTAGTTGGTTGCGAATACGGAAATAGAATCCGGTATCAGCTCCGCGGAAGCGATAAATGGCTTGTTTTGGATCTCCGACCATCACAAATAGGCGATCGGTGGTATCTGGGTACAGAGCATCAAGCATGGTCCATTGGTGTCGGTCTGTGTCTTGAAATTCATCGACTAAAACCACCCGATGTTTTGGAAGCAAAAATGAGCTGGTTAATTGCGCGACACGTGCTGCTTGTTCAACGATCTGATCCTGATCGGCGAGTCCTCTTTGGCTTAAGATTGCCAAGTATTTAGTGCAAACTTGCCGTAATGCGAAGGCAAGAAATTGAATTTCGATCTCTGTCGGTCGACATAGGTTGGCCCATTCGTCAAAACCATACTGGGGTAGCACGGTGCCCTTTTTTTTGAAATAGTCCACCGTTGTTTTGTCAATTGCCCAGGGGCCCGGGGCGGATTCTGCCTGATCACAATATTTGTCGATCGTTTTTCCAGGAATCCCGGGTGCTTTTTTTAAATCGTCCCGAGTTTTGGTCAGGGCTCGGACTCGTTGTTGATATTCCATTTTAGCTTGGTGCAAATCAGGACAAATTATTCCGGGAGGTGACCAGATATCCACCGGTTTTAATGCCAGCTTGGACTGTTGAACAAATCGCGGCAAACCCCCAGTTACCTGCTGTAAAAGCTCTGGTTCGTTCTTATTCCTAAGGTCACGATACACATCAAGCGCAGCTTCTTGTAACAATAGTTCAGTATCATCAATGAGCGTAGCTGGATTGATTTGTACAATTGGTCCAAGTTCTGAAAGCACCTTGATAGCAAAACCATGGATGGTTTGAATTTCAATATCGTCAAGTTCTCGGGCCGCAATTTCCAAGTGCTTGGAGGCTTGCAGAGGATCCATTTTTGGATAAAGAGTAAAAAGCTCAGAGCGGTTGTTCTGGAGAGCTGCAAGTTCGTCCATAATACGCTCACGTATCCGAGCGCGGAGTTCGCGTGTCGATGCTCGCGTAAACGTCATCAAGATTAATTCCCGAGCTTGCCGACCTTCAATTGCAATCATGCGGATCGCAATTGACATCAACGCGAAGGTTTTCCCGGTCCCCGCACTCGCCTCAATGAGCTGGCGTCCATTGATGGGAATGTTGTTTGGTTTAAAAAGCTGCACGAGCTTTTCCCAGATAGGCGAGTAGTGGCAGAACTAACTGTCTTACCAGCTCTGTATGATCTGCGTGTACGGATGGAGAGTCTGAGAACAGACGCCTAAATTGAGGACTGTAATTGAGACTGTCGTCAGACCAGTGAATCCAATGCCGCGTATTTGGATCTTTTTTAAGTTGTTTCGCTGTTTTGATTGCTATGGGAGAGATTAATGGCACCGGACAAGATGTCATGGTTCTGAATGTTGAAAGCCAGGCTGTCAGCAGTAACCGTGAGTCTGCGCGTGATATTGGACCGAACGGATGGACTTTACTTTCAAATGTAACGATATCGATCGGTTGATCACTTTCTTCGATGGCAAAACAGACTAAGCATTCAATTAGCGCAGAAAGGGTCCTGCGGTTCTCAAATTTTGAGTCGATTGTTAAGCGCGGCACATTGGCTCGTTTTAGTCCGATGATTTCTAAGTGCATGCCAGAAAGTTCGATAATTTCTGCTGGATATTCTTCGGCTGGGATTTTTAATGCCGTTTGAACGTTTATTGGCGCATAGGTTTCAAGAAGCCTCTCAAGATCAAGATCTGAAGGTATTTCGGGATTTTTTAGAAGTATTTCCCTGATAATCTGTCGATCCCCTGAGCCCAAATAGGCATCGCGAATTTTAAAGCGATTCAGCGGATCAATCGTGATCGGCTCAAGTTGCAATTGGTCTTCGTTCGGGTGTGAGATTTTTGCCCCTTTTGCTCGTAAAAAAGTGGCCGCTGGATCTTTGACAGCACTTAGAAATTCATGCAGTCGAAATTGTGTCTGCATTTCATTGGAATGCTGGCGCTCTTCGATTGCAGATCCTTTTTTTGGCGTTGCCATTGATAGCCCTGTATCAAGCTTTAGCACCCATGCTTTTTGTTTTTCCGGAACTGATTCAATTGCTTGCAATAGTGAGAAGATCCCGCTTCCAGGGAACTCTTTTTTTAGAGTTACCGGGTGTTCGCCGATCCAGCTGATCCAGAGCCGATCGGATGTATTCAAGATCAGATCTAGCAGTACCTGGCGCTCTGACTCCGAACCATTGGGGTCACCACTGCGGGGCATTTTGGCTATCAGATCCCATGGGTGATTTTTTTGTTCAGATGGAAATGTGCCGTCGTTCGCTCCAAGAATTGCTAACGCTGATAAAGGAATCGCCCGAGCAGATTGTGGCGAATTAATCGAGACTTGCTCATTCAAAGAAAAAGGTCGTGAGAGTGCTGTTTTTATGGTGGATTGGAACCAAGCAATCAGCGTTTCAATCGGTGTCGTGATTTTTTGAAAGTGATCTGGCACAGATGGCATTACCAGATTCTTGACCGTGCCCAATGTCATTTGTTGTAGGCAAATTGCAAAAGCATCCAGGCCATCTTTAATGAGTATCACGTCCGGCAACTCGAGGATCATCTTTTGCGCATTAAGACAACCCAGTAAAGCGTCGATAGCATGAGAATTTTCAATCGCTTCAGTTGGTGTTGCGTCCGCAGGCAGGGCAAGATTGGGATCGATTATCAGGCCACGTAATATGCGATCTCGTGCACTGGTAAGACTGTGTTTGTGACCGTCTAATCCTCTTCGTGCGCCCGACCGAATTAACCAGCGCTCGATATTTCGGAGGTCTTGATCTGCCAGATTCAGATTTTTTCGAATGCTTTGTTTGGATAAAAAACACACTAGTCTGCTGGCCTGGAAACCGAGTCGACGCGTGTCGCCTAAAAATTGTAGGCAGGCGTCCTGGATTGGCTGATCAAACAGTGGATCTGACGCTGTGGGCAAATGCATCAAAGCCGACTGGTCTGTAAATACACGCTGTACTATAGGGCCGTAAAGGCTGGGATTCGGCGTGACGATTGCGATGTCTTTAAGTGTTTTGTCCGGATGTTTATTGAGGTAGTTAATGATCCAGATTTTGAGTGATTCAACTTCCTGCGTTGGTGAGGATGCAGCAATAAACCGAAGTGATCCGTCGACACTTGGGCATTCGTCAATGTCGATTTTTTGGTTCTGATAGAGCCCATATTTGAGTGTATTTAGTGCTCCTCCGGGTGTTGGGTCGCGAAACCCATCGATGGGGGCCAGGTCGGCTAGCATTGAAATTAGTCGCCGTTTTTCTCTTGCCAGGTCGGTTAATAAGCTATGTGATTCTGGATCATCAAAGGCACCATCCACAAACCAGGCGCTGGGCGATGGTGATTGAGCAAGGCAAATGCATGGCCGCTCATTACTAAGTTTTAGAAGTACTTGAAGTTGAATGTCAGATAGCCGATCGGGTGCGAAAAGAAAAATCCGGGAGACAGTGGTCACCGTTGGCGCAAGGCTCCCGTTCGCGAGCGCAAGTATGGCATCCTGCGGTCTGCTGGGGAGGTTGGGGGCTATTGAACGCCAAAGCTCCATTTGCCATTCAGCGCCTTCGGGCCCCGCTTGCTTAAAGCTTTCCCAAGCGATGAGCCAGTCTGGTCGCTCGGAGAGATACCTCTGAAACAGAGTGCATAACAGTGAGACTTCATTGGCGAGTTCGAGAGAATTACGGTTTGGATGCAAAGAGTGCCAATGTTTGGCGATCGACCAAAAAATTACGGTATCAAGGCTTATTACAAAAGCGTCAGGCGCGAGAGCTTTGAATAATTGATCAATGGTCAGGATGCGTGTGTTTACTAAGCCACCGAGTTGACTGGCCAACTGCATCTGGAGCCATCGACCAGTATCTTGGTTGGGAACGACGAGCCAATCCTCAGCGAGCGGCGAATCGAACCGCTCAGCCGCCAGTAAATTCTGGACGGTTTTAAGTAACTCGCTCAAGTGGTTTGAAAAGACACATTGCATAGTGGTGATTTGCTCATGTCTGAATGATTTGCGCAACTCCACAATGAATATTCATAGATCTCTGATTTTTAGTTTTTATCGACTATAGATACCTTAAATTTTAGGATTATTTTCGATATGCCCATGCTTCGAACAAGTATTTATGCGGTGTCTTGCAGCAACTGCTTGTGGATTCGTTACTTTAGGCAATCTGATTGATTTAGTTTTATTTGATGACTGTCATATAAATGTAACAATCTCGCGTTACAAAGAGCGCGTGCCCATCAACTGCAAATTTTGTTGATTTATTGATGGTCCTACAGAACAACTTTTAAAGGAGTCCTACATGTTTGTTCGTATCGCTACGGCTGCCGCGATAGTCGCGATGAGTACAGCCGTTATTGCACGTGATTATGTCTCAATAGCTGGTTCATCTACTGTGTTTCCATTCGCAACAATCGTTGCTGAAAAAGTTGGTCAAAATCCAAAATTTAAAACCCCTGTTGTTGAGTCTGGTGGTTCATCAGTTGGTAAGAAAGGCGTTTGTGATGGTGTTGGAACTGAATTTATCGACATCGGTAACGCATCCTCACGCATGAAAGTAAAAGAGCTTGATTACTGTGACAAAAACGGTGTCAAACTTACTGAGATTAAAGTTGGCCACGACGGGATCGTCTTGGCAAACTCGAAGAAAGCACCGCAAATGAAGATTTCTTTGTCTGACTTGGGCAAGGCTTTGACGGCCAAGGTCCCGAATCCAAACACTAATGGCAGTGTTGGTGGGATGATAGATAACCCATTCAAGAAGTGGTCTGATATTAATCCTTTATATCCGGACTCTGAAATTCGTGTGTATGGCCCACCAACGACTTCTGGAACACGCGCGTCTTTTGCAGAAATCGTCAATGAAAAAGCTTTCTGCGGGAAAAATGCTCGCGTAAAAGCAATGGGTATTAAGGCGAAGAGCTGCCGCGCAATGCGTACTGATGGTGCGTACATCGAAGCTGGCGAGCAGGACAACTTGATCGTTCAGAAGCTTCAAGAAGATCAAAGTGCGTTCGGTATCTTTGGATTCTCTTACTTAGACCAGAACTCAGATACGCTTCAGGGTACCGAGTTGTCAGGGATAACTCCTACGTTCGATGCGATTGCTGCTGGTAAGTACAAAGCATCACGAGCACTTTACTTCTACGTTAAGCATCAACATATGGGTGTTGTGCCAGGTATCGCGGAATATATGAATGAGTGGACTAAACACTGGAATGAGGACCAAATCTTGACAGACACTGGTATGATTCCAATGCCTAAGGCTGAGCGTATCGAAATGGCCAAACGCATGAAAGATCTTCCAGTCTTGACTGCTGCTAACCTTAAGTAATTAATCCTCTAGGGCTGATTACGAAGGCCGGTCGGGCTTATCCGACCGGCCTTTTTATTGGAGAAAACTTAACGTGTCATTAACAAGCCTTGTTCTCAGTGTGCTGATGATTGGTGCAGTTTACTTCTTTATGGGACAGCGCTTGATTACTAGATACCGCTCTTTAGGGAAGGCGAAGGCTCACTCATTACCTCACTATCATGGGCTTTGGGCTGCACTAACTTCTATATTGCCGGGCTTGATTCTGCTCGTTATTTGGTCGATCGGGGACGACTTTCTCTTCAAGCAAATGGTCAAAGATTTTTACCCAACAGAAATTCTCTCTATGGGCACTATGGATCAGGCCGTAGTACGAGCCAAAATCATGAATGTTGTTGAGGGGATTGCTTTTGGGACGCCTGAGCCATGGATCCAGGCAGCAGGTGAAGCTTGGATTAGTTGGAAATCGACCTCAGATCTAGCACTCACGGTACTGGCAATTGCTGTGTCCGTCGGCAGTGGTTTTTGCGGATACCGCCAAATTAATCCGGAATTTCGATCACGGAATAATGTAGAGCGGATCCTGTTATGGGCTCTCGCGCTCAGTTCAATGGTTGCTATTTTGACTACTCTAGGAATCGTTCTCTCGGTCCTTTTTGAATCAATCCGTTTTTTCAAGTTAGTGCCGCCGCAGGATTTTCTATTGGGCCTTGAATGGAACCCACAATTCGAAGGTGCTGAACGAGCCGGTTCGGGCGGCGGCACGGCGACATACGGTATGTTGCCAATGTTTGTCGGTACATTTCTAATTTCCGCAATTGCACTTTTTGTTGCCGTCCCTGTGGGGCTGTTTGCCTCGATTTATCTGGCAGAGTATGCAACCACTCGGGTACGGGCTGTGGTAAAGCCATTGTTGGAAATTCTTGCGGGTGTCCCTACTGTAGTTTATGGTTTTTTTGCAGCATTAACGGTGGCTCCTTTCGTTAAGTCAGTAGGTGAATCTATGGGCTTGGAGGTGGCATCTGAATCGGCTTTGGCAGCTGGTTTGGTTATGGGAGTTATGATTATTCCATTCATTTCTTCCTTGTCCGATGACGTTATTAATGCCGTCCCTCAGGCACTTCGTGATGCAGCGTATGGTCTTGGCTCAACGAAGAGTGAGACCGTTAGGCAGGTGGTTTTGCCGGCGGCACTTCCGGGCATTGTTGCGGCAGTTATTCTTGCAGTGTCTCGCGCTATTGGCGAAACTATGATTGTTGTCATGGCGGCCGGATTAGCGGCTAATTTATCGTTTAATCCATTGGATGCTGTAACAACAGTGACATCTCAAATTGTTACGATTTTAGTTGGGGACCAAGAGTTTGAATCTGCTAAGACCTTGTCTGCGTTTGCCCTAGCATTGATTTTAATTTTGATTACCTTGAGCTTGAACTTTTTAGCGCTTCAGGTTGTTAAAAAGTACAGGGAGCAGTATGACTGATACACCTAAGGGCGCTTTGTCGCCGAAAGAGGCTGCTAAGTATGTTGCAGGGTCGATTGCTGCGCGTAATCGAAGTGAGAGCTGGTTCCAGTTTTGGGGTCGTTCGGCTATTGCGTTGGCGCTAGCATTTTTGATCTTGTTATTTGTTGGAATTCTCTCTCAAGGAATTCCAGGAATGTTCCAGCATTATGTGATCCTTGAAGTTGAACTGCACAAAGACCGTTTGGATCCACAGGGAAATATGTCTGAAGACTCTCTTTACGCAGGCGATGCGGGTGGTCTGGTTAATGAGGCGATCATGAGGGCACTTGACGATCCCCAGGGGCGGAAGCAAAAGCGTGCAGCGCGTTCGATTATGTCATCGGGTTCTGCACTGCGTCTTAATCACTTTCTTAAAGATAATTTGGATTTAATTGGTCAAACTGTGACCGTTAAGTTTGCAGTTGATGATGATATTGATTCATTTCTACGTGGATTCATTACACGAGAAACGCCAGACGCTGATCGACGGATCAACAATGCCGTAATTGCTTTCGTTGATAAATTAAGTGCAGACGGACGTATTTCTTATGAATTTAGTGACTACTTGTTCACCGGATCGGCTTCGCGCAATGCTGAGATTGCTGGAATTAAAGGTGCATTAGTTGGATCAATATGGACTTTGTTGGTTTGTATTTTGATTGCTTTTCCGCTCGGAGTGGGGACCGCCATCTATCTTGAAGAGATCGCGCCAAAGAATCGATTTACTGAGATCATTGAAATCAATATTAATAACTTGGCGGCGGTACCTTCTGTCGTATTTGGGATTATGGGATTGGCAATTTTTATCGTGTTTTTTGGTTTGCCGCGTTCAATACCTTTGGTTGGCGGCATCGTGTTAGCGTTAATGACGTTACCGACCATTATTATTTCGTCGCGTGCGGCAATTAGAGCGGTGCCCCCAAGTATTCGTGATGCGGCATTGGGCGTAGGCGCGTCAAGAATGCAAACAATTTTCCATCATGTGATTCCATTGGCGATGCCTGGCATATTGACTGGAACCATCATCGGTATGGCGCAGGCCCTGGGGGAAACAGCACCTCTTTTAATGATTGGTATGGTTGCATTCATTGTTGATGTACCTTCGGGGATGTTAGAGCCGGCGACTGCGTTACCTGTGCAGATCTTTATGTGGGCCGATTTTGCAGAACGTATGTTTATTCAAAAGACCAGCGCAGCAATTATTGTATTGCTTGCCTTTTTGATAACGATGAATGCAGGGGCGATCATTCTTCGGAAAAAACTTGAGCGTCGATGGTAATAAAGGCTAAGTAGTAGAAAAAATCATGATGTCCAATGAACAGCTTATAAACACTAAGCAAAAGATGGAAGACCGTCTGATTCCGGATCACACGGTTGGGAATATTTACGTCGAAAATGCTCGAATGAGCGCAAGAAAGGTCAATGTTTATTATAGCGACAAACAGGCCCTAGACGATGTGAATCTGGATATTGGCTCGAGTCAGGTTATTGCTTTTATTGGTCCTTCAGGATGTGGTAAATCGACCTTACTCCGTTGCTTTAATCGGATGAACGACACCATTGACGGATGCCGTATCGAGGGTGAGATTAAAATTGATAAAGATGACGTCCATGATCCGGCTATCGACGTTGTGTCACTTCGAGCGCGTGTGGGTATGGTGTTCCAGAAACCAAACCCTTTCCCTAAGTCAATTTACGATAATATTGCCTATGGGCCACGAATTCATGGTCTTGCTGCGACTAAGGTTGATTTGGATAATATTGTGCAATATGCCCTCCACAGAGCTGGTTTGTGGGCAGAAGTGAAAGACAGATTGGATAAGCCGGGCACCGGACTGTCGGGAGGACAGCAGCAGCGTTTGTGCATTGCGCGAGCTATTGCCGTTAGTCCCGAAGTTATTTTAATGGATGAGCCTTGTTCTGCACTTGATCCCATCGCTACTGCAAAAATAGAAGAGTTGATACATGAATTACGTGAACAATACACGATTGTTATAGTTACTCATTCGATGCAACAAGCTGCTAGGGTATCTGATAGAACAGCATATTTTCATCTGGGTAAGTTGGTAGAGGTAGGTGAGACGACACAAGTTTTTACAAATCCTCAGCACGAACTAACGCAGGACTATATTACGGGCAGGTTTGGGTAGAAAATTGAATGGCGACTGTAAAAGACGATTTTTTCCGACATATTTCGAGTGAATTCAATGAAGAGCTTGAGGAATTAAGGCGGAGCTTGTTAAAAATGGGCGGATTGGTTGAAGACCAACTAGTCGGTGCGATTGACTGCTGCAATGACCCCAATACTGAGCTTTTTTCGCGCATCGAATCGGTAGAGGATGAGATTAATCGCTCTGAATTGCTGCTTGATGAAAAGGTTGAGTCTTTGATTGTTCGGAGGCAGCCGATAGCATCTGATCTGCGTCTCGTGCTTGCAGTTTCTAAGATTGTTCGGGATCTTGAGCGTATGGGCGATGAGCTTGAGAAAGTTGCTGCGTTAAGTTTTGAATCTTTTGGTAAGGGCGATAATTTCGGGTTACCAGAAGTTGAGAGGATTGGCGAACAAGTTAAAAAAATGTTGTCTGAATCCTTGACAGCGTTTGCTCGGCTTGACGTCGAGATGGCCCAGCAGATCTTCAAGCGTGATCGAGAGGTGGATAAAGCGTATCAGTCTGCCCTGCGTTCGTTAGCCACATTTATGATCGAAGATCCACGCAAAATAGGCAGTGTTCTGAATGTTATTTGGATTGTTCGTGCCCTTGAGCGTGTTGGCGATCATGCGACCAATATTGCTGAGTACGTGATTTACCTTGTTAAGGGAGTGGACGTGCGACATCCCGGGATTAGAGATGCCGAAACTAATCCTCTTCGCTGATCGAGTTTAGAATAATTCGATTTTTGGGAAAATGACAGCCGAACGTTGAGCCGTCATTAACTTGGGACCGTATTTTGAGATCAGCGTCGTGTCGTGACAAAATGTGTTTCGCGATTGCGAGTCCTAACCCAGTCCCTCCAGTTTCTCGAGAGTGGCTATTATCGACACGGTAGAAACGTTCGGTAAGTCGGTCTAGATGTTCGTGGGGGATCCCAGGCCCATTATCTTTAACGGCTATGATTCCTTGATCGCCTTTCAATGTGAAACATATTTGGATTGTAGATCCATTAGGGCAATATTGGATTGCATTGCTGAGTAAATTAGAAAAAAGAGAAAATAATTCATTCCAATTACCAATGATGATTGTCTGGTCTAAGTTTTTCGATATGATTTTTGTTTCGGTCTTCAGTATGGTTTCTTTCAAACGGTCGGTGTGTGAGATCACCTGTGAAACAAGGTCTAGTAATTGTATTTCTGTTTGTTCAGATGCCTTGGTAGTTTCGAGATTTGATAGTATTAAGAGTTCTTGAATTATTGTTTTCATCCGCAAGCCTTGGGTAAGCGAGTTGGCTAAGGCGCGATACATATTTTCTGGGACTGTATTATTCTCGAGGAGTGTCTCGATATAACCGATGATCACAGTTAGTGGTGTTTTTAACTCGTGAGAGACGTTCGCGACGAAATCAGTTCGCATTTCTTCGAGGCGCTGGAAATGGGATATGTCTCTAATTAATATGATGTAGCCGCCTTGGTTGACCGAACCAATGAAGTGCTCAAGAACGATGCGTCGTTGTGAGTGCAAGGTAAGTATAAGTGGCTCTGTAAATTCTCTATTTTCAGCATATTCGCGAAGAGCGGGGTTTCGTATTAAGCTGAATAAGTGTGTTCCGAGGTCTTTGTTTAGTTTAAGCATCAGGAGCTTGCTTGCTTGTCCATTCCACCATTCCAAGCGCCAGTCACTGTCAACCTTTACCAAGCCAACATTCAAGCTACTGAGTGCGCGATGAAGATTGTCGACCTTTCTCTCTAGTAATAAATTTTCTTTTTTTAGGGCCGCTTGTCGAAGTTCTATCCGCTTGACCATGTCTCGCCACATGTCGGACAGCCAAAGACTGGAATTGGGTTCTTGTTTCTCGAGCCACTCATAGAATCTATTTCGACGCCAAATTGTGAGCAGAAGGTAGGCTACCGAAATTGCTAAGGCAGACCTCGTAAATTCTCCTGTAATTGACCCAATAAAAATGGCTGATGTGCTGAGTGTCAGTAATTCAATAATTGTTGTCGGACCGGCTCTTCTCACTAGTAATCCATCTCTTTTCACATGAATGTAATACGTTTTCAGTAGTGAAGCGATAACCTGTGCCCCGGACTGTTTCAATGAGATGTTCATGTCGGTTACCCACAGCCTTACGTAACCGACGAATGTGAACGTCTACAGTGCGTTCTTCAACATACACATCGCCACCCCAGACCCGGTCTAACAACTGCCCTCGTGTAAACGCACGTTCAGGGTGAGTCATGAAAAGTTGCAATAACCTGTACTCAATGGGGCTTAATGTAATCCTTGCGCCATGTGAAGTTACCCGTTGTGCAACAGGATCTAATCGTAAACCATTAAATTCGACTGGTTCTTCAAAACCTTTCGGCGTTGTACGACGCAATATCGCTTTTAATCGTGCGACTAATTCGCGGGACGAAAAAGGTTTGGTGATGTAATCATCTACAATCTGTAATCCTGTTATTTTGGCATCTTCTTCTCCGCGCGCAGTTAACAAGACTAATGGAATATTCGCCGTTTCTTGATTGCGGCGTAGACGTCTGCATAGTTCGAGCCCAGAGACATTTGGCATCATCCAGTCGATAAGCATCAAATCCGGAATGTGCGCGGCGACCTCAGCAAGTGCTTCCTGTGCGTTCGCTGTTTCACGTACCTCGAAACCTGCCATTTCAAGCGCGACTGCCAACATCTCCCGAATAGCCGGTTCGTCGTCGACAATCACTACTCGCCGGGTTGGCTTTTGGCTCATACGCTACCTTGAAAATATTTTTACTCATTAATAAGACCATAGATTCATTACGAAACGGTTACGTTAGTAAAGAATTTTTAACAGGCGGTCTAAAAGAACACCCGCAAAGACTGCTGCTCCAAATCGGTGGCTTTCAAGGAATGCTTGAAAGAAAGCATCACGTGACTTCTGGCGGGCTATGATTTGCTGATGAATGGCGAAGCCAACAGCTCCGGCTATTCCGAGATATGCGATCCAGCTGGTATTTGCCGCAGAAAAAGCGGCCGAAAAACAAATTAGCGCGATGAACTGACTGATTGCGATTGCAAGCAGATCAAAGCGACCGAAAAGAATTGCTGTTGATTTTACGCCGATATTTAGATCGTCATCACGATCGACCATGGCGTAAAACGTATCATATGAGAGTGTCCAGGCCACATTGCCTGCAAATAAGAACCAAACTTGTCGGTCCAGAGCCGCGCCATGGGCACTGTATGCCATTGGGATCGCCATTGAAAAGGCGAGTCCTAATCCAATTTGTGGCCAATAAGTGACTCTTTTGAGCCAAGGGTAAATTATGGTAAACCCCAATGCGATAACTGATAGAAATATAGTTTCTATATTGGTTAGTAGAACCAATCCAAGCGCAATAAAAAGCAGTGAGACGGCTAACCCAATGCCTTCCCTGACCTCCATATTTCCAGATGTTAGGGGACGGTTTTTGGTGCGTTTTACGTGACAATCAAATTTCCGATCGGTTAAGTCGTTGATTACGCAGCCCGCGCTTCGGGTAGTGATTACGCCCAGAGTGAAGATGGCCCACAGTTGCCATGACCAGTCGGCTTGGCTGGCGGCTAGGGTAAGCGCGATCCAGGTTGGCCAGAGCAAAACAATCCATCCGGCTGGCCGGTCGAGACGACTTACTGCGATCCAAAAAGGAAGTCTGCTAGCGAATGAATCGATTTTAGACATGGACGAAGAGTGCTTCTTGACTAATCCAGCGATCAATTAAGAGCGCCTTAATTTGGGGCTTGTCATTCCGAATTTGATGAGCTAAATCCGCAACTTCATCGAGTAAGTGAGCATGTGCCGAAAGGTTTGCAACCCGGAAATTCAAATCGCCGGTTTGCCTAGTCCCAGAAACATCGCCAGGGCCCCTAAGTCTCAAGTCAGCCTCGGACAGTTCAAACCCATCATTAATTTCCTTTAAAAGTGTAAGTCTCTCCTTTGACTGTTGAGAGATTGACTCACCATAAAGAAGAATACAGTAGCTCACGCGGGTTCCTCGACCTACACGGCCCCGGAGTTGATGCATTTGAGCGAGGCCCAGTCGTTCTGGATTTTCAATTACCATGATGTTGGCATTGGGGACGTCTACACCAACCTCAATAACCGTTGTTGCAACGAGAAGGTCAAGCTGGTGATCGCTAAATGCTTGCATTAACGCTGTTTTTTCATCGCTTTTGATTCGGCCATGAATCAGTCCAATGTTACGGTGTGGCAAGAGAGCTTTGAGCTTTTCAAGCCGACTCTCAGCCGCCTCAGCTTGGCTTTGGTCCGTTTCTTCGATGAGCGTACAAACCCAGTACGCTTGGCCGCCTTCTGAGAATTGCACATCAAGCCGTTCCGCCACATCCGCATCTCTTGTCTGGCTGACTAGCCGCGTTTCGACTGGCGTTCGACCCGGCGGCAGCTCATCAATAATCGATACATCCAAGTCTGCGAATTGGGTCATCGCAAGTGTTCTCGGAATCGGGGTTGCTGTCATGATGAGCTGATGTGGCGTTAGGATTACCGCTTTTTCTCTCAGCATGAGCCGTTGTGCGACACCGAATCGATGTTGTTCATCAATTATGACGAGGCCTAAATTGCCGAATTTCACTTCATTTTGAAAGAGGGCATGTGTACCAATTATCAACTGCACTTGACCAGTCTGCATCTTCTCTAGCATAAGTCTTCTTGATGCTATTTTCATCGAGCCTACCAACAAGCCTATCGAAATACCGAGCGGTTTCATCCATTGGCTAAATTTGTTGGCATGCTGCTTTGATAATAGTTCGGTGGGTGCCATGAGTGCGACTTGGAAGCCGGCTTGTATCAATGGTAACGCGGCGAAAGCAGCAACGAGAGTTTTACCAGAACCAACATCTCCCTGTAAAAGTCGAAGCATTGGATGCCCCTGTGCTAAATCACCATCAATTTCGATCAAAACTCGCTCTTGTGCCTGCGTCAGTTTGAATGGGAGGAGTTCCCGTAAGCGTTGTCGCATCGGCAAAGCGCTTTCAGATATTTGCGGTGCATGAAAACGGATGTAGTCATCACGCCTAGTTAATAGCAACAGGCGGTGGGCTAATAACTCTTCGAGTGCTAAACGCTCAATACAACGCGCCGGTGGCAATCCACGCGCTGGCTGGTGGACTGCAAGGAGTGCTTCCCACAAAGCCGGTCGATCTCGGATGTATCGTGGCTCGAGGAGTTCTTCCAGGGCGTAATTATCAGGACCAGCAAGGAATGCTTGGCGAACTAAATCACGAATTTTTGCTTGTGATAGTCCTTCGGTCGCTGGGTATATGGGCGTGAGACGGTCGTCGAGCGGAGGCGGATCACGTTTAAAGACAGAAATTTCTGGATGCACAAATTCAAGTGACCCTTGGTTCATTCTGGCTTCACCAAAGATGCGCACTTTATATGCCCCTTTGAGAGTGCTGAGATAGGCTCTTGAAAAATGAAACAAGCGAATTCGAGCGGCGCCAGTGAGATCTTCGAAGGTTAGTGTGGCCTGAAGTCGACGACCTGGAATTAGATTCTGTGATGTTATTTCGCCTTCGAGTAACTGCGGATATCCAGGGATGACGTGTACTAGATCAACAATTGTGGTCCTGTCCTCGTAGCGATTCGGCAGATGGAATAGCAGATCTTTGGTTGTCGTGATGCCGAGTCTTTTGAGGACTTCTTCGACTTTTGGGCCAACGCCTACAAGTTCTTGGAGTGATTTAAACACCCAAATATTCAGCATTGATTTTTGGGCTGACCTGTTTTGAGATGACGTCGATTAAAAGATCGATGGCCTCTTTTCGTGGAAATTTTTTTCTCCAGGCTAAGGCAACGGTGCGGCTTGGCTCGGGTTTTGTGAATGGACGAGTGGTGAGATAACCAGGCGCATAATTTTCAAGTCCCGCTGCAGATGCTGGTAAAACTGTCATTCCAAGCCCAGAGGCGACCATATGCCGCAATGTTTCAAGTGAGCTACCTTCTGCCATTAAATGATTTCCATTACCTGATCCCCTTGAGAGCGCTGGGCACGCGTCAATGACTTGGTCTCGAAAGCAGTGACCTTCGCCTAAGAGCAATACATCGTCACCATTTAACTGCTTCGGTTGAATCGAAGTTTCTTTGGCCCAGGGATGGTTTTCCGGGATCAGTACCTCAAATGGTTCGGTATAAAGAGGGATAACTTCGCAGTCGGGCTCGGTAAACGGCAAGGCGACAATAATTGCATCGAGTTGGCCTTTTTTGAGCATCTCACGTAAGACTCCGGTGAAGCTCTCTTCGATAAAAAGTCTGAGTTTTGGCTCTTGTGATTTTAGTGCGGGCAATAGTGCTGGGAATAGATAGGGTCCAATAGTGAAGATCGCTCCTATGCGCAAGGGCGCTGAAAAAGGGTCCTTGGTCTGATCGGAAAAGTTTTTAAAAGAATCAACTTCTTGCAATATATTTCGCGCTTTTTCGATTAATTGATCGGCAGTGGCTGTTAGATAAACGCCAGTTTTGCTGCGTTCAAATAATGTCAATCCGAGCTCATCTTCTAATCGCTTGACACCAATTGAAAGGGTAGGCTGACTTACAAAACAACGTGAGGCGGCTCGTCCAAAATGTTTTTCGTCGGCTACTGCCACAATGTATCGAAGTTCTGTGAGGGTCATAGTAATGTCAAAAATATGGGATGTTGTCATCCTAGGCTGTGGTCGGTTAGGTAGCAACCTGAAAAGTCGACTAGAAGCGGAAAAATTCAATGTTCTTGGTGTGCGACGTACCGAAGTTTTGGATGATTCCTCATTTATGTCACTCGACCTAGATCAAGAAGATGCCTGGGAACATTGCGCTACCTTGAAATTGAATCCCCGTACCGTTTTAGTTGGAATTGTTACGCCGGATGAGCGCACTGAAGCTGCATACAGAAAGCGTTATCTTGGGGTGGCTCAGGGGATGAATCGGCTCGCGAGTGTTACGGGTCGCCAGCATCGATTAGTTTGGGTGAGTTCCACGGCGGTATTCGGTAATTCCCAGAGCGGTCGGTTGGATGAAATGGCTGAACCTATGCCTCAGAACTGGCGGGGTAATATTTTGAGCGAGGCCGAGCAGGTTATTGCCGATTCGTTCGTTCAACACACGATTCTTCGGCTGACTGGTTTATATACGAGGTCCACGATTTCTTGGTTGAACGATCCTCAAATGAGGCAACGTGTTTTACCAGATTCGGTGTCGAATAGGATTCACCGTTTGGACGTAAATAGGTGGTTGGAATATGTGGTGATCTCGCACTGTAAAAACATTCCGATTCCTACCCTGATCCACGGTGTCGATCAGGGCTCTGCGAGCTACTCATCTATTTTCGCAAGGCTTGATGGGGCCGTGGCTTGCCTCGAGAATGCGAAGTCGGGTCGAATTATTACTACCCAGTACCGTAAGCAGATGCCCCCCCTTCGATATCCGACCCTTGATTCAGTTATTGCGGAGAGCCCTTAGCTGACCAGGACTCCATCGACCTCAACGCGAGCTCCTTTGGGCAGTTCGGAGACGCCAATTGCAGCTCTTGCGGGATAAGGAGCTTCAAATAACTCTTCCATAACGCGGTTGACCACAGAAAAATTTGTAAGGTCAGTTAGATAGACGTTGATCTTCACTAGGGAGTCCAGATTGCCACCGGCGGCTTCGGCGACAGCCGCTAAATTCCTGAACGCTTGGCGAATTTCTGCTTCGATATTTCCTGCTACTAATTCCATTGTTTCAGGGATTAGCGGAATTTGTCCGGACAAATAAGTTGTTTGGCCTACTTTGACCGCCTGGGAGTATGTTCCAATCGCTGAAGGAGCATCAGCTGTTGAGATGTAGCTTTTGTTCATCATTTTAGGCTCGTATACGTGAAATTTTTGTGACCGATTTGATGCGGCGCATACTTCGGACCACTTGGGCTAAATGTTTTCGGTCTCGTACGCCTACCTTGAGTATTATCACACTGGTTTTCGCATCTCGCTCCTCGCGATTGATGCGGTCGATAGCGGCATTTGCATCAGAGACGGCTGAGGCAATAAGGGCAATAATTCCAGTCTCTGCTTCGACTAAAATCTTTAATGCAGTATAAAACTCACCTTGCAAATCTTCATCCCACGCTAGTGGAACGCATTTCTCTGAATCATCGCGAATATCAGAGATGTTGTTGCATGTTGCATGGTGGATTACCAAACCACGACCTTTAGAGATGTGGCCAACACAGGGATCTCCTGGAATCGGACGACAACATTTTGCGTAACTTGTTACGAGCCCTTCTGATCCCTTAATTGCGAGGGGTCGAGCATCGGTACTTTGCGATAGCATGCCAGGAGTAAGGTCTGCGTTGGGTAAAAGGCTGCGCGCTACGGAGTAAGCAATGCGATTTCCGAGTCCAATATCTTCTAAAAGGTCGTCAAATTCTGGAAATTTTCTTTCAGAGATCAAAAGATTTTGTTGTTGTTCTGTGACCTGATCGAGGTTTGTGCCAAGATTTTCGAGAGCTCGGCCAAGCAGTTGTTGACCGAGATTAACAGATTCCGATCGTTGTTGATTTTTCAGCATATGGCGAATCGCTGAGCGGGCTTTGCCAGTTACCGCAAACGAGAGCCATGCTAGGTTTGGTTTAGCATATTTTGATATAACAATTTCTACGGTCTGGCCGGATTGCAGAATGGTCGACAAAGGGGCAAGCGCTTTGTCGATCCGGCAGGCAACACAGCCATTGCCAATGTCGGTATGAACGGCGTAAGCAAAATCTACTGCCGTGGAACCTGTAGGTAACTCCATGATTTTGCCTTTCGGCGTAAAGATATAAATATCATCTGGGAATAAATCAATTTTAACGTTTTCTATGAACTCGAGAGAACTTCCGGCTCGCTGTTGAATTTCTAGTAACCCCTTCACCCACCGGTTGGTCCGTTGGACGGCAGCTATATCGTCGGAGCCTTCTTTGTATAGCCAATGTGCCGCAATGCCGCCAGATGCCAAAGCATCCATTTCAGATGTACGAATTTGAATCTCTACGGGGACTCCGTGCATTCCAAATAGAGTTGTGTGTAGGCTTTGGTAGCCGTTACCTTTGGGGATGGCAATATAGTCTTTGAATCGTCCCGGCTTTGGCTTGTAGAGGTTATGAACCACACCAAGAACCCGGTAACAGTCATCAGCTGAATCAGTGATAATGCGAAAAGCGTAAACGTCCATGATGTCGGAGAAAGATTTGCGTTGATCTCGCATCTTTCGGTAAATGCTGTTGGCGGCTTTTCCTCGGCCTTCGGTACGCGTTTTGATACCTGCTCTCTCCAAAGCGTCTGTTAATGATTCAAGAATTTCCGACACAATTTTTTTACGATTTCCTGATGCTTTTAATACAGCCCGCTCAATCCGCTCAATCCGCATCGGATACATGGCGCGATAAGCGAGTGCCTGTAACTCGCTTCGGAGTTCGTACATCCCGAGTCGATTGGCTATTGGGCTGAAGATATCTAGCGTTTCTCTTGCAATTCGCCGCTGTTTCTCAGGATTAAGTGAGCCAAGTGTCCGCATATTATGTAAACGGTCAGCTAATTTGACGATAATTACCCGAATGTCTCGAGCCATCGCAAGTGTCATTTTTTGGAAGTTTTCAGCCTGCGCTTCAGCGTGCGTCTCAAAATTAATGTGAGTCAGTTTGCTGACTCCATCTACTAAATTGGCGACTGCTTCACCAAATTGATTTTCTAATGCATCCTTGGTGATACCAGTGTCTTCGATGACGTCATGCAGCATCGCGGCCATCAGGCTCTGATGATCCATCCGCATATCCGCAAGAATTTCAGCGACCTGAAGTGGATGGATGATGTAAGGATGGCCAGAGCGGCGTTTCTGCCCATCATGGGCTTGTTCAGAATATAAATATGCTCGCTTGACCTGACGAATTTCGTCATCTTCGAGGTATCGAGCTAGACGGCCACACAAGCCGTCTATTGTTTCGACGGCAGTATTCAAAATTTAGAAGTCGCCGTCAAAAGCCGGTTGACGTGGTTCAAAGCGTGAGCGAGCAATTTCGAGTTCAGCTTCGGTTTTTGCATCCTCTGCATCCAGTGCTTCTTTGTTGATTAATCCCTCTGCGATTTCACGTAGCGCGAGAACGGTGGGCTTATCATTTTCTGCATCAACCAGAGGCTCTTTTCCACCGGTCGACAGCTGGCGGGCCCGACGGGTGCCCAGCATTACAAGTTCAAAACGATTTTCAACGTTCTCCAGACAGTCTTCTACAGTCACTCGAGCCATGGATGATCCTTCATAAATAATTTTTAGTTAACAAACTAGTCTATGGGATTTAAGCCTTCCCGAGAAGCTTTTCAAGTAAATCTGGTTGCGTTTTTTGCATGGAAAGTCGTCTTTGCCGAAGTCCTGTAATAATAAAGCACAGTTGATCTAGGGCGATATTAAAGTCATCGTTGATCACCCAGTAGTCATAGTTAGGCGCCTGAAAAATGGTTTCATCAGCTTGAGCCATGCGAGATTTGATTGTGCTCTCATCGTCTTGTTGCCTGCCAACCAATCTCTCTCTGAGCTCTTCGCGAGTTGGGGGGAAAATGAAAATAGAAATCGCCCCAGGCCAAGTTTCTCGGACCTGTTTTGCCCCCTGCCAATCAATCTCTAAAATAACATCAGAGCCCGATTGCAACTGCGTTATTACAGTTTTTTTCGAGGTCCCGTAAAAGTTGCCAAAGACTTCTGCATATTCAAACATAGCGTTCTTGTGAGTTAATTCAGAAAAGCCATCAATTGATACAAAATGATAGTCATGTCCAGAAATCTCGCTAGGTCGTGGGGCACGCGTCGTATGCGATACGCTCACCTCAAGGCGCTCGATGCGTTCGAGTGCTGCCTTAACGAGACTGGTTTTTCCGGCTCCTGACGGAGCTGATATTACAAAAAGTTGGCCTTGCGGCATGAAAGATCCGTGTTAGATGGTCATAATAAAACTCAAGTTGTAAATTTTAGTCTAAATAGAGAGGTTCTGCCATGCGACCAAGTGAGCGCGCATTTGATGCGTTACGTTCGATCCAATTTATTCGGCATTTTACGTGCCATGCCGCAGGCTCTGTATTGGTCGAGTTTGGCAATACTCGTGTGCTTTGTACGGCCTCGGTCATGGAACAGGTGCCTCGCTGGATGAAGGGAAAAGGGCGAGGTTGGATAACAGCTGAATATGGCATGCTGCCGGGATCTACCAATACTCGAGTCGATCGGGAGGCGGCCCGTGGAAAGCAGTCTGGACGGACACAGGAAATACAGCGGTTGATCGGGCGATCGCTCAGGGCTGCAGTGGATCTGAAAGCACTTGGGGAGCGTCAGATTATAATTGATTGTGATGTGCTTCAGGCTGATGGTGGGACTCGCACTGCCGCTATTACTGGCGGCATGGTAGCTTTGGTAGATGCGCTTAATGGACTCCAGCGTTCTGGCATCTTAAAAAACGATCCTTTGATCAGCTTTGTGGCAGCCGTATCTGTTGGCATTTATAAAGGCAGTCCAATTCTTGATCTGGATTATTTGGAGGACTCGAGTGCAGATTCGGACATAAATATAGTGATGACTGAGGGCGGGAAACTGATTGAGATTCAGGGGACGGCGGAAAAAGCACCTTTTGATCGTGATGAATTGAACGGACTTCTGGATCTTGGACAATCAGGAATTCAATCGTTGATTGCGATGCAACGCCAAGCTGTGGCTGCTGGTTAATCCGTGGTCGGTGTTAATTCAATGTCGTAATCAACGACCAAAGGCACACGGTCATCAAATGGCCGTTTAGAGACGTACGCAGATGTGAGGATTCGTTTTGAAATTTCTGGTGAGACCAATTGCAAATCGGTCCGCCATGCTCCCGGATCGTCGATTCCAAGTACTCCATTTGATGGAAACCAGCTATATGCAGGCTCATTAGCAAAGACTGCTCGGAAAGCGTCTACATAGCCGCTATCAGTTAAAAGTGTGTCAATCCAATTCCGATCTTCTTGACTAAATCCCGGGGTGTTGTTGTGTTTATGCCATTTTTCTAGATCCAGCGTACGCGGTGCCACACCGAAGTCACCGCAAAATACAAAATGTCTACGTTTCTTTCGTATTTTACGTAACCACGCTGCGAAGGCTTCAATAAACTCTGGGCGGTCGGCAGCATCAGTTTCCCAAGGGGCGGGCGGTAGTACGGAGACAATACTGACTTTTTCGAAATCTGCTTGGATGTAACGCCCGTTCCGGTCTAATTGATATGAGCCAAGTCCGCGCATTACTGCCTTGGGTGTGTGCCGTGTCCATATAGCCACGCCTCCTTTGGTTTCACTCTCTCCTTCAAAGTAAAAAGGTGTGAAGCCCTCCGGACAGAATCTTAGATCCTTAATGACTTTGTACTCGCGTACGCGCACATCTTGCAGGCAGATTATGTCTGCATCTTTCGAGGAGAGCCAGTCAACGAGGCCCTGTTTAACTGCGGAAACGAGTCCATTACAGCGAAGGCTAATTATTCGCATTAAAGGGTTATAGATCCTTGTTCAAGGCACGAGTTGTGCGTGTACTATACTAGCCTTAAATTAATTGTAATATTAGAAGCGTCTTATGGTTGCATACAAACGGTCTTTTCTTGAAATAGCTTTTACAGCTAATGCCTTAGGATTTGGTAAATTTACTCTCAAGTCTGGGCGAGTGAGTCCATATTTCTTTAATGCATCAGCATTTTCAAGTGGTTGCCAGATGCAAGCGCTTGGAAGATGTTACCGCGATGCGATTCTCGACGCGGGCATTTCCTTTGACTCTTTATTTGGCCCCGCTTACAAAGGAATCCCATTAGCGACAGCGGTAGGATTGGCATTTGCCGAGATGGATCAAGATTATCCTGTTTCCTTTAACCGCAAGGAAATTAAAGATCATGGTGAAGGCGGCCTGTTATTTGGAGCTCCAATATCGGGGCGAGTTCTGGTGATTGATGATGTTGTGACTGCAGGAACGGCAATACGAGAGTCCGTTCAGTTGATTGATGACGCTGGGGCCCAACTTTCTGCGTTCTGTGTGGCGGTTGATCGACAAGAGCGAGGTCAATCAGGATCACGTTCTGCCTTGATGGAATTATCCCAAAAGCTTGCTGTAACGCCGATTTCGATTGTAACGTTGGACGATATTCTATTTTTTGCTAAAAATGATCCTCGAGTGCCAGCAGATAGTGCTCCAAAGATCGCTGCATATCGTGCTCAGTATGGAGCTTTGTCCTAAGAGCGCTTTCTTGAGATCTGCGTACCGACGCCTTGATCAGTGAAAATCTCTAAAATCACAGAATGTGGGACACGGCCATCCACAATATGAGCACTATTGACGCCCCCATTTACAGCGGATAAAGCGCAGCCAACTTTGGGAAGCATCCCGCCAGATATGGTTCCGTCCTCGATTAACGCATGAATATCGTCGGCTACTAATCCGGTAACAACCGTGCCTGATTTATTGAGTACCCCAGCCGTGTTCGTCAACAGCATAAGCTTTTCTGCACCCAGTACTTCGGCTATTTTGCCCGCGACAAGATCTGCATTAATGTTAAGCGATTCACCGCTCGGACCTACGCCAATCGGAGCGACTACTGGAATTACGTCATTATCCGCCAACATTTTGAGGAGCCTTGTATCGATTTTTTCAACCTGGCCTACACGACCAATATCGATGATTTCGGGAACTTCGAGTTCAGGACTGTTGCGTTCAATTTTGAGTTGACTTGCGCGGATGAATTGACCATCTTTTCCAGTAAGGCCAAGCGCCCGCCCCCCGGCTTGATTGAGCAGGCTTACTATTTCTTTATTTACAAGACCACCTAACACCATTTCCACGACGTCCATGGTTTCTTCTGTAGTGACGCGCATTCCGTTCACGAATTTTGATTCTATATTTAAACGCTTAAGTAACTCTCCAATCTGGGGACCGCCGCCGTGGACAACGATCGGGCGCAGTCCGACTGTTTGCATTAAGACAATATCGCGAGCAAAAGATGCTTTTAGAGTCTCATCTATCATGGCATTACCACCGTACTTGACTACGATCGTGCGACCGGCAAAGCGTTGTATATATGGAAGCGCTTCGGTAAGAACCTGAGCAACTTCCGTGGCACGGGCTAGAGTTAGCATAAGGTTTTAAGCTCCAAGCTTGGCTCGGCTGCTTTGAGTACAGCAAGCATTTCGTTCTGAATAGACTGCAGGGCGTTTTCTGATTCTGCCTCAAATCGCAGAACTAGGTTGGGTGTCGTATTGGAACAACGAATCAAGCCCCAGCCTGAATCGAGATCTATTCGGACCCCGTCGATGTTTGAAAATGGCAATTTTTTTTCGGCAAAAATTGCAGCAACGCGTTCGACAATAGCGAATTTTTCGGTGTCCGAAACTTCGATATTAAGCTCAGGAGTGGATATATCATTGGGAATCTCATCAAATAACTGCGATACGGAACATTTATTTTTTGCGAATATTTCCAGCAGCCGCGACGCGGTGTACAAACCGTCATCAAATCCGAACCAGCGCTCTTTGAAAAAAATATGCCCACTCATCTCTCCAGCCAGCATTGCCCCAGTTTCTTTCATTTTGGCTTTGATTAGGCTGTGCCCAGTTTTCCACATAAGGGGTTTGCCGCCAGCCTTCTCGATGACTGGGGCCAGGTGTCGACTGCATTTGACGTCATAAATAATAGTAGCGCCTGTATTTCGTTCTAATACGTCCTGCGCTAGGAGCATCAGTAACCGGTCTGGATATATCATCTCTCCATTTTCAGTGATGATGCCCACCCTATCCCCATCACCGTCAAATGCGAGGCCGAGATCACATTTATGTGTCTTAACAGCAGTGATGATATCCACCAAATTTTCTAGTTTCGACGGGTCGGGATGATGGTTTGGGAATTGACCATCAACCTCAGTGAACAGGGGAATGACTTCACATCCAAGGGACTTAAAGAGCTCTTCGGCGCAGACGCCGGCGACGCCATTACCACAATCAATGGCTATTTTGAGATTACGCTCTAAAGAGATGTCGGAGGTGATGGTTTTGAGGTAAGAAGGCAAAGAATTTTCTACTTTAAGTATTCCTGTCCCATGCTCTAAAGCGTCATTTTTGATTGAATCATAAAGGCTCGTAATGTCTTCACCATAAAGTGTGTGACCGTCAATCATCATTTTGAAGCCATTATATTCTGGAGGATTATGGCTGCCTGTGACCATTACACCGGACCCGCTGCCGAAGTTTAATGCTGCAAAGTAGAGGACGGGTGTTGGAACCATCCCCACGTCAATGACATCGACTCCTGATGCAAGGATACCCCTATTCAGGGCGTCTTGAAGCTGAGGTCCGGATAGTCGGCCATCTCTAGCGGTGACAATATTTTTTTGGCCGCGAACCTTTGCCAGGGTGCCGATGGCTTGCCCCAATTTCTCCACTACATCCGGCCTTAACTGATCGGGTACCGTGCCCCGGACATCATAGGCGCGAAAAATTATTGGGTTTATGTCTAACATTTATCGAGTTCCTGTATGCCCAAACCCGCCTTCCCCGCGGCTTGATGACTCAAATTCTACCACCTCAGAAAATACCGGTTGAATTACTGGAGTAACAATTAATTGTGCGATTCGATCACCTGGTTCGATCGTTTGATGCGTTTGGCTCCGGTTCCACGCTGATATTTTCAGCTCACCTTGGTAATCCGAGTCAATGAGACCGACGAGATTACCTAAGACCAGACCCTTATGACCAAGTCCACTGCGCGGTAATATCATTGCACAAAGCCCTGGGTCATCAAGGTGAATTGCAATCCCGGTTCCGATCAGGGCAGTTCCCCCGGGCTCAAGTGAAAGAGTCTTCTTGAGGCAGGCTCTAAGATCTACACCCGCTGATCCAGGCGTTCCAACTTCTGGAATAGGCCATTCTGTGCCAACGCGCGGATCAAGCCGCTTAAATTTTAGTTCCATTTTCAGTCCTTTCTAATAGTGATTCGGAGAGCCTCTGCATCAGTTGCTCGGCAATAGCCTCTTTGCTCCCTTGTGGCCACTCTTCGGTGTGAGAATGGCTAACCAACTGAATTTTTGTGTCGTCGGCATTAAAGATCTGACCGTTTGAAACATCATTAGCGATTATAAAATCCAGGCCTTTGTCTTCGAGCTTTCGGCGCGCATGAGTTTCAATCATCTCGGTTTCGGCCGCAAAACCTACAACAAGTCTTGGTCGCTCTTCTGACAATGCGACTTGATGTATGACGTCAGGATTTTCAATGAGGGCAAGCATTGAGAGATTTGATGTTGTTTTTTTGAGCTTATGCGTGGCTACAGTCTCGGGGCGAATGTCGCACACCGCAGCAGCGCCAATAAAAAGATCTACGGTTTTCAAAGTGCTTTTTACCGCTTCAAGCATATCGCGGGCAGTTTCAACCGCGATATGAATCACACCATCTGGTGTATCGAGATCTACAGGGCCTGAGACGAGAAGGACTCGGGCACCTAGGCGCACTGCAGCGCGGGCTATTGCAAATCCCATCTTGCCAGATGAGCGGTTGGTCAGATAGCGCACTGGATCGATTGGTTCATGAGTTGGCCCAGCGGTAATCATTACCGTGAGTCCTGCTAATGGGCCCGCCTGAAGTTGGGATTCGAGCGCAGCTAAAATGATACTGGGCTCGCTCATGCGGCCAAGTCCAACATCACCGCAAGCCTGAAGGCCAGAGTCGGGGCCAATCATGAGAGTGTGTCGTTCACGCAGCGTTTCTAAATTGGCCTGTGTCGCGGGGTTGGCCCACATATTTTGATTCATCGCCGGCGCCAGAGCTTTTGGGCAATCGGCAGCTAACCAAAGCGCGGATAACAAGTCCGTTGCATCTCCCCTCGCTAAGTGGGCTATTGTATTAGCTGTACAGGGCGCCACCAAAATTAGATCAGCCCAGCGAGCCAATTCAATATGGCCCATTCCTGCTTCAGACTTGGGGTCTAGCAGCGAGTGACGGACTGTATTCCCGGTCAAGGCTTGAAACGTCAGAGGCGTCACAAAAGCTGTAGCTGCTTTGGTCATGACAACTGTTACATCAGCGCCTAGCCGGCCCAGTTCACGTGCGATTTCACAGGCTTTATAGCAGGCAATACCGCCGGTCACTCCGAGGATCACACGTTTTTGGTTTAACCATGAATGCTGGCTCACAAAGACCTCTTCTATGTCACGATGTAGAAGATACCATGAAGCATCGGCAGCGTTAAAAGCAGAAGAAAGAGAGCCCTGGGGAAAACAAGTAGCATTTTTTTGGTAGCTTCAATTGTTACTTGTAATTTTTCACTCGCCGATATACCTTTCGCCTCCATTTTTCTCGGTTTTTTTAATAGAGGCGTAACAAATTATGTCTAGAGTATGCCAAGTAACGGGTAAGCGGCCTGTAACCGGCAACAACGTTTCGCATTCTAATATCAAAACGAAACGTCGTTTTCTACCAAACCTGCATTGGCATCGGTTTTGGGTGGAGTCGGAAAAGCGTTTTGTGCGGCTGCGTGTTTCTACTAAAGGGATGCGTATTATTGATAAACTGGGTATTGACACCGTTTTGGTTGATTTACGCTCACGTGGCGAGAAGGTGTAAACCATGCGTGAAAAGATTAAATTGGTATCGTCTGCTGGAACTGGTCACTATTACACGACTGACAAGAATAAGCGGAGCACTCCAGATAAGCTTGAATTCAAAAAGTATGATCCCGTGGTTCGTAAGCACGTGATGTACAAGGAAGCAAAGATAAAGTAGTGCTTAATGCCTGAGCTTCCTGAGGTTGAAACCACGGTGCGAGGAATTGCACCGTATCTCGAAGGGCAGAGTTTTGACTTTGTTCGTGTCTACAATTCAAGTTTACGTTGGCCCATTCCGTCAGATTTGAGCGAGTTGCTAACTGGCGCGCGATGTAAAAAAATTTATAGACGTGCCAAGTATATTTGTATTGAAACATCAGTTCGTCCCTTCCTTGCACATCTTGGCATGAGTGGTTCTTTTCGCCTCGTTAATTCTTTGACCCCCCTAAAACCCCATGATCACGTTAGTTTCGGTGTTGGCTCTTGGGAACTTAGGTATCATGATCCACGAAGGTTTGGCTGTTTGTTGTGGTCTGATTCAGATCGCGCGAACCAGTTGCTGTGCGCACTCGGGCCTGAGCCCTTATCAGATGAGTTCGATGGCTCCTGGTTGTATCGACAGTCTCGCAAGCGTTCGGTCTCGGTGAAACATTTTTTAATGACTAATTCTGTGGTTGTGGGTGTAGGGAATATCTATGCATCAGAGTCTCTCTTTTTGGCCGGAATTCTCCCTGCGCGGTCGGCTAATCGAATTAGCCTTGCTCGTTATGAAATCCTTGCTAAAGAAATAAAATCAGTTTTGATGTCTTCAATTGAGGCTGGGGGGACAACTCTTCGTGATTTTGTAAGTGGTAAGGATGAGCCCGGGTATTTTCAGCAGGCGCTTAATGTTTATGGGCGCGCGGGATTATCTTGTTTCCATTGCGAAAGAGTTATTAAGAGCCGTGTGATTGGCGGGCGGAATAGTTTTTACTGCCCATCTTGTCAGCGTTGATCAATGAAGTGAGCCCTCAGGGCCGTGGCGACAGCCTCGGGCACAAATGATTCAACTTGCCCATTAAGTCGCGCTACTTCCTTTACTAGGCTCGACGAGATAAAGCTGTAGTGTTCGACTGGTGTAAGAAACAGGCTTTCCAGCTCAGGAGCCAATTTTTTGTTGAGATTGGCGAGCTGGAGTTCGTACTCGTAGTCGGCAACCGCTCTAAGGCCTCGTAAAAGTACCCGCGCTCCCACTGCTTGTGCAAAATTAGCTAAAAGTGTGTCAAATCCCCGAATCTCAACATTATCAACATGTTCAAGAGATTTCTGTGCTAAGTGAACTCGAGTATCGATATCAAAGGTGGGTGTTTTATGTGTCGAGCCCGCAACGCCAACTATAACGCGTTCAAAAATACGCGCAGCTCGCTCGACTACATGAACATGACCATTAGTAATGGGGTCAAAAGTGCCTGGGTAAACCGCAATAGTCATAAAATGGGCCTTAATAAGCGCAAATAGTCTTGACCTGCACTCAACTCCTTGAGCACTTCGAATCCGTGAGTTTCAATATTTTCCGTACTTTGACACTCAACAATTATTCGACAGTTTGGTTGAATTTGGCTGCGGATCCAAGTCAGAAATTGGCTTCCTAATCGAAGGTGAAATGGTGGATCTGCGAAGATCAGGTCGGCATCTCGTATTTCTTGTAATTGCTTAATTGTCGAAGCGGATAGATTGCATGTGATGACCTTGGCTCTATCGGTTAGATCGAAGCGTACAATATTGGCCTTTATTGCAACGCTTGTTGTTGAATCTCGTTCAATAAATGTACAAATTTTGGCCCCTCTCGAGAGGGCCTCAAAGCCCATGCTGCCAGTCCCTGCGAAACAGTCCACTACGGTGGCGCTTGAGATGGTTGGTGCGAGCCAATTAAAAAGTGTTTCGCGGACACGATCAGGCGTTGGTCTTAAGCCTTCTCGTTCAAGTACCTCGAGTTTTGAGCGTTTGAGATTCCCCCCAATGATGCGTACTCCTTTGGGCTGTTTCCGTCTTTGCATCTCATTCCTCATTTTCAGATGGTATCATTCCATTTAAATGAAGAAAGGATTTTTAGTGTGATGATTCCCGACCTTTTACTTTTTCTTGGCCTATTGGCGTTGGCTGGTTTTGGGTATTTGGTATTGCGTCGCAAGAAAGGTCGTGAGCAGATTCCGGCCGAGCAGGTAGAGGCGAATTTCTCGGTGCCAGTTCAGAAGACGAGGACCGAAGCCGATTCTGCGAGTTTTTTCAATGCCCTGTCTAAATTGAGGTCACAGTTCTCCAAGAACTTAAAGGATTTGTTTTCAGGAGGCCTTGATGATGTGGTAAAAGAAGATCTTGAGTCTTTATTGTTGTCCTCGGATGTGGGTGTCGACACCACAGACTGGATTCTTGAGACTTTGACCTCCCGTGCTTCCGCTCAGAAAGTCACTGATTCCCAGGACTTAGTATTGCTATTAAAAAATATTTTAACAGAGATTCTTGAGCCTCTGGATGAGTCTGTTGATGCGGGAAGCGTTAAGCCGTTTGTGGTTCTAATGATTGGTGTAAATGGTGCCGGTAAGACTACGACAATTGGTAAGCTCGCGTATAAGTTTAAACAAGAGGGTAAAACAGTACTGCTAGCAGCGGGGGATACATTTCGTGCGGCAGCAGTCGAGCAATTGAAGACGTGGGGCGAAAGAAATTCTGTGCCTGTGATCAGTCAGGGCACTGGAGCGGATTCTGCTTCTGTGATTTATGACGCGTGTGAGTCTGCTGTTGCACGCGGGATCGATGTGGTCTTGGCAGATACTGCTGGCCGGTTACAAAACAAAACTAACTTGATGGGCGAGCTTGAAAAAATTGGACGAGTGCTTGGTAAGCTCGGCGTCGGAGCTCCGCATGAAGTGCTTTTGGTGCTCGATGCTGGAACGGGGCAGAATGCCATCAGTCAAACAAGAGAGTTTGCAAAGGTGATAAAGCCTACAGGGCTTGTATTAACGAAGCTTGATGGCACAGCAAAGGGCGGAGTTATTTTTGCACTGGCTCGCGAATTTCGGCTGCCAATTCGCTATGTTGGCCTCGGTGAGAAGATAGAAGATCTTAGGTTATTTGATCGGCAGCTATTCATAGAAGCTTTATTCTCGGGGACCTCTGGGTGATCGATTTTGAGTATGTCAGCAAATTTTATGAAGGAGACCGTGAGGCACTTTTCGAAGTTAATTTTCGGCTAGCACCGGGTGAAATGGCATTTTTAACGGGCCATTCAGGGGCTGGAAAATCGACGCTTTTGCGACTTCTCTTAGGTCTTGAGACTGCAAGTTCGGGTGCAGTAAGGGTTGCTGGTACAAATCTCGCAGATTTGTCTGGTGAGAAATTAGCGCGTTATCGAAGGCGTGTTGGCGTGGTGTTTCAGGACCCTAATCTCGAAGAAGATTTGACTGTATTTGATAATGTGGCGCTGCCTCTTCGTATTTCCGGGTTCAGTGAAAGTGACATCCCAAGGCGAGTTATGGCGGCATTATCTAGAGTTGATTTGTCTGAACAAGCATTGGTGAGCCCGAAGTTATTATCCGGTGGTCAGCAGCAGCGAGTCGGAATTGCCCGTGCAATTGTGCATCGGCCTGCTTTGTTGATTGCCGACGAGCCTACCGGCAATCTTGATCCTGAACTCTCGGCACGAGTAATGAGGATGTTCACGCAGTTTCAGCAGTTGGGTGTAACGATCTTGGTTGCGACACACGAGCGAGCTGTCGTTGAGTCGCTCCCATTTCGGCGGCTGGTGATAGAGCGTGGGCGTTTGATCTCTGATGGCCTGGGATCAAAGCGATGAATCGATGGTTGTCAGATCACAGATGGGCTATCGCCGATGCGTTGAAACGCGTGAGGGAGCGGCCAATACAATTCCTCGTGCTGGTTGGATTGCTTTCAATTTTGCTCGCCATTCCGGGTTGGCTGGCGCAAATATGGCTTGGGATGTCATCACTTGTCCCTGAGGAGGCAGTCCATAGTGAAGCGATAGTTTTTCTTAGTAATGAGATCGAGTTTGAAGAGCGAATAGAGTTAGAGCGAATGCTTGGCGAATCACCAATCGTTGAGCATGTAATCTTTATCCCAAAAAGTAAGGCCTTGGCTGATTTAAGTTCTTCTGATGGGCTGGCTCCTCTTACTCAACTGGCTGACGACAATCCATTGCCAGATGCTTTGCAGTTACGTTTTGTTTTTTCCCCGGATAGCGGTGTAAGCGAGCTATCATTAGTCGAGCGAATAGAGTTCGACCCTCGCGTATTATCCCTTCGATATTACCCCTCAACGCGTATTCAGTATGGATCAATGCTTGAAGTGTTGGCTTTTTTTGGGGCAGGTTTTTCGATGCTGACTATTTTGGGCGTATTAATGACTGTATTTCTGGTTTCAGCGGCGGACGTGGTGGATGATAGCAAACGTATTAAGCTTTATACCTTGCTTGGTGCATCTAGTCGTTACATACAAAGACCGTATTTATATCGTGCTACGTTTCTAGGCATTTTTGCGGGCTTTCAGGCTTGTCTCGCAGTGATTGGGCTCAACGCGTTATTGTCAGAGGTCGTCATAAATAATCTGGAAGAATTGGATTCCAGATTGGGCTCAATCCCATTGGATACTCGAATATTGCTCGGTATCGTAATGGTTTCTGTTGCCTCTAGCTGGATTGGTGCCGAGCGAGCAATGAATCAGCGTTTGAAGGGGCTCCATTAAATCATTCCAAAATGGCACGATTAGAGGTTCGTCTCTAGCGTATTGGACTTAAAAGAGTCTAATATAGTCTATATACTAATGAGTTCTTAACAATGAGGTTGGCACTTATATATATGCAAGATCTAGTTAAAACGGGATGTTTTACGCCAAAGAAATCGAGTTTACCGGTGGAGGCGTTACTTCCAGGCGGAAAAATTGAGGCTTATATTCAGGCGGTGAGTCAGATTCCGATCCTGACTTCGGAACAAGAAAAAGAAATTGCAAATCGCTTGTTTTACGAAAGTGATTTAGATGCGGCACGTGCTCTTGTAATGTCACATTTGCGATTTGTTGTGCACATTGCTCGTAGCTACTCAGGTTATGGCCTGCCGCAGGCTGATTTAATCCAGGAAGGGAATGTTGGCTTGATGAAAGCCGTAAAGCGTTTTAATCCTGAAATGGGCGTGCGTTTGGTCTCGTTCGCGGTGCATTGGATTAAGGCTGAGATGCATGAGTATATTCTGCGTAACTGGCGTATTGTAAAAGTTGCAACGACAAAGGCGCAGAGGAAGATGTTCTTCAACTTGCGAAGTGCCAAGAAAAAATTAGCATGGTTTACAGCGGCTGAAGTGAAAAGTGTTGCCAACGATCTTGGCGTCAGTGAAGCGGTTGTGCGCCAAATGGAAGGTCGCCTGGCCGCTCAAGATATGGCATTCGATGGGCTCACAGATGAAGATGATGATTTGTCGATCGCGCCAGCACAATATTTGGAAGCTTTGGATGCTAACCCTGCGCAGATTATAGAAAAACAGGACTGGGCAAAAAACTCCGTCGACCGTTTGTACGCATCGCTGAATCAACTTGATGATCGGAGTAAGGATATTTTAGCTAGTCGTTGGTTATCTGATCAGAAAGCGACGTTGCATGAGCTCGCTAGCAAGTATAGTGTTTCAGCGGAACGGATTCGTCAGCTCGAAAAGAATGCGATGAAAAAAGTGAAAATGTCTTTAGCTCACTAATTAACTGATTGTTATTGAGAAGGCCGCAGTCGCGGTCTTTTTTTTGGGAGAAACCTAGTGAAATTGACGGTAAACGGGAAGGTCGAGTCGGTCGATGCTCTGACACTGAGAGACTACCTTGCACACACAGAATTAGTTGATAAACGAATAGCGGTTGAATTTAACGGAGAAATCGTACCGAAATCCATTTTTTCTGAAACGTTATTGCAAGATGGTGACGTGGTTGAAATAGTGCACGCTATTGGAGGAGGCTGAATGTCGAATACACTTAAAGTGGGTTCATACACCTTCAAATCAAGACTGCTAGTTGGTACTGGTAAGTATAAAAATCTTGACGAGACCGGACGGGCGATTGTGGCCAGTGGCGCAGACGTAGTGACCATGGCTGTTCGGCGGACAAACCTTGGGCAACACCCTAGTGAACCTAATTTGTTGGATGTTATCTCGTCTTCAAAATACACACTTTTACCGAATACAGCAGGTTGTCATACAGCCGATGATGCTGTCCGGACCTGCCGTTTAGCACGTGAACTTTTGGATGGACATCGTCTGGTGAAACTCGAAGTTATTTCAAAATCACGCACACTTTACCCAGACGTGGTGGAAACCTTGAGTGCTGCCCAGACGTTAGTGAAAGAAGGTTTTGAGGTTATGGTTTATACCTCTGATGATCCTTTAATTGCGATCGAACTTGAAAAAATTGGGTGCGTTGCCGTGATGCCACTTGGTGCCCCGATTGGCTCTGGGCTTGGATTGCAAAATCCTTATAATATCCAAGAAATTCTTGATCAACTTTCTGTTCCTGTGATCGTCGATGCAGGAGTCGGGACAGCATCCGACGCAACCGTCGCGATGGAGCTTGGTTGTGATGGAGTGTTGATGAATACGGCTATTGCCGAGGCACAAGATCCAATCAAAATGGCTGAGGCAATGCGGCTGGCTATTACTAGTGGGCGCCTAGCATTTGAAGCAGGGCGGATGCCGCGCAAGCGCTACGCAGATGCTTCAAGTCCCGAGGCTGGGCTAATCAAATGACCCTTGGTCAGCGGCGACGCACGATTCGAAGTTTTGTCTCGCGCTCTGGTCGTATGACAGATGCACAAGACCGTGCCTATCAATCTTTGTGGGCTGAATTGGGGTTAGTGTGTCAGAACAATCGACTTGATTTAGATGCGGCCTTCGGTCGTCGTGCGCCTTTGGTCATGGAAATAGGATTTGGCATGGGCGATTCTCTCCTGACACAAGCACTCAACGAGCCACATCGCAACTTTTTGGGTATCGAGATTCATAAGCCGGGCATTGGCCGTTTAATGAACGAAGTTAACAAAGCGGGGGCGACCAACGTTCGGGTTCTATGTCAGGACGCTGTGGAAGTTTTGGCCGATGGTCTCGGCCCTAAATCGCTGCATGGGGTGCAGATTTATTTCCCGGATCCTTGGCATAAGAAGCGTCATAATAAAAGGAGACTAATACAACCTGAGTTCATTGATTTGCTTGCGCACCGAGTTGAGAGTGGTGGCTTTTGCCATGTGGCCACTGACTGGGCTCCTTATGCTGAGTCGATGTTGAGTGTTTTCACAGGCACCAGTGCTTGGAAAAATACTTCAAGCAGCATGGACTATGTGTCTAAGCCCGATCGACGCCCTGTTACTAAGTTTGAGACCCGAGGCGTACGCCTGGGCCACGAAGTCTTTGATTTGGTTTATCTTCGACAAGCTTCAGACTAACATTTCTAGTAATCTATTTAGGTGTCGCCAACCAAGTTCTGTCGCTTGAAATTTTTCCGGCATTAAAAGGCCCAAATCATCAGCCACCATGAGATGCTGTCTTCGAAATTTTTCAGGATCCAGTCCTGTTCGTTCGGTGAATAGAGGATAAGATATCCCTTGTTGCAGCCGCAGACTATTCATAAGGCACTCTGCTCCCAGTAACTCTTTGTCTACGTAATGCCGCTGGGCTCCAGCATTTAAGCGTTTTAGGTAGTGATCCGGATGACGGGTCCGGGTAGTTCTTAGTACCTCACCTGATACGGTAACTTTTCCGTGCGCACCTGCGCCGAGTCCCAAGTAGTCTCCAAATTCCCAGTAGTTCATATTGTGCTTAGCCTCTTCTCCAGGCGTCGCAAATGCGGAGATTTCGTAATGAACTAGACCCATACTTTCGAGGATTCGTGAGCCTGACAGTTCAGTGCGTTCGAGTGTCGTCTCGTTGGGCAGAATCGGGGGATTGGAAAAAAAGGCTGTATTTTTTTCGATTGTCATCTGATACCAGGAGATATGGTCGATCCCAAGTGCCTTTGCTTTATTTAGGTCTGCATCTGATTCCTGACTTGTTTGTCCTGGAGTGCCATGCATCAGGTCCAGATTGATACGTTTGAAGCCGGCCGTTCGTGCTTCTTCAACCATGATAATTGAGTCTTCCGTATCGTGGATACGCCCAAGCACTTCCAGAGTGTGTTTTTGAAAGCTTTGGACGCCAATAGATAATCGATTAATTCCAAGATCACGATATCCAGCAAGGTGGCCGCGATCTCGGGTCCCCGGATTAGCTTCCAGCGTAATTTCAGTCGAACGATCAATCAAGTTTTTCTCGTTGAGAATCTGAAAAAGCGGCTGTAAATCTTCGGGCGGCATAAGGCTTGGTGTACCACCCCCGAAAAAAACTGATCGAAAAGGAACCTTTCCGAAGTCATTGAGATCCGCCAATAAGTCCTGCGTAAGCGCTCGTCCATAGCCGGAAAAATCGGGCTGCTTCGCTTCGTGACTGTTGAAGTCACAATAGGGACATTTTCTGAGACACCAGGGAATATGAACGTAGAGCGACCGAGGTATAGCATTCAATGCATTTGGCCAAACAGCTTCGTGAGTGCTGTACCGCGATGACTAATTTTGTTTTTTACCTCTGGGGCAAGCTCCGCCGCTGTGAGCGTCTGGCCACTCGGTAAGAAGATGGGATCGTATCCAAATCCCCCTTGACCTCGAGATGCCTCGAGAATTCTTCCGTGCCACGTGCCTATAGCTACAAGCGGGTCAGGATCCTCTGGATATTTGACCAATATTAGCGCACAAACATAATGCGCTTGCCGTTCTATACCCGAGAATCCAATCATGTCCATCAAGAGTTTTTTGAGGTTTTCTTGTGCTGATGCTTTTACTCCTGCATATCGAGCTGAAAACAGCCCGGGGGCACCATCCAATGCTGGAACGACTAGGCCTGAATCATCTGCTAAGGCTGGCATACCGGATAATCTAGATGCATGCCTCGCTTTCAAAAGCGAATTTTCGACGAAGCTGAGCCCCGTTTCTTTAGGCGTCTTGATACCGAGTTCGTTCTGACTAGTAACTGTTAAGCTAAGTTCTAAAAATAAGCGTTTAAATTCACTAACTTTTCCAGCGTTACTACTTGCGATTACGAGAGCTTTTTCAGTCCACATAAACCTTGTGCCTAAAATTCATATCAATTTCTGGCGAGCCTTCAAGTGTCACTTTTAGCGATACTTGAATTGTTTCTTTATTACTCACCCGGATTGGTGCCAGATAGTAAATAGCCCCCTCACCTTCATCAATCTCCTGGAATGATAGTTCTTGCGTTTGCCCAATCAGATTCTTTACAAAACCTTTTACCGATGCACTTACAGCGCCCCGTGCAGATCCATCCGTGTGAACTTGTAGTACAACAACATTTAAGAGGCTTTGCCTGCGGCTTCTTTCAAGGCCATAGATTTTGGCTATTTCCGGAGTTAAAAAAGTAGATGGGAATGGCTGTACTTGTATTTCAAATCCTTGCTCCCGGACAATCTCAGTTGCCTGAGAAAGGCCCGCTAAAAAGCAGAAAAAAAAGGCTATTAGGAATTGCATCTTAAAGCTCCTTGGTTAGCCTATACATCGCTACTTCGCCGAAAATATTTGGCCAAATCCGACCCAGCAAAGTATGCCTACCCGAAAGATCAGAAGTATCTTTATCCAAAATTCTAATCACTAGATTTTTACAGAGATCTTCAAAGTCTGTGAAAGTGGAAAGATGAATATTGGGTGTGTTATACCAAGGATGAGGCAATTGAGGATTGACTGGCATGTGGCCATAAATTCCGAGCTGGATTCGATTTCTCAGAAAAGCAAAATTTGGGAAGGTCACGATTGCTTCTTGACCGACTCTGAGCATCTCCTCAAGTAAAGTGTCTGGGCGGCGAATTGCTTGTAAAGTCTGTGTCATTACGACGGTGTCGAATTGTTGATCGTTAAAATTGGGTAGCCCTCTATTCAAGTCATGCTGGATAACAGATAAACCCTGAGTCAAGCAAATGGAAATCTTATCTGGATCCAGCTCTAACCCAAGACCATCTATGTTATGGGTTCGAATCAATTGGGCCAATAGTTGACCTTCACCACAGCCTAAGTCCAAAACACGCGAGTTTTCATGGATCCATTTTGGAATTTTCTCCGAGTTATTGATCACTATTTATCGCTCCAAGCTCTGAATGTAAGCGGTTCATAAAAGATTCAAAGATGCGCTCGTAAATTGGATTTGGAATTAAAAAAGCATCGTGCCCGTGTACTGACTCAAGGCGAGCGTAGCTAACTTGACGATTAGCCTGAACTAGAGCTTCGACGATTTCTTCTGATCTAGACGGGGAAAAACGCCAGTCTGTGGAAAACGAAAGGACAAGAAATTTAGAGTTTGCGGGCCGTAATAAGTCTGCAAGGCCCTTTTTTTTCTTATCCATTGGATCAAAGTAGTCGAGTGCACGTGTCATGAGGATGTATGTATTCGCATCAAACCGTTCGCTGAATTGTTGTCCTTGATATCGAAGGTATTGCTCGATAGCAAAGTTGGCGCCATCAGAATCATGATCAGCTCGCGGCAGGTCGCGGCCAAATTTTTCACCCATAGAAATATCAGATAAGTAAGTAATATGCCCGATCATTCGGGCTAGCCCTACTCCGGAAATGGGCAGGGTGCCATGCTTGTTGTAGTGACCTTTATGGAAATTAGGATCACGCACTATCGCTTGGCGGGCGATCTCGTTGAAGGCAATGTTTTGTGCGGTCAAGCGTGGAGCAGCTGCAATGATTACTGCGGCTCCAATTCGCTCTGGGTAGTTAATTGCCCACTGCATCGCCTGCATGCCTCCGAGCGAGCCACCCACTACAGCGGCAAAGCGAACAATACCTAAAGAGTCTGCTAAGCGGGCCTGTGTATGTACCCAATCATCCACCGTAATTTCGGGAAATTCTGGGCCATATGGTTCCCCAGTTTCTGGGTTTGTGGACAGAGGACCTGTTGAGCCCGAGCAACCACCGAGGTTATTCAGGCTCACCACAAAAAACAGATCGGTATCGATAGACTTCTCTGGTCCAATATAGTGATCCCACCAGCCCGGCTTGGTTTCTCCATCATAGAAGCCTGCAGCGTGATGGTTGCCACTAAGCGCATGGCAAACAAGCACTGCGTTAGACTTATCAGCATTCAGGTTCCCGTATGTCTCGACTATTAAGTCATAACGTGACAATCGTCCGCCGCGGCTTAGTTCGATTGGTTCTTCAAAAGCGACGAGAGTGGGCTTGATCACTCCAAGTGTTTTAGGCATTAACGAAGTCCGATGAAGAAGTGAGCGACGTTAGAGGATAACCCCAAAGAGTATGCTGTTCCTTTAATAACGGTGGCTTCTAAAATATTGATTAAGATGAATAGTAAGATCGGCGATAAATCTAGCCCTCCTAGATCGGGAACAATTTTTCGGAATGGCGCGAGGAATGGCTCAGAAAGCTCGTAAATAAGCTCTGCGCCTGGATGGGATGCTCCCGGCGCGAGCCAGGAAAGAATAATCATGCCAAGTAATGCGTAAAAAACGAGATTTATCATCAAGCCAAAAACTGAAAGCATTGACCAAACTACGATTTGCAGGATGCTGGGCATTTCACCGAGCAGGCTAAGGCAGATTACGGCGCCTAGACCCTGAGCCAATATCGCCGAGGTTAATACACCTAAATTTATAGGCCCAATGGTCGGCAGTGTTTGAAAGGGTGCAATCAGCGGTGCGGTAAAGCGATTGATGCTTTGGCAAATCGCGTTATGGTAGTTAGCTTGAATTAACTGGAGCAAGAAACGCAGACTGAGCAGCCCAACAACTAATGCGATTACTGTATTTAGGAGGTAGAACACTATATTTATTTCCATTGCGCTTCCTTTGAACTGATGATTCCGGCGAGGTAATTTGAAAAATTCAACAAAGTTCTTTCGATAACTGGACTGCTCGTTCTCTTGCCGCGATTAATGCACGGTCTATTAGGCCAGCAAAGCCAGCGCTTTCAAAGATTTCTAGAGCTGCTTCTGTAGTACCGCCTGGTGAGGTAACGCGCTGCCTTAAAACATCTGGACCTACATCAGATTCTTCAACCATAGCGGCAGCGCCTTTTGCGGTTTGGGCAACGAGCAGACGGGCATCTTCAACAGACAGCCCGAGTTTGATTGCGGTGGCGACCATACTTTCAATCATTAAAAAGAAATATGCCGGACCAGAACCGGAGACTGCCGTCACTGCGTCTATCGTTTCTTCTGAGCTTATCCAAAGCGTCCGACCACAGGCCTCAAATAGTTCGGTGACTTCGGTTTGAATAGAGTTTTCCATGGGACGGTCTGACACCATTACGGCCATGCCAAGCCCTATTAATGCTGGTGTATTCGGCATGACTCGGACGATTGGCTGAGGAGTATCTCCTAAGCCGTGGCGCAAAGTAGCGAGGGATGTGCCTGCAGCGATCGAAACAAAAACGTGTTTAGGGCGAACAAGAGGTCTTAATGTGGCTAGCAATGCCGTTAAAACTTGCGGTTTAACGGCTAAAACAATGAGGTCAGCATTCGCCATCACAGGGTCGTTTTCTGCGTAAGCGGATACCCCTTTTTTTATGAGCGCTTCGCGACAGATGGAACTTGGGTCGGCCGCCGAGATCTTAATTCCTTCTCGGCTATTATTTAAAAGACCTGCAATAATAGCCTGTGCCATATTACCGCCACCGATGAAGCCTATATGATTATTCATGATCGCTCCTTTGTAGGCCGCTGCCCAAATAAAGCAGTGCCGATACGGACCAATGTGCTGCCTGATTTTATAGCCAGCTCAAGATCGTTGGTCATGCCCATAGACAGAGTATCAAAGATCGTTGGTTCAGGAAGGCGCGCTTTGATCCTGTCAAAGCGCGTTTTCATACTTTGATGTGCGTTTGCTAATGATTCTTCACTTACAGGGTCTGGAATAGACATCAACCCGCGAAGTTTGAGTCTTGGTAATGTAAGGACGGTATCAACCAGGTCATCTAGAGCAGCAGGTGCAACTCCTGATTTATTTTTTGCATTATCCACGTTTACTTGAATCAAGATATTGATTGGTTCGGCAGATCTTGCATCGTTTAGTCTTTTCGCAATTTTATCGCGGTCCAACGTATGAACCCAGTCAAAGTGTTGGGCGATTAAATGAGTTTTATTACTTTGGATTTTGCCAATGTAATGCCATTCAATATCAAATTGAGTAAGAGTTGCCATCTTATGGATAGCCTCTTGAACGTAGTTTTCACCGAATCGGCGGCACCCAAGGTGATACAGGCTGACAATGTCAGACGCGGGCTTGGTCTTAGAGACAGCTAGTAAGTTTGCCGATCTAGCGGGACGATTGAAAGTTTCTTCAGCAGATCTGAGACGCGTTTGAATCTGTTCAAAGGAGCTTTGGAGCTCTACTCCTCGGTTCATGGCTTAATTCTGGACCTGTTTTCCGGCGACCCATACCCCTGTAATTGTTCCGGGAAGTTCTTGGCCAAAGATCGGGCTATTGTGCCCGGCGCTGATCCAATGACTTGAATCTATGTGGGTAGGTTTGGTGGAGTCATACAAGACACAGTCGGCACTTAGGCCGAAAGCAATCTGTCCAAATCCAGGCTTCTGAAATAATTTTGCCGGGTTACCTGTCATTGCTTGAAGTGAAATGTCGAACGGAAGTTCATCGTTTTGATCTAGGGTAAGCAACAAGTTTAATGTCGCTTCAATTATACTCATGCCGGTTTCGGTTTCTGGGAAAGGAGCAAGTTTTGCTCCGCTCTCATGTGGGGTATGATCAGTCACGATGGCATCAATGGTGCCGTCAATGAGCCCATTAATTAGCGCTTTTCTATCCGCTTCTGTTCGCAAAGGACGCTCCAGGTGGAAAACAGGGTCGAGATTCACTAGTGCAGTTTCGGTGTATAAAAGATGAGCTAGGCTGACATCACAAGAAATGGGTAAACCACGGGCTTTCGCTTCACGAATTCGGTCAACGGCTGTGGCGGTTGTTAATCGGGAAAGATGCGCACGTACTCCGGTCGCCTCAATCAGCTCGAGGTCTGTACCTAAGCCGAGAACTTCTGAAAGTGGTGAGTTTAGAGGTAAGCCAAGTCCTGTTCCAACGTATCCTGCGTGAGCGCATCCGCCCGCAAAATCCGGGGCTTCAGGGTCTAAAATAACGGTGACGCCAAGACTTTTTGCGTATTTTAGTGCGTGGTACTCGATTTTTTGAGATCCAAACGGACGGCTGCCCTGTGCGAGAACAACGCAGCCTGCATCAACCAGGGCGGCCATTTCCGATAACTGGAGTCCTTTGCCACCCAGTGTCAGCATTGCGGTGGGGAGAACACGGCAAAAACCTATTTTTTCGGCTCGCTCAAGCACCAAGCGCACAGCTGCTGGGGAATCTATTACTGGGTCAGTATTTGGCATTGCTAAGACGGTTGTAATTCCGCCTCTCACGGCAGCTAGTGTTTCTGAGCCTATGGTTCCTTTGTGCTCTAGCCCTGGCTCCCTGAGGTGAGCCCTTAGATCGATTAATCCCGGAATCAGACGCTGGCCTTTACCATCAAGGCGGTCAGGAGATTGGAGGCGGTTAGGATCAACAAATAGGCCTTGGTCAATTCCAATAGCAGTTTGGTTATTGAGGGGGCCGCCTGGAGAGTGGATCTTGATGTGTTCAATGAGTAAACTCATGACACTAAATCTTGTTGTGTTGATATTGTCATAGCCATGACTGCCATTCGCACGGCGATACCATTAGTGACCTGATCCAATATAACAGCTTGTGGCCCGTCAGCCACTTCATTGGAAATCTCAACACCGCGGTTTATCGGACCTGGGTGCATGACGATCGCACCCGGTCTTGAGTACTTAAGCCGATCCTCAGTCATTCCGTAGAGATTAAAGAATTCGCGTTCACTGGGAAGTAATGCACTGGTCATTCGCTCTTTTTGGAGTCTTAACAAAACGATTACGTCAACACCTGCGAGCCCATGATCGATGCGGTGAAAGGCCCGAACACCGAGATGGTCTAGGTCCCCAGGAAGAAGTGTCCCCGGACCGATGGCCCTGATATCTGGGCATTTCATGCCCCGTAAGCCATGGATTAGAGAGCGGGCCACCCTGGAATGTTTGACGTCACCAACAATTGCTACCGATAGGTTCGCAGGATCTCCTTTGTGCTTGCGGATGGTCATTAAGTCCAGTAATGCCTGTGTTGGATGGGCATGGGTTCCGTCCCCTGCATTGATCACGGCTATGTTTGGAGTGACTCGATTTGCAATGAAAAAAGGCGCGCCGCCTGCACTGTGCCGAACGACGAAGAGATCTGCCTGCATAGCTTCTAGATTTTTCAGGGTGTCAAAAAGCGTTTCGCCTTTTGAAGCTGAACTGGTGCGGATGTCTAGTGTTACTACGTCGGCACTAAGTCTATGGGCGGCAATGTCAAAAGTTGTGCGAGTTCTTGTTGAATTCTCGAAAAAGAGATTAACCACAGTTTTCCCTCTCAATAGAGGAGCTTTTTTGACTGGTTGCCCCTGTGAAGACAGAAAACTTTCTGCGGTGTTCAGAAGTTCGGTGATCAAGGCTTTGGACAGGCCTTCAGTCGTCAGGAGATGTTTTAATCGTCCCTCCGAAGTAAGCTGAAGCGCGGCTGGACCGTGCATGGCACTCCTTATTCCAAAATTGGTGTCACAAGCACTAATGGCTCGGGCCCAATCAGTTTACACCGCCCATGGCCATCTTCGCCAAGAGCTTCGCCAAGAAACTTTGGTTCAAAGGGCAATTCGCGCCCACCCCGATCGAATAAGACAGCTAAATCGATATTGCCTGGGCGGCCGTAGTCGAAGAGAACATTGAGGGCGGCGCGGATGGTTCGGCCGGTGTATAAGACATCATCTACTAACAAAATTTGCTCGCCATTTAGCATCGTAGGTAAGCCTTTTGTGGAGCCCGAACATCTTAGTCCCGTAGTTGCAAAATCATCCCTATACAATGAGATGTCGAGCGTTGCAGGCTCGCCCCAATCGAGTACCTTGCAGATTGCTTTGGCAACCCAGGCTCCTCCCGTATGAATTCCGACAACTAAGGGTTGCTTTTGATAGCTGGCGCTGACCTGAGTTATCAGCACTGCCATTGCTTTATCGACGGCGTTTTCTGAGCGAACTTTATCCATATTGTTCTCCAAGCCAGCGTTCCAGAATCAAGCACGCTGCTGTTGTATCCAATACACCATCTTGCTCGCTGGACTTGCCTCGGTACTTGAGAAGATAACGTGCTTCGCGGGTCGTATTATATTCGTTCACATACTCCACCGATAGACCGTAACGTCCGTGAATTCTATTACCAAACTTTTGGGCCCGTGTTGCTATCTCGCTCAATGTATTGTTTTGATGAAATGGCAGTCCCACTACGATGACGTCTGGCGTCCATTCTTTCAATAGGCGTTCCAGTTCTTGCCAGTCCGGGATGCCATCTTTGGCCCTTAGAGTGGTTAAAGGGCTGGCAGTTTGTGTGACGGTTTGCCCTGTGGCGACTCCGATTCGAGTCAGGCCATAATCAAACCCTAGCGCCATTGGCATCAGGCGTGGCCCACACCCTGCAACAGCTGGATCGGATCAATACCAAGTTGGGCAAGGGCCGCACGTTGCCGATCAGCGGGAAGAATTTGGAATATGACATCTGCATCCCAGGGAACATTGAGCCATGCGTTGGCCGTCATTTCTTGCTCGAGTTGTCCCTCGGACCAACCCGAATAACCCAGAACAAAAATGGCATCACCTCGGTTTAATGCACTGGCTGATTGTGCCAATACATTGGCGTTTGAGGCCAGATAAAGGCCATTTAAAACTTCAACAGGATCATTGCACAGTGGTTGGTTGGTTAATAAAAACCCCCGTTGAGGCTCAACAGGGCCGCCACTCATGACTGTGATGCTGGGGTCAAGGCGCTCGGCCGAATTAATATTGAGTTGGTCAAAAATTTCTTGAACCGAAAATTTGGTAGGTTTGTTGACAATAAAACCCATGGCGCCGTCAGGACCGTGTTCACAAATTAAAACTACAGATGATTCGAAGATACCATCTCTTAAACCCGGCATGGACACTAAAAACTGTCCATTCAGTGCTGTCGTTTCTGCCCTTGTTACCATTTTGACCTCCAGCTATCTTATCGAAGGCAGTGTAGCTTACTGATCGAAAAATGCCGTGAAAAAGTCTTTGCCTATTTGGCTTCCGGTTTGTTTGTCGATCTCTCGAACGCAGGTCGGACTTGTGACATTGATTTCTGTAAGTTGGCCGCCGATTACGTCGAGACCAACAAACCTTAGGCCTTTTTTGAGTAGTTTTGGTCCCACGAAATTAGCGAGAGCCTGTTCGTGTTTAGAAATTGGGATTGCAACTCCTCGCCCCCCCGCGGCAAGATTTCCACGTGTTTCCCCTTGCGAAGGAATTCGGGCTAGTACATGTGAAATAGGTTTGCCATGAAGAACTAAGATGCGCCGGTCCCCTTCTGAAATCTGAGGACAATATTCTTGAACCATTATCAGTTGTGATTCACTAGGGGATAATGTTTCAAGCACGGCCCCCAGATTTAATCCATCCTCTTTTATTCGAAAAATACCAGAGCCGCCCATTCCATCAAGCGGCTTTAAGATCACATCTCCAACTGCCTTTTGGAATACTCTAATGTCTTCATGACTTGCCGATACTCGTGTCTTGGGCATTAATTCAGAGAATTCTGTAGCGAATAGTTTCTCGTTACAGTCACGCAAAGACTTAGGGTTGTTGATTACAGCCACGCCCTCAGTTAGCGCATGCTCAAGAATTTGAGTTGCGTAAAGATATTCGCTGTCGAAGGGCGGATCTACACGAATAAGGATTACGTCCAGTGCTGATAGCGGCTCGATGACTTCCGCGCCAAGTTCGACAAAATCAATTGGTTGGTCAGTTACGGTAACTTGCTGCATCCGGGCTCTTGCAGAGCCTTGGTCGAGTGATAAGCCATTTTTTGGTAAATAATAAATTTCTTGACCGAGTGCTTGGGCTGCCAGCATGAGCGCAAAACTAGTGTCTTTGTGGGGCTTAATCGATTGAATGGGATCCATCCAAAAGCCGATTTTACGCACTTTTTTACCCAAAGTTTTCTCCTACACGTAGCCGTATTGCTGTCCTAAAAGCGTCAATCCCACAATTACCGCTGTTTCCGCTCTAAGTATTCTGGGGCCAAGTGACATTGGTTTCACCTGATTTTTTTTAAGTAATGCGACCTCATCCATGTGAAATCCGCCTTCTGGGCCAACCAAGTAGAATGAATGCCGCGATGGATCGATGGGTATCGTCTCAGTCTGAGGATGCGCGAAGACTAATTGTTCTCTATCTAATTCAAGTTCGCTTAAGGGCAGCAAGGGCTTAAGTTTTGGAATCCAGTTATTACCCGATTGCTCGCAAGCATTGACTAAGATTTCTTGCCAGTGATCTTTTTTCTTACGCAATTTTTCGTCTTTGGGCGGAGAGTCCGAATAGGTGCCCAGAATCGGTTGAATGGCTTTCACGCCAAGCTCGGTTGCTTTTTGCAAGGCCCAATCAAAGTGATTGGATTTGATTAAGCACAGCCCGAGAGTGATGGGTAGCCGAATATCTTCGGTAACCGTACCTGAGCTCAAAGTAACTAGAGTTTGTTTTTTTGACATTGATGTCACCGTTGCCTGAGCCTCAAATCCGACCCCGTTAAAAACAACTAATGACTGCCCTTCCCTTACCCGCAACACCCTCGATAAGTAATGATGGTTTCGTTCAGATAGCGTCAACACCCCCGCACCCTGCCGGCATTCTCCGACGTATAGGCGCGGGGTGCGCATCTTAGTACTTATACGCGTCTGACTTGAACGGGCCATCTACAGAAACGGCAATGTATTCGGCTTGTTCAGAAGTTAACTTGGTGACAACTCCGCCAAAGCCTTCAACCATGCAACGGGCCACTTCTTCATCGAGCAGTTTTGGTAAGACTTCGATTTGAATATTGCCAGACTTTTCTGGCCCAGAAAGATTTGCGAAGCCTCGTTTATACATCTCAATTTGTGCTAGCACTTGATTGGCAAAGGATCCATCCATAATCCGTGACGGATGCCCTGTCGCATTGCCGAGATTAACCAGTCTGCCTTCTGCCAAAAGAAGCAAATAGTCATTTTTTTCATCAGAACGAAACACCTGATGCACTTGAGGCTTTACTTCCTCCCAGCGCCATTTTTCTCGCATAAACACAGTGTCGATTTCATTATCAAAGTGACCAATATTACAAACAATCGCGCCCTTTTTTAGTGCACTAAGAATAGCGCTATCGCAGACGTTAATGTTACCTGTTGCCGTGACTAATACATCGGTGTCTTGCAAGAGACGATGATCGATATCAACTGCCTGATTTGTGGTGATTCCCTTTTTATACGGACTTACGACTTCAAACCCGTCCATACAAGCTTGCATTGCACAAATTGGATCAGATTCGGTCACTCGAACAATCATGCCCTCTTGGCGGAGACTTTGTGCGGAGCCTTTGCCTACGTCACCGTAACCAATGACGAGTGCGCGCTTACCAGACATCAGCATATCAGTGCCGCGTTTGATTGCATCGTTAAGGGAATGGCGGCACCCATATTTATTATCATTTTTTGCTTTGGTGACAGAATCGTTAACATTGATGGCTGGAATTTTTAGCTTGCCCTGGGCGAGCATTTCAACGAGGCGGTGCACGCCTGTCGTAGTTTCTTCGGTTACGCCATGAATCTTGGCCAACATTTCTGGGTACTTCTCGTGAACCATGGAAGTCAAATCCCCACCATCATCCAGCAACATATTGGCACCCCAAGGCTTCCCATCTTTTAATATGGTTTGTTCAACACACCATTCACCTTCTTCGTTGGTCTGACCTTTCCATGCATAAACCGGGATACCTGCAGCTACAATTGCAGCAGCGGCTTCGTCTTGTGTCGAGAAAATATTACATGAGCTCCATCGTACTTCTGCGCCAAGTGCCACCAATGTTTCAATTAGCACGGCCGTTTGCACGGTCATGTGAATGCAACCTATAATTTTTGCATCTTTTAATGGCTGTTCTTTAAGATGCTTTTCCCGTAGCCGCATTAGGGCAGGCATCTCATTTTCGGCTAATCGAATTTCTCTTCGGCCCCAGTCTGCTAAAGACAGATCTTTGATTTTGTAATCGTTTTGTAATACTTCTTTTGCTATTGCACTCATGATAATGCCTCTTTTCAGTTGTCTTTAGAGCTTTGCGGCTGCTTGAGCCAGCGCGTTTGCACGGTCTGTGCTTTCCCACGACAGATCAAGATCGTCTCGGCCAAAATGACCATAGGCCGCTGTGGCCAAATAAATTGGTCGGTTTAAGTCCAGCATGGTTGAGATTGCTCGCGGGCGCAGATCGAAGTGCGTACGAACTAAATAATCCAGTTGCGAATTCGTTAGTTTTGATGTGCCAAAAGTTTCCACATGAATCGATGTTGGTTCTGCAACGCCAATTGCGTAAGACACCTGGACTTCACAGCGGTCTGCCAATCCTGCTGAGACTATATTTTTTGCAACATAACGCGCTGCATAAGCGGCTGATCTATCTACTTTTGAGGGGTCTTTGCCTGAAAAAGCTCCGCCACCATGCCGTGCCATACCGCCGTATGTATCAACAATGATTTTTCTTCCGGTCAGCCCGGCGTCTCCTACCGGTCCGCCGATTACGAAGCGCCCGGTTGGATTAATGTGATATTTCGTTTCTTCGGTGAGCCAATTGGCAGGCAGGACGGGCTTGATAATATGTTCTTTGACGTCTCGATGAAGCTGCTCTTGGGATACGTTTTCATCGTGTTGAGTAGATAGTACGACGGCATCAATTCCTGCTATAGAGTTACTATCATATTTGAATGTAATCTGACTTTTCGCGTCTGGACGTAGATACGGGATATCTCCGTTCTTTCTAACTTCGGCTTGACGACGAACTAAGTTGTGAGCGTAGTGAATGGGTGCTGGCATTAAACTTTCGGTTTCGTTAGTTGCGTAGCCAAACATTAATCCTTGATCGCCTGCGCCTTGCTCGTGGATGTTCGTTTCATCAACTCCCTGAGCAATGTCTTGGGACTGTTTCCCGATACCATTTAGAACTGCACACGTATTACCATCGAAACCTAGAGATGAGTGATCGTAACCAATATCTAAAATCACTTTACGAATGATTTCTTCCATGTCGATTCTGGCATTCGTACGAATCTCCCCAGATACAAGAATAAGGCCTGTTTTGACCATGGTCTCAATGCCTGCTCTCGTAAATTTGTCTTCAGCGATCATTGCATCTAATAGTGCATCAGAAATCTGATCGGCTATTTTATCTGGATGTCCTTCCGAGACAGACTCTGAAGTGAAATAGGTAAATTCAGTCATGCTTTATGCCCTAAAAATTAAAAATAAATATAATTGTATAAAGATATCTTTATATGTCAATGTTTGAAGGATTGTTGCAACTTGTGGTTTTGCCTTGGTTTTACGACAATATCTACTCTAATTTTTTTATCTTTGAATTTGAGGATGGCTAATGCCTGACCATAGAAAGCTTGCAAATGCGATTCGTTTTCTGAGTATAGACGCTATTCAAGCAGCAAACTCAGGCCATCCAGGGGCCCCAATGGGCATGGCCGATATTGCAGAGGTGCTCTGGCGCCGAGAGCTTCGGCATAACCCAGCGAATCCGAATTGGGAAAATCGAGATCGATTTGTTTTATCGAACGGTCATGGCTCGATGTTGATTTACTCACTGCTGCATTTAACTGGTTACGATGTCACGACGGATGACTTGAAGGCATTTCGCCAATTACAGTCAAGGACTCCTGGACACCCAGAGTATGGCTACACAGCTGGTATTGAGACCACTACTGGACCCCTCGGCCAGGGCCTTGCGAACGCCGTTGGAATGGCTCTTGCTGAGCGCACATTGGCAGCTCAGTTCAATCGGGATGGATTTCCCATAGTAGATCATTTTACCTATTGTTTTGTTGGGGATGGTTGCCTAATGGAGGGCGTCAGTCACGAGGTATGCTCGCTTGCTGGAACATTAGGCCTCGGGAAATTGGTCGTTTTATATGATGACAACGGTATTTCCATTGATGGGAACGTTGAGGGTTGGTTCACTGATGATACGCCGCGTCGATTTGAGGCATATGGCTGGCAGGTTATCCGCGGCGTAGATGGCCATGATGCAGAAGAAGTTGCGCTCGCGCTGCAGACTGCCCAAAAAAATACTAGCAGTCCCACGCTGATCTGCTGTCGGACTATTATTGGATTTGGCGCTCCAAATCTTGCTGGCAGTGAGAAAACTCATGGTGCGCCTCTCGGGGAATTGGAGATTGAAGCAACTCGGCACGCGATGGGCTGGACGAGCGTGCCATTTGAAATTCCAGAAGACGTTCGGGAAGCCTGGAATGCTCGAGAAGTGGGAGCGAAAGCAGAAGCTGAGTGGCGGACTTTATTTGCGAATTATGCTGCTGATTTCCCTGAGTTAGCCTCAGAATTTGAGCGGCGAACCGCTGGCCGGTTACCGCCAGATATGATTGCAAAGTTAAATCTAGCTATCTGTGCGGTGCAGGCCGAATCGCCTAAATTAGCCACGCGCAAAGCTTCACAAAATGCCATCGAACTAGTGACGTCGATGCTCCCTGAGATTATCGGTGGCTCTGCAGATCTCGGACACTCAAATTTAACTGTATGGTCAGATTGTGAAGTTAACAGTCGAGCCAATCCGGCCGGTAATTATCTACACTACGGGGTTCGGGAGTTTGGCATGTGCTCGATTATGAATGGGTTGGCGCTTCATGGTGGTTTGCTTCCATTTGGCGGTACATTCCTGATTTTCATGGAATATGCGCGCAATGCAGTTCGAATGGCTGCGTTAATGAAGCAAAAAGTCATATATGTTTTTACTCACGACTCTATTGGTCTCGGTGAAGATGGTCCCACTCACCAGCCGATCGAGCAATTAGCCAGTTTGCGCGGCACTCCAGGCCTTGAAACCTGGCGGCCATGTGATGCGACCGAAACCCTTGTCGCTTGGCGTGAAGCGGTCTCTATCGATGGGCCTACCGCTCTGGCGCTGTCTCGGCAAGGCCTGAACAATCAGCCGCGAACCAATGTGCAGATAGATAACATAGCGCGCGGCGGTTATGTTTTGAGGGATTCTGAGCAAGCGCCTAAATTGATTCTTATCGCAACGGGGTCTGAGGTTGAAATTGCGATGCAAGCAGCTATTCAACTTGGCCCGCATGTGCGAGTCGTTTCTATGCCATCCACCTCAAGGTTTGATAAGCAGGACCTTACGTATCGTGAAGACGTTTTACCAAAATCGTGCGCTAAACGCATAGCTGTTGAGGCCGGCCATCCCGACGGTTGGTATAAATATGTTGGCTTAAGTGGTGATGTAATCGGTATGAGCCAGTTCGGTGAATCGGGCCAAGGACCGTCTGTCATGGCTCATTTTGGCTTCACTGTTGATAATGTTGTGACTCGCTCGGAGACACTTTGAGTTGACTTGGCGTTTAGGAATCAATGAGTTTGGCCGCATTGGTCGGTGGGTATTGCGTGCACTTTCTGAACGGGGTCTACTGGGGAAGATTCAGCCTGTTTTGATCAATGACCTAGCCGATGCCGAACATTTAGTTCATTTGGCGCATTATGATTCAACCCACGGTCGTTCCGAAAAATTATTTCAGCGCGGGCAAATGGGTAGCTATTTGCTCAATAGCCAGCCAGCCAGCCAGTTAAATTCTCACGCGTGGGCTCATTAGGCTGCAGGTGCGCCTTGATTTTTGATGCAACCCAGTTAATGGTCAACGGTCGTTTGTTAAAATTGCTATTTTGGTACGATAACGAATGGGGTTATGCTCATCGAGTTGTCGACTTGCTCCTGTATTGGCAGTCAATTTCTAATAGGTGAATCGTATAATAAAAACACTGTCCGATTTGGATTTAAATGGTAAGCGAGTTTTGGTTCGTCAAGATCTCAATGTCCCAATAAAGGACGGGGTGGTGACCTCGACAGCTCGAATTGAACCGGCGCTGCAAACTCTCAATCAACTTTTGTCAGCGGGCGCTCGTGTTGCTGTAATGAGTCATTTAGGCCGCCCACAGGAAGGTTTGAATGAGCCCGAGTTCAGTCTGGCGCCGGTTGCTGTAACGTTGTCTCAAAAATTAGGTCGGGAAGTTCCTCTAATAACTAATTGGATTGATGGGTTCGTGCAAGGCACCGAATTAGTCTTGTTGGAGAACGTACGATACCTGCAGGGTGAAAAAGCAGATGACGAGTCGCTCTCTAGAAAGATGGCTGCGTTGTGTGACATATACATTATGGATGCTTTTGGTACAGCGCACCGTGCTCAGGCGTCGACCCACGGCGTTGGTCGCTTTGCCCAAGAGGTGGCGGCTGGTCCTTTGATGGTGGCGGAACTTGAGGCTTTGGGTCAAGTTCTACAAAATCCGGCTCGTCCCACAATTGCCGTTGTGGGAGGCTCGAAGGTATCCACTAAACTTGATGTGTTGACCCAGCTTGCTAATCGTGTAGATCTGATTCTTGTCGGTGGCGGCATTGCCAACACTTTTCTGGCAGCAGCTGGCTTTCCTGTAGGTAAATCCCTGATGGAGCCCGACCTTTTTAAAACTGCAAGACATCTGATGTCTCAGATTGATATTCCATTACCAATAGACGTGGTGGTAGCGACAGAATTTTCTCGAGATGCCAAGGGCACCGTAAAACAAATCAGTGAAGTTGGGCCTGATGATATGATTTTGGATGTGGGCCCTCAGACAGCGGCTTCCTATTCTGATTTGATGTCGAATGCGAAAACTATTCTTTGGAATGGTCCAGTGGGTGTCTTTGAATTCCCTCAGTTTGCCCTAGGCACTAAAGCCTTAGCAATGGCAATTTCTGATAGCCAAGGCTTTAGTCTGGCTGGAGGTGGTGATACTTTAGCGGCTATCGAACATTTCAGCATTACCGACCGGATTGACTACATTTCAACTGGCGGCGGAGCTTTTCTTGAATTTGTTGAAGGAAAAGAATTGCCAGCTGTCGAGATGCTCAAATCGCGAAGCACTTGAGAAAGGAGTCCTTATGGCTTTAATTAGTTTGCGTCAAATATTGGACCACGCCGCAGAATACGGTTATGGCGTACCTGCGTTTAATGTTAACAATCTAGAGCAGATGCGCGCAATCATGGAGGCTGCGAATTCTCTGGACGCCCCCGTTATTGTTCAAGCTTCGGCCGGCGCTCGTAAATATGCGGGAAGTCGGTTCTTGAAGCATTTGATTGAGGCAGCAATTGAGGAATTTCCCCATATTCCGGTGTGTATGCATCAGGACCACGGCGCATCTCCTGATGTTTGTCAGCAGTCGATCCAGCTCGGATTTTCGTCGGTCATGATGGATGGTTCCTTGATGCCCGATCAGAAAACTCCGGCGAGCTATGAGCATAATATTGAGGTGACCGATCTGACCGTTCGTATGGCTCATGCTTGTGGTGTTTCGGTTGAGGGTGAGTTGGGATGCCTTGGCTCACTAGAAACTGGTCAAGCTGGGGAGGAAGATGGTGTCGGAGCTGAGGGTACGTTGTCTCATGATCAAATGCTGACTGACCCTGATGAGGCAGCTTCATTTGTTTCTGAAACTAAAGTGGATGCCCTTGCGATCGCTATTGGCACTTCACATGGTGCCTATAAGTTTTCGCGACCACCGACGGGTGACATATTGGCGATTAATCGCATTAAGGCTATCCATGCGCGGATACCAGATACCCATCTGGTGATGCATGGTTCAAGTTCGGTCCCACAGGAATGGCTGGCGATCATTAATGAATTTGGTGGTGATATCCCTGAAACCTATGGTGTCCCCATTGAAGAGATTCAGGAAGGTATAAAGCACGGTGTTAGAAAGGTGAATATCGATACGGATTTACGTTTGGCCTCGACAGGAGCCATTCGACGATATTTGGCGAAGAACCCATCTGAATTTGATCCAAGAAAATATTTTCAAGAAGCTACAAAGGCAATGAGCGATATAGTCAAGTTGCGTTACGAAGCTTTTGGTTGCGCTGGGCAGGGGTCTAAGATTAAACCTATTGGACTTGAGAGCATGGCATCCCGTTACGCCTCGGGTGACCTTGATCCTCGGGTTGCCTGAACATTGTTTGGCTTCTTATTTTCTAGAATAGGACTCGGCACCGAATGGTGCCCTCTATTTTAGAAAGCTTATCGAGAGCCATTTCGGAATAATCACGATCGATATCAATAACTACGTAACCGATTTTGTCAGAGGTTTGTAAAGACTGAGCTCCGATGTTGATAGCGTTTTCTGCAAATACAGCATTAATGGCTGACATTACCCCGGGACGATTTTTATGTATATGTAATAGCCGGTGATGGTCAGGATGGGGTGGCAGGGTAACTTCCGGGAAGTTAACGCTACTTAGTGTTGATCCATTATCTGAATAGCGCACCATTTTATCAGCTACTTCAATCCCGATATTTTCTTGAGCTTCTTGGGTTGAGCCGCCAATGTGCGGAGTGAGGATTGTGTTATCAATTCCGATTAGGGGGGATTCGAATGCTTCCTGGTTAGACTTCGGTTCGAATGGAAAAACATCGATAGCAGCTCCCAGTAAATGCTTTTCACTCAGTGATTTAGCCAGTGCGTCGATATCAACTACTGACCCTCGGGAAGCATTGATTAGAATACCATTTTGCTTCATCTGGCCGATGCGTTTACGGTTCATAAGATTATGAGTGACGGGTAAGTCGGGCACGTGCAGCGAGACAATGTCTGATTGCGCGAGCAAAGAATCAAGCGATGAAGCCTGTGAGGCGTTGCCCAGCGGTAACTTTGAGATTACATCATGAAAAATAACACGCATTCCCAAGCTCTCGGCCAATACAGATAATTGCGCTCCAATCGAGCCGTACCCCACAATACCAAGAGTTTTCCCGCGGATTTCAAATGCATTACTAGCTGATTTGAGCCAAATCCCGCGGTGTGCTTTGGCATTCTTATCCGGAATGCCTCGCAGTAGGAGAATGGCTTCTGCTAATACAAGTTCTGCAACAGACCGGGTATTTGAGAAGGGCGCATTAAAAACAACGATGCCGTGTTCTGCAGCTGCTTTTAGGTCCACCTGGTTGGTTCCAATGCAAAAACAACCAACGCCAACTAATTTATCGGCCGTTTCAAATGCTTCGCGTTTTAAATTTGTTCGTGATCGAATGCCTAAAAAATGAACGCCTTTGAGTTTTTGCTTCAATTCTTCTTCTGTAAGCGCTATTTTTACCGCTTCGATGTTGGCGTAACCAGAGTTCCTGAAAGCATTCTCGGCAGAAGGATGGATCCCTTCCAGTAACAGAATTTTTAACTTAGATTTTCCAAAAGATGTTTTCATTTATTGGTCTCGCATTAGTTCAGTAATGGCGTGCTCACCCGCAAGGAGCAAAATATCGGCAGGACGTTTTGCAAAAAGGCCGCACGTCACGACGCCTGGAATCTGGTTAATAGCTAGTTCAAGACCTCTTGGGTCGACGATAAAAAGATTGTGCACATCGAGTATCAGATTTCCGTTGTCCGTTACAACTCCCTCGCGATATTCGGGGTCGCCGCCGAGCTTGACCATAGCTCGGCCAACGAGGCTCCTCGCCATTGGAATTACTTCTACGGGCAGTGGGAAAGTCCCCAGGCAATCCACCCGTTTTGAGTCATCAGCAATGCAAATAAACTGCACTGATGCTTCTGCAATAATTTTTTCACGAGTTAATGCGGCCCCGCCGCCTTTGATTAGGTTAAGCGCTGAGTCGGCTTCGTCCGCACCATCTATATACACACAGAGAGTTCCGGTTGAATTCAGGTCCAGTAACTCGATTCCATAGCTTCTTAAACGGTCTTCTGTGGCCTTTGACGACGCTACTGCCCCCAGGATTCCGATTTTACTCTTCGCTAGTACATCTATGAAGCAGTTGGCCGTAGAGCCAGTGCCAATCCCGATGGGTGTATTTTTATCGAGCAAATGCCTGATTTTGTCGAAAGCGGCTTCGGCAACACGACGTTTTTTTGCGTCTTGGCTCATACTGACTCCGTCATTTAAGGGGCTAAAGCATAGCTGTTGAAACATGCAGGCGCTATGATACGTGTCTTAATTGTGGAACTCTCATGTTTGATAAAATTGTACAGCAGATCCTATCTGCTCGCGTTTACGATATAGCTGTTGAGACCCCTATACATAAGGCAGCTTTTTTATCTACTCGCCTTGGGCGGCCTGTTCTTTTTAAGCGGGAGGATTTGCAGCCGGTCCATTCTTTCAAGTGCCGCGGCGCTTACAACAAGATGGTTGGGATTCCAGCAGATATTCTTGCTAAAGGTGTGATCGCGGCATCGGCTGGAAATCACGCTCAAGGAGTGGCCCTGAGTGCACAAAAACTCAAGGTCCCGGCCACAATTGTGATGCCGACAACGACACCGGAAATCAAGGTGCGTTCCGTAAAAGCTCGGGGTGCTCAGGTTATTCTTTACGGGGATAGTTTTGACGAGGCTTTTATTAAGAGCCAAGAACTAGTCCAAGAATATGGCTATACCTATTTACACCCTTTTGATGATGTGGAGGTTATTGCGGGGCAGGGAACTGTTGCCGTTGAGCTGTTAAAGCAGGTTCCGGGCCCGATCGATGCGGTATTTATTCCTGTTGGTGGCGGGGGTTTAGCGGCTGGCATGGCTGCTTACATAAAGTATGTTCGTCCGGAGATTAAGGTTATTGGGGTTGAGCCTGAAGATGCCGCTTGCCTAGCGGCCGCCATGGAAAAAAAAGAACGAGTCGTTCTTTCTCAGGTTGGGCTATTTGCCGATGGGGTAGCGGTAAGACAAATAGGCAAGAATAATTTTGATATTCTGAAAGATGCTTGCGATGAGGTTATTACAGTAACAACAGATGAAATTTGTGCGGCAGTGAAGGATGTGTTTGACGATGTTAGGAGTGTGAACGAGCCGGCGGGGGCCCTCTCAGTTGCTGGCCTTAAAAAATATGCTGACCGGGAAGGGCCGGGTGAAGCCTTGGTTGCGGTCTTATCCGGAGCAAACGTGAATTTTGACAGAATTCGTCATATCGCTGAGCGTGCCGAATTGGGAGAAAAAAGAGAAGCGATTTTGGCAGTCACTATTCCAGAAAAACCTGGTTCTTTTAAAGCATTTTGCGAGCAGATTGGAAATCGGAACGTCACGGAATTTAATTATCGTTATTCAGATCGTGAAGAGGCGCACATTTTTGTCGGCGTAACGACGGATCCAACTACGGATGATCGGCTAAGGTTAATTGATAGTCTTAACGCAGTTGATCTCCCGGTGGTTGACATGACAGACAATGAACTTGCGAAATCACATATTCGGCATATGGTCGGAGGCCGCAGCCCTGAGGCTGGCTCTGAACTAGTTTTTCGCATTGAATTTCCTGAGCGCCCCGGTGCGCTTTTGAAGTTCTTAAATCGAATTGGCACACGTTGGAATATTTCAGCATTTCACTACCGTAATCATGGTGCTGCTTATGGGCGAGTTTTGGTGTCGATGCAGGCTGATCTGGCGGAGAGGGAGGAGTTGTCCGTATACTTTCAAGATATCGGCTACACCTACTTCGATGAAACTGACAATCCTGCAGTTAGCTTGTTTATGAAAACTTAATTCTTAATATTCGCCCCAACCTCATATAAATATTGATTTTTTTTATTTTTGGCCCTATGATTTTTGATCATGGATGAATAGTGGACATTATGAAGAAGCGTGATCCCCTCAAAATGCTAGTGTTGATTGGCGGTTTAATCCTCGCCGTTACTCTCGCACACAGTGCCATTACGGGCGGATAATTTTAGTTTCTGTGACGATCCAGTCAAACGATTGATCCCAAGAGTCAGGTAGTAAATCCGGGGCTTGCTGGGTATCAAACGCTACGCCAATGCGAACTGGTGGCCCCGACCTGGTTCCTTCAAGAAAGCGATCATAGTAGCCACCCCCCATCCCCAATCGGTTACCCTTAAGGTCAAAGCCTACGCAAGGCATTAAAATGTAATCTAAACTCTTTGGTTGAATTGAATTTTTTGAACTCGATGTTGAGATGCCAAATTTGCCCTTTATTAATGCCTGGGGGCTGGGCAGTTCCACTAAATCCATCTCAGTTGCCGAGCGAATTTTTGGGACATATAGCGTGTGGTTTCGTGCATTAACGGTATCGTGCAGAGATTCTAGATCAACTTCTGAGCCCGACGCAAGATAACTTCCGATCTTTAAGTTGGGCCCAGATAGCAGTGTGATTACTGACTGGCTAATAATGCTGGATGCGCTTTTACGAGATGTAATATTTACCATATCGCGACTATTAAGTAACTGCTGCCGTAGAGTTTTTTTAGACATAATCACCCAGGTTGCCGCTGTCGGTTTTGCCCTTGAACCGAAGGGTTCAAGACGGGGAGCGTGAGCACACATTAGGCTTTCCGAAAACGGACTTGCGCACCGTGCGCCCGATGCCACCCTTGGATGTTAGTATCGGCTCGAGGACTTAACCAACTGGCGTACAACCCAGGATTTGATGAGTATATCAGCCCTGTTAAGACTCAGAAAGGCGTTCTAATGTGGAATTAATTTTTTCAGCAAGAAGTTTGAGCTCCTTATCGACTCCTGAGGTATCGCCACTTAGGTATTCATGAGCAATATTTAGTGCGGCCATAACGGCAAGTCGTTCCAATGCATTGGTTCCGGTTTTTTCTTTTATTTCTCGCATCCGGTTATCAACAAAAGCTGCCGCCGTTTCTAATTCGTGTTCTTGGCCTGACGGGCAGGCGACTGGGAATTCTCTTCCTAAGATTTGAACGCGGACAGTTGCTATCTCTGTCATGACAAGACCTCATAGTTCTTAAGTCGGCTCAGCACTGCATCGATTTGAGTTTTGGCTTCATCACGCTGTGTGAGCAGTTGTGCGCGGCCTTTCTTAAGTTCTGATTGCTGCTTGCGTAAATGCTGGTTTTCTTGATCGAGGCGTTCGAGGAGTTCTATCAATTTCTGAACTTGATTCTCCAACTCCGTCAAATTATTACGCATTTCATTATTCCTTATCACCTAATCTAATGATACGTCTAGGGCCTCTCAGGTACAACAGACGTGATAAAGTTGTCTATATAAGGGGGTATTTAATGTTGGTGGAATATTACAGAACGCTTGATGATTGGCTCGTAGATCAGGATGCTGATATTCGAGCTTCCGAGATTCAGGGCTTGTTGGCTGGGTTAATGGCTTCTTCGGAAAAGATTCGGCCAGACGAGTATGTCGTTCAATTATCTGAATATGCTGATCTGCAGGCAGGGAAGTTGGTTGAGATTTCAGATTCTCTTGAGGTTTTATTTAGCCGATTGAGCGAGAGTTGGGAGGGCTTGGGGTTAGATTTTGAGCTGCTGTTACCAGCAGACGAGGAGTTAATTGAAGAGCGTGTTGATGCTCTAGGCGCGTGGTGTGAGTCGTTTCTAACAGGACTAGGTCTTTCAGGGGGATTCACGAAAAGTCAAAGTATGAGCGAAGATACTCGACAAGCGCTGAATGATTTATCTGAAATCGCCCGGATCGAATTGGGCGAGGCAGAACAGGGTCTTGAAGCAGCGTATGTCGAAATCAGTGAGCATGTTCGTTTGGCTGCTCTCTTGATAGCTACTGAACTGAAGCAGCGATCGGTATCTGTTACTGATGTCGATGTTATGCACTAATTAATGAGGATGCCATGTTAGCTCTGAATGTTTATGCCGAAAGGCGGAGTCGCATCAAAGCATTGATGCCTGAAAATTCGTTGGCAATTGTATCTGCAGCACGTGAAGTTATTCGGAATCGAGATGCTGAATATCCATTTCGTCAGTCAAGTGACTTTTGGTATTTGACAGGGTTCACTGAACCCGATGCAGTTTTGGTATTTGGACCGAGTCAGCCAGATCGATTGTTCGTGAGACCCAAAAATATTGAAAAAGAAGTTTGGACCGGACGCCGGCTTGGTCCAGATAGAGTTAAAATGAAACTCGGGATTGATGAAGGGTACAGTCTCGAGTCTTTTGATGCTGAATTTGCGAGACTTCTCCCGGACGTTTTTTGGCTGGAATACCCTTTTAATTGCCTCTATTCAGCCGAACTGGTTGATAAGGCGCTTGGTGCTCAGATGAGTCACTCACGTCGACATGAATTGTTGTCGCACCGAGTAGATCTGAGCCGCAACTTGCAGCTGACTCGCATGATTAAATCCGTTGAAGAGATGAACGTCATGCGTGAAGCGTCGCGTATTTCGGCGCGTGGCCATATCGAGGCGATGCGTACTTGTGAGCCAGGCATGACAGAGGATCAGCTAGCCTCTATAGTCGAGCATAGTTTTCGGATGCAAGGAAGCCCCTCAGTTGCATATCAGACTATTGTTGCTGGCGGTGAGAACGCGTGTATTCTGCATTATATAGATCGCACAGACCGTTTGCTTTCCAATGACTTGGTTCTAATTGATGCTGGCTGCGAGATTGAAGGATACGCTGGCGATATAACCCGCACTTTACCGGTGAGCGGGGCCTTCAGTGGTGCTCAAGCCGATATTTACGATGTGGTACTTGGGGCGCAAATCGATGCGTTATCGGACATGCAAGTGGGCATGAGTATTAGGTCATTTCATGAGGCCGCATTGAGAGCACTAACCAATGGATTAATCGATCTAAATATCATTGATGGGCCGGTTGAAGAAGCTCTTGCTGAAAAGCGATATCGACCTTACTACATGCATGGGACCGGTCATTTTCTTGGTTTAGATGTTCATGATGTCGGAATTTACGAAAAAAACAAAGAGCCAATAAAGCTGGAGGCTGGGATGGTAATCACATGTGAGCCGGGTTTGTACTTGAGTAATCGATCGGCTGCTCCGTCTCCATTTCGCGGTATCGGTGTACGTATTGAAGACGATGTTTTAATTACCACGGCAGGGCCTGAGGTTTTGACCGAAGAGGTTCCAAAAACGCGAACTGATGTAGAAGCATTAATGCGGGACGCTTGATGCAGATTGTGATAGCTGGAGCAGGGCCGATTGGTCTTATAGCGGCGCGCGGACTTGAGGTTAAAGGCCATTCTGCGTTGCTCTTTGACCCGACCACTGAAAAACCAAAAATGTCCCTTGCCTTGGCAGAGTCGACGTTGACCTTTTTGGATTCGCTTGGAATTTCGGAACCTGTAGGTGAGGACTTAACTCAAATCCACGTTTCTGAGCGAGGTGTTCCAGGCTCGGCATTAATAGATGCAAAAGTTCTTGGATACCCTCGATTTGGCAGAGCGGTGTGTTCGCAGAAACTTGAGAAAATATTGATTGAATCTCTAGACGGTCCGATACAAACCAGGAATGTAGTTGATGTTAAAGCACGCACTGCAGTGGAAAACCCGAGGGTTAAACTGGAAGACGGGTCTGTACTTGCACCAGACCTGGTGATAGTTGCAGATGGAGGTCGTAGCCATCTGACAGAATCTCTAGGCTTAAAACCCAGTTTTCGACCTTTTGGGCGGTCAGCTATTCTTGGGAGGATAAGGGTAGAGCGGCCAGTTTTGGGTCGGGCTTATGAACGATTCGTGGGTACAGGCCCTTTAGCCATATTGCCTCTTTGTGAGGACTTGTACGGGTTTGTGTGGTCGGTTGAGCCTGCCCGCGCAAAATATTTGCAGACAGATCGGTGTGCACTCGAAAATCTTCTTGCCGCTGCTGTGGATCCCGAGCTTGGGGCAATTCAGCTTGCTTCAGAGGCCGTTGTAATTCCGCTCATTGAGCGATGGATTGATCGCCCGTTTCGGCCTGGTGTGGTTTTGTTTGGGAATGGAGCACAAACGATACATCCAGTGGCAGGGCAGGGGCTGAATTTGGCACTGCGTGGTTTGAAGGCTTTTATTGATACGCTGGATTATCTAGGGCCCGATCAAGCGGTGATCGATGCTTTTGGGAGTTGGTCAAACGATCGTGAAAGGACGCGTTTGCTGTCATCTAGCTTGGAAGTGCTATTTAACCACGATGGAGCTTTGCGTCGTTTGGGAACGTCACTCGGTTTGTCGATGTTGGATCAGAGTCCTTGGCTTAAGCGCCGTATTGCTGAAGCTGGGATGGGTTTGTTGTCATGAAAGTGTGCGTTATTGGTGCTGGCGCAATTGGCCTGAGTGCAGCCTTAACCTGCCATAGCCTTGGTTGCCACGTGACGGTATTTGATCCCAAAGGGTTTTCTTGTCGCTCTGAGCCTAGTGGTGAAATTGGGGCTCAAGTTTGGGCGCTTGGCCCCAAAGCTACGCGGTTATTAACGAATCTCGCTGTTTGGCGGGACGATCCTCGAATCTGTGCCTACCAACGCATGCGCGTGCTTGATTCGAGATCTGACGCCAGAGTTGTATTCGACGATCCGAAGCTTGGCCATTTAGTAGAAGCTGATTGGCTTACCTGGCGTCTTTTTGATCGAGTTAGCAAAGAGAAAGTCATATTGGAGTCTAAACGTGTGACGTCCGTGACATCTGACGGATATGTGTGTCTTGAGGTGGGGTCCACTTTGCTGTTTGATTTGGTCTTATTTGCGGAAGGTCGTGATGCGGCCACCGCAATTGCTTCCGGATTTGAAAAGGTTGACGGAGGGCACCACCAATACGCATTGGTTGGGACGCTCGGTTCCCAAATTCCACACTCGGCCGAAGCATTCCAAATTTTTACGTCATTTGGGCCTTTAGCATTATTGCCGTTGCCTGATTCCGATGATGGCCCGAGGATTAGTCTGGTCTGGTCTGTTTCCCCTGATATATATGCCGACTGGAGATCACTTTCTGCGGGGGCATTAGCAGCTAAAGTGACTCAGGCATCTGAGACCGTTCGTGGTCTCCTCTCATTTCGATCAAAACCAGTTTGGGTGCCTTTGTCACAACATTGGTTGAAGCAAAATTCGCGTGGATCATGTCTCGCTATTGGCGATACAGCTCATGGTATTCTTCCACTAGCTGGATTAGGCGCGAACCTCGGATTTGCAGATGTAAGTGCGCTTGGTGATGTGCTTTCAAAGTATCCAGATGCTTCCGGTGTGCGAATTGCCAGAACAGTCGATCGAGAGAGGCGCTTTGATCAGCAGGCCGTTTTGAAGGCTATGAGTGTGTTTTCAAATATATTTCGGACTGATTCGCCGACAATGCAGTTTGGCCGCAGTATGGCGTTTCAAACGGCACAAAGTCATAGTGAACTACGACGATTGATACAGGAGTGGGCAGGGTAATGTTTACCGGCATTGTGCAGGGTTTAGGTCAAGTGTTGTCCAGCACCGAGTCAAGTGGCATTTGTCGTTTGCGTATCGCATTACCGGAGGGTCGTGAGATGGGCCTTGAGACGGGAGCATCGGTCTCAATCAATGGCGTTTGTCTCACTTGTGTTGGCTTGGATGAGATGGGTGTGTCATTTGATGTGATTGCAGAAACATTGAGGCTCACGAACCTTGGTCCTTTGAAAGAAGGTGACCGAGTCAATGTAGAACGTGCAGCTCGTTTTGGTGACGAAATCGGTGGCCACATGCTATCTGGACATATTCACGGAGTTGCCACTGTCACCGATCTGAAGGCTCAATCAGATAATCTGACCGTAATTTGGGATGTGCCTAACGCACTTCAGAAATACGTGATGCCAAAGGGTTATGTGGCTCTCAATGGTTGCTCTTTAACTGTTGGTGAGCACCATCTCGGGGCGCAATTCTCGGTTTATTTAATTCCCGAGACTCGTCGCTTGACTACTTTCGGTCGAGTTAGAATAGGGGATAGTCTAAATCTTGAAGTCGATAGTCAGACTCAAGTTATTGTTGAGACTGTAGAGCGGGTTTTGGACTGTCGATCGTGAATGACTGGCAAACTATATTACGGGATGTCTACAAGTCACCTGTTGATTTACTTCAAGCCTTGAATCTATCCCTGAGCGATTTTCCGGAGTTAGATTTGAATCCTAGCTTTCCCCTTCGGGTACCCCAGCCTTTCGTCGATCGAATGATGCCTGGCCAAGCGAGTGATCCGTTGTTGAAACAAGTGCTTAGTCTCGGAGCTGAGAACCTGGAGTTAGCTGGCTTTTCACAGGATCCATTGGATGAGCATTTGGGTCCTCTGCCAGGCCTTTTGCATAAATACCGGTCTCGGGTTCTTTTGATTTTTACAGGCGGATGCGCAATCAACTGTCGATATTGCTTCAGACGACATTTTCCCTACCAGACGCAAACTCTAAAGCGTGCCGGATTAGATGCCGTGGTTGAGTATCTTAATTTTCATCCAGAAGTGAATGAAGTGATTTTGTCGGGAGGTGACCCCTTGATGGCCGACGATACAGCGCTTAGGAGTGTTTTATCGCGATTAGCCAAAGTGCCAGGAATTCGGCGGCTGAGGCTTCATACTCGTCTACCCGTAGTGATTCCGCAGCGAATTACGGATACTTTGGTAGACTCAATTAGTAGTGTTGGTATCCCAGTCGTATGCGTACTCCACATCAACCACGCTCAAGAACTTGATGCCCGCTTACAGCAATCGGTCGCTAAATTGCGAGCGGTTTGCAGATCTGTATTGAATCAAGCCGTTATTCTTAGGGGTGTTAATGATACGGCTGAAGATCAGATCCAATTATCTGAGCGTCTTTTTGACGCTGGAATTGACCCCTATTACCTTAACGTTTTGGACCGGGTTCAAGGTGCATCACATTTCAATGTTTCAGATACTACAATTACTTCTATTTTAGCTGGAATGAGAAATGCACTGCCTGGTTTTTTGGTGCCTCGTGTGGTCTCCGAGGTAGCTGGAATGGGGCATAAAGTTCTGTGGAGCAAGGCCCCTGCATCGTGATCAATATGAGTTGGAATGGTCTGCAAGGATCTCGGTGATGCTGCTTGTTAAATAGGGCCATCAATAATTTATAAATTTCATTGTCTCGGTGCGGTCACTTCTCTGATGGATGCTTTAATAAAAAGTCACGTGCCTCGTTGACGAGTGCGGCCAGGTAATCGGTACCATCTTTATCAGGATGCATTTTACTCATGAGTTTTCGATGTGCTGAACGGATTTCTTTTGGACTGGCGGTTTCAGAAATCCCCAAAACTTCAGCAGCCCGTTTCGCTGTCATAGCTTCAGTCGAAGCCTGTTTTCTACTACTTTCTTGACCAGCATGCGCAGCGCCGGCGCTAGCAACAGCTCCAAGACCGAGCAACTGCCTTAGTTGGGGAAACATACTTAGTAAGCTCCGAAGCCCCCAGAGTTTCCGACCAAAAGCAGCAACAGGAGCGGCCAAAGCTGCCAGTGCAGGGAGTTTTCCGGTCACGACTAAAAGTAAAATACCAACACCAATGGCTCCGCCGATGACTTTCCAGCGGTTGTCACGCAGCCAATGTTTCGTCGATTTTTGCGTCATCAGATACATTAACCCGAGGACTGCTAATGAAATAATTAATAAGCGCATGTTTTCCAAATATCTGGACAAAAGTGAGACAAAGTAGCCACACTTAGTGTATGACTATTTCTGATCAAATTTCCAGCATAGATACTAGTCCGCGTCATCCGATTCGGCTTGTTGCCAATCGAACAGGTTTGACTGTGGATCTTATTCGCGCCTGGGAGAGGCGATATCAAGTTGTGGATCCAGCTAGGAGTGATACTCAGCGTCGACTTTACAGCGACTATGATATTGAGCGATTAAGGCTTATTCGGCTTGCAAAGCAAGGCGGGCACCGGTTGGTGAATATAGCGCGTATGCCTCTGGATGCTCTGCGTGATGCATTGTCTGAGGATATTCATTTTTCTAGTCATCACGATAATGGGGAAGTACAGCGGCCAGAGCGGCCTAGCCTGCTTCAAATTGACGCCCGAGCTCAAACCATTGATGCGATGTTGTTTGCGATTCAGGCCATGGATCAACATCGATTTGATCAATTGTTACAGCAAGGAATGGTCCGAGAGTCGTTACCTTCGTTTCTTGAGGAAATACTTGCGCCCTTGCTTCAGGAACTTGGCAACGCTACACGCTCTGGATCGATGCGAATCGCTCATGAACATATGGCGACCGCTCACCTTAGAACATTTTTGGGTGCGCTTCGATATCGCGAATCTTTTACGGGCATAGAACCGAAGGTTGTGATTACAACTCCGACAGGCCAGTTTCATGAGCTGGGTGCGTTGATGGCTGCTGCTTTGGTCTCGGTGGATGGATGGTTGCCTGTGTATCTTGGCCCGAACACACCCGCCGACGAAATCGCTGCCAGTGCAGTGCAGTGCAGTGCCCGAGCGGTGTGCTTGTCGTTAACTTATCCCGCAGACGATCCGCGCATACCAACTGAGCTGACGCGGCTCAAATCTCAGCTTGCTCAAAATATACCGCTATTCGTTGGTGGTTCAGCTGTTGCTGCTCACAGTGCCTTGATAAGTCGATTGGGAATCAAGTCCCCAGCCTCTTTCCGTGAATTTAGAGAGGAACTACGTAAATTACGTGATGATCAGCTGGAGACGAATAGTTGACGGATTCAATCTGCCATTGCTTTGGCAGATATAAAATCTGATAAAACGATATCTGTAATATACTCATGATAAAACCATCAGCCAAAAGATTTGTCGTATTTACGATTAGAGGTTTTAGTTTCTTATGACCCGTCGGCTGTTTTTATGCCTCGTTTAAAATAAGTCAAGTTGGTTGCGTCGGGCGCATAGGTTTGCATAATCAGGAGTTTCGTCGCCTGTGAGTACCCCATGGCGAATGGCAAAATCAAGTATTACTAAATTACAGTTATATTTAAATTTATCTGTATTCGCAATAATTGATAAAACATCTTTAATAGGCATTCGCTCAAATGATTCTACTTCCCCGTCCTGACATGTGGGCATAAAACTATCCGCTAGCTCCAAATCAAAACAATACAGCACATCTCGTTTTAGACCACGGCGACCAGTATGTTGATAACTGATGGTTCCGGTTGCAAGCGACTGTTTCGCTTGAATTTCTGAAATCCCGGCCTCTTCGTAGCACTCCTTTATTAGATTTTGAAGGAGCGACAAGCCAGCTGGCTGGCCACCGGCCACGATATTGTCGAGTTTCCCCGGAAATGTAAGCTTGTTACTTGAGCGTTTCGCGATCCAGAGTTCGATTCCTTGTTTGGTCCGCACGTAGCCGTTTAAGTGCACGCCAAAGGTTAGGCAGCCCAAAGGAGGCGTAAGAGTACGTTCCATAATAAATCGTGCTGATTCATCAACTGAAGCTTTGACTGGAAATGGTTCCCCCACCCAGCTCTCTAAGAGGCCATCCTCATAAGCGCTCTTAGAAAAATGCGCGAATCGAAGATTCAGCTCGGATATTGATCCTGGACTCAGTTGTAGGTAGTCCAGATGTGACGTCCATATACCTAATGCCAGGCCTCGATCCCGGAATTTCGGTTGCACATATCCTAACAAAGCATCCTGCTGATACCACGGAGTCCAATCGGCAAGGGTTGCGTTGTGCGCATAATCAAAATGACGAAGAAAATTCACGGACATCTCCAAAAAAGTAAAGCTTGATTGTGCTGTGAGCATATAGAAAGCTGGAAGTGGTCAGGGCCAAAAAAATCTTTTCTAAATGGCTATCAGTCTGGCGACTGAGCGTGTTAAGAAACAGACCGACGAACTTAGACAGCATGTCAAATTGCGCCCAGAGTAAAGGTTTTACCGAGACAAATTCAATTAGATTGCGACCGCAACTTAGTTGAGGGACGCCAAAAATTCTACGCGCCATTCAAGAAGATCTTTAGCTAAGCACTGGTTGCGTGATTACTCACCAAGTTCGATTTCGACTTTTCCGTCATGCGTTACGCGAATTGGAAAAGTGTTTACGGAGCCATACGCAGGTGCTGATAGTGCCTGCCCAGTTTTGACGCAAAATTTTGCGCCATGTCTTGGGCACTCTATTTCATGGTTCATATACAGTCCCCCGCATAGTTCTGCTCCGTCGTGGGTACATTCGTCTTCGATAGCAAAGAGATGATTACCCTCTCGAAATACTAGTATATCTATATTTTCGAATTCGAAACGCTGATAAGCCCCATCTTTCAACGTGCTTAGAATTGCAATTTCCATCCATTGATTCATCCATGTATTCCCTAAAATAAACCAGCTTCAAGCCGCGCTTCTTCTGTCATTCTGCTCATATCCCAGGGTGGATCAAATACCATTTTGATATCGGATTGATCTACGCCTTCCAGTGCTTCTACTTTCTGTTTGATATCGTGCGCGAGTACAGGCCCCATGCCGCAACCAGGAGCCGTGAGAGTCATGTCTATCGCAACATGTGTTCGCCCGTCGATCAGGGTTGAAATGCGGAGATCATATATTAAGCCCAGGTCGACAATGTTTACCGGAATTTCGGGGTCATAGCTTTCCTGCAGTACCTTCCAAACTCTCGCCTTTAGTGATCCTTTCGCTTGCAATTTAATCTGCGATGGCAGTTGGATTCCTAGCTTCGGAAAATCAGCAGTGTCAATTCGGGCGAGTCGGCCTCCAACATCTACAGAGAGGGAGTCACCTAGCGCTTGGGTAATATTGACCATATCGCCCACGTTCAGAATAATAGGAACACCTTGAGGCACCTGTTTGCCAGTAATCAATTCAAGTGTTTTTATGCTTTCGCCTTTGACGAGACTCTCAAACGTCCGCATTAGCCGGCCAGCATCCCAGCAACTCGGTCCAGCCCTTCGATGAATGCATCCACCTCGTCTATCGAGTTGTAAAAAGCAAGCGACGCACGGCATGTTCCCGGTAGATTAAAGTGTTCCATTGTTGGCATTGCACAGTGATGACCTGTTCGAACGGCAAAGCCTAGTTGATCAAGTAAGGTTCCCACGTCGTTGGGATGCGCACCTTTGATGTTGAACGAGCAAACTGAAACCCAATTTTCTGGATTACCCAGGAGTTCGACCGATTTCCTGGACTTCATTGCTTTAATTAGATGACGATGCACGCGATTTTCATGCGCGATCGCCCCATCAAAGTCAATTTTTTCCAGGTAATCTAGTGCCGCCGCAAATCCGATAGTGCCGGCAATATTTGGTGTTCCTGCTTCAAATTTCCAGGGAAGTTCATTATAAGTTGTTCCCGAAAAACTAACGCGATCGATCATGTCACCACCCCCTTGCCAAGGAGGGAGCTCATCAAGGAGTGCACGACGACCAATTAACACGCCGATGCCAGTCGGACCACAACACTTGTGTGCGCTAAGAACATAAAAATCAGCACCGAGTAATGCACAGTTGACACGCATGTGCGGGGCAGCTTGCGCACCATCAATAACACTAAAAGCATTGATTTCTCGTGCTAGAGAAACGAACCCTGCGGCGTCGTTGACGGCGCCGATGGCGTTGGAAACGTGTCCAATAGCAATGACCTTTACCCGGTTATTACGTGTCAGCTCCCGAGCCTTATCAAGGCTGAGCGTGCCGCGGGAATCAACAGGAATCGGAACAATTTTTATGCCGATAGAAGTTTCTAGCTGTTGCCAGGGCACTATATTCGCATGGTGTTCAGTGGTGCCCACTAAAATTACATCCCCAGAACGTAGGTTATGCGCCAGACTTGCTGCGACAAGATTTAATGCCTCGGTGGCCCCCCTGAGGAGTATTATTTCTCCTAGATCCTCCGTTCCGAACCAACGACCAATCCGTCCTCGTGCACCTTCATAGGCATCTGTTGCTTCACCACTGAGAGTGTGAACGCCTCGGTGTATATTAGAGTTGTAGCCAGTGTAGTAATCACTAATGGCCTGAATAACCGCTTTTGGTTTCTGGCTAGTCGCTGCATTATCAAAATAGACAAGCGGTTGGCTATGAATCTGCCGGTTTAGAATTGGAAAATCGGCACGTACGGTTTCACAGTTAAACATTAACAGATTCCTTGAGTTCCGAAATCAACTCTCCATGCTTAAGCTCGCCGAGCAAACGACTTTCTACTAATTCGCGAATATCGGCATCTTCAATTAATTCAACGAGTTTTGCAGCAAATGCATATTGTAGAAATGCCCGAGCATCAGTTTCGTTTATTCCTCTGCTTTTCAGATAAAAGAGTTCATTGCGATTGAGACTGCCGACAGTGCATCCGTGTGATGCCGTCACGTCATCAGCATAAATTTCAAGCTCGGGCTTTGGGTTAACGCGAGCTGTTTTTGATAGCAAAAGATTGCCAACCGACTGCTTTGTTGCTGAGCGTTGAGCTTCTTTTTCGATGAGTACTCGTCCATTAAAAGTGGCCTCACCCTTGCCATCGACCATATTACGAAATGTCATCGCACTTTGTGTATCACCGATCCGATGTTCTACTGCTAGATGGGTATCGTGGTACTGGGAGCCATTAGTCACAGCTAGGCCATTAATTTTTGTTGAAGCCTGCTCAGCTGATAGTTTAATTTCGATGTTTGTACGCGATAGTTTGGCGCCAAAATCGATTGTATGGAGGTTGTAGTGACCGTTTTCGGAAATATCGACATCTATTTCTGTGAAGACTTGCGCATGATCGTTAGCTGTTTGAAATCGTAAATGCTTCATTTCGCCGTTACGTGATACGTCAACTAATATTCGCAGTGAATCTAGATTCGGTTGGCTGCGCGGCGCGTCTTCAAATTGTTCGATCAGCAGGAGTTTGGCCCCTTCACCGACACGGATTACTACAGTTGCAAAACCTGCTTCTTTCGCGTCGTTAGCTAACCGACAAAGGTCAATACGGACTTCGGCTAATTTTATAACTTCGAGTAAAAGACAATCTGTATTAAGCGCATCTTGCGCTGACGAAAAACCATGTGCGGAAGCAAGGTTTGCAAGGCGAGCGATCTCTGCGGAATTGAGTGAAGAATTCGTGCTTGTATTCACTCCATCACATAGGGGAAGGTTAGCGAAGCGTCCGCCGTGAAGCACAAAGCCAGCACTTTCTCTGTGTGATGCCGACACCCATTTGGTTTTATTTAGCGTTCTACTTGGCAAATATTTCCAGCTCTCAACCTGTTTGCTAGGTAGGCCTTTTTGTAGAGCATCTTTAGCAGAATATCTTTCGGATTTTGTGAGCAGTGTATGAAGCCCATTCATGCTAATTCAATTCCTTCATAGCCTTCTTTTTCAAGCCGCTGAGCAAGGCTAAAGTCACCAGAAAGCTTGATTTGCCCATCGATCAGCACATGAACAAAATCTGGCTTAACAATGTCTAAAAGCCGCTGATAATGGGTTACTAAAAGAACAGATCGATCAGGAGTCCGCATCAGATTTATCCCCTCGCCCACGATCCGTAGAGCATCGACATCAAGTCCTGAGTCAGTCTCATCTAGCAGCGCTAACTTGGGCTCTAATAATTGCATTTGCAAAATTTCGTTACGTTTCTTTTCGCCACCAGAAAAACCTTCATTAACATTTCGGTGGAGAAAGGATTCACTCATTTGCATGATCTTGAGTTTCTCACGTACCAATTTAAGAAAATCAGCAGCTTTAAGTTCTGGTAGTCCACGGTGCTCACGGACGGCATTTACTGCGGCCTTCAGAAGATATACATTTTTAACGCCAGGAATTTCAACGGGATATTGAAAAGACAGAAATAAGCCTGCCCATGCTCTCTCTTCGGGCTCAAGTTCGAGCAGATTTTGGTCCTGATAAATAACTTCACCATTGGTGACCTCATACTCATCTCGGCCTGCTAAAACTGATGACAATGTACTTTTCCCGGACCCATTCGGCCCCATGATGGCATGAATTTCGCCAGCACTAATTTCAAGATTGATGCCTTTGAGAATGGGCTTATCGTCCACGCGTGCGTGGAGGTTACGAATAGACATCATTAGCCGACGGCTCCTTCAAGTGTGATACCCAGCAGTGCTTCTGCCTCGACGGCAAACTCCATTGGAAGTTTTTGGAAGACTTCTTTGCAAAATCCATTGACGACCATATTGAGGGCATCCTCTTCGGTCATTCCCCGGGTTCTCAAGTAGAATAATTGATCTTCACTTACCTTTGATGTGGTCGCTTCATGCTCAAGCTGAGCGCTCGGTTCTTCAGCTTCAACGTATGGGAAGGTATGAGCGCCACACTGATCGCCAATTAGCAGCGAATCGCATTGCGTGAAGTTTCGAGCATCCACGGCGCCAGGTAAAACTTTCACTAGGCCTCTGTATGTGTTTTGTCCACGCGCAGTAGAAATACCTTTAGAGATTATAGTTGAGCGTGTTCTGGGCCCGATATGAATCATTTTGGTGCCTGTGTCTGCTTGTTGTTTTTTCCCCGCGACAGCGACCGAAAAAAACTCACCAACTGAGTCTGCTCCGACAAGAATGCAACTCGGATATTTCCAGGTAATCGCTGAGCCAGTTTCTAGCTGGGTCCAGCTAATTTTTGAGCGAGCTCCTCGGCATTCGCCGCGTTTAGTGACAAAGTTGTAGATTCCGCCCTTGCCCTCGTCGTCACCAGCGAACCAGTTTTGGACTGTGGAATATTTGATTTCTGCATCCGTTTCGGCAACTAGTTCAACCACCGCGGCATGGAGCTGATTTTCGTCCCTTTGAGGTGCGGTGCATCCTTCAAGGTAAGATACATGTGATCCTTCCTCTGCAATGATTAGTGTGCGTTCAAATTGACCGGTATTTTGCTCATTAATCCGAAAATAGGTCGACAGTTCCATCGGGCACCGCACTCCCTTAGGAATGTAAACAAACGATCCGTCAGAAAATACTGCTGAGTTCAGTGCGGCATAATAGTTGTCATTTTGAGAAATTATTGATCCAAGATGTTTTTTTACAAGTTCGGGATGAGAGTGAACAGCTTCAGATAGTGGGCAAAACACTACGCCTGCCTTGTGTAAATTTTCTTTGAATGTGGTCACTACGCTCACGGAGTCGAAGATGACATCGACAGCAACGCCTGCGAGTAATTTTTGCTCCTCAAGCGGAATACCAAGCTTGTTATAAGTCTCGATCAATACGGGATCTACGTCATCAAGACTTTGCGGGCCATCTCCTTGTTTCTTCGGGGCCGAAAAATAACTGATCGATTGAAAATCGATTGGTGGATAGTTTACATGTGCCCAATCTGGCGGTGTCATTTGGAGCCATTTTTGGTAGGCCTCGAGACGCCATTCTAAAAGCCATTCTGGCTCTTTTTTTCGTCTCGAAATTTCTCTGATCACGTCTTCATTTAGGCCAGGTGGTAGCGTGTCTGACTCAATATCCGTAACGAATCCATACTTATAATCCTGATCAACTAGTTGATCGATCTCTTGGTTACTCATTTTAGTGAACCTCCAGGGTCTCTATACGATGCATATCGTTTTTAGAGAGTGCTCGTGGGCTAATTAGGTCTTCCAATGTGACCCGAGTTAAAAGATGATTGACTTGATCGCCAAGTTCTCGCCATCGCGACATCACTGTGCAGTGGTCGGTAATTCGACACAACGTTTCGTCTGTACCGCACTCAGTAATAGCCATAGGTCCTTCAATGGCCTCAATGATCGTTTTTAGGGGTATAGCTGCTGGTTCGCGTGCCAATATGTAACCCCCCCGCGATCCTTGGGCTGATTGGAGCACTCCATGTCGCACTAACAGTTTCAGTAGCTTTACACAGGTGGGCTTGGGCACGCTTGAGATTTCTGCCAGCTGCGCCGCTGAAAAAATCCGGTTAGGATCGCGCGCGATGGCCGCGAGCAATACTGAGGCATAATCTGTCAGTTTGGAGAGTCGAATCATTGCGGCGCCTCAAATTACCAATTTTTATTATATAGGACTATAGGGGTCCTATATCAACTACTTATTGATTGGCGGCTACTTTTTTTATGGCTTCTGACTTTACTCGTGTCAACATTGAAGCTAATCCATTGGCGCGAGTTGGCGACAGGTGCTGCGACAAGCCGATCGCCCCGATAAAATCTGGATTAGTCTGAATAATTTCTTGAGCAGATGCGCCAGAGTATAGCCTGATCACTAGGGCGATTAATCCGGAAACTATCGCGGCATCTGATGTGGCCCGGATGATCATATTGCCCGCATCACCTTCTGTTAACATCCAGACATTAGACTGGCATCCGCGTACTAGGTTTGCGTCATTCATTTCTGATGGATTAAGCGGTGCCAACTCTTTTCCCAGGTCGATGAGATATTGATACTTATCCATCCACGACTCAAAAAAAAGAAATTCGTCGATGATTTCCTGTTGGCGTTCACTCAATTGCATGTCTGATCTCACGATATATAGAACTCACGGGTTATACTCCGAACAACATTTATAAAACTAACAGGTTTGTTATGTCCAATACCTACTCAATTCAAGTGAACGCAGAAACATTCGAAACGGATGTTTTGCAGGAGTCACAGCAAACTCCCATTTTGGTCGATTTTTATGCGGACTGGTGCGGGCCATGTAAAAGTCTTGGCCCAATCCTTGAGAAGTTGGCTGAAGAATATGGTGGTTCTTTCATTTTAGCAAAAATTGATGCTGATGCAGAGCAGGCGTTGGTCTCAGGCATGGGTGTGCGCTCTCTGCCTACTGTTGTGCTCTTCAAAAATGGCCAGCCTGCCGACCATTTTACGGGCGCACTCTCTGAGGGTGAGATTCGTGAAATGTTGGATAAGCATGTTGAACGGATTGCTGAATCACCTACAGAGCGTGCTAAATCATTAGTTTTGGCTGGGCAGTTTGATGAAGCTGTCGCGCTTTACCAGTTAATCACTGCCGATGACCCTGAGAATCATGATGTTTGTCTTGATATGGCTCAAGCACTTTTTCAAAAAGGTGACTCTGAAAGTGCTGATGCGATCGTTGAGCGACTTCCAGACGCGTACAAACTTGATCCCCGTGCTAAGGCTATTATCGCCGGCCGAGCCTTTATTGAGCTTTTGCAAGGCGCGCCAGATCGTGCAAGTTGTGAATCACGTCTGGCGTCTGATTCCGGGGACTCCGAGGCACGCTTTTACCTAGCGGCCCATTTAATGATGCTAAACCTCGTCGAATCAGCTATTGAGGAGTTGTTAGTGATTGTGCGGACTGATCGAATGTTTAGAGAGGATGGTGCGCGTCAGCTTTTGATTCAGATTTTCAATCGGTTGGGTAACGAAGATCCACAGGTTCGTAATGGCCGTAAAAAACTTGCCACATTGTTGATGGTATGACGGTGAGCCAGAAGCCGACAAATTTTATACGCACCAAAATTGCCGATCAGATCAAGCTAGGGCAAATTACTGAGGTTGTGACAAGGTTTCCACCTGAGCCAAATGGTTATTTGCACATAGGTCACGCGAAGAGCATTTGTTTAAATTTTGGGTTAGCTGAAGAGTTCGGAGGGGGTTGTAACCTTCGGTTCGATGATACAAATCCTGAAAAAGAGTCACAAGAGTATATTGATGCGATCGAAACTGACGTTCGTTGGTTGGGATTTGAATGGGCTGAGCTTGGGCATACTGCTGATTACTTTGGTCAGCTATTTGAGTGGGCATTACACCTAATTCGTAATGGTGATGCGTACGTCGATGAACAGTCGGCTGAAGAAATGAGGTCTAGTCGGGGAACTCTCAAGGCGCCGGGGATTGATAGTGTCTTTCGTGATCGCTCGCCGGAAGAAAATGAAGCGCTATTTCTCAAGATGCGCGGTGGAAAATTAGCCGAAGGGTCTGCTGTACTCAGGGCAAAGATCTCAATGTCTGCAGCTAATCTTAATCTTCGGGACCCGGCGCTCTACCGAATTCGGCACGTGGAGCATCCAAGATCGGGTGACGCTTGGTGCATTTATCCCACCTACGATTTTGCACACGGACAGAGTGATGCAATAGAGGGGGTCACGCATTCTTTGTGTACCTTGGAATTTGAAGATCATCGTCCTTTATATGAATGGTTGCTGAAAAAATTGCCAGTGACGGGCCGGCCGAAGCAGACTGAATTTAGTCGACTGGAGTTAGAAGCAACCGTTACGAGCAAGCGTAAATTAAACACATTAGTTCAAGCGGGTCATGTTTCGGGTTGGGACGATCCGAGGATGCCAACAATCGCCGGGATGCGTCGTCGCGGCTATTCGCCTGATGGAATAAAGCTATTTTGTGAGCGTATTGGGGTAACTCGAAAGCCAAACACTATTGAGCTTCAGATTCTGGAGGGCGCTGTACGGGATGATCTCGAGGGGCGGGCGCACAAGGCCATGGCGGTTTTGGATCCATTGAAGGTTGTCGTGACAAACTGGGATGAAGGCGATCTAGCATTAACGGTTCCATGGCACCCAAAGTGTAGCGAGTTAGGCGAACGCACACTGTATTTTGGTCGTGATTTATATATAGACCGCTCAGATTTTGAGTTGGAACCACCTGATGATTTTTTTCGGCTGTCTCCGGATGGTTCGGTGCGTTTGAAATATGGTTTTATAGTCGATTTTGAAGATGCTGTCTTTGATGCTGATGGTCGCTTGCAGGAAGTACATGTGCGTTTTGATCCTGCGACCCGCTCGGGTCAGGATCAGTCGGGTCGGAAGGTCAAAGGTACGATTCAGTGGGTACATCAACCCACTGCTAAGCGCCTTGAGGTCCGACTGTATGACCGTTTGTTTACAGTGCCTGACCCAGGAAACTATGACGATCTTGCCAGTTGCTTAAATTTAGATTCGTTAATTGTGAAAGAAGCGTTAGGCGAACCGGAGTTGGCGGAATCGATGCCCGAGGCTTATTTTCAGTTTGAGCGGGTGGGCTTCTTCAAGCAGGACTCAGGCGATCCCTCGAGTCGGCCAGTTTACAATCGCTCTGTTGCGCTAAAAGATACATGGGCCAAGAGAAAGTGATGCTGCCACCCACGGAAAGAGTCGATCCTCGCTTAAAAGGGTTTGATCAGTTGGCCCCTCGAGATCAATTGGCGCTATTGCTTAATAGTCAAGCACGAGCGATCACTTCGGTGGTGGAACGAATTCCGGAAATTGCATGTGCGGTTGATGCAGCTGTTGTCCGCCTTCGAGGGTCGTCCGGCCGTTTGATTTACGCTGGTGCGGGATGCTCTATTAGAATTGGCGTGCAAGATGGTGTCGAATTAGTCCCAACATTTGGCTGGCCGTTGTCTCGTTTGGGTTATTTGATTGCGGGAGGCTCCGCCGCTCTGTCGATCTCAATCGAAGGGGCCGAAGATGATATTTTAGATAGTAAGCGTCAGGTTGTAGAGCTCAACATTGATTCAGATGATGTGGTCATTGGAATTGCAGCGTCTGGTCACACTCCGTTCACCTGTGGAGTGCTTGAGACGTCAAGGAATGCTGGGGCTTTGACATTAGCGGTGACATCGAGCCCTTTAAGCTCGCTGTGTTCTGCGGCCGAGCATCCGCTAGTCACGGAGACCGGTGCTGAGGTATTAGCTGGCTCCACCCGCTTAGCTGCTGGGACGGCTCAGAAAGCACTATTAAACGCATTTTCAACTACGTTAATGACCAGTTTGGGGAGAGTGTTAGGTAATGAGATGATCTGTGTCCAGGCCAGCAATGCAAAACTCAAAGCCAGACAATCAAGGATTTTATCAGGCCAAGTGGCGTCGCTGAGTCATTCAGATGCCTATGCAATGCTCGAATCGCTCGGGTGGGATTTACGGCTCGGATTATTGATTGCGAGCGGATGGAATCCGGAGGCCGCGCGACAGGCCCTTCAGGCAGAGCATCCCTTTCGTGAACTGCTAAAGAAATGATAATGCTTGTTATTGGCTCTTCTATTTCTGGATCTAGGATACTGATTTCGTTGATGCCATTACATGGCATTATCCAATCTATGCATATCTATTCTTATTTATGATTTCTTCAGTATGATTTTATCAAATATAACTATCTAGAAATTAGAGCGTTTTACTTAAGCATGCCGTTATAATTTTTGCGGCTGATTATTTTAGTCTTTGAGCCATGTCAGCGATAGAAAGTCCAGCTCTTTCAACCGTCTTCATCAGGTCATTTGCTTCTTTTTTTCCTGCTTCCGAAAGCGCCCAAAGTCTGGCGCATCTGGTTCCGCTGCGGCAATAGGTCAAAATGGGCATCGGTAGTTCGGAGAGAAATTGGGCGTGCTGCTTAACATCGTCATCTGTAATTTGAGCCGCGTTGACTGGAAGGTATCGGAATTCCATGCCGAGCGATGCGGCTAGTTTTTCAACATCTCTACTTTCTGCGTGTGGCTCACCTTCGTCATCTGGGCGATTACAGATTACTGATTGAAATCCGGCCGCTTTTACTGCATCAAAATCATGAAGTTCCAATTGGTCAGCAACTGCGATTTGTTCGGTCAATTGTCGAATAATCATGTTGTCTCCTTAGATCGAATTGAGAGGAATCTTGAGGTAGCGCATACCGTTGTCCTCGACAGGAGGAAGCGCTCCTGCACGCATATTGACTTGAATGGAAGGCAGGATCAATCTCGGCATTTCGAGAGTTTTGTCTTTGGCCTCTCTCATTAGCACAAACTCGTCTTCGGAAATTCCGTCGTGCACGTGAGTATTGGTCGCGTTTTGCTGAGCCACAGTGGTTTCGTAGTTAAGTTCACGTCCTTCTGGCCTGTAATCATGGCAGATGAACATGCGTGTTTTGGGTGGAAATGCGAGTAATCGCCGCACGCTCCGATACAGTGTCCGAGCATTGCCTCCTGGAAAATCGCATCGTGCAGTGCCTGAATCGGGCATGAAAAGTGTGTCGCCAACAAAAAGCGTATCGTCTAAACAATAGGCCATGCACGCTGGTGTATGGCCTGGCGTGTGCAGGGCTCTCGCACGCATCTTGCCAATGGTGAAGTGTTCATCGTCGGTGAATAGTTGGTCAAACTGCGAGCCGTCGCAACGGAATTCAGGTTCGGTATTGAATAATTCACTAAAGATGGTTTGTACATCAGTGATGTATTTGCCAATCCCGATTTTCCCACCCACTTTTTTGCTTAGGTATGGGGCGGCAGATAAATGATCTGCATGGATATGCGTTTCAAGAATCCATTCTACCAATAAGTTATTGGTTTGAACCATTTCAATGATTTGATCAGCGCTCTGCGTAGTCGTTCGGCCAGTGACGGCATCATAGTTTAGTATTGGGTCAATAATGGCGCAGTTGTTGGAGCTGGGGTCTTTGACAAGATAGGAAACAGTAAAAGTTTCTGGGTCGAAAAAGTGGAAAACTTTAGGCCGCATGACCAACTCCTTTTTTTGATATAACTTTATAATATAAAGTTATATCAAATTGATTATACTCACCCATTGGAAATTAATAGCGAGGTGATTCCGAGGCATGACTGAATTTACCCCGATTTCCTCCGCTTTGGGTGGAATATTAATTGGCTTATCGGCTTTTGGTGGCTTTTTATTATTTGGCCGCGTTATTGGTATGTCTGGGATGATGGCCAAAGTACTCGGTCATGACCTTGGGAAGTCTGCATGGCGCGCATTCTTTTTTTTGGGTTTAATAGGTATTCCTTGGATTTTGTCGATCACAATCTCGCCACCCCATGATGCTCAGCCCTTCAACCCTTTGGCGCTTATTTTAGGGGGTTTCTTGGTCGGTTACGGTACTCGTTTGGGTTCAGGCTGCACAAGCGGACATGCGATTTGCGGCATTTCTCGGTTATCAAAACGATCAATTGTAGCGACCTGTACTTTTATGGTCTCCGCCGTCGTAACTGTTTTTGTAACCCGTCACATTTTTGGGGTGATGCAATGATACAAATAATATCCCTGCTCCTTGGCAGTTTATTCGGTGGTGGTCTTTACTTGGCGGGTATGACGAACCCAAAAAAGGTCCTAAATTTTATGGATATCATGGGTAACTGGGACCCAAGTCTGATATTTGTTATGGCTGGTGCTATTCCGGTGGCAGTTATCGGTTATCGCCTTATGCTTTGTCGTGCAGTACCGATTATTTTTAATTCTATCCAAATTCCATCAATTGCTGCCGTTGATGCCCGGCTTGTAATTGGGAGTTTAATTTTCGGAGTTGGATGGGGGATTTCCGGACTGTGTCCAGGCCCTGCATTTGCCACCGTTCTAATCCAGCCACAAGTGACCGCGGTCTATTTAGTCGCCTTAATTGCAGGGAGTCTTGCCTACAAGCAATTCCATAGGTAGCGTTTGCGGCTCTTTATAGCAGTTGCGAAGGCACTACATTGATAACAGACTCGACAAAAGGCTTTGAGCGCGTTGCATTGCGCACTTACACCGAGAAGGCATACCTTGATTATTCTATGTATGTCATTTTGGACCGTGCCCTACCGCATTTGGGCGACGGTCTAAAACCAGTTCAGCGTCGAATTATTTATGCGATGAGTGAGCTTGGATTATCGGCTCAATCCAAACACAAAAAGTCAGCGCGTACTGTAGGTGACGTGCTGGGCAAGTTTCATCCTCACGGTGACTCCGCTTGTTACGAAGCTATGGTTCTTCTCGCCCAGCCATTTTCAACTCGATATCCACTGGTTGACGGGCAGGGTAATTGGGGCAGCCCAGATGATCCAAAAAGCTTCGCAGCAATGCGCTATACAGAAGCACGGCTCACGGCTATCGCAAAGCTTCTTTTGAGTGAGCTTGAACAGGGTACTGTAAATTGGCAGCCGAATTTTGATGGCACTCTCCGAGAGCCTAATTTGTTGCCAGCAAGCGTTCCCAGTATTTTACTCAACGGCACTACTGGTATTGCAGTGGGGATGGTCACCGACATTCCGCCGCATAATCTCCGCGAAGTTGTGAATGCCGCAATTTATTTGCTTGATAATCCTGGTGCAAGCACCTCAGATTTAATGGCCTTAGTACCGGGGCCAGACTACCCAACAGCAGCTGAAATCATCTCCCATCGAAGCGATTTGGAGCAGATGTACGAGACTGGACACGGCTCAATCCGTATGCGGGCTACTTACGTCACTGAAGATATTGATATCGTAATTGACGCGCTACCGCACCAGGCCTCCCCCGCGAAGATTCTCGAGCAAATTGCAGGCCAGATGCAGGCCAAAAAGCTTCCTATGTTAGTCGATCTGAGGGACGAGTCGGATCACGAGAGTCCGATCCGTTTGGTATTGACGCCTCGCTCTAACCGCGTTGATATTGATCAACTAATGGCTCATTTATTTGCGACCACCGATCTCGAAAAGTCTTATCGCGTAAATTTAAATATGATTGGCATGGACGGCCGTCCAAGGGTCAAGCCGCTGCTGACCATCTTAACTGAGTGGCTAGATTGGCGACGAGAAACTGTGACCCGCCGACTAACGCACCGGCTCGATATGGTAATGGACCGATTGCATGTCCTTGACGGCTATTTGCTTGCATACTTAAATATTGATGAGGTAATTGCCATTATTCGGGAGGAAGAAGAGCCCAAGCAACAATTAATGACTCGTTTTGCGCTCTCTGAAATCCAAGCAAATGCGATCTTGGATTTAAGGTTACGGCATCTCGCCAGGCTTGAAGAGTTTAAAATTCGGGCCGAGCAGAAAGATCTTCAAATCGAGCAAGAGTCACTCGAGGGACTGCTTGAGTCTCGAGTTAAATTGACCGAATTGATAAGAGAAGAACTGACGCGAGATGCGAATGCTCACGGTGATGATCGGCGTTCTCCTATTGTTTCACGTGCCGAGGCGAAGCCTCTGCGTCAGGACCAACTAATACCTTCAGAGCTCGTTACTGTGGTTTTGAGTGAAAATGGTTGGGTGCGAGCCGCCAAGGGCCATGACATTGACCCAGGAGCGCTGCAGTACAAATCTGGCGATGGGTTCATGACCGCAGTTAAAGGCCGATCAAATTACCCGTTGGTTGCGTTTGATACTCAGGGCCGTGCTTATACTTTGCCTACGCACGCATTGCCTTCAGCTAGGACGCAAGGGGAGCCTTTATCTGGGCGGATTGACCTGGCATCTGGCGCTACAATTTGCCAGTTAGCACTTGCAGAGGAGGGGGCTAAGTGGGTGATAGGAACAGATTATGGTTACGGGTTTATCTGCAGTCATGGTGATCTTCTTGGCCGTAACAAGGCTGGTAAAGGCGTGGTGAATCTGGGAAATGCTTCTTTGCTGCCGCTCTCGCCCATTGTGGATTCAGAGTTTTCGAGAATTGCTGTTGTCGTTTCCACGGGACATCTGCTTGTTTTTGAGGCGTCAGAGCTACCTGAGCTTCCCCGAGGCAAAGGAAATAAATTAATACAGATACCACCAGCCCAGTTAAAAGAGGGGCATCGAGTAACCGCCATT
>JAOLBK010000030.1 GCA_028339155.1 Litorivicinus sp.
ACATGACAGATTGGCGAAAGTTTCGTTAGGACAGGTCGTTAAGATTGAAATTTGGAATGACACTCGTTGGCACCACGCGATGCATCTTCACGGTCATCATTTTTGGATCCAAGCAGAGAGTGGATTATTTGCTGGTGGTAAGCGTGATACCTACTTATTTGAGCCGGGGGAGAAGACAAACTTGATATTTTTAGCGGATAATCCAGGCTTTTGGCTGTTCCACTGTCATATGCTTGAGCATCATGCTTCAGGGATGGGAGCGGTCATAGAGGTAGGATGAAAGGAGTTAGTTTTTTGCTTATTTTATCCCAAACTATCTAGTCGTTAGAGCCTTCCTGCGAAGAAAAAGTCTGACCAGTAGAAATCCCTGATTAGAGTTCTTTAATTACCTTAGGTTAATAAAAGGTTCTCGATTTGAGTGCTTTTAATTGGTCTTTTGAGGGTTTTTCGGAGAAGAATTACATTCCTTGATTTAATCCGAATATATTCACAAAAATCTGTGCTATTTCTCCTTCCAGTGGGAAGGACAGCATTCCCATGACTGAGTAGCCGAGAGCCCAAGGCATGAAATAGAAACGAAAGATATAAAAAAACCAGGCCACAAAAAGAGGCACCAGCGCAGGTATAAGAAAGCTCGGTGTAACGGGCTTAAATAGTTTGACCACTGGATCTGTGTATTTGACAAAAACTTTCATAAAGAAAAAATCTGAATTGATCGGAAGAAATATATTCATGGCGACACGCCCGATTAGAGTCCACATGATTACACCCAGGATGTAATCGGTAACAATGACTGATAATGGGAGATGGGCGAGTGATGTTTCCATTTAACTTCCTGACTATTTCTGCAGAAAAAAAGATATATAAAAAAAGGGGCATTATGCCCCTTTTTTTATTCCGAATTGATTAGTGTTGGCTTGATATGACTTCTTCTCCTGAAGGATCTCGCGTTGCATCAACCATTCGTTTAGTTTCTTCATCTGGTTCTTCGGTCATAAGACTTACCACAATCATTGCGATACAGCTCACAGACGCACCTATGATTCCAAATCTCAAGTGATCGATACCCATCCAAGGATCCATGCCTGCAAAGTGAACCGCATACAGATAGCTAGTTCCGGCGAGGAAGCCTAAGACCATCCCTGCAATAGCGCCTGGTCTGTTTGCACGTTTCCACCACACTCCAAGTACGAGCGGGAAGAATAAGCCAGACATTGCAAAATCGAATGCCCAGGCTACAGAACCCAATATTCCGGTCAGTCTCATACTTGCGACGTATGCTGCGAGTGCTCCTATGCAGATCAGCAGTACACGTGCCACGATCAGGCGATTCTTAGTATCAGCCTTAGGGTCAATGATCTTGTAGTACAGGTCATGGCTCAGCGCATTTGCGATTGCGAGCAGCAGTCCGTCTGCTGTTGACATCGCCGCTGCCATTCCACCGGCGGCAACCAGTCCTGAGATCACGTAAGGAAGGCCCGCAATTTCTGGAGTTGCCAGTACAACAATATCGGCTCTCATGAAGAACTCGTTCAACTGCAAGATGCCGTCTCTATTGCTATCCGATAGCCACAACATGTTTACAGCCGACCAGTTTTTCACCCAATCAAGATTGGAGACCACTTCAAAAGACTGTCCTATAATCGCTGTTGGCAGGGTTGGATCGAGCAGCTGCAACTTTGTGAGTGTTGCTAGGGCTGGAGCCGTGAAGTACAGCAGAAAAATGAAAAGCAGCGAGAATGCAACTGATCGACGAGCATCACGAACTGATGGTGTTGTGAAGTAGCGCATCAAGATGTGGGGTAAAGAAGCTGTACCCATCATCATACAGATTGCTAGTGACGCAAACTTCCAGCTATCCATTCCGCCTTGTGGGTCGAAATGGGGCACTGAAAGAATTTTCACACCACCAAATGGCGCGCTTTCTACCGCAGCCACACCCAGCCCTACGACTGGTTCCAACTCCTGAATGCGAGCTACTGCATCACCATAACTGAAATGTGGAATAATCCCGAAGCCTTGCGAGTTAGACATCCAGATTACTGGAATTAAGTATGCAACGATTAGTACGATGTACTGGGCAACTTGAGTCCAAGTCACTCCCCGCATCCCGCCTAACATCGAGCAAACCAAAATGCCTAACAGTCCAAACCAAACACCTAATTCAAAAGGAATGTGCAGAGCTCGTGCAGCAATTGTTCCTGTTGCATTAATTTGTGCAGTTACATAAGTGAACGATGCCACTACTAGAATCACTACCGCACAAAACCGCGCTAAATTTCCACCGTAACGGGTGCCGATAAAGTCAGGAACTGTGTAACATCCAAATTTCCTGAGGTAGGGGGCGAGCAATGAATTTACAAGCACATAACCACCGGTCCAGCCTACAATAAAGGCAAGATAACCATAACCTCCAAAGTAAATGCCTCCGGCTAAAGCAACAAAGGACGCGCCAGACATCCAGTCAGCAGCGGTCGCCATGCCATTATAAACGGCGGGCACTTCGCGCCCCGCAACATAATATGCCGAAACCTCCATTGTTCGCGACATCCAGCCTATGCCAGCATAAATCACGATCGTA
>JAOLBK010000031.1 GCA_028339155.1 Litorivicinus sp.
TGGTTTTTCACAGATTGCATCAGCCCCAGACCGCAGTGCAAAACGCACATGACTGTCGTGAAGATAGTTGGGTGAAGCAACCGAAATAAAATCAGCTCCGTTTCCTGATCTACGCAACTTATCGATATGACGATCGAATCGCTCGAACTCAGTAAAAAAATCAGCCTCGGGAAAATAACTATCAATAATTCCGATTGAGTCATTAGGATCGAGCGCAGCAATCAGGTCATTTCCAGTATCGCGAATAGCCATCATGTGACGAGGTGCAATATAGCCAGCCGCACCAATTAAAGCGAAACGTTTTATCGTAGACTCAAGTTTCATAGACGTAGATCACTTTGATCCCTGGGAAAAACGCTTTTAAGATCGAAGATGATATGTTCTTCACGGCAGCATCGCTTTACTCCGCAGGCGCCCATCTCTGCGAACTCCTGGTGCGCCACCGCAAGAATAACTCCATCATAAACATAGCTTTTTGGCTCGTTGATAAGCGTTATACCGTACTCTAACTGCGCCCTAGCGTTGTCGGCCCATGGATCCATAACATCTACATCTATGCCAAAGTCCTGCAATTCACTGATCACGTCAACGATCCGAGTATTACGCAGGTCGGGGCAGTTTTCTTTGAAGGTCAGACCCATGACTAAAATACGCGCCCCTTGTACATGTATACGCTTGTGTATCAGAGCCTTCACTAGTCGGCCAGCGACATAAGCTCCCATCTCATCATTTAACCGACGCCCAGCAAGAATGATTTGCGGATGATATCCAATCAACTCAGCTTTATATGTCAAATAATAAGGATCGACACCAATACAATGGCCACCAACCAATCCCGGCCGAAACGGCAAGAAATTCCACTTTGTGCTCGCGGCTTGTAGCACAGCCTCAGTATCAATATCCAAACGATTGAAGATCATAGCCAATTCGTTAACGAAAGCAATATTGAGATCTCGCTGAGCATTCTCGATCACTTTGGCGGCCTCAGCGACACGAATAGACGGTGCCTTGTGAGTTCCAGCCGTCACAACTGTCCTGTAGAGCCTATCGACAAGATCAGCGACCTCAACAGTCGAGCCAGATGTAACTTTAACAATATTCGCCAGCCGATGATCTTTATCACCAGGATTAATTCGTTCCGGACTGTAGCCCACAAAGAAGTCTTTATTAAATCGTAGGCCCGAGGTCTTCTCCAAGACTGGCACGCAATCTTCCTCAGTAGCGCCCGGGTAGACAGTGGATTCGTAGATCACAATATCTCCGGTTTTCAAAACCGCACCAATAATCTTGCTAGCACTAATAAGAGGTCTAAGATCAGGTCGTTTGTGCACATCAATCGGAGTTGGCACTGTTACAATGTAGCAGGTTGCATTCTTGAGATCTTCAGCGTCCGAGGTGTAAACACTGAATTTCGCATCGCTAAGTTCTTCTTGCGACACTTCTAAGGTTGCGTCGCGGCCATTTTGGAGATCAACAATGCGTCGAGAATCAATATCAAAAGCGATCACCAGGCGTGTTTTTCCGAATTCCACAGATAGCGGTAGACCAACATAACCGAGCCCAACGACCGCCAGTTTCAAATCATTTAAATGCATTATTCCGCTCTCACAAATTAAAGTAGGCTCGGTACCACTCAATAAACTCAGCCACTCCATCTTCCACCGATGTCTCTGGCTTATACCCAAACTGCTCAAAAAGGTCATCAACATTTGCGTAAGTGTCTGGCACATCGCCCGGCTGCAGCGGCAACAGATTCAACTTAGCTTTCTTCTTTAAGATCTTTTCGATAGCTCCTATGAAGTCAATCAGCTCCACGGGACTACTATTGCCGATGTTGTAAATACTCCAAGGTGCCTTGCTAGAGCCTGGATCCGGGTGATCGCTATTCCAATTCGGATTGGCCTGGGCAGGTCGATCCAAAACACGAACTACGCCCTCAATAATGTCATCGATATAAGTGAAATCACGACGATGCTTACCATAATTAAACACATCAATAGCCTGACCCGCCAAAATCGCCTTTGTAAATTTAAATAGTGCCATATCAGGACGACCCCAGGGGCCGTATACAGTAAAAAAACGCAGGCCCGTAGTCGGTAAGCGATATAAAGAACTATATGTATGCGCCATTAGTTCATTAGATTTCTTACTTGCAGCATATAAGCTAAGAGGATGATCAACATTCTGATGAATCGAAAACGGCATTTCAGTCCCTGCACCGTATACACTTGACGAACTGGCATAGACTAAGTGTTCAACTTGATTATGACGACACCCTTCTAGAATGTTAGCAAAACCAACGATGTTACTATTAATGTAAGCGAGTGGATTTTCAATTGAGTACCTGACTCCTGCTTGAGCCGCAAGATTAACTACATGCTGAGGTCTATGAACGGCAAAAACCTCTTGCATAGTCTTCGTATCACTCAGATCAACACGCAAATGGGTGTAATTTAGGTGATCGAGGTGGCGAGCAAGTCTAGCCTCCTTAAGAG
>JAOLBK010000032.1 GCA_028339155.1 Litorivicinus sp.
CGTTGCCTGCGAGCATGACAAGCGCAAACCAAGACAGGCCTGAGCAATCCACAGAAAACAAGAGTGCGTCGACTCAACCAACAATCACGGTCGCACAAACAGTCAACGCGGTCACAAGTTTTTCTGACACAGCGGCCTTTTCAACGGCCCAAGCCTCTAAAGCAATAGCCCTTATCAATTCGGTACTTGGAAACGCAACGTTAACAACGAATCAAAGCGCGCAACTAATTCAGTTAAGAGAAGGCTTAGAGCAGAATAGATAACCCTGTTGCCCATAGATATCTAGAATAATCGCTGCCCGGCGGAGCCTTCTACGCTCGCTCTAGACGTCGAAATGTGATGCGGGGCTTCATTATAAATTTCAGTACGGCGCTAAAGCCGATAACCTAGTGATCAATATCCCTACTTCTATTTATCACACTTTTTCGCGTCGCGGATTCGATCCCTCTATTTGGAAAAAAGCGAACAGCGCAAACGCGTCGCAGCCCTCAAATAAAGCTGTCATTCGAACGGGTACACTTTCAATAGGCCCACAAATCTCACGGGGCTCAACCGGCCTCGCCGGCCATCACAGTAGCGCTCTGGTAAAACCGTTAAAATGAGTCTTGGCGCGACCATTCGACGCCTCATTGAGAGCCTTCCCCTCGGTGACACTCAAAGAGACCAGACTCATGATCTTTAAAACACAAACCGATCGCCGTCACCTAGGCCGCAGAAATAACTCTTTAAACAGTTCGACATAAACCGAGTAACCGATCAGACACTATTTTAGGTAAAAAAAGGCCCCTAATGGGGCCTTTTTCCATATGCCTATCGACGACTTATATGATGTCAACAGTGATCGAGTAATCATCTTGTGTGTAACTATCTGAGCCTTCAGTTGCGAAAGCATTCTCAAGCCCAATAGTCACTTGACTGACATTTTCTTCATCAACATTGAGGTAAATAACACCAATTGTTGCCGTTGTTTCCACTGAGTCAAACTCGGCCGCGATGTTATCGACTAGGCCGCCTGACGCACCTTTAGCAAATGAACCAAGTCCTGGACTCGTTTCAGCAGACGCAAGCACATCATTTACCGTTAAATTACCGTCGGTTTGGAACCCAGCACCAAGTTCAGCAGTCGCTGTCGATGAACCTGCGTTCTTCACAGCAGCCGAGGCAACCAAGAAGTCAGAACCATCCAGGACAAGATCTCCTGAAATTCCTTCAAGTTTTGTTCCTGCGTAACTGCTACTATCCAAACCGGCCATGTCGAGCCCAATAGTAAGCTTAATGTACTTATCAGTATCAGTCGAAGTAAACCCGTTTACTTCGTCGGCGGCACTCGCAAGTGTCACCACTTCTGCAACCAAACTAATCAAATTCGACTGGACCGCGACTGTTACATCTGTAGCCTCCGACGACAGTGGAGTCGCGTCGTCGTCGGTCGCAACGACCGAAAATGCATACGAGGTTTGTGTCGCGTAATCAGCGGCCGCTGTCAAGCTAACGGCTCCTGTCGCGGCATCAATCGTAAATTTACCAGCATCTGCACCAGACAACGCATAACTCAGTACATCGCCGTCATCGACATCGGTACCTGTCGCCGTATAAACAACCTGTCCAGCACCTGTACCGTCCGCCACTGCAGTGCCCGTCGCACCAGACGTCATCACCGGTGCTTCGTTAATATCACCGACCGCGATCGCCACTACCTGTTCGACCGTCGCACTTGATCCGTCGTCCGTAACCTGAACGGTCACGTTATAACTGTCAGTGGTCTCGTGATCGAAAGCCGCACCTGTCGCAACCGTAATGAGACCGGTTGCATCCATCTCAAACAAATTGCTTGAGTCGACCAACACGTAGGTTAGCGCATCCGATTCTGAATCAGTCGCCGCCACTTGGAGAACTGTCGCCCCGGCGACCGCATTTTCGGCCACAGACGCCGACGCCGCAGACGTGATATTTGCCGGTGAATTGAGAAGAAGATGCAAGTAATCAAAATCACCATCCACGTCGAGCCACTCAGCCAAGAGGCCCGGATTCCCGACAGTCGCCGACTCAGCAAAGTCAAACATACGACTCTGGTAATGCGATGTACCAATCGTTGAATCGGCGTCATACGTTAACGAAACAGTAACAACCGCCTCATCAGTATTCAGGACAGCTGTCGCGTAAATTGCATTGTCTTGCGGTGCGGTTAACTGATCAGCACCATCAATATAGTACATTTTTCCGGCGACAAGCGTGGTCGGCACAGCCGACTCGGCATCGACAAATTCCCCGTAACCACTCCCAGCCAGAATTGAACCAACAGCGATTTGATCCGTATCAAAAACAAAGCCTGTGGTTCCCTTAGAAAGAACGCCTTGGACGTCGGTCATTTC
>JAOLBK010000033.1 GCA_028339155.1 Litorivicinus sp.
TCCAACTTACGTTGTGGATCGCTACTAAGACAAAAGTGGGAGATTTCATGTAATAAACTGCGAGCGTAGTCTTCTCGAAAAAAAATGATTGCAGGTTGGCTCATTTTTGAGGCTTGATAAAAGGGCTCGTCGGCGCCTCCTTGAATTTTGATGTCAGGGAAAATTTTTTCAAAGGCGTTGAGCAGATGCGTCAAAATATTTTTAGGTTGCATGGCGGAATTATAACCGATGGCTTGGTTTTGGATTGTAATAGGTTTGTTGTCGGTGATTGGGTCAATTACATGGATTTTGCCATCCCCGATTGAACGACGCCAGGGAAACCGTCGAATGGAAGCTTTATCGCTCGGAATGAAGGTGCGTCTTAAGTCTTTAAGCAATTGGGAGGAGCAACGGTTGGAGTTGACCAGATTGCCTCAGTATCTTTTATGGACTGATCAAAAGCCGCGTTCATTTACTCTTTGGCGCATACCGGAGCGGGAGTCCCCTTGGATTGCACCTCCAGATTCTTCTAGTTGGGACTTACTAGATTCGCCTCTGATGGAGGTCTTGGATCGTTTGCCTGATGAAGTCTATGGTCTTGGCGCCGAGGCAGGCGCTGTATGGTTGGCCTTGGATGATGCGCGAGGAGGGCTTGAGCCATCTGAAATACGTGATTTTTTGAATCAAATTTTGAGTTGTGTAAGGCCAAAAGAAGTCGGAAAATCGAGTAGTAGTTTTGTCGGTAATGATTAAAAATGTAAAAAATAGATGGATGAGGCTTGCATCGGAAGTAGATTTTCTTTTTCAATGCATCCCTTATTTGATTATATCAATCTAAATTTCAGGGGACGTATGGGTAAATCACTGGTCATTGTGGAGTCGCCGGCTAAGGCTAAGACCATTAACAAATATCTTGGTCCAAATTTTGTAGTCAAGTCGAGTATCGGTCATATCCGCGATTTACCAACCTCAGGCTCCGGGACGGTGGAGAAAACTCCGAAGGACTCATCGCTTACTAAAGAACAGAAAGCAAAAGGGCAATTGGTACGGCGAATGGGTGTTGATCCCGATCACCGCTGGGCTGCTCGTTATGAAATTCTGCCGGGCAAAGAAAAAGTAGTGGCTGAATTAAAGAAGCTTGCAGCACAGGCGGATACCATTTACTTAGCAACTGATTTGGATAGAGAGGGTGAAGCTATTGCGTGGCACTTGCAGGAGACCATCGGCGGTAGTCCGGACAGATATCAACGTGTAACTTTTTCTGAAATCACTAAAACGGCAATAGAAGCGGCTTTTTCAAAAACCGCTTCTGTCAACACGGACCGTGTTAACGCGCAACAAGCTCGTCGCTTTCTGGATCGCGTCGTTGGCTACATGGTGTCGCCGCTTCTATGGTCTAAAATTGCACGTGGTCTTTCAGCTGGGCGCGTTCAGTCTGTTGCTGTGCGTTTGGTTGTTGAACGTGAGCGTGCCATCCGAGCCTTCATACCTGATGAGTATTGGGAGTTATTTGTTGATCTGACGCATCAAGGTGGTGAGTCTCGGTTTCAAGTGACGGACTATCAGGGTAAAGCGTTTAAACCGAAAAATGCGACGGATGCTACACAGGCGACTGATGCACTCTACAAAGCGAGCTACCGCGTAGCCGAGCGTGAGAGTAAGCCCGGAAAAACGAGGCCCCCGGCGCCCTTCATTACTTCGACACTGCAACAAGCGTCTAGTCAACGACTTGGTTTTGGGGTTAAGAAAACGATGGTGTTGGCTCAGAGGCTATATGAAGCGGGCTTGATCACTTATATGCGAACAGATTCTACATTTTTGTCCGGTGACGCTGTGAATGCAGCCCGTGCTCTCATTTTGGACGATTTTGACGATCGCTACCTGCCGGAAACAGCCAATTTTTATTCGGCGAGGAAGAATGCTCAGGAAGCTCACGAAGCGATTCGACCCTCAGATGTTCGAAAGAAAGGCGCTGACCTCCAGTCAGTTGAGCGGGATGCTCAAAGACTTTACGAATTGATTTGGAGGCAGTTTGTGGCCTGCCAGATGACCCCGGCTGAGTACTCAACCACGACCATAAAGATTGAAGCGGCTGGTTATACTCTGAAAGCACGCGGTAAAATAACCACTTTTGCTGGATATCAAGCCGTTTCGCCCCCTGGCGGAAAAGCGGATGATGCGGCAGAGTTGCCCGATATTTCAGTTGGCGCAACGGTCTCACTTCTGGCCGTGGATCCACAGCAAAAATTTACTTCTCCACCACCCCGCTATAACGAGGCATCGTTGGTCCGTGAGCTCGAAAAGAAAGGTATCGGTCGACCATCTACTTACGCGGCTATAATTTCAACCATCCAGGATAAAGGTTATTGCGAGATA
>JAOLBK010000034.1 GCA_028339155.1 Litorivicinus sp.
CAACCGACTCGGCCATACCAAAGAAATCACATCAATCTGGCTTGGTCCTTTACAGCTACCACGCCAATTACCCGTGGGCTGGCAAGTTGGTCGTAAAGAGGGTCGGATCACAGAATATCTTATCGAGGCAGGCGACGTCTTAATACCCTGTACAAGACGAATTTCCGTACAGGCTGCAGGAATGGCACCCACCGGTTTTCGACCTGATATGTTTTATCCGTCACGAAATCACCCAAGAACTCTGCAGCTTGCCCTCTTTGCACTCTCAGACTGCTGGCTTAGTTCGGGACTTGAATGGCATCAGATTCGGAAATATATTGCGCCCGATCAGATTGCCGTATTTGCAGGATCCTCTATTGGGCAAATGGATGACTATGGCTTTGGCGGAATGCTAAAAAGTGCATTGCTTGGCAAACGCACCACGTCCAAACAATTACCACTTGGCTATCCTCAGATGCCAGCTGACTTTATTAATGCGTACGTGCTCGGTAGCCTCGGACGCACAGGAGCCAGTATGGGTGCCTGCGCTAGCTTTCTTTACAACCTTCATAATGCTGTCGACGGAATCCAAGAGGGGCGTTACCGCGTCGCGGTTGTTGGCGGGGCTGACTGCCCTATCACTCCCGAAGTTATCGAAGGATTCCGATCCATGGGTGCTCTAGCTGAGGACTCGGATCTCAGACAGCTTGATGGTCTCAGCGATACAGAGGTACCTGACTACCGCACCACCAGCAGACCTTTTGGCCTTAATTGTGGATTTACCATAGGAGAGTCTAGTCAGTACATTATTTTAATGGACGATCAATTAGCATTAGAACTCGGCGCTACTGTTTTTGGATCGGTCCCTGCAGTCGCCAGTCATGCCGATGGTGGCAAGCGAAGCATTTCAGCACCTGGGGCGGGAAACTATTTAACGCTCGCACAGGCAGCTGCATCTATTCGCGATCTATTAGGCCATGATGCACTTGCTAACGAAACGATTGTTCAGGCTCACGGCACCAGCACACCCCAAAATCGCGTCACTGAATCCGATGTCATTTCTCGCGTTGCTGCAGCCTTTGGGATAGATGAATGGGCAGTAACCGCGGTAAAAAGTCAACTAGGCCATTCTCAGGGAACAGCCGGCGGCGATCAATTAAGTGTCAGCCTAGGTGCATTCGCATACCAAATAGCCCCTGGCATTCAAAATACTTGTGAGCTCGCACCTGACGTCAATGCACGCGGTCTCGACTTTTTACTTGAGACACAACAGAAAAAAATTTCTGCCGCATTAATCAATGCGAAGGGATTTGGCGGGAATAATTCGACCGCAGCAGTCCTATCACCAAAGGCCACAGAAAAACTGCTAAAAGCCAGACATGGTAACGTCAACATCAAAGGCTCAGAAAAAATTCGCGAACGTCAAGAACGTTATCAACGCGAGATCGATCTTGGAACTGTCGAAATTCTTTATCACTATGGTGAGAATATTGTCGAAGGGACCGATCTAATTATTGAATCTAATCAAGTCAAAGTGCCCGGGTTTGGTGAGGGGATTCAACTTAATCAGGCACGCCGAAGATACTCAGATTTAATCAAACCGTAATTGCAGTGCAAGGATAAGAGCATCCTCTCGGCCGTGCGATATTGGGTAGTAGTTGTGCCGCCGACCAATTTCATTAAAGTCATTATTTAGGTACATTTGAATAGCCGCTTGATTCGATTCGCGGACTTCCAAAAAAATCTGAGCGGCCTCTTGCGAACCGGCGTCGGCAATAAGACGGCGGAGCAATAAATTCCCAATGCCCCGTCCCTGATATGCTGGATCAACAGACAGGTTTAATATGTGTGCTTCTTCGGCCACGATAGATAAAAACGCCTGACAAACATGCGCCTTGTCTGCACCAATCTCTCCAATCCAAATACGGTAGGGAACTGTCGTACAGCCAGTAATAATAGCTCTCGACCATGGAAACTCGTACGCTCTTTGCTCAAGAATAACGACCGACTCTAAATCAGTAGCACACATTAAACGGAAGGAAACCTCAGGCAGTGACATTATAATTTGATTGCAAAAGCGTCCAGACTGCTCGTTTCACCTCAACATTGGTCACAATCTGCTCGATGGGTGGCAACAGCACAAAGTTAATATCCAATTGCTTCGCGTCAAGCACCTGGGTCGCGGCCAGAATAATCGGCGGTGCCGAACCCGTCATCTCCGCGAACCGCCGATGAAACCAGGCATCAACAGCCTC
>JAOLBK010000004.1 GCA_028339155.1 Litorivicinus sp.
CAAGAATTGGTGCCCCTATGATAACAATAACGATCCGCAGAATATGGTGTAGAACAATGACACCAAGATTTGCCCCCGCTGCAAGCGATAAAACGGCAAGCTCGGCTTGCCCAGCCGGCCAAAAGGCAAGAAAAATTTCGGCGGCTGGTAAATCACTGATGCGAGTGGCAATCCAGATGGTTAAAAGAGCTACGACGGTTAAGATAAAAACAAAACCAAGCCCAGCTAAAATGTCTTTTCGAAACTCATTGGCGGTTATTCCTCTGTAGTAGACACCAATTCCGAGTCCAATGAAAAATTGAGAGATTAAGATTGCCTCTTCCGGCGGCCGGTGCTCAAGAATCCCAGTTAAAGCTAGGGGCGCTGAAAATAAAAGTGGCCCCAGCACAGTAGCCCCGAACATCCCGATACGCTCACAAACTTGCCATCCTGCGATTCCGACAAACAGCATAATCAGAAGCTCGGATATTGGCAGAGAGATCGCCGGCACTCCAAGGGGCCTATTGAGCGTTTGATCGAAGCCATAGACTAAAATTAATGGTGCTGCGACGACAAGAGTAACAACTCGAGTGGCATGGATTAAGGACAAGGATCGGGGGTTTGCGCCAGCTTCGATCCCGAAGACCAACATGTCTTGAAGGCCGCCTGGCATTGCTGAATAAAACGCAGTAGCTCGATCGTATTTCATGAGCTTATGAAAATAAAAAATTCCAAGCGCTCCAATAACGATCACATAAATTGGTATAAGAATTAGGGTCTGACTGTAGTTTGGGATTTCTGTGATAAGGGACCAGCTAAGTGATGTGCCGATTGCAACGCCAAGAATGGCTCGGCTGATTTTTGAGAGCAGTGGGAATCCATATAAATCCATCCCGATAAATGCACCTATTAAACATCCTCCGAGGGAACCAAAAAGAAAGGGGAGTGGCGCATCTACCGCAAATAGGACGATTCCACACAGGAGCGCCACCGACAAGGTCTGCAACTGGCTACGAATAGTGGGCTTTGGGATTGACATAATTGTATCCAAACGTATACCGTTTATCCTATGACAGATCAGCGTGAAAACCAAGCTAGCTTTTGTTACGAAGAATTAGTGGCTCGCATACAGAGAGCTGTTATTAAACCGGGTGATTATCTGCGTGAGCAGGTCTTGGCTGAATCATTGGGGGTGAGTCGGACCCCAGTGAGGGAGGCCCTGCGTCGGCTTGAGTCAGATGGAGTTGTATATTCTGAGCCTCGGTTTGGCATGGTAGTTCGGGATTTGACCTATGCAGAGGTAGTTGAACTGTATGAGGTTCGAGAAGTTTTAGAACGAACAGCGGCAGGTATGAGCGCCAAAGTGATTACTGAGATTGAACTACAGGAACTCGAATTAATTCAATTCAAGATTGAGTCGTCAAGATCTGAGCCACATGAAATGTCTGTTCTGAACCACACATTTCATGTAGCTGTTTTAAACAGTGCTAAAAATCGGTATTTGTGGAAAGCGCTTGAGACGGTGCAAAAGGCTATGTTGATCCTAGGCCCGTCAACGATGGAATTCCCAGAAAGAGCCGAGGCGGCAATTGAAGAACACCGCTCATTACTCAACGCGCTACGCGAAAGAGATAGTGAGGTAGCGGAAAAAGTTATGGCAACTCATTTGAATAATGCGCAGCGATATAGGTTGCGTCAGATTAATGAACGGACGACAAATGACTATCGAAATTCCAAAAATTGAACCAGACAAAAGCCTGATCCGTCCTGGAATCGGTAGCATTGATTATGATGTGATCGTTGTCGGAGGCGGAAATGCTGCTCTGTGTGCTGCGATTCGCGCTGCTGAATTAGGGGCTAGTGTTCTAGTTTTAGAGCGCGCACCTTTTGCCTATCGTGGAGGCAATTCGAGGCACACCCGAAACTTTAGATGTATGCATCCTGAACCCCAAGGCGTTTTGACGGGTACTTATTTAGAAGAAGAATTTTTTGATGATCTGATTAGGGTCACAAAAGGTAAGACGGACGAGCATCTGGCGCGGTTAGCGATTAGAGAATCTGCTGAATGTTATGAATGGATGCAGTCACAGGGCGTTTACTTTCAAGAATCACTATCAGGAACACTTTCACTTTCGCGGACTAATGCTTTTTTCCTAGGTGGAGGGAAGGCACTTGTGAATGCCTATTACAATCGGCTAGAGAGCTTGGGTGCGCGTGTACTTCTAGAAGCTACCGTTGTTGATGTGCACGTCGAAGAGGGTCTGTTTGACGGAGTTCTTGTTGATTACGAAGGCCGTCAAAGTTACCTGCGTGGACGGTCTTTAGTGCTTGCTTCGGGTGGATTTGAAGCAGACAAAGAGTGGTTAACTAGAGCTTGGGGTGAAGCCGCAAAGAATTTTCTAATCAGGGGTACACCTTACAACACTGGCGAAGTTCTCAAAAATTTATTGGACCAAGGTGCGGACCAGATCGGTGAAGCGAATCAATGTCATGCAGTTGCGATTGATGGTCGTGCGCCTGAATATGATGGTGGCATCGTGACTCGAGTTGATTGTGTGCCTTTTTCTGTAGTCGTTAACGAGCGTGGGGAGCGATTCTATGATGAAGGCGAAGATGTTTGGCCCAAACGTTATGCAATTTGGGGCCGGTTGGTGGCAGCTCAGCCTAATCAAGTGGGCTATGCGATTATTGATAAAAAGTCGCGTGATTTATTCATGCCAACGGTATTTGAGGCGACTAAGACCGAGTCTCTTGCAGAGATGGCGATTGAGCTGGGTATCGCCCAGAATGCTCTCTTACAAACCGTGTCAGACTTTAATGAATCATGTGTTGAAGGGGCATTCACTCCAACGGAACTTGATGGCTTGTCGACACAAGGATTGAAACCACCAAAAACCAATTGGGCTCGTCCACTGGATACGCCACCGTTTTACGGATACGAGCTTCGTCCTGGTGTGACATTCACTTATCTTGGATTTAGGGTCGAAGATGATGCACGGGTGTCATTTTCGGGGAAACGTTCGGCGAATATTTGGGCTGCGGGTGAAATCATGGCTGGCAGCATCCTCGGTGAAGGCTATTTGGCAGGTTTTGGTATGACGATTGGGACAGTGTTTGGTCGAATCGCTGGAAAGGAGGCTGCTGAGCATGCAATCCAAAGTAATTGAAGAGGCAAATAGGCAATTATCTGTTTGCAATGCGTGCCGGTATTGCGAGGGCTTTTGTGCTTCTTTTCAAGCAATGACTCGTTACCGAAGTTTTAATGAATCCACAATTAAACAGATGGCGAATTTATGTCATAACTGCCAAGCCTGTTATCACAGCTGCCAATTTACAGCGCCTCATGAGTTTGACCTCAATCTACCTCAGGCTCTAGCGAACGCACGTGCGGAAAGCTGGGAAGAATCGATGCCTTTCCCAGCAATAGCACGCGTGATGCAATCTCAGGGGTTATTACTTTTGGTTGGCGTATTAGTAGCGGGGATCTTGTTTTGGATAGTTGGAGAAATACCCCTCGCTTCAAATCTTTCTTTTTATGAGCTGATGCCGCATAACACTCTGGTCAGCTTATTTTTGACCTTGTTTTTTCTACCACTCATTATCCTGTCGATTGGTCTTCGCCGTTACTGGAAGTCAGTCGGTGGGAAAGCGATTCGGTGGGCTCATTTATCCTCGGCAATGAAAGCCGCTGCAACGTTAAAAAATCTTGACGGTGGATTGGGTCAAGGCTGTAATTACGAAAAAGGTGACAAATATACCCATACACGTCGTTGGGCACATCAAGCCACTATGTACGGCTTTTTGCTTTGTTTCCTCTCAACGTCAGTAGCGACTATTATGCATTATGGTTTTCTTCAGGAAGCACCTTACCCGTTTTGGTCTCTTCCAAAATTATTTGGTGTGACTGGCGGGGTATTGCTGAGCCTGGGTACTGCCAAACTTATGATCTTAAAGGGCAAGTCCGACCCGAACTTGGGTGTGTCAAACCGTCGCTCGGGTGAGTATGGATTTGTGAGCTTATTATTCTTGGTTTCCACTAGTGGATTGCTGTTGTATTGGCTCTCAGGAACCGACTGGGCTTCATTATTGCTGATAATTCATCTTGCCAGCATTGCTGTTTTTTTCGTGACTACCCCATATTCGAAGATGGCGCATGGATTTTTCAGAACCGCCGCGTTGATTCGTGAAGCTCAGTTCAAGCATTGACATGGCGCAGGAAATCACGAGACTCGTTCCTCTTCAAAGGGGCATGACCCTTTTTGACTTATTTTTTATCATTGACGATAGAGTGCGCTTATGACAGCAAAGCCGATTAAAAAACCTGTGAATCCCAATTTTTCGTCCGGACCTTGTTCAAAACGTCCGGGATATGATTTAGCCAAACTGGTGACGACTACTTTGGGCCGATCTCACCGCTCGTCGGTTGGGAAGACCGCTTTAAGAGCGGTCTGTAATGAAACGAAGGCATTGTTGCAAATACCGAGTGATTATTTGGTTGGCCTTGTCCCAGCTTCTGATACGGGGGCTTTTGAACTGGCGATGTGGTCAATGCTTGGTGCACGTGATGTTGATGTTTTTGCTTGGGAGTCTTTTGGATCAGGTTGGTTAACCGACATCATAAAAGAACTCAAGCTTTCTGGGGTGAATCAGTACAAGGCTGATTATGGGGTGTTGCCCGATCTTTCTCAGGCAAACCCAGATAATGATGTCGTCTTTACTTGGAATGGGACGACTTCAGGTGTTTGTGTACCAAACGGCGATTGGATTAGTACAGATCGAGGTGGATTAACATTCTGCGATGCCACTTCGGCCGTATTTGCAATGGAATTGCCATGGGAAAAGCTCGACGTTACGACCTTCAGTTGGCAGAAGGTTTTGGGCGGTGAAGGTGCGCATGGGATGTTGATTCTTAGTCCCCGTGCAGTTGAGCGCTTGGTCTCCTACACGCCTGAGTGGCCACTTCCAAAGATCTTTAAATTGGTAAAAAGTGGCTCGCTGATTGACGGTATTTTCCGTGGGGAAACAATTAATACGCCGAGCATGCTGTGTGTGGCTGATTATTTGGATGCGCTTGGTTGGGTTGCGGACATTGGTGGATTACCTGGGATGATCCGCCGTTCCCGTGACAACTTGGATGCAATCCGACGATTTGTCGATAAAGAATCCTGGATTCAATTTTTAGCGAAAGACCCTGAGACTGTGTCTAATACGAGCGTTTGCCTAACCTTAGATGCGACTCCGGAGCAGGTCAAAGCGATCGTTAAAGTCCTAGATGAAGAAGATGTCGCCTATGACATCGGCGCTTATCGAGACGCTCCACCTGGTCTGAGGATTTGGTGTGGAGCAACAATTGAGACCACTGATATTGAATTAATGCTGAGTTGGCTGCGTTGGGCCTACGGTTATGTAACTTCTAAAAAATGAGAGTCCGTCATAATGTTTCAAATTTGTACATATAATGCCATTTCGCCCGCAGGTCTCGCTCGTTTTGATACGAGGTATTTTCAGGTTGCTACACAAGTGGCTAACCCAAGCGGTGTTTTACTTCGAAGCCATAAGTTGCAAAGTACAGACCTATCAGACTCTGTAATGGCCGTTGCTCGTGCTGGAGCGGGTACCAACAATATTCCGACCGAGGCATTAACAGAGCGTGGGGTTGTTGTCTTTAATACGCCCGGGGCAAATGCAAATGCTGTGAAAGAACTGATTTGTGCGGGATTAATGCTTGCATCACGCGATATTTTTTACGGAATGTCATTTGTCCAAACTCTTGGGCATGAACGATCAGAAACACTGGGACCATTACTTGAAGCAGAAAAGAAGAAATTTGCTGGAAATGAGGTCTATGGAAAGACTTTGGGTATCGTTGGTCTAGGTGCGATCGGGTCATTAGTCGCGAATATGGCGTTGGATCTTGGGATGCGTGTGGTTGGATTTGACCCAGCTATCTCTGTTGAGGCCGCCTGGAGGTTATCCAGTCGAGTAGAAAAGATGCCAAATTTGGACACATTACTGCGTCAGTCAGATTTCATTACATTGCACGTACCTGCAATCGATGCGACCAAGGATATGATTAATTCAGAATCAATTTCTCGTATGAAGCCGGGAATGAAACTTCTTAATTTTGCGCGTGAAGAGATCGTGAACAGTAAGGATGTGGCTCAGGCATTAAATGATGGGACGATGAAGCGTTATGTAACTGATTTTCCGGTACCTGAATTGATTGGTAATCCGAAAGCCATCTTGATGCCTCATATCGGTGCTAGCACCACCGAGGCAGAGGATAATTGTGCAGTAATGGCGGCGGATCAGTTGATCGATTTTTTGGAAAATGGAAATATTAAAAATTCGACCAATTTTCCAAATACAAGTATGCCAAGAGGTTCTGATTACCGTATTACTGTAGCGAATCAGAATGTTCCGAATGTACTAGGATCAATACTAGCTTTAATTGCTGGAATAGGGGCCAATGTCGTTGATCTTGTGAATCAGAGTAGGGGAGAGATCGCCTATAACATTATCGATATTGATCAGCCAGTGACTCCTGATATTCTGAGGGATCTTGCGGGCTTAGAGGGTGTGGTAACAGTACGCAGTCTCTGATTTATCGACCCTTGCATGGTGATTCTACTTCGGTAGAGTCACCATGCAGCCGGGTATCTAAGGCTTGATCACATTGATGGGCTGGCCTTTATTAAATCCCTCGAATGCCCCTAACATGTCCGTGTAAAAAACTTCGAAAGTTTCTTCCGTGCAATAGCCAATATGGGGTGTCGCCAGAACTCGTTTGTGATTTACAAATGGATTCTTCTGGTTTGCGGGTTCCTTTGTGTAGACGTCAGTTGCAAGCCCTGCAATTAAATCATTATCGAGCGCCTTTAGTGCTTCTTCAGTATTAATGATTTCGGCCCTGGATGTGTTAACCAAATAGCCATTAGGTCCAAGTAGTTCCAGTTCTTGAGATCCAACAAGATGTTTGCTTCTATCTGAAAGCTTGAGGTGTATCGAAACAAAATCAGACTCTTCGAATAATGCCGTTTTTGTGACATAACGTACGCCATGTTCAGCGCAGGTTTTCTCGGTTAGATTTGTACTCCAGGCAATTACGTTCATTCCAATGGTTTGTCCCAGCTTCGCAACCTGCGAACCCAGTCGGCCAAGACCTAAAATACCGAGTGTCTTTGCCCGAAGATCTGCACCCATTTTTGGCTGCCAAACCCCGTCATTTTTCAGGCCATTGACTAATGGCATGACATTTCTGCAAAGCATCATGATCAGCATGAAGGCTAGCTCGGCGGTGGCATGGCCAGGAGATGATGTGCCGCATACTGTGACACCGTGTTCGGACGCGGCGGAGATATCGATCGATGCGTTCTGCTTTCCCGTCGTAACGATCAGGCGAAGATTTGGTAGCCTCTCAATTAACGATCGAGTAAATGACGTTCGCTCTCTCATGAGTCCTACCGCTTCATAGCTCAGGAGTGCCTCGACGAGTTTGTTTTCGTCCTCGATATGCTCATGGATAAAGTCAACCGTGGCAAAGTTGGCGGAACCCCAATTTGCATAATTTTGTGCCCGTTGATAGTAGTCATCTAGTATCGCGATGCGCATTTTTAGTCTCCAGAATATATTTTTTTTGGATGGGTAATGTTTGCATCCAATCTAGGCTTTGATCTGTCCTACTTGCTGGCTTGTATTCTGCCCCAAGCGGGGTTGACCAGCCACTTTCGTCAATGACTCTGAATACTTCAGCATAATCTAAAGTCCCCTGATCTGGTTCTCTTCTGTCTGGCACTGATGCAAATTGGATGTGGCCTATGTACGAAAGGCATGCATTAAATCGACCAATTACGTTTCCCTCAGTTCGCCCCACATGATAGCAATCGAACATCAATTTGATATTTTCATTAGATAACTTTTCAATTAAATCAATTGCATGAGAAGTATTTCTTAAAAAATAGTTTGGCATGTCGAAAGCATTGAGTGGTTCAATAAGTACTGTCATCTGAGCATTATTGGCAAGGTTTGCAGCATAATTTAGATTATGAAGATAGGTGCGCTCGGCTTCCTCGCCTTCTGCTTTTCCAGCCATAACGTGTACATTAAATGCTCCGATTTCGATGCCATAGGCAAACGCCTGGTCGATAGCTTCTCGGGCTGTAGATTCATGTCCAGGAAGTGCTGAAAGGCCTGCACCACCCTGGCCTTTGATGGTATTGATCCCGAGCATGGGCAGGCTGGTCTCTTTGAGTGCGGCTTTGACATCATCTATTGGTTCGTCATACGGAAAATGGCATTCAACAGCGTCAAAGCCAGCTCGTTTAGCACAAACAATGGCGTCTGCTAGAGGTATTTCAGTCCAAAGAAAACCGAGATTCGCAGAGAACGTCGGCATCAGTTCCACTCCAGTGCAAATTGAGATACCAGTGCTTCAATTTGCTCCGCAGTCAGGGCATTCGGGTCGAGAGCGCGGGTTAGAAAAGCCAGTTTGGCTGTGGCTTCGAATTCTTCGGATGCATACACCGCTGCTTCGATATTTTTTGCTGTAACAACTGGGCCATGATTCGCAAGCATCACAGCGCAGTGGCGGCCAGCAAGGCCTCGTATTTCTTCGCCAATGCTTGGATGGCCGGGCAGGTAATATGGCAAGAGCCTTACTTGACCGAGTTGCATGATGCTGTAGGGGGTTAAGTGAGGGAGCCAGTCTTCAGTGTTGTTATTTGATACTAATGAGAGCGCTGTTGAATAGCAGCTGTGCAAATGCACAACAGCGCCGGCTCGGTCGCCCCGAGTCTCATAAAATGCCTGATGAAGAGGGACTTCTTTTGTAGGCTTCGGTCCGGAAAGATGCTCGCCATGATCCGATAGAATGCTTAATTTTTCGGGTTCAAGATTAGCAAGTGAGATGCCTGTTGGAGAAATTGCGATGGTGCCGTCTTTCAGGCGTACTGATAAATTGCCGGAACTGCCGTGAGTGTATCCTCTGTTGTAAAGACTTTGCCCTAACTCACACAATATTTCTCGGTCATCTTTCATGATTGCAGTAACACCTCGAGCGCATCGGTAAAGAATTTATTGGAACCGAAATTTCCGCTTTTTAATGCTAAAGCGATCGGGTCATCGCTTGGGCCGCCATAAACCCAAGGAACACCCGGGCAAATTTCATCTCCCACGACTACTTCTTTGATCCCTAGGGCTTGAGTCACTGCGCCTGAGGTTTCACCTCCAGCCACGACAAATTGACGCACGCCGTGCGCGTAGGCAGTTTGAGCAACAAAACCCATTGCAGCCTCAATGCGTTCACCTGCCTCTGTCACACCCAGCACCTTCTGACTTGTCTTCACTGATTCTGGGTTATCTGTCGCGTAGATTAGACATGTACTTTGGCCTTGATTCGCAAACCAAGTCAGGCACTGAGTGAGCGCTTGCGGGTCGAGCTCCAGCGGGTTTAATTTATAAGATGGGTATTTAGACGTCCATTCATTAACTTGTTTGCGGGTCATTTCAGAGCAACTTCCACTCAAAATAATAGCTCTTGAGCGGGTGATTGGATTGGGTGCTTTACGTGATTTGCTTAAGCCCATACTGTCTGGAATCGGCATCGCTAGAGCACTGCCCCCGGTTAATAGTACGGAATCCGGGATTTGCTTGATCAAATGTTCAAGATCGGAAAATTCAACTGCATCAGCAATTACATGTGTGGTGGTGGGAAACGGCTTTGCAGTTTGTTGATCTATGCGACTCCACAGTCCAACGCTTCCCTGAACCTGCGGCTCGAGCACACGAACGAGATTGGAGTCTGTCATAGGAGTCAAGGGATGGTCTTTGAGGCTTGATTCGCTCAAAAGTTCGTTGCCAACAAATAAATGACCCATGAACACAGATCGACCATTTTCTGGAAATGCCGGGCAATAAACAGCTTGTTTTTGACCAGTTAGTTCTATCAATGCTTCAGCAACAGGGCCAATGTTTCCTAAGCAGGTTGAATCAAAGGTTGAGCAATATTTCCAATAGAGTTTTTCTGCGCCATGCTCCATTAGCCATTGTGCGGCTTTTTCACAAGCGCTGACTGCTACTATCACAGGTTCGGTTCGACATTTTAAGGCAATGATCTCGATATCAGCTGATCCATCTGCATCTGTACTGGGGTGCCCTAAGTGCAAACGAACATTTGCACCGCTTCGTCTCAATAATCCGGCAAGGTCAGTAGCCCCGGTAAAATCATCCGCGATACATCCAAGCCTCATTGCTTGCCTCCAGGCAGGACTGAACCGGATTGAGCGGCTAAGATTTTAACGATCGCGCTGTCATCTTCTAAACCGAGGCCATTATCTGATGCGTTCTGATATAAGCTTAATGCGGTCTGAGATAGTGGTGTAACGGCGCCTTGAAGTTGCGCTTCATCAATAACGATACTCAGGTCTTTAACAAAGATATTAACAGTCGAAAGAGGCGTGTAATCGCCGTTTGCTATATGCGGGCCACGATTTTCAAACATCCAGGAAGTTCCTGCACAGCTTTGAATAACATCAATCACTTCATGAAGATCCATATTTAAGCTGGCAGCTAAATTTAATGCCTCAGCAGTTGCGGCAATATGCACGCCGGCTAATAGTTGATTGATTAGCTTCATTTGTGAGCCGGCTCCGGGCTCATTGCCAAGGCGAAAGATTCTTTCTGAGATCGCATCAAGTATTGGTTGCACCCTGTTAAATGTCTCTGGTTCACCTGATCCCATGATCGATATTTGACCATTTTTCGCTTTTACTGCGCCACCACTGACCGGCGCATCAAGGTAACCGAAACCTGCTTTAACAATTCGGGAGGATATATCTGATGCACGGTAAGGTGCGACGGTGACGCAGTTGATAACAACCGCATTCGGTTTAAATTTAGACATTAAGGGTGAGTCAAATAATACGGTGTCCGCTTGATCGGCATTTACAACGAAAAGTAGCACTGCATCAACAGGCTCGATAGATTCCAAGTCCGCTGTCGAATGGCCTCCTTGATCACTAAATGCGCGGAGTGCATCTGAATTAACGTCAAATCCGGTAGTAGAAATTCCAGCTTTGAGGCAAGAGACTGCCGCGCCCAGCCCCATTGAGCCTAGTCCGACGATAAGAGTGTGCATTGATGATTCCTTAGTGCTTGGGTGACGACTATTCACGCAGAACTTTTGGTGTAAGCCAGCCTAAACGCTCATAATAATTAAACACTATATAAAAAGAGAGGATGTTGTGGCTACGATTTGTGTAACAGGAGGGGTCGGTTTTTTGGGGCGAATGGTGATCGAGAAATTGCTGAAGGACTCACATGTGGTGATTGGCGGCAATAATATGATGTTAAATCGCGTTATTGTGATCGATCGGACGATTCCTGAAAAACTGTTTTTAGACACTCGGGTTGACGTATTCGAAGGCGACCTGCGAGAACTGCTTCGCGTTCAACCTGAGCTGATGAGTTCGGCCGATGCTGTAGTTCATCTGGCAAGTGCAGTGAGTGGTGAATGTGAGGCGAATCTTGATCTTGGTCTTAATGCCAATCTACTAACAGGAATAGAACTTGGTCGGATTTTAGCTGATGCCGATGCCCCGCCGGTTTTGGTATTTGCGAGCTCTTTAGCGATTTATGGTGCTTCCGATAATGATCGATTACCTGATTTCATCAGTGACGACGTGAGACCAACTCCTCAAAATAGCTATGGCGCGCAGAAGCTGATGCTTGAGACGCTGTTTGCTGATTTGTCTCGCAAGGGTCTGATCAGGGCTCGAACGTTGCGATTAATGACTGTAAGTGTCCGCCCAGGCGAGCCAAATAATGCTGCGAGCAGCTTCTTGTCAGGAATTATTCGTGAGCCTCTTCTTGGGCTCCCGGCCGTGGTTCCTGTCGATCCATCTCTTGAGGTGGCGTTGAATTCACCATTGGCTGCCGTGAACGGGCTGTTGCATGCTTTAGCCTCAAGTGATCAAGATTGGGGGAGTCCGTTGGGAGTAAATTTGCCTGGAATTCGTTTGACTGTCAGAGAAATGGTCGAAGCACTCAGAATAATTGGTGGTGAAGAAGCACTTGACTGTCTTGCCTACGAGCGAAACCCTCAAGTGCAACAAATAGTGAGTCGATGGCCTGCTAATTTTCATAGCCAGCGTGCTTATGATATCGGGTTTTCTGAAGATCAGCCGTTTGTTGAAACGATCAGAGAGTTTTCTAAAAGTCTTTTACCTAATGTTGGTGGCGTGCCTTAGCCTGGCTACCGTCTTAGAAAAAAGACTGAGTGGCTTAACTTTTTGATGCGGATGAGGATCCATTTTCATATTTTGAGAATTAAATGTATCTAATTTGGAAATTTATCTTTTAGGTCGAGTTCCACTTTGTTCAGGTCATGTAGATTATGACTGATATGCCAAGAGCTCTTAAGAACAAGAGGTCTGGTCTTTATTGTATTAGCGATGCATGATTGATTTTTTGAGGGGAGCAGTCTTTGATTCGGGTCAAGCGATTTTTTGTTCGGTTCTTAAACTGGTTCATCGTTTGTGCTATGTCACTGGCAGGCGTTTACCTGTTATTGATGATTGTCTTGTTGTTTGTTTAGCGAATTTATTTTTTCTGGTTCAAGGATCTAAAAACTTAATTTCTGTTCGATAAGGATTGCGAATGCCCTCATTACTCAGGGGAATCGCGAAGCTGAACGCTTAAGAGCGGTGTGTTTGATGCAGGCGACATCGATGCCTCGCTTGGTCTAAATAGATCTTCGTATTCAAATCAATCTGATCGTGGTGGCGATTTCGGCATTTTTTTGGTGAGGTTAATTCCAATGAGTAATGTTCTATCGATTGAATACTTATTGGTGATTGGTTTTGTCTTTGTTCTGGCTGGATTGGTCAAGGGGGTTGTTGGATTTGGATTGCCGACAATAGGAATTGGCATTGGTGCCCTAATCACTGATATTCCAACAGCCATGATGTTGATTTTGCTGCCAACGTTTATTACCAATATATTTCAGATCTTATTTAATGGAAATTTTGGTAAAGTTTTAGCTCGAACTTGGATCTTCATGCTGGGTGCGGTGGTGTTGATTCCTGTGGGGCTAGCAGCAGTCCTAGAATATCCATTGTTTCCATTTGAAAGAGTCTTGGGACTCTCGATATTAATTTATGGCGTCGCTGGGATTCGTGGGTTCAATCCGAAAATGGCTGAGAAATGGAAGTTGTTTATAGGCCTTCCTTGTGGACTCATTAATTCTATTTTGACGGGGATGACAGGATCGTTTTCTGTTCCTGGAATGATGTATCTGCGGGCTCTGCACTTGGGTAAAAATGATTTGCTCTGTGCGGCTGGCTTATTGTTTTTGTTGTCGACGGTTGGAATGGGCCTGTCTCTATGGTGGCTTGATCGTGCCACAGAAGAGCTGTCCTTGGTCTCTCTAGTAATGTGTTTTCCCGTTGGTATTGGGATTTTGATGGGTACTTGGATTCGTGGGTATTTGAGTGATGTAATGTTCGATAAGATTTTCCTAAACGCTTTTGTGGTTCTGGGATGTTATCTACTGATCTTTGGTGGCTAGACTCTGGGAGTTATTGTATAGATTCCAGTGTGTCCTCAACTGCTTGGGAAGTAGTTCGAGAAGTAAGTTCTTTGAACTATCGTGCTGGAAGTTACATTGAACGCAGAGCTATTCGTGCTGAAGTTTCTTCAGAAAAGTTGTCTATTAAGTTAATCGAGTCGCAGCCTTTCTAATCCTCCGCGAATGTGTCGGCGCATGAACAACTCGGCTAGTTCCGAATCATTACTGCGTAGTGCCTCCAGAATTCCCCGGTGTTCTTGAGAGCTGGTTTCGATATTTGCCTTGTCGACCAGTCCACGACTGCGGAATAAAAGGGACTCTTTCATAACCATTTCGATTATCGTTTTTAGTCGAGGCGCGCGGGCTGCACTATGGATTAGTCGATGAAATTCTAGATTGAGATCATAGTATTCTTCGTATTTATCTGCTTTCGCCGCCAACTCCATTTTATTGTGTAAAACCTGCAGTTCGACTAGCGACTGAGGGGTGATTTGTCGCGCAGCTAATTCGGCGGCACGCGCCTCAAGCATCATACGGATTGTATATATCTCGTTAATTTCGGAAAGCTGAAAATCACGAACAATGATGCTGCGAGCGCTACTCCTCTCCAGTAGCCCTGCCGTGATTGATTCTTTTATCGCTTCACGCACCGGTGCCCGGGACATGGTGAGCCGTTCAGCTAAGTCCCGTTCAGTGATCTTGTCTCCCACGGCAAGATGCCCAGACAAAATAAGTTCTTCAATCATTTTTCGAGCTTTCGTACTCAATGGTTCAGAATTAATAGGAAGCGCCTCATTTTTGGTATACCAAAAAATCTATTGTTTGCAGAGATTTGTCAATATTGGTTTAAATATAAATTCTAAGTGAATGCCAAGATTATAATTGCCATTATTGACGACGGGCGCTTCCAGCATGGCTTGGAAGGTTCTTGCGCAACTTGATTTTTTTATGCATGATTTAATATCTTGGTATACCAAGAGTAAATAAAAATCATTATTTTGGAGCACTAAACGATGGTAAAGCACTTTAAATCTGGCGTCGTTGCCGGTTTGATCGCAGCTGCGGCCTCAGGCTTTGTGAGCGCTGCCCCCGAGTATAAGCTTACGTTTTCGACCTATTGGCCGACTTCGTACAATTATCTAATTGATCCGATTTTTAGCTTCGCTGAAAAAGTGAAAGAACGGACCAATGGCCGAGTAGAGATTGAGGTGTTTCACTCGAAGCAGTTATTCGGTGGGAAGGAAGAATTTGGTGCGTTAGAGCGTGGTGATATCGATATGTCAGCGCCGATGGATACATACAATACTGGTGCCATTCCAGAGTTAGGAATCGCCAGCATGCCATTTTTGTGGCCAAGTCCCCGTGCTATGCAGACTAGTCTCGATGCTGGATTGTGGGACCTTGGTGTCAGTCAGGCCATGGAAAAGCGTGGAGTTAAAGTGCTTAACGTTGCAGCAGGTGGTCCGTACCAGCTTTACGGAAAGGGGTTTGATATTAAAAAACCTTCAGACCTGAAAGGGAAAAAAATAGCGGTTAGTGGTTCAGCTGCTAGTCGTGCTATGGAATTGATCGGTGCGGCACCAACATCAATGAGCTCAGGTGATCTCTACGTCGCGCTCCAGAGGGGCACGATTGATGCGACTTCGCGTCCATTGATTACAGGTATCGGACGAAAGCTTTATGAAGTTTTAGACAACATTACAGTTGTAAATATGTCGTACTTCTCAACGGCACTTGCGATCAACCTTGATTCTTGGAATAAGCTTCCAAAAGATATCCAAGGAATCATGCAGCAGGCGGCGAACGAGCGAGGCCAGGAGCAATTGAAGTTGCTTGAAGCATACATGTCCGAAGCAGAGTCTTTGTTTGAAAAAAATAACGTGAATTATCACGTTGCGACAAATGCTGAATTGGCTGGATTTCAGAACGAAGTTGCACCGGTATATGACTGGTGGAAAGGTCAAGTTTCTGACGGCGATAAATATATCGATTTCGCTCGAAAGAATCAGTAATTCCATTTAGGTCAATGTAACTAGCTACCGGAGAGGATTTCGTCCTCTCCGGATTAGCTGAGATTTTAGAATGTTCGTATTTATTCAAATATTTTCAATGCTGACCTATCGGTTAGCGCAGGCGGCAATTCTTGGCACACTAGCCATCGTCACGTTCGAAGTAATCGCCCGATACTTATTCGGGAGTCCAACCCAGTCTTCGTTAGAGATAACGGAATATTTTATTGTTGCAATGGGATTTTTGCCGATTGCAGCGATTTATCGCACTAAAGGACACGTATCTGTAGATATGTTAACGAACCTTATGCCACAGAAATGGCGTAACGGCTGTGAGTTGGCATCGATTGTGGTTACCGGTGCGTTTGGATTCCTTGTGTTCTGGTTTGGTGCTGAAATGACTGTACATGCTTATGTTTCGGGAACTGACTCTTCGTCTTTGCTGGCGTTCCCAATGTGGTTAGCTTACAGCGTAATACCTCTCGGATTTCTCGCTTTGGGCTGTGAGTCATTGAATCAGATTTGTGCTCATCTCAACTTAGACGAGGGAGAGCGATAATGGATACAGTTAGTATTTCAATTCTTTGTGTCTGTGCCTTATTTGTCATGATGGCAATTGGGGCGCCTGTTTTTGTATCGCTGGGAGTATCCAGCATTGTCGGCATTCTCTTACTACAGGGATTCGACGCCTTATCAGCCGTTCCCGGTGTCATGTACGACAGAATGGCTAGCTTCACATTAGTCGCGGTTCCATTATTTATTTTAATGGGGGAAATTATTTTTGTTTCGGGCCTTGGTGGCGATATTTACCGTGCCATTCGGATTAGTTTGTACCGCATCCGTGGTTCATTAGCAGTTGCCAGTGTGTTTGCATGTGCTGTTTTTGGTGCTATGTGCGGAGTGTCCATAGCAGGGGCTGCAACGATTGGAAAGTTTGCGATTCCTGAAATGCTGAAGGCGGGTTATGACAAGCGAATCGCGACTGGGGTGATTGCCTCTGCAGGAAGTCTAGCCCTATTGATTCCGCCAAGCGTTGGTTTGATTTTGTACGGATTGGTGGCAGGTGAGTCTGTTGGTTATTTGTTTATTGCTGGTGTAATTCCAGGAATCATTATTGCGTTGATGATGATGATTTATTTGTTGATTCTTGGCTGGTTTAAGCCCCATTTAATGCCTTCGGTCACTCTCGATGAACTCGAGGTTCAAGGCCAAGAAAATCCGTGGATTGTGACTATTCCAGCATTGCTCTTAGTGTTTGCGGTGCTTGGATCGATTTACTTCGGAATTGCTACACCTAGCGAATCGGCTGCGATTGGGTGCCTAGGAGCGCTTGCTATTGCTGCTTACAAAAGAATGCTCAGCTTCGAGAATATTGCCAAGATTATTGAGGACACCACGCGCACGACCGGGATGATATTAGCGATTCTCTCGAGTGCATTGGTCTTTGGCTACTTATTGACCCGATTGAGAGTGCCACAAGAGTTAGTGGGGTGGATCGTGGAGCAAGGCTTCCATCAGTATTCGGTTTTAGTTGCGATTTTCATATTATTGATCGTGATGGGAATGTTTATGGATGTGATCTCAGTCATTCTGATTGCTACTCCACTGCTTCTTCCAATCATCAAGACCTTTAACTATGACCCTATATGGTTTGGGATTGTGATGGCCATCTGCTGTGAAATGGCGGTAATTACGCCGCCCGTTGGATTGAATCTATTCGTGATCCAGGGAATCTCACCTGGAAATACATCATTGATGACAGTGGCAGAAGGAGCCTTTCCATTTTTCTTGATTTTGGTCGCTGCTGTGGTTTTATTCACTGTGTTTCCTGGTCTAGTCCTTTGGTTGCCATTCGGTTAGAGAGCGATACTAATGGAAGAAAATACCGGCCCGTTGAAGGGTGTAAAAATTTTAGAGCTCGGCTCTCTAATCGCCGGCCCATACGCGGGGGCCGTTTTAGCGCAATTTGGTGCTGAAGTGATCAAAATAGAACCCCCAAAAATTGGGGATCCATTACGAAAATGGCGGAAAATGGATGGTGATACATCCTTGTGGTGGTACTCACAGAGTCGTAATAAAAAATCACTCACACTGAACTTGAAAGACGCGGATGCCCAGCAAGTGGTTCGTGACTTGGTGCGAGATGCAGATGTTGTGGTTGAGAATTTTAGGCCAGGCACTCTTGAGAAATGGCAAATCGGATGGAACCAACTTTCCGAAATTAATCCTAAGCTCGTTATGCTTCGAGTATCAGGTTATGGCCAGACCGGTCCTTCCGCCTCAAAGCCGGGCTTTGCGGCGATTGCTGAGGCAATCGGAGGGCTTCGATATCTCATAGGGTATCCAGACCGTGCGCCGGTTCGGACTGGCGTTAGTATAGGCGATACCTTGGCTTCATTGTATGGAGTGATCGGGGTATTAATGGCACTTAGGCATGTATCTAACACTGGGAAAGGTCAGGTCGTTGACGTTTCGCTCGTCGAGTCGGTTCTTGCGGTTACAGAAAGTTTAGTGCCGGAGTTTGGTGCGGATGGCACGATACGTGAGCGGACAGGAGCTAAGTTGCCTGGAATTGCTCCGTCGAATACCTACTCAACGAAGGACGGGAAGTATTTGGTCCTCGCGGCTAATGGAGACAGTATTTTCCAGCGTCTTATGGAAGCGATAGGCCGGTCAGACTTAGCAAATGACCCCCGTTTTGAGCGTAATGACGGACGGGCTAAGGCTTCTGACGAGCTCGATGAAATTTTAGGAAAATGGTCAGAGTCGGTCACATTAAAGGAAGCCTTATTGATTCTTGAGGCTGCAAATGTTCCAGGTTCAGGAATTAATTCTGTTGCAGAGGTCATGAAAGATCCTCAATTGAAAGCGCGTGGTGCCATTGAAGAGCACAAGTTGATCTCGGGCCTCGAGCTTTTTATGCCGGCACCTATTCCTAAATTATCTGTAACCCCTGGAGCCACACGATGGCTCGGGCCGAAACTTGGACAGCATAACGAAGAGATTCTTAATTCATTGGGATTGTCATTAGAAACTAAGCGGAAGGTGACGGGTGAAAAAGAATGACGTTTGAGCGTCCGTTGACTGAACATCCAATACTTATTCAAGAAGTCGGTATGCGAGATGGATTGCAGAGTGCTGGGTCGTTTATCGAGACAGATGACAAGGTCAGTCTCATAGATCAATTGTCCAGTCTTGGCTTAAAAAAAATTGAAGTGACGTCATTTGTCTCACCAAAGGCTGTGCCTTTATTGGCTGATGCAGAAGTAGTATTGAGTAAAATCCAGAGAAATCCGGACGTTGTTTACACAGCGCTGATACCCAATGCCAGGGGGCTTGAGCGTGCACTACAGACTGAACTTGATGAAGTGAATGTTGTGATGTCGGTTAGCGAAGCTCATAATTTAGCGAATCTTAGAATGCGCTGCAGTGAGTCACTTGAGCAATTTCGAATAATAACCCGAGATTCTGGTTCCCTAAGAGTTAATGGCACACTAGCGACAGCATTTGGATGCCCATTTACAGGTCCGGTAGATTCTTCCGAGGTGCTAGATTGGGGACGTCGATATTTGGATCTGGGAATCGATTCATTGACGATCGCCGATACAATCGGTGCTGCCACGCCGGGTCAGGTCTATAGTGTGGCCACTGCTTTTATTCAGGCCTTTCCGGGCATTGAATTGACTCTTCATTTACATAATACCCGTGGGCTGGGAATTGCTAATGCATTGGCTGGAATTGCTGCTGGGATCACTCGATTTGACGCTTCGTTGGGTGGGATTGGTGGATGTCCTTACGCACCTGGAGCGACCGGAAATGTGTGTACTGAAGATCTCGTACATGCACTTATCTTTGATGGATATTCATGTAAAGTCCTTTTGCCTGAGTTGATTGAAGTTGTGAATGCGCTGGATGTTTTGTTGCCAGGATCATTAACAGGTTTGGTAAGAACTTCAGGCCTACGTGATCGAGTGCATTCTATGTCAGAGGGACTGCAGTCCATGCTTGAATCCGTATAGTATTGACTGAAGTCTTTTTGATTAATGCCGATTAGTCTTTCATGAATATTCGATTATTTTTTTTTCTTGTTTTAATTACTGAACCGGTCTTTGCGACGTGCCGAACCTATCACTTTGACCATGATGGTAATCCTCACACACCAGTTCGCGTTCATATGGCATGCGAGACGCGACTGGATCTTTTACGGATTCCTAAATACGTGACGCATAAGGTTCCTCAGATTGAACCTCAATCTTCCCCACAAGCAGTTCGACATATTCCGCTCCCGCGTCCGCGTCCACCCAAAAAATGTAGGGCGAAAAATTTTTATCAAATTGTGAAATTTCAAACCATTGCGCAGTGTCTAACGAACTAGTCCAGTTTTTGAAACTAGATTAGAGTGACAAGTTCATTAGCTGGAGAATATTTTGATCAATTTGAACGATGCGTATGCATTGAAAGAAAAGCAGCGTGCCCTTCGAGAAGGCTTTTCTAATGACTTAGGTCTTCGAGTGCATCGCTCAATCAGCTGGCTCATCCGTTCGGCGGCCGAACAAGATGATCCAGATGCGGCTTTTGTTTTTTTATGGATCGCTTTCAATTCAGCTTACTCGCAAGACATTGGCATTGCGTATCATGTTGCTGAAAAGGGTCGGTTTAAGAGCTTTCTAAATACGTTGCTGTCCTTTGACTCCAATGACCGAATTTATGACATAGTTTGGACTTTGTTTCCAAAAGAGATCCATTTAATTCTTGAAAATCAGTACGTGTTTGGGGCGTTTTGGAATCATCAAAATAGGGTCGAGGGCTACTCGGACTGGGAAGAGCAGTTAAAGAACTCAGTTCAGCGAGCAAAGATCGCTATGGCAAACAAAGAGACGGAGCGCGTATTAAACGAATTATTTGATCGTTTATATGTTTTGAGGAATCAAATCATCCATGGCGGCGCTACGTGGGCTGGTGAGACCAACCGGGCACAAGTAAATGATGGTGCGGAGATTCTAGGTTCTTTGATTCCTGTGTTTATCGATCTGATGATGGAACATCCCCAGCATGTTTGGAATAGTGCTATTTATCCCGTAATAGCGCTTGATTGACAAGTCTAAAAATAGGGATTTAACGCCCTAAAATGCAATCGATTTAACGAGGCCCGTTAGGCTTACAATTAAAAGCGCACAGCCGAGGACCCTAAAAAATGTTGGCGTTTCCTGCGTAACAAGATAGTTATGCATACGTTGACCTAGAATGTGCCCTATGAATGAACAAGGTAATAGCCAGAGGTGATGAATTAATTGGAGGTCTACTCCAGCAATTACAAACGAAATAAGTTTGATGAGAGTCAATACCCACCAAAGAACAAACAGCGTGTCTCGAAGCTCATATTTGCTTATTTTTGAGACGAAAACTGGAATAATTAAAGGCGCTCCGGTCAGTGATGTCCCAGAAATGTAAGCGCCTAAGCCTAGAAATACGTATTCTTGGAATCGCGTTTTAATACTGATCGGATTATTAATGATGTAGCCAATAGCGTAAGCGGCCACAATCACGAAGATAATAGAGCTCATGATAACAGGTGGCAGTGTTAGTAAGCCGATAACACCAGCGATTTTGGGAATGATCATGATGCTAAGGCAGCGTTTTAAATATCTCCAGTTAATTGTGGATGTTTGACCCGATCGTTTTGATCGGGCACTTTGCAACATGATCAGTGTTGAGAAAAATATTAAATGTACAGCGATGAGCGGAAGAAAAATTAGAGCGTCATTAAGTATGAGCATCAGAAATGGAAGTGCTAATACAGCGCCTCCAAAACCAAGTCCGCTCCTTACGAATCCACTCCAAACGAAAATTAGGCCAATAAGAGCGTATTGATGCCAAAGAAGTTCATCCACAGGCTATTTTTGGGTCATTACGTAACGCAAGAGTTCAGAAACTTGACCAGTTGTTTTGCACCAAGCATAAGCTGCCTGATCAACTTCTTTCAGGGGATGAATGAGTTCTTCGGCATGCAGTGTAATATACGGAATTCCTTTGGCCGCACTATAGCCGGCGTCAAAAGCAGCATTCCATTGTTTGTATTGGTCGCCAAAGCGCACGACGACCAAGTCGGCAGATTCAATGTCGTGTCGGGTACGAATGGCGTTTACACCAGATGATTGGTGGTCTCGCCAAAAGCCAGGTTTAACTGGTCCTAAGAAATCGCCAGCGGCATCAGACGCTGGATGATCGGTTACCGGCGCTCTAAACTCGATCATCAGGTCTTCAGTTTGGCCGTGGATTTCTTCTCGCCAGTTCGTGTGGATCTCACCTGAAAGGTAGACAATATAACTCATTGTAATTGATTCCTATTCTCTTTTGCATGCTCGTGAAGCAGGCCCTGAGGCGCCATTTCGTTGGTTTTTTGAGTATTCGTACATTGACCCACGTGCGTCGGTTCCTTGAACGCATTTCCAGGAATCGATTTTGACAACCTCAGCTGACGTCGAATTCGCGGGCGGTACTTTGTTCGGTCTCGAGCTGTTTGAATCAAGTATCCCATAAATCAATAGTCCGGCGCCAAAGGCAATCGCTGTCGCCGTCGAAATAATGATCCAACGAAATTCAGAGTTCATGAGCCTCCCCTTAATTGTTTAATCCCGGTATCTTTGAATTGTTCGGCAGCTTAATCACGTATTCTAAATGAGATGCCGAACATAAATTTATGGCTAAGAATTCGCGGTTATGAAACGTTAATTTTTAGCAAAGTCCGAGGCGGATATGGTTCGATTACTTTTGATTTTTCTGATATTACCTCAAACCGCATGGTCTGGGGGATTCTCCATGCAGCGAATTAACACATTCTGGATCGATCGGACTGAGATATCAATTGATCAGTTTAGTCGTTTTGTCCAAGAAACGGGTTTTGTAAGTCATGCAGAAAGGAATGGTGGGGGGCTTGTCTATGCAGCGGGATGGGAGAAAATGGCTGGATGGACATGGAAAACCCCGTTTGGGCGCCAAGCAAATCAAGATGAGCCGGCCGTTCATCTAAATTACAATGAGGCGAGCCAATTTTGTCAATGGCGCGGTTTAAGACTGCCGAGCGATCATGAATGGATGAGTGCAGCCTATACCGAGACTAGGGCTATGCCGAGCAGTCCGTTTGAGACGGGTACTATTTATCCTTATCCAACAGGCAATAGCCCATTGGGTGCGAATTGCTTGAGGGAATGCGGAGAGATTGATGCTATCGATTATTCTGACCGCCTTGATCGTGGTTTTGGCCCTTCGCTGGTCGGTACGACCAAGGCAGGGGTTAATGGTCTTTTTGATATGGGTGCCAATGTCTGGGAGTGGGTAGATTCTGGTCCCGGCACTGATGCTATTACTCGCGGCGGCAGTTGGTGGTATGGCGCTTTTCGCATGCACCGAAGTGACGTCGCCACAAAGCCAAAAGGCACCGCGGCTGTGTATATTGGATTTCGTTGTGCTGGGGATGATTAGAAGGGAATAGAGTTACTCTGCTTCACGCATTGCATCGCGACTTCAGTCCTTATAGATGCGACGTTTGGAATTCGGCTCAGTTCGTTGGTCAGGAAAAATTCAAGTTCTTGAGTATTTTTCAAAAGTAGTCGGAGAATGTAATCGTGCTCCCCAGTCATTCGGAAACACTCTTGCACTTTGGGATTTATTTTGACAGCACCCTCCAGGTAAGACAGCGTGTCTCGAGTTTGATTGTCTAACTTTATGTAGACAAGAACGGTTAAACTAAATCCGAGTTGATCTGCGTTCAGGAGGGCAATAATGGATCGGATTAGGCCGCGTTCCTTCAAGTTACGAACGCGTGCTAAGCATGCGGGTGGTGATAACTTTACGATTTTAGAGAGCGCCGAATTACTAATATCCGCATTTTTTTGTAATGCCTTTAGAATTTCTATATCTTTCGTTTTTAAGATCATAATCAAAATTTTATAATGAATTTTTACTATTTATCAATTTTTTATTACGTTATTTTGGTATTTAAATGAATTTTTGATGAGAAGATGATGTCTTGATTCTATTCTATAGTTGATTGAATTATTAAATGTGCGCCCTGACATTTTTGAGTTATTGAATAATTCTGTAAGGTATCCTTTAGACACGGTCGCCGACACTTGTACAAGAGATTTGCATGACAGATACAACTGAAGATTATATTGCCTCTCGCTCAAATGTGAGGACGTATTTGAAACAAGCACTGCTCGATCAACAGAATTCTATTGTCGACGATGAGGCGTTGTACGGAAGAGTGAAAGAGGCGTTACTTCAGACAGATACTACGCTAGTTGCTCATTATTACGTGGATTCAAAATTACAAAAATTGGCCGAGGAAACTGGAGGAATCGTTTCGGACTCACTTGAAATGGCACGGTTTGGTGCGAACAGTACGGCAAGGAATCTGATTGTGGCAGGTGTCTCATTTATGGGAGAGACCGCGAAAATCTTAAGCCCAGAGAAAAACGTTTGGATGCCAACTCTGGAGGCTACATGTAGTTTGGATCTCGGATGTCCAATTGAAGAATTTGGAGTCTTTTGTGATGAAAATGCAGATCGAACGGTTGTTGTTTACGCGAATACGTCGGCTGCCGTTAAGGCCCGTGCAGATTGGGTGGTGACTTCGTCGATCGCGATTGATGTTGTCGATTATTTAGACCGGAATGGCGAGAAGATTTTGTGGGCCCCAGACCGATATCTTGGCCGTTACATTCAAAAGCAAACGGGTGCAGATATGCTGCTGTGGGATTCAGCCTGCGTTGTGCACGAAGAATTTCGAATGAATGACCTGGAAGCTCTGAGACGGTTACATCCGGACGCTGGGCTATTAGTGCACCCAGAGTCTCCGGAGGAAATGATTTCTGAGGCGGATGCGGTGGGCTCGACCTCACAGTTGATTGCAGCTGCTGTGTCTTTGCCAAATCCGGAATATATTGTGGCCACGGATAAGGGAATTTTTTACAAGATGCAACAGGCTGTGCCCGGAAAAAGACTCATTGAAGCACCAACTCGTGGTGCCGGCGGAAGTTGTCAGTCCTGCGCGCGTTGCCCATGGATGGCAATGAATCAGCTGAGCCGGCTGCTCCGTGTATTGACTGATTGGCCAGGTGCTTGCGAAGTCTTAGTCGATGAGAGGTTAGCTGAAGCTGCATTAAGGCCTCTTAATCGGATGCTTGCTTTCAAGCAGTCTCAGCGATCTTGATTGCAGCTCTCAGACGTTTGAGAGGCTTTCGTTCAAGCGCTTTTGGCCAATGTTCAATGGCTTGAGTTAATTGCCTTTGAGCCGCTTCGATTTTTCCATGTAAGAGCGCGTTCCAACCACGGGCTTCAAATAATAGGTGCTGTTGTTTTGTATGCTTGGCGAACCGGTTTAATGCCAGCCAAAGATCAAGTCGCATAGGCCGCTTTGTGGCGATGTCGCGAAATTCTTTTGGTAGCTTGGTTTGGTTGGTTGCGACTGCTAAGTCAATTCTTGCAATGACTGGTGTGATCCATGATGGGAAAAGTAAACTCAGGTATTCAATACCTTCGATCGCCCGCTTAATGTGACCTGCTTTTATTGCAATTGAAATCATCAGGTCTTGTCCGGTCAAGCTATTTTGAGCGGCATCTGGAAGATTCTTAAAGTCCTCGTAGGCCTGTGAATAATTTTTTGAACGGTACTTAGAAAGAATTTGCTGTACCTGAGTGCAGGGATCGGGATTGGTCACGCGAAAGGGAGCCTCAATGCCTTCTGTCTGTACGCATCGGAATAGCTGAAAATCTATATCTGTCATGACGGGGGTGAAACGCTCCCGTTCAATTAGCTGCCTCAAACGGGATTCAAGGTCGGAAACCCGTTCAAGACTGAGTGGATGTGTTCTTAGGAAAATAAGATTTTGCCCTATTTTCGTCTCTTTTTTTGCGAGAATATTCATCACTCGTTGCATGGCACTTGGATCATATCCGGTGTGATTCAATGCCTCTAATCCAATGCGATCGGCTTCGGTTTCGAAGTCCCGGGAATATGCGAGCGCTTGAGATTTGATTGCCGCTTGACCACCTATGATAAGCGACTGTGCAACCTGCTCTTGCTGTGTGGACACTGCTGCAAGCAGGCCTGCCAGGGTTGCTAAGGTGCCCATACTAAATTTTTCGGAATTTTTTAATTGTCGGTAATGATGGCGTTGGGAAAGATGTGCCAATTCGTGTGAGAGTACGGCCATGATTTCGGCTTCCGATGCCAAATCCGAGAATACGCCTCTATTGACGCCGATGATTCCTCCGGGAACAGCAAATGCATTGAATTGGTGTGATTCGAGACAGAGTCCGGTCAAGGGTATATTAGATAAAGGATACTGATTTCGGAGCCTCGTGAGCCAAGTTTCAAGTAGATCGATGCAGAACGGATCGAGCCGTTCGTTGAGTTGACCTCGCATCGCTCGTAGCCAGGAATTTCCAAATGCAATTTCACCGTCGGGTGTCGCTATGTCACTCGCAGAAAATGCGACCGATTTAAGTGGGATGAAGAGAATAAGAGCAAGCAATGCATACCCAAGCCGTCGCATATGAAGCCTCAAAATACTACAATTCAAAAACTACAATAGGAAATAACATGCGCACACTGGATTGCACACAACTTAAATGCCCTTTGCCTCTACTGAAGCTTAAAGTGGCGTTAAATGAAATGATAGTGGGTGAAACGATCTGCCTTATAGCTACTGATCCTGTGTCTGCTAGTGACATCCCTAAATTCTGTAAAAAGACCGGCAATCTTTTGCTTTCCATGCATGATCAGCCAGTCTTCGAATTTTTGATTGAAAAGCAGTGATCAAGTGAATGCTTTTAATCGTTCAAGTACAGCTTGTGCATGACCTGCAACTGTTACTTTGCGCCACTCTTCAATCAAAACACTCTCGCGATTAATTAAGAACGTTGAGCGTTCGATACCACGGACCTGCTTTCCATACATGTTTTTCAATTTCATGACATCGAAAAGCGTACAAAGGACCTCATCTGGATCCGAAATTAACTCAAATGGCATTGTGTATTTAGCTTTGAAAATTTCATGGCTTTTGATGGAATCTCTGGAAATTCCGAAGATTTGACAGTTTATCGCCCGAAATTCAGAGAATAGTGCGGTAAAATCCTGACTTTCTGTTGTGCATCCAGAAGTGCAGTCTTTCGGGTAAAAATAAAATACTGAGTATTGTCCGCTGAGTGATTTTTCTGTAATGCTCGCGCTGGAAGTCGCCTGCGCATGAAATGACGGGATGGGTTGGTTAAGTTTGATAATCATAATGACTCCAAAAATTCGGTTGTGTTTTTATGAGTATGGATTTTTTTCTGGTTTCCAACCTTGCCGTCCGAATCGGAGCCTCTGTACTATAGGGAGCTTCATAACTTATGTAGGTCTCTCAAAATGATCCGAGGCAGCATTGTTGCTCTAGTCACACCATTTAATGAATCTGGTGGAGTCGATTTTGACGCACTAAAACGGTTGGTTGACTACCATATTACGGAAGGAACCCACGCAATCGTTGCTGTGGGGACCACGGGAGAATCCGCGACACTGACGCATCAGGAAGACGCCGCTGTTATTCGTGCGGCCGTCGAGTATTCTGCCGGCCGGATACCAGTGATTGCTGGTGCCGGATCGAACTCAACATCAGAGGCATGTCAGTTAACGGAAGCAGCAACCAAGGCCGGTGCAAACTTAATTTTATCGGTGGCTCCTTACTATAATAAGCCGCCTCAGGCTGGCTTATTAGCTCATTTCAGAGCGGTTGCAGACAGCACTGATTTGCCGATTATTTTGTACAATGTACCGGGTAGAACTGTGACTGATATTGCAGATGATACGACGCTGGAGCTGGCGGAAGTAACTAATATCGCTGGAATTAAAGACGCAACGGGGGATCTAGCCCGGGCGCAATATTTGCTAGAAAATCGTCCTGAGGGATTTGCGATTTATTCTGGAGATGATCCAACCGCCATGGAGTTGTGCTTGCTGGGAGGAGATGGTGATATCTCGGTAACTGCTAACGTTGCGCCTAGATTGATGGCTAAAATGATTGAAGCGGCTCTGGAAAATCGGCGAGAGGACGCGGAAAAAATGAATCAGAAGTTAATCGGATTGCATTCGAATCTCTTTATTGAGCCCAATCCAATGCCCACTAAATGGGCGCTGGCTCAAATGGGTTTCATGCGTGCCGAGTGCCGATTACCGCTAGTGGCATTAACAGAGAAAGGAGCCATTGCCGTTGCCGATGCTTGTGCCCAAGCCGGAATACAACTGTGAGAATTATTTGGATAACTATGTCGCTTTTGGTTCTGACTGCTTGCTCGGGTTCAAATCCAGACAAAGCTGCGTTGCGTGATCGACAACTGGACTACCAGACTGCAACTGTCGACTCCAAGCTCAAAGTGCCGAACGATTTATCGGATGAGCGGATTAATGAAGCATTATTAATTCCGGGTTCAGGTCAGATGAATCCTGGGGTTTATGGCGGGAAGTTTGAGACGCCAAGAGTCGGAACGACAAGAGTATCGGCACGCCGCATTCAGCACTATCAAGTAAGTGCTATGCAGTGGCTATCAATTTCTGATGATCCATCGACTGTGTATCCGGAGATTGAGCGTTTTTTAGTCCAGAACGGGTTAAAGATTTCTAAAGCTGAGCAATTCAATGGCATACAACTGATTCAGTTGTCCCCGTTTGAGGGAATAACTGATCGCTCAGAAAGTCGCGTTATTCGTTATTTTTCGCCAGGAACTGGATCGATTACTTTGGAATTTTCGCTTGAGCCAGGATTGCGAACAGGAACTACCGAGGTGCGCCTGAATTCTATTGGGGAAAAGCAATTAGATGCCTTCTTAATCAGTCGAATTTTGGGTGAGTTTAAGTACTATCTTGAGAGCATTGAAAACGGAGCGCGGACTGTTTCCAGCTCAATCTTGTTACTCGAAACTGGTTCCCGCATAAGCACTCTGCGCATCGATGGGAGCAATCAACTTATTATAAAAGCCGCCATTCCTCGTATATACCCCGTCGCACTTGACGTTCTAACTGATATTGGAGCGGAAATTATCAGTGGGGATATGAATAAGGGTTTACTGAATATTGGTTACGTCGACAAGGCAACCAAGCTTCAATTAGCTTCAATGAGTCTTGTTAATAAGGCTGTATTAAAGGTGATTGATGATGGTCGCGCGGAATACCAGCTGCAAATGAAAGAAACAGGTGATGGCGTTGTTTTGAGAGTTTTATCTGCAGGCGCAGGTAGCTCGATAATTGGTGTCAATGAATTGATCGCTGAGCTTCAGAAGCGTCTATTTTAGTGCGTTTTTGCTCGCTGGGTAGCGGCAGTCGGGGGAACGGTACGGTGGTCAATCATGGCCATACCAATATCCTCGTTGACTGCGGCTTTGGTTATCGAGATGCTCTCAAGAGAATGAAGCGCATTGGCCTCTCACCAGAGAATTTAACCGCTGTGATCGTGACACACGAGCACGGTGATCACTGGGGAGGGGTAAATAGTCTTGCGTCAAAACACCGGTTGCCTGTTTTCGCCTCCCGCGGCACTTGGATTGAAGTATCAGGCCACGGAATTGAAGATTGTCATGAAATTCATGATGCGTTTCAGATCGGATCAATTCGTATTTTGCCTGTGAGGGTTCCGCATGATTCCCGCGAGTCAATTCAGTGTGTCTTTGAGGCCGGAGAGCAACGGCTGGGAGTGCTCAGTGATCTTGGCTCTGTTTCGGGACGTGTAATAGAAATGTTCTCGGGGCTTGATGCGCTTTCGATCGAGTTCAATCACGATTGGCAGATGTTACAAGCTGGTCCGTATCCCTCGTTCTTGAAAAAAAGAGTGGGCGGTGATTTTGGGCACTTGAATAATGAACAAGCATGCTCCTTGTTAAAAAGCATTGCCTGTGAGCGTTTAAAAAAAGTGGTCGCCTGTCATATTAGCGAAACTAATAATGACGTGGGATTGGTGGAGTCTGCTCTGGAAGCAGCATTGAAAGAAACTGTCGTTGAACGCTGGGTTGCGTCCCAAGGCGAGGGCACTGATTGGATTGAAGTAGGAGGATTATGAAAGCATTGGATTTACTTTATCAGGGTAAAGCTAAATCAGCATATCTGACAGACGACCCCGATTTGGTAGTACTTAGGTTTCGCGATGATACGTCAGCATTTGATGGGGAAGTTATCGAGCAACTCGTCGATAAGGGAGCGATAAATAATCAGTTCAATGGTTTTATCATGGAAGCACTTGGTGCTGCCGGTATCCCAACCCATTTTGAGAAGCTTTTGAATGCCAATGAGTCGGTAGTTAAACGTTTGGATATGATTCCGGTTGAGTGTGTGGTTAGAAACCAGGCAGCCGGATCATTGGTTAGGAGATTAGGTATTGAAGAGGGCCTTTCTTTTGATCCGCCTTTATTTGAATTATTCCTGAAGAATGATGAATTGCATGACCCTATGATCACAGAACATCACGTGGAGGCTTTTCGTTGGGCAACACGTGCTGAGATGGCAACAATGCATGATTTGACCTTGAGGGTAAATGAAGTACTCAGAGCCATGTTTTTTGATGTTGGATTGTTATTGGTTGATTTTAAAATCGAGTTTGGTCGTTTTCATGGGGAGATTTTTTTGGGTGACGAATTCAGCCCGGACGGTTGTCGCTTGTGGGATATAGAAACGGGCGAAAAGAAAGATAAAGATCGTTTTCGACAAGGTCTTGGTGGTGTTGTGGAAGCATACAGAGATGTGTCCGAACGGTTAGGAATTAAGCTTGATGCTTGAGCCAGAGTGGCTAGTCATTTTTGCTGCAGTCGCTTTGCTGGCGGGAATCATCGATACATTGGCTGGGGGCGGAGGGCTGATTACTGTGCCCATCTTTTTACTGGCAGGGTTGTCTCCTGCGAGCGCGTTGGCAACCAATAAATGTCAAGGATTTGCCGGTACATTGACAGCTGCATTGAAACTAATTCATTCTGGTCATCTCGATCTTAAGCCACTGTGGCATCTCGGATTAATCGCATTTGGCGCATCATTATTCGGGGCTTGGACGTTGCAAGAGGCGGCAGGTTCTTTTTGGCTTGCGCGTACTGTTCCTATTCTTTTAATTTTAGCTGCATTGTATTTCTTGATGGTGCGTTTGCCCGAGGATCAGGATGACTTAATTAAGCCAAAGTTTAGAACTTGGGGCTTGTTAGCAATTGTTGCGATTGGATTTTATGATGGATTTTTTGGTCCGGGAACTGGTTCATTATTTGCGTTATTGATGATCACAGTGCTTGGATTAAACCTGCGATCTGCGACGATTCATGCCAAGTTATTCAATGCGATGACAAATCTAGCGGCATTCACTTTATTTGTGTGGAGTGATTTGGTGGAATGGTCAGCGGTGGCTGTTATGATCCCGGCGCAAATTTGTGGTGCACTTATTGGAACGCGTTTGATTCTTGGCCGTGGCATTGTTTTCGTTCGGCCTTTGGTGGTTGTGATGTGTACATTGACGGCAATCAAGCTTGCATCTGATGCATGGTTGGCTTAACAATACCTTCCTTCGGGGTTACCCGATTGTCGATAGTGGCTCTTGTCGGTCCCTTCGCAACAGGATTTTTGTGAATCCCGTCAGACCCGGAAGGGAGCAGCGGCAGCAATCATTTTGGGTGCCGAGGTGTGGCTGGCAAGAGTCGCTTCCATTTTGAAGAGGCATGCATGAATCAGCAGGTCTTGGCCCGCAAATGGCGGCCGACTAATTTTGATGAACTGATCGGTCAAGAGCACGCTAGAAAAGCGCTTTCACATGCGTTGACTTCGATGCGCTTACACCATGCTTATTTATTTACGGGAACTCGTGGAGTCGGGAAGACGACGATTGCTCGTATTTTAGCGCGTTGTTTTAATTGTGAGTCTGGTGTTACCGCTAAACCTTGTGGAGCGTGCGGTGCATGTTTGGCGATCTCTGAAAATCGATTTATTGATTTAATTGAAGTCGATGCGGCTAGTCGCACCAAGGTCGATGACACACGTCAGCTGTTAGAAAATGTGAGTTATGCACCGAGCGTGGGACGGTATAAAATCTATTTGATTGACGAGGTGCACATGCTGTCACCACAGTCCTTCAATGCCCTATTGAAGACTTTGGAAGAACCACCAGAGCATGTGATTTTTTTGTTGGCGACAACTGATCCGCACAAGCTACTCCCAACCGTTCTCTCTCGCTGTTTGCAGTTCCATCTGAGGGATCTATCCCCCGATCAAATCAAATCGCATCTTGAGTATGTATTGACGAATGAAGAGATTTCATTCGAAGACGGAGCCCTTTGGCAGCTGGCAAAAGCGGGGCGGGGATCGATGCGTGATGCGATGACCCTATTAGATCAGGCCATTGCGTTTGGAGAGGGTCGAGTCTTAGCCGACGATGTTATTCAGATGCTTGGTGTTCAAGGTGTTTCTGAACTTCCGCTGTTGTTTCGAGATATTGCTGAGGCCGATGGGATTCAAGCAATTCAGCGGATTTCTTTATTGGCTCAAGAAACGCCTGATTGGCTTGCGCTTGTGAGTGGACTCCAGTCTTTGATTCATCAAGTGGCTATGTGTCAAATATCTGCCCAAGCAATTGAGCACTTAGCTCCGTCTGAACAACAAGCAATAAGAGAATTGGCCGTGGTAATGGGGCCAGAATTTTTGCAACTGACTTATCAGTTCAGTCTCACTGGATACCGCGATCTGCCTATGGCGAATGATCCGCGTTCTGCTTTTGAAATGATGGTGCTCAGGATGATCGCGTTTCGCCCAGCGCGGCCCGGCGAACATGTGTCATCAGTGATGCTCGATGAACCTGAGGACCCGGAGCCTGCGAGTACCGAACCCCGGGTTAAAAAATTGTTAGTGGCACCCAGTTTGTCTCTGCCAGAAAAGAATGACATGGAATCCTTAGATATAAGCATGCCGAGTAGTAAACGATTGGCCGAGGCTATTGTTGGGGACGATAATTATCTGGAAATGAGTGATGATGAATCAGGATCAGATTCTGAAGAGTCGCTTGAAGATTTGACGTTCAACCCAATCCATTGGGTCACTGAATGCGATAGACTTGGCTTACACGGAATGACCGGATCCCTGTTGCAGGAGACGGTATTAATAGATGCGAACCCAACGCTTGTGGTGCTCGCAGTTCGCCCGGCAACGGCGCGACTAATTAATGAAACGCATCAGAAAAGAATTGCTGATGCATTTGCGAAACGGCTTGGTCGAACTCCTGAGATTCGTCTTGAGACGCGTGATTCGCTTCCGGAGACGCCTCAGGCATACGCTGAACAGCAACGGCAAAAAGCATTAAGCCAGGCTCAGGCTGCGTTTACGGCTGACCCGTTTGTAAGTTCGCTGAAAGATAAACTTGATGGTGAAGTGCTGATTGAAACTGTAAAACCCAGAGAGGTCTAAGATGTTTGATGGTCCATTAAAGGACATGATGAAACAAGCTCAAAAAATGACAGGGCAAATGGAGGAAGCGCAGCAAGCGATTGCGCTCAAAGAAGTCATTGGTGAATCCGGTGCGGGTCTTGTTTCTGTGACCTTAAACGGGAATGGAGACTGCCGGAGTGTTAAAATCAATCCAAATGTACTGACTGATGACCCTGAGATCGTTGGAGAACTGATTGCTTCAGCCATTAACGATGCAAATCTGAAGCTTGAAGCATTGAAGAAAGATTCGATGAGTTCATTTACGGAAGGGTTGAATCTTCCGCCTGGATTTAAGTTCCCGTTCTCATGAGTATGTCTCCGTTGCTGAAATCGCTTGAACAAGCTTTCCGTTGTCTGCCTGGTGTAGGTCCACGGACAGCTCTACGGATGTCGCTGCATCTACTCGAGCGTGATCGTCAGCGTGGGATCCATCTTGCAGAGACCATGAAGCAAGCACTTGAGAATATTGAGCACTGTGAGCAGTGTCGAAATCTCACAGAATCACAGCCGTGTTGGATTTGCCAGGATGAGGGCCGAGATGACGAGCTCTTAGCGATCGTTGCGTCGCCAACCGATATTTTGGCAATAGAGCAATCGGGTCTTTTTCAGGGCCGCTATTATTGTCTTACAGGATTATTGAGTCCGTTGGATGGAGTGGGTCCGGAAGAGATCGGTTTGCCTGGCTTAGTGCGTCGAATCCATGCTTCACCACCAAAAGAATGTCTGATTGCCTTGGCCTCCACGGTTGAGGGTGAGGCAACGACGTATCAAATCATCACAGCACTGAATGGTTTGACTCGTCTTACACGTTTAGCACAGGGGGTTCCTGTGGGAGGTGAGTTAGATCACTTGGATGCCTCAACGCTAAGCCAGGCACTGTCTTCACGAACTGAGATCGTTAATTAATGACGCAATGGATTGATCAACAAAAGACGCTAGACCTTTTGGTGGATCAGATTGAGCAGTCTTCTGTAATTGGTTTGGATACAGAATTTGTTCGGGTATCGACCTTCCATCCAAAGCCAGGTTTAATTCAAGTCGCTATTGGTCCTAATGGTTATCTGATCGATCCGTTGGCGGATATTGATTTAAAGAATTTTGGCGAGATTCTGAGCGGTAGAACGGTTTCAATTTTACATGCAGCACAGGAAGATTATGAGGTGATATATCGACTTACGGGAACAATCCCCAATTCGGTTTTTGACACTCAAATTGCTCATGCATTGCTCTCGCCACAAATGTCACTCAGTCTTTCTGGCCTTGTTGAGTCTGTGCTCGGAAAAATAATTAGCAAAGATGAGACTCGTTCTGACTGGACTAAACGGCCACTTACTGAGGCTCAGTGTCGATATGCGCGGGAAGACGTTATGGTTCTTCAGCCACTTTACGAAGATTTGCACAAGAAATTAAGCGACTGCGGCCGACTCGAATGGATGATGGAAGAAATGGCGTTCATTTATGAGAGAAACAAAAAGATTTTTGATGAAGGGGATCTCGATACCCAGGTTGCAAAGTTTGGGAGCGCTTGGCGTTTATCCGAGGTAAGCATGAGCCGGCTGGTTCATCTGGTCCAGTGGCGTGAGGAGACGGCACGTCGGGTGGATCGTCCCAGAAAACATGTATTGAGTGATCAGTCGGTATTTTCGTTAGCGCAATGTGAGGCATTAGAGCGTCACCATCAACTGATTTCAAAGCATGGTTTAACAGAACATCAAGCTGGTCGGTTTGGTGATCAATTAAAAAAAGTCCTTGCGAATGCTCAAGATGTGGGTGGAATGGCGCCTCCACCAATGCCCTTATCTAAGCGTCTGAAGGATGATCTTAGAGAGTGTCAAAAAGTGTGTGACGCCATTGCGGTGGATCTTGGGATTGCGCCAGAAATGTTGATTAAGAAAAGACACTTAGTGGCCTCTCTGGATGGGCGAGGGTGGCGCCCTACGGGTTGGCGTGCAGAATTATTAGATGGAGTATTTTGAACGTGAGGGTGGTCGAGATTTTCAAAGGGTCAAGAAATGATGAAATGTATCTTTATGTCGATCAAAAAGTAGGCACTGATTCAGTTCCAAAAGAGCTCCTTGAGAATTTTGGCACACTCGAATCTGTTTTGATAATGCCGCTGAATGAGCATAAAAAACTGGCACGCGAGAAGGCTTCGAGCGTGTTGCAATCAATAACAGAAAATGGTTACTTTTTGCAGATGCCTCCTAAGCCTGAAGCACTAGCGGATGCGCAAATTGCCGCGATGATAAAGGCAGAGGAAGAGCTGTCCGATGGCAAGGATAAGAAGCCAAATAGGTAAAGTTAATTTTAAAATACTCAGGGCCAGCATTGATGCGCCCGCAGCAAGCATGATCAATAACGCGTTCGCTACATTATTCACCGCAATCCGCTCTGCTACTCGAAGCGAATCGTCTTGTAACATTGTGTAAAGTGGAAGCGCGAGGAATCCTCCTCCAAGGGCGGCAATGAACATTCCTATCTGTCCATTTTGATAATCAGTGGTTTGTATTAATAAAGAGCCAATAACCAAAACCGAAGCGCCAATAAGAACACGAGCGTCACGGGCGATCCTTTTGCAGAAGACTCCCAGTAAGGCACCCGCCGTGATACCCATAACGAATTGACCGAGCAGGGTGCCGACGGATCTGGAAGAAACCAACCAAACATCAACGGCGAGTAATGGCAGGTGGGTCAGCCAAACAGAGCCAACGGCCCAGAACCCGCTAATGCACCACATTGCCGACATTGATGCAGTGTCTAGTCGTTGTTTATGAACCAACTCTGTAAATCGAATCTTTGGTGTTTTGGTATTTGCTGGGAGCTTTGGAATCAACCCAATTGAGAAGAGTCCGGCACAAGCGAGGACCAGTAACAGCAGTGTCAAATTAATCGGAGCCTCGATAATCCAGTCAGCTCCGATTAACGTTCCAATTAATATTGCAACAAATGTTCCTGATTCCATCCAGGCATTTGCTGGAAGCAGATCCTGTTGATCGACTAATCGTGGGATAAGAGCATATTTTAACGGGCCGACTAGGGCCGACTGAATGCCAAAACCACAAAGACTGAAGAGCAGAAGCCACACTGTTTCAGTCGAAATCGCGACTGCTGCGATTAAAGCCAGCACAATTTCAAATAATTTCAGAAGCGTTAGCCAAAATCGTGGTCGTATTGTCTGTGCAAAATAAGCAGCATAACCGGCCAAAAATATAAAAGGAGCAATGAAACAGAGAGCGGCTAGATTCGCCAACATAATCGGCGTAATTCCCAGCAATTCCCAGTTTAAAACGCTAACAGCAACGACGAATGCTGTCTTGACCATGTTGTCATTGGCTGCGCCTACGACCATTGCCGTAAGAAGGCCGATAAAACCTTTGCGAGAAACGATTATACCAATCCCTCTTGAAGCACAGTTGAAGTAAAAATATTCAATGCAATCGACCGTTCCTTGGTAGATTTTCTATCCAGTCAGTCTCGGAAGATGGGAAGGCCAGTAGTAAAAACTACTGGCCTTCTTTTTTAACGCGAAGGTTTAGCACCCAACAAACAGAATGACCGTTCGGGGAGTGCCCGTTTTAAAACCATATAACCCAGAATCGCCGAAAGAATAGAGCCAGAAAGAATGCCGAGTCTATCCAAGCCTGCTAGGGGGTTCTCAAATCCTCCAAATGCCAGTGAGCCGATAAAGAGCGACATTGTGAACCCAATCCCACACAAAAATCCGACACCAATCAGTTGGCCCCAGTTCACGTTTCTAGGCATTTTGGCAATACCCAATTTGATAACGACAAATGACATCGCTAAAACACCGATTGGTTTTCCTACAAATAGACCAAACGCGATGCCCATTGGCACTGCATGTCCGATGATACTGAGGCCTTGTTCGCCAATTGCCACACCTGCGTTGGCGAATGCAAATAGCGGTAAAACAACGTAACTAGAAAATCCATGTAGGTCGTGCTCGAGCATCACTACTGGTGAACTTGCTTGTTTGGGTATTGTGTAGGGGACGCAAAATCCAAGAACGACACCGGCGAGAGTTGCGTGAACTCCTGATTTTAGAACCGCAACCCACATAATAAATCCGACAAGAAGATAAGCGGTTCTCGAAGCCACATTGGATCGATTCATTCCGATCAAAAGGGCGATGGCTGCGCCGGCAATGCCAAGTGCAGTACCATTTAGCTGCTCGGTGTAAAAGATCGCTATAATTACAATGGCACCCAAATCGTCAGCCACTGCAAGCGTTAGAAGAAATACTTTTAATGGCACGGGAACGCGCGGCCCAAGTAGCGCTAAAACGCCTACTGCGAAAGCAATGTCAGTGGCAGCGGGTATTGCCCAGCCTGACTGTGCCCCAGGGACATCAGCCGTAATAACTAAGTAAACGAGAGCCGGCGCAGCCATGCCTCCGACTGCCGCGCCGAGTGGCAGAAGCGCCTGTCGGATATCTGAAAGATGACCCACCATGAGTTCGCGTTTGATTTCAAGACCAATCAAAAAGAAAAATATTGCCATGAAGCCGTCGTTAATCCACAGCAGGAAAGGCTTATCAATAACGACGGGCCCGACGCCTAGAACGACAGGAGTATTAAAGAATTCTTGATAATAACTTGCCGCTGATGAATTCATCATGATCATGGCTAAAACAGCCATCAGAACGAGCAAAATTCCTGGCCCAACTTCTGAGTGCAGGACTTTCATGAATTTCTTCAGTGGGCTCAAGCTTTGATTTGGTGAGTCCATATGCGTCAATGTCTCCTTGAATTTTATTTTCTGGTTATGGATGCACAAACAACATGCGCGTTTTGGTTGCTAATAATGCGAAGAGTGAAGCTATCTGGCAAGAGATTCCTGATATTAAAGCTTCGGATGGTCAAGTAAGGATAGCCGTTGAGGCGGCTGGACTAAATCGTGCGGACCTTTTGCAGATCAAGGGTAAGTATCCAGGAAAGATAGACGGCATGGGTTTAGGCCTTGAGTGCTCTGGTGTCGTTGATCAGGTTGGGCGCGGAGTGGATAAGGCTTGGTGTGGTCGCAAGGTATGCGCACTCTTGCGTGCGGGCGGTCTTGCAGACTATGTTGTTTGCTCCCCATCTGTGTTGGTTTCGGTGCCTAATGGTATTGAACTTTCCCTCGCTGCAGGCCTTTGTGAGACATGGTGTACCGCATTATTCAATTTGTGGGATCAAGCTCGGGTTCGGCCACGAGAGCGTGTACTCATTCATGCAGGCGGCTCAGGCGTGGGCGCGGCTGCGATCCAACTCACTCGTTTGCTCGGTGCAATACCCTATGTGACGTGCGGTACAGAGGATAAGTTGGACTATTGTTTGCGGTTAGGTGCTGAGGCCGGAGTACTTAGGACGACTGATTGGGTCGCTCATTATCAGGGGCTTGGTCTCCAGTTTGATGTTGTTTTGGATCCTGTTGGGGGTGCTTATTTGGATAAAAATTTAAGTGTGGCCGGTGATTCGGCTCGGATCGCGTTGATAGGATTGCTGGGTGGTTTGACGGCGGAGGCAAACTTGTTGGAATTCTTGACTAAAAACGTCACCTTGTTTGGACGAACGCTACGCACTCAGTCGGATCATGTTAAGAGACGTTTGTTGGCTGAGCTTGAAACCATTGTATGGCCAGCGTTGCAGCGTGGACGAGTGCATCATGCGGTTGAACAGATATTTACGACTGATGAAGTTTCGATTGCGTATGCTCGAATGCAGGACTCTGATCAGATGGGCAAATCCATCGTTGTTTTAAAGTGAGAAGCCGATGAGTGATTATGATTTAGTAGTGATTGGAGCGGGCAGTGGAGGTGTTCGTGCAGCGCGAATCGCTGCTGGTTTAGGTGCTCGTGTTGCAATACTTGAGGATCGATATCTAGGCGGAACCTGCGTGAACGTCGGTTGTGTTCCTAAGAAACTCTATGTGTATGGCTCAAGCTTTTCCGAGACCTTTTTGGATGCTCGTGGTTATGGTTGGAAGACACCTGAGGTCGCTTTTGATTGGCCGACTCTGAGGGACAATAAGATCAATGAAATTAAACGCTTAAATGTGGTTTACGACAAGCTTTTGGTGTCCTCTGGCGCCGAGCTAATTTCTGGTCGTGGAAAAATAATAGATCCCCATCATGTGGCAGTAAATGATCTTATGCTGAGCACAGATCGGATTCTAGTTGCGACGGGTGGATGGCCGCGAGTACCCGATATTCCGGGTATTGAGCTCACAATGACGAGCAATGAGATTTTTGACTTGGATACGCTACCTAATCGCATTCTGGTGGTTGGTGGTGGTTATATCGCTGTTGAGTTTGCTGGAATTTTTGCGGGTCTTGGCGTGGAAACGATACTGTCGTATCGAGGTCCTCATATTTTAAAAGAATTCGATCGAGAAATTGCTGGGCAGTTGGCGGTTGAAATGGAGGCCAGAGGCATCGACGTTCGCTTGGATCATCGATTGCTTGGATTTTCGAGATCTGATGGCAGAATCCACGTGAAGCACGCTGGTGAGGATGATTTGGACGTTGATGCGGTCCTCATGGCAGTGGGTCGTGTTCCAAACACGCTGGAGCTCGGTCTTGAGAATACTGACGTGCGAACGCGTTCAGATGGAACGATTCAGGTCTTAAAAAATTTCCAGACAAATGAGCCTTCAATTTATGCAGTGGGTGATGTGACGGGAACGATTGCCCTGACACCGGTTGCTTTGGCGGAGGGAATGGCGCTGGCCCATCATTTATTTCAGGACAAGCCAGAAGCTTTAGTGGATTACGGCTCCATACCAACGACGATTTTCAGTCAACCTAATATAGGAACGATCGGGATGTCAGAAGAAGACGTTCTTGCTGATGGACGCACGGCCAGGGTTTATGTGAGTCGGTTCAAGCCGATGAAGAATGTACTCAGTGGACGCCAAGAACAGAGTATCTTTAAGCTCATCGTAGATGATCAAAGTGACCGCATTCTTGGATTGCATATCCTCGCACCTGACGCGGGCGAGATTTTACAGGGTTTTGCCGTTGCGATTAAGGCAGGGGCAACCAAAGCGATTTTTGATTCCACGATCGGTATCCATCCAACTTCAGCAGAAGAATTAGTAACCATGCGTGAACCCACTCGTGTTCTCGGCTGATTCTGAGAGCCTGCTACAGAAGACATTAATCCTGATTGGTGCAGGACATGCTCACGTGGCCGTTATTCGCCGATTCGCCATGCGGCCTTTGAAGGGTATTCGTTTGATTATTGTGTCGCCCGAGTCAGTGACGCCTTACTCGGGAATGTTGCCTGGATTTTTGGCAGGAAATTATGATGAAAGCTCACTATTTCTTGATGTGGCCCAATTGGCGGAGAGAGCGGGTGCATGGTTTATTCGGGCTGAAATCGAGTCAATTGATGCACAAAAAAAACGAGTCACTGTACGTCGTTTGAAGTCATTGTCGGGTGATGTATTGCCGAGTCTTGGCTATGACTGGGCATCGATCAACACTGGTGCGGCGCCAAGTAATGCATTTCCATCGACACATCGATCTCTTTTTTATATTAAACCAATTACTGCATTACTTTCTCAACTTAATGTAATTGATCAGAATATGTCATCTGGAACTGGGAATGGCCTGGTTATTGTGGGTGGTGGTGCGGCTGGAATAGAACTGGCTTTTTCATTTCGAGCTCGATACGGAACGAAGCCATCGATAAGGCTGGTAACGAGAGGCCGTTTTGAAATGGATGCAGCGCTGTCGTCAGCAGCGGATTCGATTCGGAGAAGTTTGCGCAGCCGCAGGATCGAAATTGAAGAGGGTGCCATTGTTGCTTCCGCAGAGCCTAGACGGATTCGTTATGACGATGGTCGTTCTTGTGAGGCGGATGTGGTTGTGGTGACAACGCCAGTTGCGGCGCCTGGCTGGCTTAGCCAGAGCGAACTGCCGTTATCCAAAGATGGATTCTTGCTTGTGGACCGATACTTGAATGTGCCTGGTTGTGATGGGTTGTTTGCGGCCGGCGATTTGGTGGAAATGTCGGATCCCAAGCCGCGGTCGGGTGTAATGGCGGTCAGAGCGGGTCAATACCTGGCCAAAGCACTTGTGAATCGTATTGAGAGCCGAACGGTGAGTCCATTTATTGCTCAATGTAAGTGGCTGATGATTTTAAATCGGGGTGATGAGACTGGCATTGCGATTAAGGGTCGCTGGCATGCCGAAGGACGATGGGTATTTTGGCTGAAAGACTGGATTGATCAGCGATTTATGAAGCGTTTCCAGATGTCACAATTGATGACGGATCAGCCAATGCGCTGTGAGGGTTGTGCAAGTAAACTCCCTGGTGGTGTGTTGAGACAAGTGTTTGGAACACGGTTTGAGGATGCCGTCATTGATCAACTTCCCAATGGGAATCGTTTGCGGACGCTGGATGGTCTGACTTATTTGTTGAAAGATCCTCATCTTATGGGTCTTTTGGCGATGAGGCACAGTGTTTCTGATATTTGGGCAATGGGTGGCAAACCGGTTTCGGCGCTGACTATGGTTGGTGTCAATCGAACGGGGAACAGCGATTTGGAGGCGGAAGAATTTACCCAGGTCGTGAAAGGTCTTGAGCATGGTGCGGAGCGTTATGGTGTGCAACTCAGAGGTGGCCATAGTTTGGCACTGGAACAAGCGGTGGTTGCGGTGTCAGTGGAGGGATTGGTTGAGAAATCCTTGCCAAAGCAGGGGGCTAAATCAGGTGACGTGTTTGTGCTTAGTGGACCGTTAGGTAGTGGCTTACTAATGGCAGGCTTTCAGATGGGATTGGTCTCTGGTGCTGAACTGGACAAATGGATCGTCTTGGCATTGGAATCACTACAAGATGCCTCAGAGCATGCGGTCAGGCTTGGCGCGCATGCGATGACTGACGTAACAGGGTTTGGATTGGCGGGTCATCTTGCAGAAATGCTAGGAGATGGGGCAACGTTTGAGTGGTCTAGCACCATTCCAGCATTTTCGGGTGTTGAGTCATTGGTTGCAAGTGGCGTTGAATCGACTCAGGCGCCCCCTAATCGAGTCTACGCAGGATTACTTGGTGGCAACGCACCTTCAGCGATTGTGTTTGATCCACAGACCGCTGGGCCCTTGCTTGTAGCACTTTCAGAAGAGGATTCGATTGAATTATTGTCAGCCTGGCGAAAGATAGGTCTTTCACCGGCGGTTATTGGACGACTAACCACCAAAACGTCGTAAAGACATTCGAAGAAAAATCATTCAGATTGACTGGGTATCAGCGAAAGGATGAGTGATGGACTACCAAAGTGAATATGATCGATCGATCAATGATCCGCAGGGATTTTGGCTTGAGAAATCGGCTTTGATTGATTGGTCTCAAGCACCGCGCGTTGGCTTGGCAAATGACATTAATGGGATCGAACGTTGGTTTCCTGATGGCACCCTCAATACGTGCTACAACGCGGTTGATCGTCACGTGGACGCAGGTGCTGGTGATCGGATAGCAGTGTACTTTGATTCACCCGTTACGGGATCCAAAGAGTCGATCAGTTATCGTCAGCTACAAGACCGCGTTTCTAAATTCGCTGGGGTCCTGGCGGCGCTTGGTGTGACGACCGGCGATCGGGTTGTGATTTACATGCCGATGGTTCCAGAAGCGCTGATTGCAATGCTCGCGTCGGCACGAATTGGCGCGATTCATTCGGTTGTTTTTGGCGGGTTTGCAGCCAGTGAGTTGGCAGTACGCCTAACAGATGCAACGCCGAAAGTGATTGTGACTGCGACCTGTGGAATTGAAGTCGCAAGAGTGATTGAGTACATGCCGCTGGTGAATGAGGCTATCGAAATGGCCTCTCATCAGCCGGAGTCTGTTGTTGTCTTGGAACGGCCTCAGGCTGATTATCAGCTCATCGCTGGGCGCGACTACAGTTATGTCGATTTGATGGGCTCTGTCAACTCGATTGGATGTGTTCCAGTCAGTGCAACACACCCCCTTTACATTCTTTATACCTCAGGAACCACCGGCAAGCCAAAAGGGGTAGTCAGGGACAATGGTGGGCACGCGGTCGCGATGGCCTATTCAATGCAGGCAGTGTACGACATGAAGCCTGGCGAAGTATTTTGGGCCGCAAGTGATGTTGGTTGGGTGGTTGGTCATTCTTACATTGTATATGCACCTTTGTTATTCGGTTGCACGACTGTTCTTTATGAAGGAAAGCCCGTAAGAACACCTGACGCAGGGGCATTTTGGCGTGTTATTGAAGAGTACAAAGTTAAAGTCATCTTTTCTGCGCCAACCGCCTTCAGAGCGATCCGTAAAGAAGATCCTGATAATGAGCATTATAAAAAATATGATACGAGTTCGCTTGAAGCCCTCTACTTGGCCGGAGAGCGACTCGATCCGCCAACGTATTACTGGCTGAATGAGCTTACTCAACTGCCTGTTATTGATCATTGGTGGCAAACCGAAACAGGTTGGGCAATCGCATCCGACCCAAGAGGCATTGAGTCCTTTCCTCCAAAGGCCGGTTCGGCGACCAGACCAAGTCCTGGATTCTGTGTCGAAATTTTTGACCCCAATGGCAACCCGGTTTCGGTAGGAGAGCAGGGCAGTGTGGTCATCAAGCGTCCATTGCCACCGTCATGTTTAACGACGATCTGGGGCAATCATGCCCGTTGTGAAGAGTCCTATTTCAACACCTACGAGGGTTACTACTTAACAGGCGATGGTGGTTTTATTGATACCGATGGCTACATCTTTATTATGGGACGAATGGATGATGTCATTAATGTCGCCGGTCATCGATTGTCTACAGGTGAAATGGAAGAGGTATTGGCCGGCCATCACTCGGTTGCTGAGTGCGCCGTTATTGGTGTGTCTGACGAACTGAAGGGCCAGTTACCAGTTGGTTTAGTTGTTCTCAAGGATGGCATCACATCGTCTCAAGAGTCGGTTGAAAGCGAATTGATTGGCGCCATTAGAAACAGAGTTGGGGCATTAGCTTGTTTTAATAAAGCATTGATTGTAAAGCGATTACCTAAGACCCGCTCAGGTAAAATTTTGAGAGGGACCCTTCGAAAAATTGCTGATGGCGAACCGTATTCAATGCCATCTACGATTGAAGATCCGGCAGTGTTAGCTGAGATTGAGCAGCACTTCTGATGTGAATGATTTATTCAGGTGTTTTTGTTTTGACAGAAAAGTTCTTCAGTAAGTCGGGTGGCAGTACACCTGGCTGATCCAAGTGGTATGTGCCTGCAACAATAAATCGCTTTTGTGAGTGGGCGTAAGCCGAATCATAGTGAGTCAGTAATAAACTCTCACTCAAGGTCTGCCATTGCCCACTCTCAATCATGTCGAGCCATTGACGGACCTGTGCTGAGTTTTGACGAAATCCGAGTTTTTGTATTAATTCAGCAGTCTCTTCCGGACGATCAATCAGGTGTAGATAGTCGTTCATTAAAAAAGTGGCCCGAGCATCGCGATCACAGGTCAGACCGAGCGCCGGGGATGCCATTAATTGCTTAAATAATCCGTTTGGGATGTGGAGATCACCGATCTTGGCCGATTCCGATTCAACCCAGATTGGACGGTTAGGATCGAGTTCGCGCAGCGCGTTCAAAAGTTCCGATTCAAAGAACTTTTGCGAGGGCTGTGGCGTGTCAGGATTTTTGCCAAGAATTGAGCCTCTGTGATTCGCCAAACCCTCAAGATCAATCACTTGATGCCCATCATCGGCTAATTGGTTCAGGATACGGGTCTTCCCGCACCCGGTTGGTCCCGCAAGAATGTGGAAGCTGTAATGATCCACCTGACAGTTAAGAGTGGTCTGAACTGACTTTCGATAAGCTTTGTAGCCGCCCTGAATCAGGCTTACCGGCCAGCCTATTTCATTCATTACTAGTGCAAGCGCTCGTGATCGTTGACCACCTCGCCAGCAGTACACAAGTGGTTCCCAATCTTTTGGTTGGTCGCTGAGTGTGTGGAGGTGATTGGAAATATTGATGGAGATGAGTGCGGCGCCACGTTTCTTCGCGGTAAAGGGATCCACTTGCTTGTAGAGCGTTCCAATCTCTGCACGCTCGGCATCACTCAGCACCGGAAGATTGATTGCTCCGGGAATGTGATCCTCTAGAAATTCTAATGGCGAGCGCACATCAATAATCGTGTGGTAAGAATTAAGGTTGTCGATTACTTGATCGATTGGCTTGATTGGAATCTGTCGTTGCATGTTGACTTGGTGCGTTTGGGCCTGAATAATCCCGCTCCGACGCAGGTGTGGCTCAGTTGGTAGAGCACCCCCTTGGTAAGGGGGAGGTCGCGAGTTCGAGTCTCGCCACTTGCACCATCTTTAAAGCACTGATTATTCGAGAATTAGCGCAGCATTTCGCTCCTTGTGAGTATCGAATATTAAGGCGGGAAATCCCAGTGCTAACCTTGAATCTGCAATGCAAGCAGAACAGATTTTAGCATCATTTGTAGTGTTTGAATTGCATATAAGGCTAATCACTAGATTAGTCATGTCGTGGCTGCCAAATATAACAATACCCATAGAAGTCTCTCGATTAGTTTGTGCTGATAGGTCTGTTGTTTGCACCGTGTGCTCGGTAGAGGCGCTTGATTGGCGTTTTGCGATGCGAGGTCTCGGAATTCCGAGACCTCAGTAAGCTGTCCGGGTGAGAGAGGAAACTACGGTATAAAGCGCTACTGCTATGCCCATGACATCGAGACCAGAAAAAGCCTGTTAACTTATCTGTTCGTTCATGATGTGAAAGTCCACGTATGCGAAAATATTTCCGTTAGGAAGATCGAAGACCTTATGAGTGTCTATCACTTTATCGAAGGGAGCACGTTTCATTGAGAAACCCCTGAATCATTGCTGTGAAGTGAGAAAAATTTATGCATCTCAGCTGCAATTTTTTCGGGTTGTTCTTCGGCCATGTAGTGCGTCAGATCTAAGGCTTCACCGGAAACGTTTTCTGCACGACGTTGCCAAAGAGCCAGCGCATCGAAGCACTTACCGATCACCCCTTTTCTTGCCCAAAAAACCCGAATCGGAATGCTCAGGCGGCGGCTCCCGTCTTCGTTGTCGTGAACAATGTCTATGGTCGCGGCAGCACGATAATCTTCGCAGCTGGCATGAATAGTTTTTGGATCGCTAAAAGCTTTTAGGTATTCATCTAAAGCGTCCGGGTGAAATGGATTTTCTCCACCAACTTGGTTGAAGCATTTTTGTTTCCAGAACTCGACCGGGTCTTTGCCGATAATCATCTCCGGTAACGGTGATTTTTGGATCAAAAAGAACCAGTGCCAATATGCGCTGGCAAATTCAGCTGAGGTTTCGGCATACATTTCGCGAGTAGGGGCAATATCAAGCAATGTCATGGCTTTCACGCGATCTGGAAAGTCAAGCCCCAAACGATGGGCAACACGTGCACCTCTATCATGAGCTCCAAGATAAAAACGGCGATGTCCAAGGTTCTCCATTACGCGAATAACGTCTTCAGCCATCGCGCGTTTTGCGTAGGTTGTATGTTCGTTATTCGAGGTTGGTTTGTCGGACTGCCCGTATCCCCTGAGATCAAGACAAACTACATTGAACTTTTTTGCCAATAAAGGAGCGACTCCATGCCACATGGCAGAGGTCTGCGGATATCCATGGAGTAGAACCACTGGGTGTGCATCCGGTGGTCCGGCACGTCGAACAAACAAGGTTACGCCAGCACCCTCTACCCGCTCTTCGATAAAACCTTCGAACATCTATTCTTCCTTATCTATCGTTAAAACATTAATTCGTTATCGCAGATTTATTATTCGAAAGAAATGAACATTAATAACGACTAGTGTTCGTTAGAAGTGTTGGTAGCATCGGGCGAGGTCCTGGACTTCTGGGGAACGATAACTAAAAGACATATCGAACTTGTTACACCAGTTAACGCTGATCATCGAGCGCTTTCATCAGACGTGGCTGGAACTCCGGTAGCCAAGTCAAGTAGTCGTTGCGGATATCACCGGAAACCTTGGGTACGATTAATGACAGTGCTAAATGGAGAGCAGTCTCATAATGAAGTTTTTCCCTGGTAGGGACTTTAACAAACGGATGCATCAAAGTTCTCAGTAAGCAGATGCCATGTTCTGGAAGGCCTTTTGCTGCGAGCCGGTGGCCAGGGCTCGTGTGTTCTCTGAATCGCGCTTCAGGCGACTTAGACGTGACCCCAACATAAAGACCAAAATACCCATTTTGATCTGTGTAGCCATCTCTCAAGATGACATAGGTACTGCATGTGTTTTTTTTGCCTGTTGGCGCGCTTAAAACGTCAAGTGCTTTGCGGGCATCGGCTAACCACGGAATTGGTGTTAGTTCGCGGTCATCGCAAATGCGCTCAGCGCGTCCTATTTTCGGAGTCTTAGCTCTTCGGCGAATCTCACACCATGCGTAGCTCATCAACTCAAACTGGGTTTCAGCGCAATTTTCTAGAACGTCAAGCAGTTCATCGTTCGATGCTGCAAAAAAACCACCAGTCAAAAGTAGCTGGTCCAAGTTCTCTGTGAATAAATCATTTAGACCGGCTAAAGCCATCCTAATTTCTTCCTCAAACTAGAATCAAGATAATCAATGTCAAATAAACGCCCAAATTGACGGCTGATTGTCTCTGGTGCTGCGTCGCAGGAGTATAAGAGGCGATTAGTGGTCTTCATTAATTTTTTCCAGAGGCTTTGATCAGATCAATAGGTTCTAGCAGTGAAAGTGAAACCGCTTCTTTGCTAGATCTAATTCGAAGAGCTTGGGTTTCAATGGTTCGCTCAAATAAGTTTCTCACATCTCGCCCGTTTGCGAATCGTTTGCCTCTTTTTTTGACCAGTGTTGAGATGGCCTCCTGAGCGATCGCTACGACGTCACTTGTAAGTTCAAATTTATAGTCAGTGCAGAGATTCTCGAAAATTTGCAACAGCTCTTGGATACTATAATTCTCAAACTCTAGTGTCGTTTTAAACCGCGATTCTAAGCCTGGATTACTGTGGACGAATTCTTGCATCAGACCGGGATAACCAGCCACGATAACGACCAATCGCTTTCTGTTGTCTTCCATGAGCTTAAGCAGTGTATCGATCGCTTCATTGCCATAGTCCCAGCCTGCACCAGACGCAGACAATGTGTAGGCTTCATCAATGAATAAGACTCCATCCATCGCCTTTTTAATGACTTCAGTCACCTTTGGAGCAGTTGACCCAACGAACTCTCCGACTAAATCAGTTCGACTGACTTCAACAAGATGTCCGCTTCGTAGTAAGCCAAGCGACTGATAAATTTCACCAACGATTCTGGCGACCGTTGTCTTTGCTGTTCCCGGATTGCCAGAAAATACTAAGTGAAAAGTTGGATCATTTAAGGGTAGTCCTTCACGGGAACGCATCGAGCGAACTTCCGACAGAGCGATCAGCGACTCCATCTCTCGCTTGATTCTGGCTAGGCCAACCAATGAGTCCAATTTCTTGAGTGAACGATTGAGCTTCTTTTTGTCAATATTAGCGAGCACCACACCCTTGCTGAATGGAGCCGATTGTGGGGAGCCTCCTACCGTTTTTTTTCTGCGAGTGGCGTACTTTTGTCTTTGCTCGGTCAGATCTCTTTCCATGCGATTAAGGCGAGCGACTTGATAATTATTGTAATGATCGGAACTAACAAGTTTTCCTCGCACCGCTGCAACGGTTACTCCCATTTCAACCGCAATCATTTCTAGTGATTCGCCTAGCTCAGCCAAGTTAAGGAGTCGTTCAGTCTTTTTCTTAGTCCAGCGATCGCTAGTGTATTGAGAGTCCTCTAGATAATCAGTGAGTCCACCTGGGTCCTCATCAGATGAGCTTAGAAGAAAATCTACGCAGGTTCCTAAGAACCAAACACCCGCAACAATGCCTGCGATTCCCCAGTAAAAAGTGGGATGATTAATAGCCGTGTTTGCAATGAAATACAGAATGGCATGAGCGGCTGAATAGAAGAGACTCAGGAGAGTAATTATCTTCAATACGAGCATCGTACTTTCCTCATCATTTTCTAGCTTTATTTATTAGATGAACAGTGCACATTCTAGTGTAGTTACTAATTATTTTCTTTCATTGGGCTATAAACCGTATCTTGAAAGCCTTCGGGAAAGGTGATGCGGGCAGTTATAATGTGATTGTCGGAGGTGCCGCAGTTTTTTCTGAGAATAGATCTCTATTTTCTACGTTTGCTGGTTTTGATCGGGTGAGAAAACGAATTTTGCAGTGCTGGCCCGGCGGGACCCCGCCTTTCGATGCAGTCAGATGAATGAGGATTCTTGTTATGAGTCATGAAGTAAAATGTCCACAGTGTAAAACAGCCTTCAAGATTGATGAGTCAGGCTACGCAGATATCGTGAAGCAGGTCAGAGATGACCTTTTTGAGCGAGAAATCTCTGAGCGCATCGGGTTTGTCGAGTCATCGTTGGAAAGTAAGTTTCAATTAGAGCGAGCGCAAGTTCTGACCGAGGCCAAGGATGCGGCAGTACAAAAAGACCGTCGTATTGATGAATTGAACGGCATTATTGCCCTCGGTGAGACGCGACAGGAGCTGGCTGTTCGAACGGCCGTTGAACCGCTGAGATCTGATCTTGCAGACGTTAAAGCGCGCTTAGCGCAGTCAGAAACATCAAAAGAGTTAGCTGTTCGGTCCGCGACCGATCCTTTGAAGGGCCAAATAAGAATAGCCGAGATCGAAGCACAAAGACTGCAGCGGGAATATGAAAGCGGGATTAATGCTTTGAAGCAAGAGCATCAGGCGTATTTGGATATGCGTACGGCACTTTCAACAAAGATGTTGGGAGAGTCTCTTGAAGACCATTGCCGTCAAGAATTTACGAAGAATCAAAGCCATGGTCTCTTTCCAAGTGCCACGTTTGAGCGAGATACCATTGGTGATTCGCAGGGTGACTTTATTTTCAGAGACTTCGTGGATGGGGTGGAGATCTTATCCATCATGTTCGAAATGAAAAATCAGGATGAAGCCACGCAGAGAAAGCAGAAGAATTCACAGCACTTTGAGAAATTAGATCGTGATCGCAATCGTAAAGGCTGTGAATACGCGGTCTTAGTGTCATTGTTGGAAACAGATAGCGATCTCTACAACAGCGGAATCGTGGATGCATCTCATGAATTTGGGAAAATGTATGTGGTACGCCCGCAATGCTTCACTCCAATTATTACGCTACTGAGAAATGCCGCACTGCGCTCTGCAGGAGATAGAAAAGAATTAATCAGAGCGCAAGAGCAAAATATTGATGTCACCAACTTCGTGGACAAACTTCAGACGTTCAAAGAAAGTTTTTCTCGCAATTACAATATTGCGTCAGGGCACTTTGAGGAAGCGATTAAACAAATTGATAAATCGATCAAAAGTTTAGAAGCAACAAAAGAGAAGCTAATGAGATCTTCGAATCAACTAAGGATCGCCAATGATAAGGCTGAAGACGTCACTATTCGGAAGTTGACCCACGATAACCCTACAATGCAGGAAGCATTTAAGGATATTGAGAGTTAAGTTGTTGGCGTGACAAACATGGCTTAGGGCTGCTTTAGATGTTTGATCTGGATGATCTCCCATCCGGGCTCGGTATTTGGTCCCCACCTTAACGGAATGATGGAAGTGCCCAGACCTCCGGACGTAATTCCGGTATATCTTTTCTTATATTGGCCGCAGTGCATATCTCTAGGCGCGGTTGTTGGTACAACGGGAGCACCTATTAGAGGGAACGCAATCTGTCCACAGTGAGTGTGTCCTGCCACACTGAATGATTCCAGTGTTCCTTTTGATTCGAGTAGTCCTTGAGGATCATGAGTCAGGGTAATCGTTGATCCGCCGCAATTAACTGGAATAGGGGTGTCTTTCCAAGCTGATGAATAAAAATCACCAAGACCGCGAATGCAGATGGTTTTGTTGTTGATTAACGTTTGAAGGACGGAGTTTTCAACTAATTGAATCTTTGAATCATTAAAAGCACTAATCCATTGGTCACGAGAATCCCAATCGTCATGATTTCCAAGCACGGCATAGGTCTGGAACGGATGTGTAAGGGCTTCAAGGGCCCTAACAATCGTTCCGCGTGATGTGTTCTCGTAGAAGCTCTGCGCACCAATGAAATCGCCTGCAAGAAGCACTATATCTGGCTGCTCTCGGATAATCTGCCGTTTTAATTGGCCCAATTGTTCCAGATCAGATTGAGTCGAGAAGTGGAAGTCTGCAAACACAGCAATTTTCATGTCGGGCTGTGATTCGTGAGCCACTAACCACTCACGAACAACTGGTGACCGGCTGTGAAGTCCAAGGCTAATAAAAATAGCCAGCAATGCAGTGAGAAAAATTAAAAGTCTCGAGTGTGTTAGGTTCAACCCGTGCTCTCTTTTGGCTATTCTAATTATTTGTCTTTCTATTTTCTGAGACTCGATATAGTAGCTCATTAAACACGTCTTTTGCTTAGAGTAAGCCAGAGGCAAGCATTGACGCGGCAAACGGTCAAATCGTTTGACAGTTCAAAGAGAGATCAGCACGATTAATTTTGAGGCCAACATTACGGAATCGAATCCAGTGCTTGAGTACGAGATGATTTAGCGGTTACTCAGACCGAGACACCCAATCAAAGCGATATGCACTGAGATCAGGATGACCCGTCTGTTTTATGACACCGGGTTGGTGCCTGATAAGAATAATGCATAAGTGATGCCAGTTAGCGTCGCGCATCCGGCGCTATGTATTAAATACAGCACAAAAATCTAACAAGCTAATGATTTAAATGAATAAAATTTCCTTCCGTAAAGGTAAACGACCTCCAGAGCGTAGATCAAATTATTGATTTGCCGTGCTCAATGGTATGTTTAATTTATATTTACTGACATAAATTTCAATCTGCTAGTGTTGAAATCAAAACGGAGGGGTTAATGATGGATCCGACCAAAGAGGAGTATCTACTGGAGCAAGCGAAACGGGTAACCGCGAGCTTCTCTAAAACTGCGCAGAATACGCTCCGTCAAGGGTTTGAAATGCAAGCATTGCTTTCTCAAGCAAATCCAAAAGACGGTGCTGAGACATTTCAGAAAAGTGACGTCGAGGGGCTGACTCATGGAATCTTTCAACTCGCAATAAAACGCGCTCTTAATGCCAAGGATATTGCTGAGCAAGCGATTTCCCACGCGCTGAACGGAGAGTCGATACTCGATGTCAAAAAGGCCGTGGATAAGATGTGCGATGAACGTGGCAAAGATGGTCACGACGAAAGGCCATTGATGCAGCTGACGGCGGAATTAGCCTTTGAGAAAGCAATGGAGTCGTTCGGGGTTGAACTGGGTTTGGAACTAACTGATGAACGCAATGATTGGGCCGAAGAGTGGGCCGATATTGTCTTAAAAGCGATTTTGGGTGAGTACCGAGATCAGGTAACAAAGAACTAAGTTAGTTTGATTGTTCCCAGGTATCACCCGCAGACCTCATCTAATCGATGTCATTAAGAACCTATCCGAATCTTACCTCGGTTGATCGAGATTTTATTTTCAATCTCAGAGTCACGATGCACCCAATGAAAATCCCCATATTCTAAATGGCTATCTTTTATTTAATTCTTCTTACTGAGATCGACGAAGAGATCTCCGGATTTAATCATCCAGATCAGTCAAGTAGACCGGTTTCTGTAATAGCACCATAAACCGATTTAAACTGATTAATTAACTTGGATCTGGGAACTTTGCGTGTCCTGTGCTGATTAGAAATTGGTTTCGGTTCAGATTAGTATGTTTTGAGAGTGACTGTTGGCGGTGGTTCGGGTAATAGTGCATCTTGTAGAACTATAAATAGGCAGACAAATGTTTAGATCTTTCTTTTTCAACAAAGCATGGGCACGTTGGTCGGTGTTGGGCACGATGCTGATTCTTGCTGTGACCTGGTACAAGGTTCAGCTAGATGTTCAGATCAATGAGTGGTTCGGTACCTTTTACAACACGATTCAAGAGGCGCTCGGTAATCCTGGTCAGGTCAAGTTTGAAGATTTCTTTGCGCAGTGTCTGACATTTGCAGAAATTGCCGGCCTGTATGTCGTGATTGCCGTCATTCTGGAGTTCTTTATTCGTCATTATGTCTTTAGGTGGCGAACTGCTATGAACGACTACTACATGGATCATTGGGATGAACTGCGTTCAATTGAGGGATCCGCCCAGCGCGTTCAAGAGGATACGATGCGGTTCGCGCGAATTGTCGAGTCACTCGGCGTTGCATTTCTAAGATCCTTGATGACGCTGGCCGCGTTCCTTCCCATCCTTTGGGCGCTGAGTGATCAAGTGAAAGAATTGCCTTGGATTGGGCCAGTTGACCAGGCTCTCGTCTTTTTGGCTATTTTATCGAGCGTTTTCGGAACAATTTTGCTCGCTATTGTGGGAATTAAATTGCCAGGCCTCGAGTTCAATAACCAAAAGGTTGAAGCAGCGTATCGGAAAGAATTGGTGCTAGGCGAAGACGAGGCGGAAAGAGCTCAACCAACGACTGTTGCTGAGCTCTACGCGAATGTTCGACTCAATTATTTCGTTCTGTTTAAGCATTATCTTTATTTTGATATCGCAAAATGGAGCTATTTACAGTTCTCCGTCATTATTCCCTATATTGCACTGGGTCCAACCATTGTTTCTGGCGCAATTACTCTTGGTGCCTTGCAGCAGATTCTACGTGCGTTTGGGAAAGTAGAGGATTCGTTCCAGTTTTTGGTCAATAGCTGGTCGACGATTGTTGAATTGATGAGTATTTATAAACGATTAAATGCGTTCGAACGCCAGATTCAAGACAATAGGGGAGACGTTGCGGCTTGATAGACTCGTTTGATGAGTTGCAGTTAGATATCGGGCGACTACTGTCTGAGATGTCGAGTGTGATTTTAGCGACCTGCTACGACGATGGAACACCACTTGCTTCGTATACTCCCTATTTTTTCGATCAAGAAAGATCTGGGCTTTGGATTTTGGTCAGTGAGTTGGCTGGTCACGCGAAGAACCTCAGACAATCGGCGAAGTGCTCGGCGTTAGTTTTACGTGATGAGAAAGAGTCTCAACAAATTTATTTGCGTGAGCGGTGTCAATATGAAATGCACGTGCGGGGATGCGATCGATCGGAGCCTGATTGGAGACGTGGATGCGATGGATTAATCGAAAGGCATGGTCATTTAATTGATACTCTGGAGGGTCTTGCAGATTTCCAATTATTTTTTCTGGCGCCTGTGTCTGGGCGTTATATTGTTGGATTCGGCCGTGCTTTCGAGTTAAAGCCAGGATCTTTGAATCAGATCGATCACCATTTGCAAGGCCCAACAGGGCCGCAAAAAGAGTCCTGAGATCGGCTTTAAATATTACCGATCGAAGCGAGGCCAATTAGTAGTGCTTAACGCCCGACTTCGATTTGAAGCGTGCCTTTTCAGTTATTGCATCTCAATGCAACTTCCATAAATCTACGTTTCGAGGCCCTCAGAAGGAGGGCTGCTCGAGTCAAACCCGCAGGTATGACTCAAAAAACGTGAGTGTGCGGGCAAGTGCGAGTGCGGCATCGTCTTCGTCATAGCGGCCGCCAGTCGGATTGGCAAAAGCGTGGTTGGCGGTATACCAGTATGTTTTTAATAGATTGTCTTTGCCTGCATTGCGAAGTGATTGCTGAAAAGCACCCACCATTTTTGGATTAATGCCTTTGTCGAGAGTGCCGAAATGACCCATTAACGGCGTCTTGAGTTGAGCCATTTCAGCTTCGGTTGCACTTACCCGACCATAATAAATGACGGTTGCATCGGGACCCGCCGAAAAAGCAGTTTTGAGGCTCCAGCCGCCGCCAAAACACCATCCGCAGGTTCCAACCTTGCCATTTCCTTTACTTTTTGCCCAGTCAACCCAAGCATTCATGGTCTTGACCGCATCGTCTGGATTCAATGATCTGATTTGAGTCTTGGCACCAGCCGGATCGCTCGCAACAGAGCCTTTAAATAGGTCCACCGCAACAGCTCTAAATCCCTTTGACTTGAACTCTTGAGCAACTGCTTTGATGTGATCATTTAATCCCCACCATTCGTGAATTAAAAGTACGGTTGGTGCATTAAGATCGTCAGGTTCAGCAAGGTACCCTGAAACCTCTCCGACTCCTTCAACATCGAGCCTAATCATATCGCCGCCATGCGCAGACGCGCTGGCTAATTCTATGTCAGCCAGAATGTAGGCCAATGGAAGCGATGATGCACCTTTTAGAAAACGGCGCCGACTTTCAGGATCAACCGTAAGGGCTGGTTTATTTGAAACAAAACAATTGATTTCATTACACATAGTGTTCTCCGTATTATTGAGCGGTCCAGCCGCCATCAACTGGTAGTGACGCACCCGATATTTGGGCTGCTGCATCTGTACATAAAAAGCATGCTAATGCGCCAAGTTGATCGGTGGTTACAAATTCTTGGGACGGCTGCTTATCCGCTAGTAATTGGCGCCCACCCTCCTGAAAATCAACGCCCATTAACTGAGCTTTGGCCAAGATCTGCTCCTCGATGAGAGGCGTACGCGTCCATCCAGGACATATTGCGTTACATGTTACACCGGTTTGTGCGGTTTCAAGGGCGGTGGCCTTGGTCATCCCAATTAACCCGTGCTTGGCCGCGACATAGGCGGCTTTATTAACGGAGGCTACCAATCCATGCACACTTGCAATATTAATGATTCGCCCGAAATCTTGGGTCAACATGCCGGGCAATGTTGACCTGATCGTATGAAAAGATGCGTTCAGATTTAGGTCGATAATTTGATTCCAAATATCGACCGGAAATTTATGGATCGGTGCTGTAAATTGCATTCCTGCGTTGTTGACAAGAATGCTGATGGGTCCCAGGGTCTCAATAAGTTCCGAAAATGCGAGATCAATCGCATTCGGGTCCGTTAAATCTGTTCCGATAAAATAGGTTTCGTAAGGACTAACGGATTGAACTGCCTGTCGTGCCTGTTCGATTGAATCGGCTGAGCCGAGACCATTTAGAATTATTTGGTAGCCGTCTAAAGCAAGGGCCTTAGCGATTCCAAGACCAATACCGCTAGTGCTCCCAGTAATTACTGCAAGTCTTGGATCGGTCATGGATGGCCCACTCTTTTCAGTCGTTTAATCAAAAACATTTATAATGGTCAGTAGTTAGTTGATACTTATTTCTGAATCTCAATTTTGATGTCTCAAAAGTTTTTATCAAGGCAAACTCGGTAATTAGGTCATTTAGTGTGGTCACTTAAATTGTCCCGACCTGTATTTAATATGGATCGTCGCCAATTATGGGTTCTCATTCGGCGTCGATCTTGATTCAATGAGGATAAGAATATGGCGTCAGTCTAGAAGGATGCAACATTGCAAGGGCTCGAACTATTTGATGAGACTCCGAACACGGAGCACGCGGTTACTTTGATGAATCAAGACTTTCGTCACGCGGGACAAACGGATGATTTGACGATCTTTCAAGCGGAGTACACATTAAAATCACCTGAACTTGAATGTTTGCACTGTTTGCTCGCGGACCAGTTGGTAGGAGAGAGTGATGAGACGCCCTGGTTAAGTGCGCCCGTTATGGCGGCTTACGTGTCATTGGCAGAGCGAGAGGACGGTGTCCCTGTTCGAATGGATGATGCTATTTGCATTATGGAAAATAGGCAGAAACTTTATCTCGTTCGAATGATCTTTCGTCAACCAACGTTGCTGCCGTGGAGTGAGGATGCGGATCTTTCAATCACGATCTATCGCGCCGAAACTCAGGACGGAGTCCATCAGGGGTTTTATGATCAGGTCGCTAACGAAGCGCATGATGCCATGGCGTCTAGCCTGTATTGGCATGGGCAGATGGACATTGAAGATGACGCGATTCGCGAGAATCATCAGATAACGGTTGAGGCACTGCAAACAGTGGTCCGTGATTTAATTGATGAATTCAATCAGCAAATGCCAGATGGACTTGTTGCAAATTTAGAGCAAGTTGGCATGTTTGATGATGACTTTGAAGAGGATTCCGAGGAGATAAGTGATGAAGCATCCTCTGATAATATTCCAATCATCCACTGAGAGCGTTGCAGATAGTGTTTGAAGAGCTCGCTAAGAAAGCTGGTCAGTGGACGCCTTCCCTGAGCGAAATGTTTTCAAATGACCCTGGTCGTGCCACTCGTTACGTTGCCGAGGGTGCCGGTCTTCGGTTCGACTATTCAAAACATTGGGTCGATGACTCAGTAATGTTGACGCTGCTTGATTTGGCAAATAGCTCTGAACTTGAATTAAGGCGGAGTCAATTTTTTGCCGGCGAACGGGTCAACAGGACTGAAAACCGTGCCGCTTTGCACATGGCTCTTCGGGCGGATTCTAGCGATCATTATGCGATAGATGGGGCGTCTGTGGTGCCTTCAGTCCTTAGCGAGCGAAAACGTGTTTATGCGTTCGCGGAAGACGTGAGAGCAGGGCGGGTAAATGGTGAAACCGGTCAGATCTTTACGGATGTCGTTAACATTGGTATCGGCGGGTCGGATTTAGGTCCGCTACTGGTTGCTGATGCGCTACGCAGTCAGTCATGGGGACCAGTGCCTCACTTTGTATCTAATGTGGACGGGGCTCATTTTGCCGACACACTTCTCAACTTAAGGCCGGAAACAACACTATTCGTGGTGGCATCCAAATCGTTTGCTACAGAGGACACGATGCATAATGCGGCCAAGGCCAAGATCTGGATTTCTGAGAGTTTAGGTGACTCAGCCGTGCTGAAACATTTTGCAGCGGTCTCTGCTAATCGCTCTTTAGTGACTGATTTTGGTATTTCAGATGAACGAAATTTCGGAATACAAGATTGGGTTGGTGGCCGCTATTCTGTCTGGTCAAGTATTGGACTCCCTCTAATGCTGGCCCTGGGTCCTGAAATCTTTGACCGATTTTTGTCAGGCGCTCGTTCGATGGACCAGCATTTTAAAGATGCACCATTCGCACGAAATATCCCGGTCCTTATGGCGCTTCTTGGTGTTTGGTATCGCAATGGATTTGGACTGGAAACGCACGCGGTGCTGCCTTACGCACAGAGGTTGGCCAGACTGCCTGCGTATCTTCAGCAGTTGGAGATGGAATCTAACGGCAAGCGTATTGATCTCAACGGGGACGTCCTGAACTACGATACCTGCCCAGTGATTTGGGGTGAGCCAGGAACAAATGGTCAACATTCATTTTATCAATTGCTGCATCAGGGAACATTAATATCACCCATCGACTTTTTATTGGCAGCTAACCCAACAAATACAGATCGTTCGTCGCATCAATTATTGATGTCGAACTGTCTGGCTCAGTCTGAATCGTTGGCTTTTGGTAAAAAAGCATCAGATGTGGCTGGTAAATTGACTGCTCAGGGCCTTTCAAAAGAACGCATTAAGGCATTGGTGTCTTATCGAACGTTTCCCGGTAACCGGCCAAGTAGCTTAATTCTGTTTGATCGATTGTCACCCGAGGTACTTGGTGCAATGATTGCGGCCTATGAGCACAAGGTATTTACCCAAGGGGTCATATGGAATGTCAATTCGTTCGATCAATGGGGCGTGGAGCTCGGGAAAGAACAGTGTGGTGATTTGCTGCCTGCATTTGATACAGGGGATGCCGAAGGTTTCTCGTCGGCAACTCAGGAGGCCTTGTCATGGCTTTTAAATCAAAGCGATTGAGCGGTTCTGATTTAGGCCGGGTGGTTGAAATGGCCTGGGAAGATCGCACGCCCTTTGAGGCAATCGAATCTAATTATGGCCTGTCAGAATCTGATGTAATTACTTTAATGCGTCAAGAGATGAAGCCGTCTAGTTTTCGGTTATGGAGAAAGCGCGTAACAGGTCGAAAGACCAAGCATCTAGCCCGCCGCGGTTTTATTTTTGGTCGTCACGTTTGCCCGACTCAACGAACTCGTTAGATCATAAAGCTATAATCGATTAACTTTTTATTCTTTTGAAATATATTGAAAGTATCTTAATATAGTGTGAAAGCTGGATCAGGCCAGCCGCTCAAAATATTGGAGAAACAATTTTGAAGACTCTCAATTCCTTTTGCAGTGCGATATTATTGCTTTTAAGCACGCTCGCCAATGCAGAACATCTTGATCCACTAATCGATGGGTTTAAATTGGCAGATTTGGGTGAATCTGGATCTGTAAGCGTGCTCGAAATTCGAAGCAGTGAAAAAGAGTATGTCAAAACGCATATTCCAGGATCGGTATACATTCCATACGGCGCGTTTCGTGGACCTAAGAATAATCCTGGGAAATTGCCCGAACTCAATAAATTGGCGACTGTGCTTGGCAGTAAAGGGCTTAATCCTGAAAATGCCGTTGTGATTGTTCATGATGGAATTACAACAAGTGATTTTGGCGCAGCAGCCCGCGTGTACTGGACATTGAAATCCGTCGGATTCAAGGAACTGGCAATTCTGAATGGTGGGTTTCGTGGATATCAGAAAGACGGCTTTGAGCAGGCCTCAGGGTATACAAACGTTGTCGCTAGCAATCCTCAATTAACATTTAATCCACAGTGGTACGCAGATACCGATCTTGTTGTCGACCAAGTTAGTGGGAGTGGTAAATTTAGATTATTAGATGCCCGCTTGGACAATTTTTATGCGGGTCAGGCCTGGCATAACGCAGCTGCGCGTCCAGGTATCCTGCCGGGTGCCGATCAGTTTTCGTTTGAGGCATTTTTTGACAAGGACACACCACTACTGAAGCATCCAGAGGAAATCACTCAAATTGTTAATGAGAACGGTTTGAATCGAAAGCAGACAATTTCATACTGTAATACCGGGCACTGGGCGGCAACTAATTGGTTCGTTTTGAATGAATTGGCTGGTGTTGACGATGTGAAGTTATATGGGGCATCGATGGTTGAATGGTCCGCGCAAGATCGACCTATGGAAAATGTTCCGTCTGCAGTTGAATTTACTATTCTGAAAACGAAAAAGTGGTTTAACGGATTGGTTAATTAGTTCTTGATTATTCGTGCATTATTATTAATTAGTGTGTTTTCGTCGCTCGCAATATTTGCGGGCGTTCGTTTTTCGTTGTTACTGGGTCTCGGCCTCCTGATCGGTTTTTGTTTAGAGCGATCTGGATTTGGTTTTGCGGGTCCATGGCGCCGCTTCATTTTAGACAGAGATGGCCGTGGAATTATGGCCCAGCTACTGGCGATAGGGCTTACGGCCATTGCGATACAGCCATTGATTGCGTCTGCCCCAGGCACCCTGATCGGAGCGATCGCTCCGATCTCAATTTCAATGATCGCTGCGGCCGCCATTTTTGGGTTCGCTATGCAACTGATTATTGGGTGTGGCTCAGGTACCCTCGTCAATGCTGGATCTGGTAATTTATTAGCTATCATTGCATTACCTCTGTTCTGTGTGGGTAGTTTTCTTGGAACCTTGCTCATGCCAATAGCCGTCGAGGCAACTCCGCATATTTTGCTGAGTTTGCCTGTGCTCGCCGGTTTAACCGGAAGTCTTGCTTGGACGCTTTTTGGATTATTAGGGATCGGCTTTTTGGTCAGTCATTACTCCAAAGGGCCGCTATGGAACAAACGTTTCTTAATTGCTGCCATCATATTAGCTGTCCTAGCCAGCTTGCATGTTTTGGTGGCAGGGCAGCCGTGGGGCGTGGTTTATGGGCTAGGCCTTTGGGTCGCCAAGGGTGTCCAGGCCGGTGGATTGAACGTCGCTGACTCCGCATTCTGGAGTCACCCAATTAATGCACAGGCGCTCCGTGCCTCGATCTTAACTGATACGACATCGCTTACTAGCTTAGGTCTAATTGGTGGCTCTGCTCTAGCAGCCTGGCGTATCTCTAAAGGTATGCCTCTGATCCCAGTAATCGCACCTTGGTATCTGTTGGTGGCTGCTGGCGCTGGATTGCTGCTAGGAATTTCATCAAGACTCGCATTTGGTTGTAATGTCGGTGCGCTGTTTAGCGGAATTGCATCGGGCTCGATTCATGGCTGGGTCTGGTTGGTGGCTGGTTTTGGAGGTAGTGTTGCAGGAGTATCCGTTCGGGAATGGCTCTGGCGTAAGGCTACTATAGGGGTGCAGTGAGTCGACAAATCGGCATTGCAATCGTTCTGAGTTGCTTTCTTTTTATCATTCTTCTTGAGTGGTGGGGGGGTAATTCGCCCAATCCTTATGCGGCCCCTGATCCGATGGCGTGGGGGTCTGTAAGTGGTGCGTCGGGCGCAATTTGCTCATTTGCTCCCGTATCATCCCAATGATGCAGCGGATTGTGAACACCAGTCTAGGGCGCATTCTGCTTCATTTTAGCGAAAACGCACTTACACGGATTCAACTAACAGAACAGCCGATTGGTGGTGATCCTGTGGTTGGTCTTTTACTTGACCCAGTAATGGCGTGTCTTGAAGGAATTGATGATGGGCGAGAGATCCCGGTCAACTATCTGATTGGGACCCCATTTCAGCGGCTTGTCTGGGAGACAATGCGAGAAATCTCTTTTGGACAAGTGCGGAGTTATTCACAGTTGGCCGGAATGGCGGGCAATCCTCGCGCTACTCGAGCGGTTGCGAATGCCTGTAAAAATAACCCTTGTCCGATTGTAGTCCCGTGCCACCGAGTCATCCGCCGTGATCGCGGGCTTGGCGGGTATTATTGGGGAGTTGATATGAAGAGAAAGCTATTAGAACGTGAAAATATCCACATCTCGCCAGCGGGCAATGTTCTTTAAATGATATTTGATTCCGAGTAATCAAAGACAGTAAGACTTTTCCGTATTTTTGCGTAGAAGAGTCTGTTTGCGTATCGGTATTTAGTCTTTTTCAGGTTTTAGGGAGCACGTTTTTTAGGCCCCAACAACTCAGTGCAAGATAGGATCGGAAGGGTTTTGCTGCCTCGATAAAAAGGTGGCGATCAAGACCCGCTTCCTCGGCAAGGGTATTACTGACTCGTTTGAGGATCAGATCTCCATCCGACCAAACATCAGGCCTGCCAAGTACAAAAAGCTCAAACATTGCAGCGGTCCAAGGCCCGATTCCCGATATTGCAAGTAAACGTTCTCGCACAAAAATAGCCGCTGGCTCGATCTGGTCATTAGGATAGATTTTTGATAATCCATGTGACGTAATGTATTGAATAGTCTTTTGTTTTGATTTAGAGAGCCCTAAGCCCTGGAAAGCGCCTGATTGGAATGCTTGAATGCGAGTCTTTGGATCGGGGTATCTTAATTTAATCCGGTCCCAAATAGCGGAAGCTGAGTGAGTTGAGAGCTGTTGTCCAACTACAATTCGGCATAAACCCAATAAAGGATCTTTACCGTACCGGCCTGGGATTTTCAATGGCTCAGATTTCTGCATAAACTCAGAAAGCGTGATTGAGCCAAGCTCGATCAATTTCTTCGAGGCTGCTTTTTGTTCAATTAACTTCGACATTTGTAATAAACCGTTTTCAAGAAAATTTGAGATTGTATTTATGTAGTATTGATAATGAGCCTAATTTTTTAATTGAATGCTGTCAGCACGAAAACATATGGTTTCGTGCATCGCGTTAGTGAAATCTATTCGTTATGATTTGGAATCATACCGAGAATGCGGTAAGTATAGAATTAGAGTGGTTAGGACGCGAAATAAGCTATCACGGTTCAGGTACACATAAAGCGCGCATAATCATTATTATGTTAAATTAGATAGCAGGCGCCAGTATGCGCTTTTTTTGAGGAGTTCCTTTTATGCAAGTCACTCGCTATTTTGATGATCAAGTCCTCTCTCTTGGCTTTGAAAATTCAAATGGTCGCAGTTCCGTTGGTCTAATGGCTCCTGGATCATATGAGTTCTCGACTGCCGACAACGAGCGGATGGTCATTATTAGTGGTGCCCTTCTTGTGCGCCGTAAAAGTGACGAGGAGTCGGTATTGTATTCCGATGGAGAGGAGTTCCATGTCCCAATGAATGAGACATTTCATGTTGATGCTTCTGAACCAACGGCCTATCTCTGTGTATACACGCGGTAACTTGGAATTTTTGTCGATTTCGGAATGATTAATGAAAACTCCAGTTGAAACAATCGAAATACTTGATGGCATTGAGGTCTGCGTTAGGACGTTTGGTGATCCCTCCTCCCCACCAATAATCTGTTGGCATGGATTCGCTCGTAATGGAACCGACTTTTATACCCTCGCTAATGTGCTCAGTAATACGTTTTACTGTATCTGTCCCGATACGCCTGGTCGTGGCAAAAGTGAGTGGCTTGAGTCAAGTCAATATCAATTTTTAACCTACCAGCGCATTGCTTGTGATCTGATCCAACGTTTCTCAAAAAATCGCCGGGTGCATTGGATTGGCACGTCGATGGGTGGTGTTCTCGGTATGATGATGGCATCCGATTCAACTAGTCGACATCTTATAAATCGATTAATTATTAACGATATTGGCCCTGAAGTGCCAGCTGATGCCATCGAAAAAATTCGGTCGTCTACGTCGGAAGTGAAGACATTTAGAAATGCTGAAGAGGCACAACCGTTTTTTAGATCCGTTTATAAAACATTCGGGCCATTGTCCTCAGACGAGTGGGATTTACTGATACGTCACTCACTGAGAAGAAATGAGTTTGGTGAGCTAACGCAGCATTACGATCCTGCTATTTTAAAGCATTTTGGCGGTGTCCAGAATCCGGCTCTTGCCTGGTCAATGTTCGCAACCATTATGGCGCCAATGCTTGTGATCCGGGGCGAAGAATCTGATATTTTGACAGCGTCACTGGCTGATCGTATGGTCTCGGGTGCATTGCGGGTTCAGCGTTTAGACTTACCAGGCGTTGGGCATGCTCCATTTTTGAACAGTTCAATCCAAATCAACGCAATTGAGAAATTTCTCTCTGATTAAGAATCACTTACCTTGAGCTTAATAATGAAGTCTTCATCAACGTCGACTTCATCGTCGGATATTGCCCACTCAGAAATGCAATAACCGCCCTTCACCATTGCTTGAGATCCTTCTGCTTTGAGGGGGTGCCATTGCGGCAACGGACGATTCTCAGATAAACGTCTGTATGCGCAGGTTTCCGGTAGCCAGTGATATTGGGTTTTTGGTAGGTCGCGAATATCAAGGCAACCACTAACTGCAATTGTACGTTTATTATAAACCGAGCAGCGTCGCTCTGGATTGAGGTGCTTGCATTTCACACATGTGAATTCAACTTCGAGCGTATCTGGATCTTCATATTTATTCAGACAGCAAAGGCCACAACCGTCGCACAATGACTCCCACTCCGAATCGTCAAGTTGCTCTAGAGTTTTGGTTTCCCAGAATGGTTTTCCGGTCATATAGCCCCTGCCAAACGTGGTTTGAATAAACGTTTTATGCCACACTTAACTGATTTTTGTTGAATTTTATTCGGAGTAGACCACTTATGATTCCGCGCCTTGAATCACGGGAATCTGTGAGCTCAGAGATATGTAATTTTTTTGAAGCCTTACTGGGTTGTGGTTTTGAGGGTGAAATTGCGGGCGATGATGCGACTCGGGCAGTGCTTTCAACGGATAATAGTATTTATCAAATCACACCAGCGGCGGCAGTGTTCCCGAAAAACCACCAAGACTTAATTCGCCTTGTTCGCGCGGCCCACGATCTTCCAGGAATTGAAATATACCCTCGTGGTGGAGGCACTGGGACCAATGCCCAGAGTTTGGGCAAAGGCGTCGTCGTCGATACATCCCGTCATATGAATCAAGTTCTGGAAGTGAATATAGAAGAGCGATGGGCACGTGTTCAATGCGGGGTTGTTAAAGATCATCTTAATTCCATGATTAGAGATCAGGGTCTCTTTTTTGCGCCTGATCTTTCCACGTCAAATCGTGCAACAATTGGGGGCATGATCAATACGGATGCCTCTGGTCAAGGCTCTGTAAAGTATGGAAAAACTAGAGATCACGTGCTGGAAATTAAGTCCGTTCTCTTAACCGGAGAAACGTTCGATACTCGAGTATTGTCAGACGTCGCCCTTGACGCTCTTCCTGAAACAAGTACAGAAGGTCGGATCGGGCGAGTATTGCGACAGTTACACGATGATAATCGGGATACTATCGAGTCTACATTTCCGCGATTGAATCGCTGTCTCACGGGCTATGATCTGAAACATATCCGGAATGATTCAGGCGATATTGATCTGAATTCTGTGGTGTGTGGCTCGGAAGGTACGCTGGCACTCATCAGTGAGGCGAAAATTAGTCTTGAAAAGTTGCCGACTGAAGTGGCTCTGTTTGCCGTGCAGTATGGATCATTTATGGATGCGTTGTTAGATGCGCGTGAATTAATGAGTCATGGTGCTACATCAATTGAAACAATTGATTCGAAGGTTCTGAATCTCGCTATGAAAGATTTCGTTTGGGACAACGTAAAAGCCTATTTTCCTGAATCAAAAAAAGTACTCGCTGGCATTAATCTTGTCGAATTCACTGATTTTGATGCAGACCGATTGCACGTAAAGATTGCGACATTTAGTCAATACCTTGATCAGATCGCGGCAAGTGGCGGCCATTCATTTGCGCATGCAATCGCCTATGGAAGCACACAAGTCAATCAAATATGGACCATGCGAAAACGGGCGGTTGGTTTGTTGGGCGGGGTGGCATCCTCAAAAAAACCCGTCGCTTTTGTTGAGGACACATGCGTCCCGCCCGAAAATCTAGCATCATTTATTGGTGAGTTTCGAGACTTGCTCGATCATCATGAGTTGGAATATGGCATGTTTGGACATGTAGATGCGGGTGTCCTGCATGTGCGTCCCGCCCTCGATTTAAAGGATCCTAAATCGCTTTATTTAATTCGTGAAATCACAGATCGTGTAGTTGATTTGACCTACAAATATCATGGATTGTTGTGGGGTGAGCATGGAAAAGGAGTGCGTTCAGAATATGCCCCACTCTTCTTTGGTCAGTTGTATCCGACAGTTTGTGCCGTAAAAGCGTTGTTTGATCCAGAGAATCGTCTAAATCCAGGTAAGATCGCCGGCCCAACCCCAGAAACTTCGTTACTAAAAATTGATGAAGTGCCTCTGCGAGGCCAAAGAGATAGCTTAGTAACCGATGAATTGGCGATATCTGCAGGGACAGCGATGACCTGCAATGGTAATGGTGCTTGCCATAACTATGATCTAGACGATCGAATGTGCCCTAGCTGGAAGGCAACTCGGGACCGGAGACAGACACCGAAAGGACGGGCCGGACTAATGCGCGAGTGGGTCACACGTTTGTCTGAAGCAGATGTCCGGTCCCTGCCTTCGCAATCAGTGTTCGTGCAGCTCATAACATACCCCGCAAAACTGGTACGTACCCTTCAAAAAAATTCAGGGGCCTATGATTTCAGTCATGAAGTGCATGAGGCAATGGCTGGTTGTTTGGCGTGCAAGTCATGCACAGGACAATGTCCAATTAAAGTCAGTGTGCCGACCTTTCGGAGTCAGTTTTTACATGCGTATTACTCGCGTTACGCACGCCCGTTAAAGGATTGGATTGTAGGAACTCTTGAATATATCTTGCCAGTCGCCGCGCAGATACCCCGGGTTTACAACGGTGTCGTAAATTCTTCTATCGGTCGTACAATCTTTTCTTGGTGTGGCCTTGTTGATTCTCCTGAATTATCAGGAATAGACCCACACCGCGCGATTGCCGACGCCGGATTTCGACTGGCTAGTCCCTCGTATCTTAAGGAGTTAAAAGAATCCTCGCCTGAACGATTCGCAAAGCAAGTGGTGGTTGTCCAAGATGCATTCACCAGTTACTTTGAAACAGCTTTAGTTGTTGATGTCTTCAAAGTGTTAGATCGTCTTGGATTCGAGCCGACCCTTATGCCATTTCGACCAAACGGAAAACCGTTGCATGTTCACGGTTTCTTGAAATGGTTTGCGAGTGTCGGACAAAAAAATGGTGAGCATTTGTGGATAATAGATAAACTCGGTATTCCACTCATCGGAGTCGATCCCTCAATGACTTTGACCTATCAGTCTGAATACAAGGAATCTGGGATCGAAGTACCTAACGTAATGTTAATGCAGGATTTCTTGGCTAGATCGTTAAAGGCCGAAGAGATTTCTCCATCTCCGTCAACTAAGCAATATAAGCTGTTTGCTCATTGCACTGAGGCTACGAATGCAAGCGAATCAGTCAAGTCCTGGCAGAAGGTATTTGCCCTGATTGGACAGCGTCTGGAAATTGAAAATGTGGGTTGTTGCGGAATGGCCGGCACATATGGTCATGAGGTGGCCCAATATGAAACATCCAAGATAATTTATTCGCAAAGTTGGGAGCCAAAAATAGAAATGGATATTCAGACTGAAATATTGGCGACCGGATATTCCTGTCGATCGCAAGTGAAAAGGTTTTCAGATAAATTAGTTAAACATCCGATTTCGGCACTAAGTGAAGTGCTGGCTTGCGCCTAAAATTGCCCGCTGGTTTTAGTCTGCTTCGCACTCCAGCAAAACTCACAAGCGGACTTGGTTTGCCTTGAATATAAGCACTACGCTCTTTCTTTGCCCTTAAACAATAGACTGCTCCAATATGCCACTCACGTTTTGCAATTCCAAACTCAATCGTTTTGAACATGGCGCGGATCTTCTTTTTAACCACTGGTAGGCTATACACAGCGTAGCGAGTGAGTTCGGGCGACAAATTAAGCAGATGGCACCAATCTTCAATTTGAGAATGCCTCATGAAACGAGCGCGCCAGGGAATATTTGCATCGAACCAGGATCCAATCAGTCGGCGAATACCCCAACTTGAATTGGGATTGAATCCAAACAACAAAAGCCGTCCGCCTGGACGCAATACACGCTCTACTTCGCGAAGCACTTGATGCGGGTGAGAGCTGACATCAAGGCTGTGCTGTAGAACTAAAATATCTACAGAATCGCTAGGGAAAGGCAGAAGGTGATCCTCGGCTAAAATCAAAGGACAATGAGGGCTGGCCGGAAGATCTCCTCCAAAAACGACATGAAAACGCATTGGGGCGATTGAATCAGCGATTAACGGGAAGCCAGGGGTTCCGCCAACTTGCAAGACGACTTGTCCAAATAAACGTCGCAATTCTCGTCGGGCAATACGCCGCTCTTCAAATTGAACTCGGTGACCCAAAGGACTCTCTGCCCAGAGATCCCAAGCGCGCTGACGCTCATCCAATCCAAGTCGAAACACACTCTTTACACTCATAAGAACATGTTAACATTACATGCTACGCATCAATAGAAAAAGGAAGCACTATGGGAATGCTAGTCGGTAAGCGCGCGCTAATCGTTGGTGTCGCCAGCAAATTATCAATCGCCTACGGGGTCGCAGAGGCAATGCATCGAGAAGGTGCCGACCTCGCATTTACCTACCAAAACGACAAGCTTAAAGAGCGTGTCATTGGGTTTGCTGAGGGCTGGGGAACCCCTGCCGTCAATTGTTTTCCCTGTGATGTAGGCAGTGATGATGAAATCGATGCATTATTTAAGAATCTTTCCTCTATCTGGGATGGTATTGACATCATCGTGCACGCTGTTGGGTTTGCACCAGGTGATCAATTGAATGGTGATTTCGTGGACGTAACTACTCGGGAAGGATTTCGCATCGCTCATGATATTTCAAGTTATAGTCTCGTTGCTCTAGCGAAGGCCGGGCAACCAATGCTCGAAGGGCGCAATGGCAGTATCATTACACTGTCCTATTTAGGAGCCGTCCAAACGATGCCGAATTACAACGTCATGGGCCTAGCAAAAGCCTCTTTGGAAGCTGGTGTACGATTCTTGGCAACGTCGATGGGACCAAAAGGACATCGTGTCAATGCAATATCAGCAGGTCCGATCCGCACTTTGGCGGCCAGTGGCATTAAAGGTTTTCGGTCGATGCTGAGCTACAACGCATCACGAACACCTATGCGAAGAAATACGACAATATCGGACGTTGGGAATACTGCTGCATTCTTGGGTTCAGATCTGGCATCAGGGATTACGGGTCAGACGATTTATGTGGACAACGGCTTTAATATTACTGCAATGGCAGAGTCGGATAATAATTGATGCTAAAAATCATTCGCTTACATGCATTCAATGACAACTATATTTGGGTGATTCGTAACCAGACTGTAGCCTTTGTGGTCGATCCAGGTGATTGTGATCCTGTTATTAATTATCTTAATGACGAGAATTTGCAGCTGCAAGGAATCCTACTGACACATTGGCACAATGACCACCAAGGTGGAGTTGAGGTATTAAAAGCGACGTATCCTGAAGCGCAGGTATATGGTTCAACAAAGCAACTCAAAGGACCGTCAAATCCGGTCCGTGAAAATGATAGGGTAGATGTGTTAGGTGCTGAATTTCGAGTATTGGAAGTGCCTGGGCATACCCTAGATCACGTTGCTTTTTTTAGTCATTCGTGTTTTTTTGATTTCCCTGTAGCTTTTACAGGAGATACTTTATTTGCGGCTGGCTGTGGGCGGTTATTTGAAGGAACCCCTAATGATATGTTTGTGAGCCTGGGTAAACTGAACCAATTACCAGAAGATACAAAGATTTTTTGTGCGCATGAGTACACTGAAGCGAATCTTAAATTTGCTGTAACGGCAGAACCTGATAACAAGGCGATGAGCGATCGTTTGGAGCGAGTCAAAATACAACGTCTTGGGAGTGAGCCCACCATTCCAACTGATTTGGCTCTGGAGCGGTTGACCAACCCATTCTTAAGAGCCTCGAGCGTCGAGCAGTTAGCAGCACGTAGAAAGGCTAAAGATCAGGTTTAATGAATTATCGTAACTTTATTTACGGGATCGTAATCCCGACGTTTCTTCTGAGTGGTTGCCAACACATTCAGGATTCAGAATCCAGCCAAAAATCTGTTTCTGAAGCAGTCACTGTGCAGCCAGAGGCAGTACAGGCACCAGAAAGTGCAATGTCTAAAGCGGTCACTGTGCAGCCAGAGGCAGTACAGGCACCAGAAAGTGCAATGTCTAAAGCGGTCACTGTGCAGCCAGAGGCGGCTCCAGATCAATCGCGCGATGTTCAAGTCGACACGGCCAACGCATCTGGAAGTGTGATTGAGACACCACTAAAAAAGTCGTCTGCGAAAATTGAATTTTTAGACGAGCGCGTCGCCGATCCAAATGAAATGATTGATGAATACGCGGACTTTAATCCTTTGGCAATCGTACGCGAGCTCGGTGAAGCAATTGACCGCCCTACCAATGAATATTCACTTTCCATCACAGATGGTCAAATCGCACTGCTGACCGGAGACGATTACGGTGTAGATTTTACCGAAGTATTGCCAGAAGTTGATATAAGTATCTGGAGTGAAATTTCCCAAACCTTTCAGTTACCAACTTTGGAGAAAACAAAATATGCAGATTTACATCGAAGACGCCTGACTCATTCCAGTGAATTTTTTACTAATTTCTTACTGAAATCAGATCCCTATATTGCTTATGTATGGGAGCAAGTAAAACTCCGAGGATTGCCGGGAGAAATCGCATTACTTCCCTATGTTGAGTCCGCATACTCCCCCTGGGCAGTCTCCTCGATGGGTGCGGTCGGTATGTGGCAGATCATGCCTGGCACAGCAAAATTCCTGGGCCTTAAGATGGGTCAAACCTGTGATCAACGTAGGGATATCGTGGCCTCTACACGAGCCGCGCTGGATTACTTAGAGACCCTGCATGGTAAATTCGGAGATTGGCTGTTAGCTATCGCAGCTTATAACGCTGGGCCTGGGCGAATCGAGCGTGCAATTTTGCGCAACAAAAAAGCAGGTAAATCCACAGACTTTTGGTCACTCCGTTTGCCACGCGAGACAAGACGCTATATTCCGCGTCTCATGGTAACCCGCGATCTTATTTTAGATGCAGAATCGCTAGATATTGAATTGCCGCCGATAAGATCGGAAATCTTGTTTAAGATATTAACCCTTGAAGCACCTATTGAAGTTTCTCTTGTGCGCGAGTTAAGTGGATTGTCGCTTGAGGAGATTCGAAAATATAATCCCTGTATTCGGTCCTGGATTACTCCTGCACAGAAACCGCACACGCTATCATTACCGAACGATAGTGTTCAGATATTTTCGGATAACTTGGATAGCCTGTTAGTTCGTGACTACGTTCGGACTCGACCCTATAAAGTAAATCCAGGAGATACATTAAGTGAGATTGCAGCGACGACCGGTGCTTCAGTTTCGGAACTTATGATATTAAATGGGCTCAGAGATTCCCGTATCATTACAGGAAAAACAATTCGGGTGCCGAGCACAAGTGAGAATATTAGACATCAGCTTGCGAGCATGGAGTTAGGAAATTCTTTTAACGAAACAATACATTATAAAGTCCGATCCGGCGATTCCCTTTGGAAAATAGCACGTCGATTTAAAACAACTGTTAAAAGTTTGAGAAAATTGAATCAGACGTCAAACCTAATTCGTCCCGGGGAAAGGCTTATAGTTCCGGTTAATTGAGACGATTTTGCTCACTTAAAAATTGATCAATCATTCCTCTGGAAATTGAGGCCTTCGGTGGCAACTTGGGTAAGGCATCAATTGAAAACCATTGCGCATCAACGATTTCGATGCCATCAACGCTGATATCCCCTTTTTTCCATTCGGCTCTATAGCCAAGCATTAACGAATGTTTGAAGGGCCAATTTTGACTCCCTTGATATATTGGGGCATTGATCTCAACGCCGACTTCTTCAAAAATTTCTCGATGGCAAGCATGTTCCGCTGACTCTCCCGCCTCAATAAAACCGGCTAGGGTCGAGTACATTCCTTCGATAAACCGGGGAGATCGACCGAGCAAGATTTCACGTTCTCGGGTAATTAAGATGATAACGCATGGGGAAATACGAGGATAAGAGGCATGTCCACATCCCTGACATATCAAACCCCGGTCCGATTTGCTTGGGTGGGTTTTATCCCCGCAAGAACCGCAATATCGATGTTCTTGCATAAAATCCATGACCTGCATTGCTGCATTTAATGGAATAAATTCCTCAGAATTCAACCGAATTAAAACTGGTCGAAGTAATTCATATTCGAAATCTGATGAGGGCGTTTCAAGACAAACAAATTTATATAAAATATCATTAATTGTTCCTACGACGTTTTTTCGTCGATCTCGGATCCGTGGATCATTCGGTAAGATTTTTAGGGGAAGTCCAGAAGAATCAACCGCGACTAGACGGTCAGAAGTTACTATGAGACACAAGGTGTTAGGACAGTTGGATTCACCCGGCATCCAGCGAATCGCATGATCACCAAGCCATCTCATTCAATCTCATCCCATCTCGGAGTGGCTCCCTTCTTCCGCATTTCCTCAATAAGAGCGAGGTGATTTTGTTCTTCTATCTGAGTCGGCCTTATGAGAACAGCCGTTCTATTCAGCCCTACCATTTTTTGTATTGGCTCAAACCGAGATCCGTGATTTTTAGTATTAGACTGATTGAACATGCTTGACTGTTCTCTGGTCATCGCTAAATAAACCAGTGTCAGAAGCTCAGCATCCAAAAGTGCTCCGTGGAGGGTCCGCTCAGAAGAATCTATCTTGAAATCTCGACATAAAGCGTCGAGTGAATTTCGTTTTCCTGGACGCTTTTCTCTCGCGAGAGCCAGGGTGTCAATCGCAACACCGCCCGCCATCAATTCACTCATTTTCGATGCTCCCGGAATTCGAGCAAGTTCTGCATCAAGGAAACCAACATCAAACGGTGCATTGTGAGCAATTACTTCCGCATCCCGCACAAAATCTACAAATTCCTCAAAAACTCCCTCGAAATTAGGCTTATCCCGTAGAAATTCATCAGTAATTCCATGCACTGCGATCGCTTCATCATCAATTTTACGGTCTGGATTAAGATAAACATGAAACGTACGGTCCGTCATCTGACGATTAACCATTTCAACGCAACCAATTTCGATTACTCGGTGCCCATTCTTTGGATCGAGGCCAGTCGTTTCTGTGTCTAAAATGATTTGACGCATGTTTCGACCCCCTGATTAGCGAGTTGATCCGCACGTTCATTACCAGGATGACCTGAGTGGCCCTTGACCCAATGCCATCGGACATTATGCTGCCCTACGATAGCATCTAGTTGTTGCCATAAGTCTTGATTGGCGACAGGTTTTTTGGCTGATGTTTTCCAGCCATTCTTTTTCCAATTGGTGATCCACTTGGTGACTCCGTCCCTAACATAAACCGAGTCCGTGTACAGATCGACTTCGCAGGAACGCTTTAATGCTTGAAGCCCTTCAATAGCAGCTGTTAGTTCCATACGATTATTTGTGGTCTCAGGAGTCCCGCCGAACAGTGTTTTTTCGAGGCCATCATACTCGAGTAAAACGCCCCAACCCCCTGGCCCGGGATTCCCTTTACATGCGCCATCAGTAAAAAGCGTAACAACCTTGGTCACAACTGCATGAAATCCCGTCCAGTGCGTGTCACTAGCGTCTCAATTCGATCTGACACAGTATTAGACAAATCTCGCCCAAAACGCTCGGCGAGGGATTTTTTTTCATGCCATTTGATACTGATCAAGCGACAGGTCTGTGAAAATTCGATCAGAACATCATCAGAGACGGCTAAGCGGTCACACAAACCCTTTTCCAGAGCATCACTTCCATAAAAAATCGACCCATCTGCAAGTTCTTCAAGATTCAGTGAAGGACGACGAACTCGAATCCAGTCCTTAAATAAAATATGGGTTTGCTCAAGGTCTTCTTTAAATTTCTTTCTGCCTTCGGGTGTGTTTTCACCAAGCATGGTGAGTGTTCGTTTATTGTCTCCTGCCGTATGTAGTTCGACGTCAACGTCTCGGTTTTTCAGGAATCGATGAATATTTGGTATCTGTGCAACCACACCGATTGATCCAAGAACAGCGAATGGCGCGGCTATGATTTCTTCGGCGCAAACAGCCATCATGTAGCCGCCACTCGCCGCCACTGTATCGACACAGGCTTTAAGAGGTATCCCTGCATCACGAATTCGTGAAAGCTGAGAGCTTGCGAGGCCATATCCGTGAACCAAACCCCCTGGAGAGGTTAATTTGATGATAACGACTTCAGGTTTGTTCTCAAGCGAGAGGATCGCAGTCACTTCACGACTTAAACCTTTAACTTGAGATGCCTTGATATCGCCCTTAAATTCCAGAACGACTGCTATCGGCTGTTCATCAGATTGCTTTTCTGGTGTTACTGAGCCCCGGTTTTCACCAGTTAGTATTCCCTTTAACTTTTTCCAGAGTTTGCGATGAAAACCGGTTGAATCGGGATTTTGAGTCTTCAGTAGTAGCTCTAGGTTTTTATGTTCCTTCTCTATTCGTAAGGAAAGATCCGTGACTACAATTCGTCCTTTTTCTTCATCCTCAATCGCAAGCTTCGTTGACACTCCAACAATGACTAAGAGTGCGGCAATGATTGTTATGGTTTTTAAAAGAAAAAGGCCATATTCGGCAAGGAATTCTGTCATGGCCGCACAATCTCTGCTTGCGATGTAATGACTGACCAGTATTCCCTGCCCTCTTGCTCTGTGCGTAGTTGCGTTAATGCAGCTTTTAACTGGGTAATCGAATCATCATCAGGAACTCCAAGAGTGACCGAATCAATTCGAGAGACGATCACTTGCCGATCATTTAATACCTGAAGCTTTACTCCGGGATTTTTGTTACCTGGAGCAGGCACAGCAAATATTGCAGGAATAAACTGGGTTGCAATTTCCTCACTGCCTTCTCGTGTCAATTCATTAAATTCCTTTATCAGGACCGGTTTAATAACATTTTCAGGTATCCCAGGCTTCTGTTCGGTCCAGTGGCCAAGAAGAATCTCTCCATCTGAGACCGCTGCTTCCAAGGCTTTTTTTGTGACGAGGACGTCATTAATAGAAGCTTTCACCGTTTCAAGTGATTGGACTTCAGACGGTTCGTAACTTTTGATTCGGAAGGTCATCCAGACATCCGGCTCAACCTCAAACACTTCCGCATTAAGTTCACCTGATCTCAAGTCTTCTGCAAATGCTCGGCGGAGTAATTCCGGTTTGGAAAAAAAGCCTTCTCCTCCAGTACGATCCACTAGTCCGGACAACCGGATATCCACACCATAGGCCTTCTTTAATTCTTCCAGACTGCCACTAAAAGCAATATTTGAAAATTCTTCGAGTGATTCAGTCAGAAGTCGTCGGGCTTCTGTTTGCTCAAGATCATCGCGAATTATTGGTTCTCGAATTTCAAATGGATCGATTGGCTTAGTACGTGCCTCCAGAACCTCAATTAGATGATAGCCATATTCTGTTTTTACTGGTTCGGACAATGTGTTGAGAGGCAGTGTGTTCAGCGCCACTTCAAATTCAGGTGCAAATGTACCCGATTGTGCAAACCCTAAATCACCACCTGTCTCACGGCTTGCAATGTCATCGGATGCTTCTTTAGCAACGTCTTCGAATGGCTTTCCATTGAGAATCTGTGTGCGGAACTCTTTCGCTCGATCAAGCGCGTCGTCTGCATTTGCAATCAAAACATGTCGTGCACGACGCTCTGTTTCTTCAGATGCCAGCGAAACTTCCTCATCGTAGGCAGATCGGACTGCGGCATCAGGAATTTTGACGTTGCTTAGAAACTCATTCGTCGAGATAGTGACATACTCCAGCCTGGCTTTTTCAGTCGTTAAGAAACGGGAAGAGTTGTTCGTGTAGTACGCTTCAACTTCTGCGTCAGATACGCTCAGATCAGGAATGTATTTTTCTATATCAATCGTAGCAATAAAACCAGAGCGAGTCTGAAACTGCAATTCAGCGAGACGCTTTGCCTCATTTGGAAAGACCATTGCTGATCCCTCGATTCCACCCTTCAATTGATAAGTAAAAAGATTCCGTTCTAGTTCTTCACGAAATCCCAGACGAGACAAGCCAAGACCTCTCAGTGCCTGATCGTATCTTACGGGATCGAATTGACCATCAGTTCGAAATTGTGGAATCCCAAGAATTGCTTGATCAACTAGCTGATCGGAAACGTCAAAACCAAGATTAAGTGAATAACTTTGCGCAGCCGCATCTTCGATGAGTGCGTTTAGTACACTTTGTTTTAGCAAGTTCTCATTAATCGCTTGTGGGTCTTGCAGGACTTGCATTAGTTGCCTACGTTCTTGCTCCATTTTTTTGTTGAATTGGCGCTCGGTTACTTCGATTCCTCCAACATTAGCAAGCACTGGATCGTCGGGACTTCCTGAGAAAAAATTGATCCCTGTAATTACAAAGGTAATTGCAATCAAGCCAACAATAGTTTTGGCAATGATCCCGGTTGAATTGTCTCGAATATTTTGCAGCATAACTTTCGTTCATAATTTAGGTTCAAAAAAGGGGCCATTGGCCCCTTAACGCGCTGGACAGCAAACAAATATTAGTTCACGGCATCCTTCAATGCTTTACCAGCTTTGAAGCCAGGTACTTTGGCAGCTTTGATTTGTATAGTTGCGCCAGTCTGTGGGTTACGACCGGAACGTGCCGCACGGTCTTTCACCTGGAAAGTCCCGAAACCGACAAGTGATACAGAATCTCCACCCTTCAATGCGCCGGTTACGGCGGAGAGAGTAGCGTCTAGTGCTTTACTGGCGTCGGCCTTAGAAAGCCCAGCGTCGGTTGCGATCGCATCAATTAATTCAGATTTATTCACGTGTGTTACCCCTATCGGTTCTTTCAGAAAATGTAAACGCCTTTGTTCTCGTACTTGGCAGCGCTCTCTTAAATAACGTCCATGTCTTAAAATATGTCACGTCGTAATATATAAATAGTGTTTATACCAACCGAAACCGCCGGAAACAACCAATTAATGAGGCCTTGGTAGGTTTTTTTCGATCTCTACTTCCCCATCTGCGCCTTTGGGCACTTCTTTGACCACAAAAGGTTCTGGCGTGTACGACAGAGCAATATCCAATACCTGGTCAATCCATTGGACCGCCTTTATCTCAAGATCCGCCTTGATATTATCAGGTATCTCTTTGAGATCTCTCAAATTTTCGTCAGGAATGATCACCACCTTGATCCCGCCTCGATGAGCAGCAAGGAGCTTTTCTTTGAGCCCACCGATCGGTAAAACCTGACCTCGCAAAGTAATTTCACCGGTCATGGCAACGTCTGCTCGAACGGGAACGTTTGCTAGTACCGAGACTAAAGCAGTACACATACCGATCCCGGCACTTGGACCATCTTTTGGTGTTGCTCCTTCAGGAACATGGATATGTAGATCTGTTTTCTCATGAAAATCGGGATTAATACCCAATGCAATCGCTCGAGCGCGGGCAACAGTCATTGCCGCCTGAATCGATTCCTGCATTACATCGCCTAATGAACCTGTGCGAATAAGCTTTCCCTTGCCTGGCATTGCCGCCGATTCGATCGTAAGTAACTCACCACCCACACTGGTCCAAGCAAGCCCCGTTACTTGCCCAATTCGATCTTCTGTTTCTTTGAGACCATGGGTATACCTGCGCACGCCAGAATAATCTTCAAGGTTTTCAGGCGTCACAATGACCGTTTCTTTGTCATTGCCCCCTATCCTCTTATGTCCAGATTCGATTCTTTGTCGAACAACTTTCCGAGAGAGTTTAGCGATCTGTCGGTCCAGTCCGCGAACTCCAGCTTCCCTCGTATAGTACCTAATTATATCCGTCAGAGACTGATCGGGTAATTCGAGTTCTGTAGGCCCCAATCCATTATTTTTGATCTGTTTTGGTACAAGATACTTCTTGGCGATATTAAGCTTTTCATCTTCCGTGTAGCCTGGTATCCGAATGATTTCCATGCGATCGAGTAACGCCGCTGGCATGTTCATCGAGTTCGAAGTACAGACAAACATGACTTCACTGAGATCGAAATCTACTTCAAGGTAGTGATCGTTAAAAGTATGATTTTGCTCAGGGTCTAATACTTCGAGTAGTGCTGATGCAGGATCTCCACGATGATCCATTCCCATTTTATCAATTTCGTCGAGTAAAAACAGAGGGTTTTTAACCCCCGCTCTAGACATTTTCTGGATAATTTTCCCGGGCATTGAACCGATATAGGTCCGTCTATGACCTCGAATCTCGGACTCGTCACGGACGCCGCCCAAGGCCATGCGTATGAATTCCCGGTTTGTCGCGCGAGCAATGGATTCGCCAAGCGAGGTCTTGCCGACACCTGGAGGGCCAACCAGGCAAAGCACAGGGCTCTTTGACTTCTTTACGCGCATCTGCACTGCCAGATATTCAAGAATTCGCTCTTTGACTTCTTCTAAACCAAAATGATCAGCCTCAAGAATATCTCGTGCCTTGATGAGGTCGTGTCTGACACGCGAACGCTTTGTCCAGGGACAACCGAGCACCCAATCCAGATATGCGCGAACTACCGTTGCCTCCGCTGACATTGGCGACATCATCTTGAGCTTTTGCAATTCGTTTTGAGTTTTCTCTTTGGCCTCTTTGGACAGGCCCGACTCATCTATCCGAGACTGCAATCCATCAAGCTCATTTGGCGTCTCGTCTAAGTCATTCATTTCCTTCTGAATCGCTTTCATTTGCTCGTTCAGATAGTACTCGCGTTGACTTTTTTCCATCTGATCTTTTACGCGACTACGAATTCGCTTCTCGACCTGTAAAAGATCGAGCTCAGATTCCATTAATGCTACCAAATATTCGAGACGTTCTTTTACGTCCTCATAAGCTAGAAGTGCCTGCTTTTCTTTTAATGGAAGTGTTAGGTGTGCGGCCATGGTATCGCAAAGGCGGCCAGGCTCTTCGATGCTTTGTAGGGACGCCAATACTTCGGCTGGAATTTTTTTAGATGCTTTGACGTACTTATCAAACTGATCCATCAGAACACGAATCAGTGCCACTTGATGATGTTCTTTTAAAGGAATCGATTCAACAACTTCAGCTTCTGCGCGGTAATATTCAGCTTCTAGATCAAAGCTATGAATTTTAGCTCGCTGCCCACCTTCGATTAGCACCTTCACGGTTCCATCAGGTAGTTTTAAAAGCTGCAATATAGTCGCTACAGTTCCTATGCCATAGAGCTCTGAAGCACGAGGCTCGTCCTCACCCGCCACCCTCTGAGCGACAAGCAAAATTTCTTTTCCACCATCCATTGCGCTTTGCAATGCTTTGATAGATTTCTCGCGCCCAACAAATAATGGCAGCACCATATGAGGGTAAACAACTACATCCCGCAGTGGGAGTAATGGGAGGGCCAACTGGTGGGTACTCATTGTACTTCCCCTTACTTAATCGACTGCGTTAGCCGAACGTTTTTCTTTTGACTTGCCCGCGTAGATTTTAAGCGGCTCACTGTCACCTGTAACAACGCCTTCATCAATTACTATTTTGGAGACGTCGTTGTCTGAAGGCACTTCAAACATGGGGTTTAAAAGTATTGATTCAAGGATGGAACGCAGACCACGAGCGCCGGTTTTACGGTTCATCGCTTTTTTCGCCACGGCCCGCAGCGCGTCAGTCCTGACGTCCAGTTCAACACCTTCCATTCCGAACAGTTCACGGTATTGTTTTATCAACGCATTTTTGGGTTCTGATAGAATTTTTATCAGTGCCTCTTCGTCAAGTTCGGTGAGGGTTGCGATCACTGGCAATCGACCAACAAATTCAGGAATCAAGCCATATTTTACTAAATCCTCTGGTTCCACATCCGCAAATGTTTCACCGATTGATTTAGTCTCATCTTTGGAGCGAACTTCGGCGCCGAATCCGATACCACCTTTCTCACTGCGATCACGAATTACTTTGTCTAAACCTGAGAATGCACCACCACAAATAAATAGTATGTTTGAGGTGTCAACTTGCAAAAATTCCTGCTGAGGATGCTTTCGCCCGCCTTGGGGCGGCACCGATGCTACGGTACCTTCGATCAACTTTAAAAGCGCTTGTTGAACGCCTTCACCTGATACATCACGGGTAATCGATGGATTGTCAGATTTGCGAGAAATCTTATCAATTTCATCTATGTAAATAATGCCTTTCTGTGCTTTATCCACGTCATAGTCACACTTTTGAAGGAGCTTTTGGATGATATTTTCAACATCCTCCCCCACATATCCAGCCTCAGTTAATGTAGTGGCATCGGCCATCGTGAACGGCACATTTAATAGCCGAGCTAACGTTTCAGCGAGGAGTGTTTTTCCAGATCCTGTCGGCCCAATTAGTAAGATATTAGACTTTCCGAGCTCAACTTCCCGTTCTGTTTTTTCGCTGTATCGAAGTCGCTTGTAATGATTGTACACAGCAACCGCCAAAACGCGTTTCGCGCGCTCTTGACCAATTACGTAATCATCGAGCGTGGTCTTGATAACCTGTGGGACTGGAAGGCTGTCTCCGGTGCCCCCGTCTTCAGACCCCTTAATCTCTTCTCGAATAATATCAATGCAAAGGTCAACACACTCATCACATATGAAAACACTTGGCCCAGCGATTAATTTGCGGACCTCATGCTGACTTTTTCCGCAAAACGAGCAATACAAGACCTTGCCGTTTTTATCTGATGATTTATCTGTTGAATCCGTCATGGCTACCCTCGTCTATGCGTCAACATTTCTAAGTCAACTCTGGAAAATCAAGATGCCTTGCTTGAATCTGATCGATGAGCCAGAACCTCATCGATTAAGCCGTATTTTTTTGCTTCTTCTGAATCCATGAATCGGTCGCGATCAGTATCTTTTGATATGTTTTTCATTGTTTGCCCAGTGTGGTGTGCAAGTAGCGAGTTTAGTTTCTCGCGAATTTTCAGGATCTCACGGGCATGAATATCAATGTCAGATGCTTGTCCAGAAAAGCCACCAAGCGGTTGATGAATCATCATACGGGAATTCGGCAAAGCGAACCGCTTCCCTTTTGCACCACCGGTCAGCAGAAAAGCACCCATGCTACACGCCTGTCCTATGCACAATGTCGAGACATCAGGCTTGATGAATTGCATGGTGTCATAGATCGACATTCCCGCAGTCACTGATCCACCAGGCGAGTTAATATACAAATGGATATCTTTGTCTGGATTTTCTGATTCTAAGAAGAGAAGCTGAGCCACTATAAGGTTCGCCATATGATCCTCGACCTGGCCAACCATAAAAATCACGCGCTCCTTTAGAAGACGTGAATAGATGTCATACGCGCGCTCTCCACGGGAGCTTTGCTCTACAACAACTGGCACCAAACCTGTCATACGAATTTCCTTCTAATTAACTTTGACGATTTTTCATTACGTCACTGTAAGACATATCAATAGGCTTTAAACTTGCCTTTTCAAGCAATTTTTCTGCGACCTGTTCTTCGACAGCAAGGGCCCCGATCTGTCTAAGATTATCTTCATTGGAATAATAGAAATTCACAACTTCATCCGGATCATCGTACGCAGAGGCCATTTCATCAATCAAACTCTTGATTCGCGCATCTTCAGGCTTCAATTCGAGTGCCTTGACTGTGGCCCCCAGTAATACACCAAGACGAACTCTGCGTTCGGCTTGTTCAGTGAAGAGTTCATCAGGTAACTGATTAACTTCAAACTGTTGGCCACCACCAAAGCGCTCAGCGGCCTGTTTTTTCAATGTCTGAACTTCAGCAGTAATTGCTGAGGTTGGGACTGGAGTTTCTCCGTTGGCTTCTACAAGTGCATCAAACACTTTTGTTTTATTCATATTTTTCAGGGCTGATGAAAGTTCTCTTTCCATTTGTTTTTTTAAGTCAGCTTTAAAGTCTTCTTCGGTACCAGATTCGATACCAAAAGATTTTATAAATACTTCATCAATCTTTGGAAGATCGCCGCGTTCAAGCTTAGTTACATCAATTTTGAATACGGCAGGCTTCGCTTTGAGATTCTCGGCATGATAGTCCTCAGGAAAGACCACCTCGACATCACGAGAGTCGCCTTTCTTCATTCCTAAAATACCATCTTCAAATCCTGGGATCATTGAACCAGAGCCAAGGCCTAAAACGTGATCGTTACCCTTGCCGCCTTCAAAAACTTCGCCATCTACAAACCCTTCAAAGTTGATCGTGACACGATCCCCTTTTTTTGCCTGCACTTTTGGAGATTCCTTCCATTCTTTTTTCTGGTCACGGAGTGTGGCGATCATCTCTTTAATGTCAGCCGCTGCGATCTTGGATTGGATTTGTTCAATTTCCACACCATCAAGCCCTGCAGGCTCAATCTCCGGAAAGACTTCGAACGTTGCCTTAAACGAAAAATCACTACCCGCTTCATAGACCACATCTTCGATCTTTGGCTGGCCGATGGGCCTGACATCATGCTCACTTAAAGCTTGACCCAGCGCCTTTTCCATCAGATCGGACGCAATTTCTTGCCGAATTGCTTGACCATAACGCTGTTTAACCACAGACGCCGGAACCTTACCCGGACGAAATCCATCAATCTTGACGCGTTGAGCAGCTTCTTTGAGCTTGATTTCAAACTCAGCCTCAACATCAGAACTAGGGACAGTAATAACAAATTGACGCTCAAGAGCGCTCGGTGATTCCAGGACAGCCTGCATTCAGTAACCTCAAATTCGATACTTTAGAAAATAAACGCGTAAGGATACTGTTTTCAATCGGAACCGTACAGTGATGGTGCGGATGGAGGGACTTGAACCCACACGCCTCGCGGCACCAGAACCTAAATCTGGCGTGTCTACCAATTTCACCACATCCGCAACAGAACGCAGAGCGCGTTATGAAGCGCCGAATACTGAAGTATTAAGAACGAAAATTCAAGCATCGTTATCGATCAATTCTTTTTTTCGTTTTTATCGCCGGCTAATTCGATTTACCTCGGCAATAGCTCGATTTACTGAGTCTTGATAAACCCCACCCCGGAGATCATTTAAACGTTGCAGTCGACCAATTGCTCGTTTGCTCGCACCTAATTGTTGAATTTTTGCTTGAGCGATCGCGGCTTCGGCAAAGGCAGAGGCCGCCTCCTCCTCTCGTCCAACCGCTTCGAGCATCAGGCCGTACTGATATCCAAGTGCAGCATGAGAGACTCGATTATAAAGAGAGCGAATGATCTGAATCGCTTTGTCTCGCGCTCCTTCGTCCCACAATCTCAAGGCGTCCACAAAGCTCGACTGCTTCTCTTTTCTAACCTCCGCAGTTTCCAAAAAAGCAGATTTCTTGGGGTCTCCGTTAGGAGGTACGAACGCGGAGACCGTTTTCTCTGGAAGGTTTAATAAAAGCCGTCTAACCGCTATAAAAATACCATTCAGTTTATTGTCATCTGAAGCATTTTGAGCGGAAGAAAACACTGCAAGGCCCGCCGAAATCGGATCAAGTGGGAAAGATCCACCGTTTTCAGTAAAGCGGTATTTGGCTGTCCAAAGCTCCTCATCGTTTTCAGTCAGGATTCTTGCACCAACATTAATGATCAATCGAGAGGCAACAATAAATTCTTTTATTTCATATTCTTGAATGCTTAACTGAATCCTGAATTTACATTCCGAATTGACCAGATAGTTGAGTGGCGCGAGGTGTGCAACAAGGGCACGTTGAAATGCCGCTCTCTCTTGAGGACTCAGTTCAATCCCCGAATTCATCATTAGATCTTCAACGCGAAGGCACTGAACTGCGCCAAGCCCCTCGCCGTTAACATCAGGAGAAACCTTCCCCTTCGCTGTATCAAAAGGAATAACCTTTTTGTCTTTTAAAACTTTACTGTCGCCACATCCGAACAGAGTATTCAAGACAACGACTACTGTAAGTAGTTTTGCTATTTTACCAAATTGAAAATTCATGAGGATGTTTGCTCGGATAAAGAGAGGTCTTAGTTATTTTACACTTTAGTAGTGGATCGCGTGGGATTTTATAGCAAATATTAAGTCGAGTGGAACATGTGATTAATAGAATGAAGACCGAGGCGCTATGAGAGCCCAGCAGACATAACTCAGTAAATCTATCAACAAATTCCTAGCAGTCTGGATTGGTGATTTCGAATATTCTGTTTGGCTTGGTTATTTGCACAGGCAGTACTTTTGACGAAACCGTCGCGAGAGGACTATTGAAAAAATTTCGGTGAGAAATTATTCACGTACTCATTGGCAAAGTAAGCGAAGTAGTCAGGAGAGCGGAGAAAAACAAAATGCATAAAGCCAGTCCCATCTCAAAATTCACAGAAGACTGAAGTCTTTTTGCCCCGACAACTGGGTTTTCGATAAGTAAGGGTACAAACCTAAATTTATTCAAAGCCCCTAGAGATAATAAGGCAGAAACAGTTACGAGCTTCACCAAAAGCACATTGCCGTAGGTTGTATTGATCAGATCAGAAAAACTTCCCAGCAGATTGTAAGCAAATACAAGACCTGAAATCACCAAAGCCCCAATATATCTTGTTGCTAACACACCAAAACGATGCGCGATAAAGAATAGGTTTTCATTGCCATTTGATAGGCACATCCAACGAAAGGGCATCAAAGAGCCGAGCCAGTAAGCGATGCCAGCCAAATGAATTAGCAGTAGGCTTTGTGTAACAAGACCTTCTCTAGTGGAATGACCGACCATCACAAACGACGATAAAACCAGTGCCAAACCAAAAAGAGATCCAACAAGACCTGATTGAGAGGAACTTTTGCTTGTGATTATTACTATCAGAAACCCGAGTAATGTGATCAATGATGCGAGACCAGCTTTAGAATCCAATGCAAGCTGCAGCATGGCTATGTCAAGAGCGCTCATGAGATCACCCCCCATATTTCCAGCAACTGAGAGAAAAATGCTGAGTGAAGCCACTACGCCCAAGATTGCGCTTTTCTTGATCAAGCTCTGACAATAACGTACTCCAGTTGGCGACTGATTTTTACCAAAATGATGAATAAATAAAATTGTTCCAACTGCACCAAGCGATGATAGGTAGAGCAAAACCCTCAAAAAAGGGATTATAAAACTCCAAATATCCATGCTAGTTGCTGGTCAACTTAAAAGAAAAATCACCTTTAATGACATGCCCGTCTTCTCCCATCGCACGCCATGCAACAGCATAGTTTCCACTGGTCAATTGCGGCAATGCAATAGCATGTGTCTCAGCAACCTTCATGAGAAAGTCCTTGCCGAGAGAAACCTCATCACCCTCACTACCACCAAATAAACTCTCCAAAAGTGAACCATTGCTGTTGGCGTTAAGTTTAAGCATTTCCACTTTGATGAGTTTTGCTGGTGATTTGAACACTATTTCTATCTGTGGTGGTGTTTGATCCAAAGAAGCGCCATCTTTCGGCGATAAAGATGCCAATGGTGAATGTGCCGAAGCGGAAATTGGCAGCATCAGCAACAGAAAAACAAAAAAGTGTTTAAACATTAAGTTCTCGATTTATTTGGAATTTGCTAGCGCATGGATTTACTCATCATAAAAACAAAAGTAATGATAGCTTTGTGAGTAACCTACCTTACACATTTATTAAATCATTTTATGATAAATGCAATCTATTTTTATTAGACCTCTAAATCTTTTCAAGCTTTGTGTGCAAGTTCAGTAAAAGATTAGAGACGACAAACATAAGTGATCAACTCTTTTAGGCTAGAAAGCCACCTAAGCTTTGTGATATTTGCTGTGAACACGAGAAAATTTTTGCCGAATAAGTAAGAGCATTATAAAACCAATCCAGTTTTCTCGCACGCAGAGGCAATTTCAGTAATACTGACCGCGATCAGGACGACGACAACGACAACGACATGGAATGGTCTGAACACTGGACGTTTATTCGCTTCATCAAGTAATTAAGTCACCATGGTATCGAAAAAAAGCCGTCGCCGTGATCCTTTGGTGATCAGGACCCCTGAAGGTTTGTATTGTCCCAAGGCGGGCGCACACATTGATCCCTGGCGGCCAGTCGATTGTGCATTAATCACCCATGCCCATGCTGATCATGCGCGTGCGGGGTCGAAGGACTATCACTGTGCGATTGGTGGCGAAGGGTTACTCAAGCAGCGACTTGGTGACCAGCAGATCACAACTCATGCCTACGGCGAGTCGTTCACGCGTGGGGAAGTTCAAATCAGCTTCCATCCCGCCGGCCATGTTCTTGGATCAGCGCAAATCCGTCTTGATGATAGTGATGCGGTGTGGGTCATTACTGGTGACTACAAACGAGATCCCGATCCAACTTGCAAAGCCTTCGAGCCCGTTACCTGTGACGTTTTAATCACCGAGGCGACCTTCGCACTTCCTATCTATCGCTGGCCATCCATAGACCAGACGATGGACCAGTTATTCGCTTGGTGGGATCATCATGTCCGTCATCAGCGTACCCCTGTTCTTCTCTGCTACTCGTTAGGCAAAGCCCAACGCATGATGGCGGAGATTCAGCGTCGCTCAGACCGCTCGGTAAAAGTCCATGGGGCAGTCGCAACCTTAAATCGTGTCTATGAGCAAGAAGGTGTCAAACTCTGCCCGTGGGAGCGCACAAGTGAGACCAATAAGAGCGTCTCAAGCGATCTCGTTATTGCCCCACCACAGGTGGCAGGATCCTCGTTTTTAAAACGATTTCATCCGACAGAGTTGGCAATGGCTTCCGGTTGGATGCAAGTCCGTGGCGTTCGGCGGCGCGCATCAATTCATCAAGGGTTCGTAGTGAGCGATCATGCCGATTGGAATGGCCTCATCCAGACAGTTCAGGACAGTCAAGCGACCCAGGTGTACGCAACGCATGGCGAAACCCGAGTGTTAACACGGTATCTCACCGAGCACCTCGGCATTTTAGCAGAGCGTTTGGAAACCGCATTTGGAATTGAAGAAGGCATCGATCAATGAATTTTGTCGGCTTGTTTCAAGCGCTGGATACCAGTCAGTCGACCAACGCAAAACGGAACGCTTTGATTGAATTTATTCGTCATGCCGATGTGCTTGAAAGTGCAATCGCAGTTGAGGCACTCACTAGTCAACTGGGAAAAAAACGACTCAAACCCAGTCTCTTAAAGTACACGGCCAATCAAGCGTTTATCAAGACAACCTGGCTGTTTGAGGAGTGTTACGCAACCGTCGGTGATCTGTCAGAAACGCTTGCCATCTTGTTTGCCAACCCGCAGGCGAAACCGCAAACCAAAGATCCAATTCTCAAGCAATGGATTGATCGCCAGACAGCGCTCGCAGGCCTCAAACCAGAGGTTTTTGCCGATGCACTACTCGCGCAACTAGATCAGTTTTCAAAGGATGAGGCGTTTTTATTTCTCAAACTATCATCCGGTGGCTTTCGGGTAGGCGTCAGCAAAGGCCTGGTGCATGAAGCAATTGCACGCGCTATCGATATGGACCGGGCAGTCATTGAAGAACGATTGATGGGACCGTTCGTCGCTGACCGCGATTGGTTAAAACGACTGCAAGAACCAGTTACACAAAACGAACTAGATGCCAGACCTTTGCCATTTTTGCTAGCCAATCCAATCACAGAGCAGGAGATCGCATCACTTAATCCGCAAGACATGCTGGTTGAATACAAATGGGATGGCATCCGAGCTCAATTGATTAAAACCGATCAAACCATCCGTCTGTGGTCTCGAGGTGATCACGACATTACTGAGCAATTCCCCGACATCGTCGACAGTGCGATCACCCTTCCTTCACTCATCATTCTCGATGGCGAAATTCTCGCTGGAACACCTGGCCAATTGCAGAGCTTTAATCAACTTCAGACCCGTTTGAACCGCAAACGTATTACACAAACACTGCTCAAAACAAACCCTGCTTTCTTCAAATGCTATGATCTCTTACGCTTTCAAGGCGAAGACATGCGGGATCAACCGCTGGCTGCACGCAAAGCAGTGCTCCAAACCATCGCGTTCCACCAAAGTCCTGTGCTGTCACCACAACGCGTTGAGGAGATTTCAGCGATGAGAGAGGCGGCACGCGACATTGGTGCTGAAGGCGTCATGATCAAGAATCGACAGAGCACCTACGGATCTGGACGGAAAGCTGGTTATTGGTGGAAATGGAAACTGGAGCCCATGACTGCCGATTGCATCTTAATCTATGCGCAAGCAGGCCATGGGCGTCGAGCGAACCTGCATAGCGACTACACACTCGCGTGCTGGAATGATCAGGGTGAATTGGTCCCTGTTGCGAAGGCGTATTCGGGTTTGACCGATGTTGAGCTAAAAGCCATGGATCAATGGATCAGAAAACATACTATCCAGAAATTCGGGCCCGTACGGCAAGTCGAGCCATTACAGGTCTTTGAAATTGGATTCGAGGGCATTGCAGTCTCCACCCGACATAAAAGTGGAGTCGCACTTCGGTTTCCACGGATTTTACGCTGGCGGCAGGATGTTGGACCCAAGGACGCAGACGAATTGACACATTTTCACGCACTCATGACGAACTACCATGTCCTTTGATCGTCTCCATGCCTACTTCCGCAGGAAAGGATTTGAACCCTTTAGCTTTCAATTACTTGCATGGGAACGAACAGCCCACCGAGTCCATCAGTTGATCCAATGCCCAACAGGGTCTGGGAAAACACTCGCGGCAACCGGCGCCATGATCGAAAAACTGCTGGCAAATCCCCAAACACAGGGAATTCGACTTTTATATGTCACACCACTCCGAGCGATGACAAAAGATCTTGAACTGGCGCTGAAAGATCCATTGATCGACAGCGAAGTGCGGGTACTCTCACGAAACGGCGATACATCAGCCAAAGATCGAGCGAGCCTGTTTCGAAAACCTCCACAGATTTTGATGACGACCCCCGAATCGTTGTCGGTCATTTTGTCTTCACCCAAATCTCAGGCGCTATTTGCCTCCTTGGAATCGGTCGTCATCGATGAGTGGCACGATCTCATGGCATCCAAACGCGGCGTGCAAATGAGCTTGTGTTTGCAACGTCTCATGCGCTTAAGTTCTGATGTCACGATAACAGGCGTCTCCGCCACCCTGAAAAACCCAGAATCTGCACTTGGTGTGCTGTTGCCTGTGGGCGTCGACGGTGAACTGACTCAAGCCGATATCGATCGCGTTGTCACTCTAAGTATTTCTGAATCTGACGAAAATGATCGACTACCCTGGGCTGGGTATCTTGGATTAAGCCTCCTAAAACCGGTCAGTCAAAAGCTGTTGAAGGGTCAAACTACACTGCTATTTACCAACACTCGCAACCACGCGGAGCAATGGTTTCAGGCGCTCAGCATTGTTCGTATGGATTTGTCCATCGCGCTTCATCACGGATCGCTCTCCTCAGAATCCAGACAATTGGTAGAAGCACAGCTGAAAACCGGCGAAATTGATTGCGTAGTCGCCACCAGCTCGTTGGATCTGGGTGTCGATTTCCAGGCTGTTGAACGCATCATCCAAGTGGGCTCACCACGTTCGGTCAGTCGTCTCATCCAGCGAGCTGGCCGAGCAAGCCATCGACCAGGAGCAGGCACGGACGTTTTACTGGTTCCAACCAACAGGCTGCATCTTAACGAATATGCCGCCCTTGCCGACGCCTTAGACGAACAGTCCTTAGAACCCATTCGCCCACCCGAACACTGTCTCGATGTGCTGATCCAACATCTGGTCACACTGGCCTTACAAGCACCATGGCATCCTGAGGCGATGTTCACTGAGATTCGGGCATCCTGGGCTTATCGACATCTCTCTCAGGATACCTTTAATCGATTACTCACAGTGCTTGTCAAAGGCTCTGAGTCGCTTAGAGAATATCCCGAGTATCGGCGTCTTGAACAACGCGATGATGGCTATTTCTTATTGGTGTCTCAACAGATAGCCAGACGCCATCGGATGAGTATCGGCACCATCGTCTCGCATGCCCACGTACGCGTCAAAATGCGCCGAGGGGGTAGCCTTGGCGAAGTGGAAGAGTCCTTTGCTGGACGCCTGAGGCCTGGTGATATCTTCCGTTTCTCAGGCAAACGGCTGGAAATGCTACGATTCACTGATGGCGAACTCATCGTCAAACCAGCCGGGCGCGGAAACTTCAGTGAAATCCCTCGATGGACCGGAGGACGATTACCCTTATCAGAAACCTTGGCCACCCACGTTGCAGCTGATTTCCAACGACAACGCCCCTTATCGCAACGGATTCTGAATCATCGATGGTTGAAACAAGCGCTTGAAGAGACTTCAACCATTCAGTCACACATTAGCCATTGCCCACAGGTCGATGTCACCGTGGCGGAACAATTTAAAACCCGAGATGGATTCCATCTGTGCTTTTATCCCTTCGCTGGTTGGTTGGTGCATCAAGCACTAGGACCGCTAGTCGCGGCACGGGTTACGGAGATCATACCGGCGACACTCACAGTCACTGTGAATGACTATGGCATTGAACTACTGAGCCCAGAGCCTGAGCCACTCGATCACTGCCAAGCCCACTGGCCCTCGATCGTCTCTCCTGAGCATCTCATGGACGACCTTGAAAAAGCGCTGAACCTGTCAGAATTGGTTCGACGACAGTTCCGAGCAACCGCTCGTATCTCCGGACTGATTTTCGAAGGCTATCCTCGCCGTCAAAAATCGCTTCGCATGCTGCAATCCTCAGCGGGACTGCTGTACGACGTGCTCCAGCGATACGATCCCGAGCATGTGTTGCTCAGCCAAGCCAGACAGGATGTCCTTCGCGACGAATTTGATATTGACCAACTGCAGAGCACACTGCACGATTTATCCCGAAAACCACTGTTAATGAAGCCCATCGCACAACCGTCACCGCTTGCTCTTCCATTGGTGATTGACCGCTTAAGCGCGCGTTTATCTTCTGAAAGTGTTGCCGAACGAATGGCCCGTCTAACGAGAGACTTCCTTGCAAATCATTGAGTTTGGAACACAGCGATTTTCAGCTCGAGCAGATCGGACGCTATGGCACCAAGACAGCAACACGTTGTTTTTAAGCGATCTGCATCTGGGGAAAGGTGCATATTTTAGGCAATCGGGTATTCCTGTTCCCAATGGCGGTGAGACAGATGATCTCAATCGACTTTCAGACGCCGTCGCCGAAACCCATGCATCCTCGGTATGGATTCTTGGCGATTTGTTTCATCACCCGCCATCAATCACTGACGCTCAAATGGATCGGTGGATGAATCAATTTATCGGACTGAAGGTTCAATTCCATGTGATTCTTGGAAACCATGACCGCAAAGGACAGCCGTTTGCGGCCGCACTTGGCTTTCATATCCATCCCGAACCAACTCTCTGGCAGGGCATCGAGCTTGCGCATCATCCAGATAGCGGAGCAAAAGCACGGATTGCTGGACATATCCATCCACAAATTGAATTCAAGAGCGCCACAGATCATTTAGTCTACCCCTGCTTTGCGGTGACGGATCGACGATTGTTATTGTTGCCTGCATTTACGGCGTTCTCAGGTGGACCTCGCTTTCAACCCAAAGAAGCTTCCTGTTATGCAATCGTCGGCAATGAAGTCTTGCCTCCATGTAATTAACCCCCATGTCATAGAAAAGCATGGAGGTCGATCATGCGTTGGTTAGTGTTTCTTACCCTCGGTATATCATCGTTAAGTTGGAGTTTTGACAAAACACCCTCACCCGATTTTTCACCCAGTGACGTCGTTGAAATCATCTTAGGAAGTATGGCGAAGAATGATTCGCCAACTCCCGATGCTGGCCTTCAACAAGCATTTGTTTTTGCAAGTCCGGCAAACAAACGATCCACAGGGCCTTTTTGGCACTTTAAAGCAATCGTTAAACAGCCAGCCTATGAGCCATTAATTAATCACGCCAGCAGAACTCTGGGCGAGCCTGAATATGCGGGGACACATAGCGTCTCCATTCCACTCATTATCATCAGCTCCAATGGTGAGGCAGCAGGTTTTCTTTGGTCATTGTCCAAGCAAACCAGTGGTGATAACGCAAACAGCTGGATGACCGATTCGGTAACTCGAATTCCACTCGGGCCAAAATTGAACGCTCTTTGATGCATGCCATCATCACTGAACCGGAAAATACCGCTCGTCATGCGCGCGAGCATCAGGTGTTACTTTCTTGGTTTCAACGACGCCAGCGCGAGCTCGGAATCGATCAGATGACCGATGGTGATCCCATGGACCCGCATTATCCCTCTAGCGTGCTGCACGTGATTGTCTTCGATATCTTCATTGACTGTGCAGAGTGCCCGTGCAGTTAAAGGCTAGACCTCAAGTTACAAACGAGCAGTATCGGTACTAATCAAGATCCCGCTTCGGCGGGGTTTTTAATGAATCATATAAAGTGGTAAGTAATGTGGTCTGAAAACTTCTGGGGAACAAATATAAAACTATTAAATCAGTGGTTTGCATTGATAAATGGGGTGGATGACGGGACTCGAACCCGCGACGACCGGAATCACAATCCGGGGCTCTACCAACTGAGCTACACCCACCGCTGAGACCAGGCTGGTACGCCTGGCAGGAATCGAACCTGCAACCTACGGCTTAGAAGGCCGTTGCTCTATCCGGTTGAGCTACAGGCGCACAATCAGTAAATGGTCGGGGCAGCTGGATTCGAACCAACGACCCTCTGCTCCCAAAGCAGATGCGCTACCAGGCTGCGCTATACCCCGACTTTGCCTAACTGAGCAAATCAACGCTCACCAGTGGATGCGGAGTATAGTCACCGCTCTGCCTAGGTGCAAGCTGCTTTCGACACTTTCGGTTGTGAAAGTGCAAGCCAATTTCCTGCCAGAACAATGGCCACTGCGACCGCGGTTAATGGGCCCAGATCATGACTTTCGAACAATACACTGATCAGAAGCGCGACCAGAGGAAATAAGACCGTCGCATAAGCCACCCTTCCCGGCCCGATTCGGCCAAGTAACGTCAAATAGGCGCCAAAGGCAATTACCGAACCAAATAGTACGAGATATAAAAATGACGATAGATAGATCAGTGACCACTCAAATTGCAGTGGAATATTCATAATAATCGCATACATCAAGACACTTAATGCACCATAAAGCATGCCATATGCAGACATTACCCAGACTGAAATACCCTCCCCCTGCGTCTTTGCCGAGATCAAGTTACCTGCACTTGCAAATAGCGTGGCAATACAACAAATAATGAGTGGGGTTGCCCCGAATTGGTTGATCGTAAAGACCTCGACCTGACTCCAAAACAAGACACACAAACCGATCACACCAATTACTCCCCCAAGCAGAGCCCTTATATCCAACGGTCGTCCAAGGAAAACGAACGCACCTAGGGCGTTCCAGAGCACCATCGTTGAGAATACAACCGAGATCAGGCCGGTCGTTAAGTTCAGACTCGCCGTGTAAAACAGACAATAATTGATGCCAAAAAGCGCAATACCCTGCACGAGGCAAAGAAGATGGATTCGGGGAGAAATCCTAAGCTCGAGGCTCTTTACCCAACAAATAATAAACATCACTAACGACGCAGCCAAGAATCGCCATGCAACTGAAGCCACTGGATGAACTTGACCAAGCTGGCCAAGTATTGCAAACCAAGTGGTACCCCAAATCAATACCGTGGTAAGAAAGAGCCCGCCGTTTCCGGTTATCTTCGACGCCACGTGGTTGCCTTACCCGGGCTGTCTTCAATGATTATTCCGGCGCCAGAGAGTTGATCACGGATGGCATCAGCGGCATCAAATGAACGCTCATCACGGGCCGCCTGTCTTTGCTGGATCAATTCATCGATGTCTACGTCACTGTACTGGCTGTTTACTGCTTTCAATTCTTGTGATTCCTTTAAAAATTTTTCTCGCCCAGCACTAAAAAATCCGAGCACGTTGCCTATAAATGCGATCGTCGAGTGTGCTTGATCTGAACCATTATTCAATAGGTCAAACATGAGTGCGATGGCACGTGGTGTATTAAAGTCATCATTCATGTACTCCATAAACTTTTTCATTGAATCTGGATCAGTCTCAGAAACAACCTTTGGTAAGCACTGAACCAAACGGGTATAGGCAGACTCGGCCTTAATTAGTGCCGGCTCTGAAAATGCAATCGCACTGCGGTAGTGGCTCTGAAGTAGGAAAAATCGAATCACTTCAGGATGATGGTCCGCAAATAATTCATCCAGCGTGACAAAATTACCCAATGACTTGGACATTTTTTCCTCATCAACCCGGACCGCACCCGCGTGCATCCAGTAGTTAGCAAACGTGCAGCCGGTAGCTGCTTCGGACTGAGCGATTTCATTTTCATGATGCGGAAATTTAAGATCAGGCCCGCCACCATGAATATCAAAAGTATTTCCCAATGCATTCATGCTCATGGCCGAACACTCGATATGCCATCCGGGGCGGCCAGGGCCGAACGGACTGGTCCATGATTCCTCGCCCTCTTTAGTTTGCTTCCAAAGAACGAAATCCGCAGGATTTTCCTTGTCCTCAACCACTGCAACACGAGCCCCAGCAATCATATCATCCAGGTTTCTATTGTTGAGTTTGCCGTACGCTGGAAACGAGTCGACCCGAAAATAAACGTCACCAGACGTGCCTTGGTAGGCAGATCCGTTGTTGATTAGCGTATTAATCAATTCCACCATTGATGGGATATTGTTTGTTGCTCTTGGTTCTTGATCTGGTTGAACACAACCAAGTTTCACTTCATCGTTGTGCATTGACTCAATCATTTGCTCTGTAAGTTGAGTAAATGGAATGCTCTGATCCGCTGCTCTTGCGAAGATTTTGTCATCAACGTCCGTGATATTGCGTACATAAAGCACATTAAAACCGCGAAATTTCAAATAACGAACGATGGCATCGAACGCTACCATCACCCGGCCGTGACCCAGATGACATCTGTCATAGACCGTCATACCGCATACATACAAACCAATTTTTTCTGGTTCGATTGGGAGAAATTCACGCTTTTCTCGAGCCAATGTGTCAAAAATCTGCAAACTCACACGTCCTTCCTTTCGCTGAACCGGTATAATACCGAGCTGTAATATTAGGAGAAAAACCTGTGATTCTATTGGAAACGACGCTCGGCAACATCACTTTAGAACTATTAGAGACAGATGCGCCCAAAACATCAGAAAATTTTAAAACATATGTTGAGGATGGTTTCTTCGATGGTACGATTTTCCATCGAGTAATTGATGATTTCATGATTCAAGGTGGCGGCTTCGAACCAGGCATGACCGAAAAAGAGACGCGTGGCACAATCGAAAACGAGGCGTCCAATGGACTTGCAAATGATCGTGGAACCATTGCCATGGCGCGCACAATGGACCCACATTCGGCAACGGCACAGTTTTTTATTAATCTTTCGGACAATGACTTCTTAAATCATCGCTCTGAAAGCTCTGACGGTTTTGGGTATTGCGTGTTTGGTCGCGTGACTGAGGGCATGGACGCGGTCGACGCCATCAAAAAGGTTGAAACCACCAATCGAATGGGGCATTCCGATGTGCCTTTTGATGATGTGATCATTACCAAGGCTTCAGTCATTTGAAACGAACTCTCATCGTATCGGATCTGCACTTAGATCCATCGCTACCAGAGCGCTACGAAGCCGCTTTGTCTGCAATAACGAGAGTTGACTACGATGCACTAGTTCTGGCCGGAGATATTTTCGAGGCGTGGATTGGTTCGGATGGTGCAGATCCGCTTGATGAAGCACTGCTCACAGAGCTTGGTCATAGATCAGAAAAAACGGTCTTCATTCCTGGAAATCGGGATTTTTTATTAGATTCAACGTATCTGAGTCAATTCAAGATCCAGACCGCTCCCAGGGTCTTGCTGGAAAATATACTCATCATTCATGGTGATGAGTTGTGCACATCAGATCATGATTATCAGCGCTTTAAGGCTGAGGTGAGAACGGAGCAATGGCGAACGTCATTTCTCACTAAATCGCTTAAGGAGCGACAGGTAATCGCGAATGATCTGCGTCAGGCGTCCCGAAAGAACCAGATGAATAGGGCAGACGCAATTGGTGATGTTGTCGAATTGACGGTTGAATCGTGGATGGAAGACTTTGAGGTATCACTTCTGATCCACGGACACACTCATCGACCACAGGTCCACCCACAGAAAAATGGTTTAAGAATAGTAACTTCCGACTGGAATCTAATGGGGATTGGGGTGTTGCTGGAGGTCAAAAAAGAATCGATGACCGCGAGTCATATTCGACTTGAGGCGGCTTCAACAGAATATCTCGATCAGTGGGAAACTTGTCTTGGAATTCCTGAATGGAAACGAAACTCATCGTCTTCTGACGTAATCAAATGAGCATCTCTAAATAAAAACAGCTCTAAACGCTCGTCACACTCTGATATAGAGGCTGTTTCCCCTGCCAGGACCAAATAATCCTGGTAGTGGCGACCCTCTGACTTCAAAAGACTTTTATAGTATTTGCCAAGTTGACTCGGCAAATGGGGCCACAAAGCAGAAAAACGCTCACAGGAGCGGGCCTCAACAATCGCTCCAACGATCAAGAGATCGGTAAGACGCCCAGGTTCGTCGGTTCTTACCTTCTCTCTTAGTGTTTTTACATAGCGCGAGGCTGTTAATGGGCGGAATGTGATATTCATTCTCTCCATAAAAATCAGCACTTGCTCGTAATGCAACATTTCTTCCCGTACAAGCCTCGCCATCAAGCGCTGCACGTGGGGACGTTCTTTATAGCGACTGAGTAGCGACATTCCTGTTGCTGCTGCCTTGTATTCGCAGTTCGCGTGATCAATCAGCAAGGTGGGCAATTCGTCCACGGCTTTATTGACCCACGCGATCGGGGTGGTAACTCCCAAAAATTCTCGAATCTCTTTCACGATAGCGTCCAGAGACGTGACCTTAGAAATGATACTGTGACTCATTTGTAGTAAGCATTCTCGCGATGAGTATGATCCGTTACATCACGAACCCCCTTCAACTCTGGGATTCGTTCAACCAGCGTCTTTTCAACGCCATCTTTCAGTGTCATGTCGACTGCGCTACATCCCTGGCAGCCGCCGCCAAACTGCAAAATCGCAATATCTTCTTCTAATCGAATCAAACGAACGTCACCACCGTGCGACGCGAGTCCGGGATTAATTTCCGAGGCCAAAATCTCAACAATCTGTTGCTCAACAGGTCCATCAAATGCCGCCGTGGGCTGTTTTGCCTTGGGTGCTTTGATGGTCAGCTGTCCGCCTAGCTTGTCCGCCACAAAATCCACAACCGCTTCATCAAGGTAAGGCAGGCTAGGATGATCGAGATGAGCAATAAAGCCATCCAGCTGGATCTGCTCGTCTTCTGGCTTTTCCTCTCCTGGACGGCAATAAGCAAGACAAGTCTCAGCGTATGCAGTTCCTGGCTGAGAAACAAACAAGCGCACGCCAATGCCGTCAGCATCTTGCTTTTCAAGCAAACCTAGAAGATAGGTCTGAGCACTTTCTGTAATTGTAATGTCGGTCATATCTTGTAATTACCTTTTATAAACCTAATACATTGGATTGGGCCATTCATTGTAAATACCAGTCAATCAAAACGACACCATAATGAGACATTTAAATATCGCGATCATTGGAGCAGGCGTGGCAGGACTCGCAGTTGCCTCTCGTCTAGCTTCTATGGACGCAGTCATATTCGAGAAAAGCCGCGGTCCAGGGGGTCGTTTGGCATCAAAACGGATCGGACCCGTTCGGGCTGATATTGGTGCTCAATTTTTTACTGTACGCGACGGTCGCTTTCAATCGGTAGTAGATGCGGGTCTATCCTTTGGTGCAATAAAGCCATGGAATCCGAGGATGGGCTATCTCACAACCCAAGGAATTGATTCGTCACCAGACACGCAATTACGTTTTGTTGGCACCCCCTACATGAACGCGTTCGGACGATTTTTAGCAGACGGATTACAGATTGAAACTGAGGTCCGAATAGCTAATATTCAAAAACGCAACAACGGTTATCAACTCACAACGACGAAACACGAAGAATTCACCGCCAATAAAGTCATTGTGACAACACCCGTTAACCAAATGTCGGATCTGCTGACTGGATTTGAAACGAAAGCAATTAGTGATCGGTTCTTAATGGATCCCACCTGGACACTTGTCATGAAGACTGAAAGCCAGTTGCAAGATCGCGGTGGCACACCGCTGGATGCCTGCTTTGGAGGTGATGATCCCGTCATTGATTTTATTTCGATGGAGCGCAGCAAACCTGGCCGTGAGAACAACTTTGTTGTCATTCAATCTAATCCGGACTGGGCCGCCAAGCACATTGGCCAGACTGCCGAATCAGTCGCTGACGTATTGTGTGATGCAGTGCGTCAACGAACCGGCATTATTGGTGAGCCATTGCTTGCGCATCGGTGGAGTTTTGCACGACCAAAAGATCCATCCGTTGTCTCCCAAAAAGGAATTTTTCAAGTCGATGATGGGTTATGGATTGCTGGTGATTACTTGTTTGGTGGTCGGGTCGAAGGTGCTTATCTCTCGGGACTTGAGGTAGCTGAAAGACTCTTAAAGAGTCTCTAGATCAGAACTATACAACGCTCTTGATGCCATTTTTGATGCGGACTGATAGGCAAACACAAGCGAAATTACCATCACGATCTCGAATCCTAAATAGACATACGTAAAAAGCCCATCCGGAGGTGTCAACCAGATTGTGATGCCTCGAATCACTAACCAGGCCCCATAAAGTGACGCCAACTGGAGCAGTCCTTGTGCAATACGACTAGATTCAATCCATGCCATCCCGCACAGTGCCGTTAATCCTAAGAAAGTGCCGGAAATCAGGACTTGAAGTTCAATCAACGCACTGTTTGTTTCAGCTACAATGCTCAGTGATCTCAGCACGCGCTCCGGAGAAAAAAGCATCATAACGGCCAGAGCGAAAAAAATAATGGCATTTAAAACAATCAAAATTCTTCCAAACATCATTTATTTACACCCCGTTAATTTACGCTTCGCTATAATAAACTCAGATTGACAGAGTCCGTTGCCATTGCCAACCGCATGAAGGAAACTTCTATATGATTTCCCCACAAAAAAAAGCATATTTGTGCTTATACACGCATGAGGATTTATGCAGCATCGTCTAATTTGGTTTCGTGATGATCTTCGAACACAGGACAATTCGGCACTAGTTGCCGCATTAAAGGATGATCGGCCGATTAGGTTATCTGCAGTTTTTTTGACGGCAAATGATGACTGGTCGAGATTTGGATACGGCGCGAATCGTTTGTTTTATACCGAACAGGTCCTCCGCAGCTTGGCTAAAGAACTCTCTCTGCTCGGTATTGATTTTCAAGTAGTGATACTGAGAAGCTATTTAGAGCAAGTTAAATGGCTCGTCGAATACTGCCAGACAGAAGAGGTCACTGATCTTTTCTTTAATCAAGAGTATCAGGTCAATGAACGTCAGCGAGATCTGGATGTTGTCGATTTAGTTCAATCGAACATCAAGATTCATGAATTTGCAGATCGTATTATGCTCCAAGCCGGAGATGTTTTGACCAAGGAAAACAACTACTACACGGTATTTACTCCATTCAAAAAACGCTGGTTAAATCGTATCAAAGAGGTGTCGTACGCACCATTTACGCTGCCGAGCCATCATGCTAAGCCATCTCCTATCGCCCAATGGGCGCCGCTGTGCAATGCCTCAGAATCAGATCTATCCTCGTATGCCACCAGTGAAACCGAGGCAATAATTCGACTCGATGAGTTTATAGAGAACGGTCTACTTCGTTATGAGTCAACGCGCAATTCACCAAGTCTCTCTGGAACAAGCCGACTTAGTCCCTACTTAGCGCGTGGTTTGATATCACCAAGACAATGCATAGCACGTGCAGAAGCGCTCCTAGAGCGGCCGATTTGGGATTTTCCTGCTGAAGCATTTTCGTGGATAAATGAGATCATCTGGCGTGATTTTTATCAGCACTTATTGGTTGGCTTTCCTAGACTAAGTAAGAACAAGGCTTTTAGAGCAAATACTGAATCAATTCGCTGGATCAATAACGAAGAAGATATTACGGCCTGGAAAAACGGCAGTACCGGCATACCAATTGTGGATGCAGGAATGCGAGAGTTGAGAGAAACAGGCTGGATGCACAATCGTGTTCGCATGGTTGTGGCGCAGTTTTTGACCAAAAATTTATTGTGTGATTGGCGAATTGGTGAATCTTATTTCATGAGGTACTTAGTGGATTCCGACTTAGGTGCTAACAACGGCGGATGGCAATGGAGTGCATCGACTGGAACTGATGCTGCCCCCTATTTTCGGGTCTTCAATCCCGTGAGTCAGAGCCAGACACACGATCCGCATGGAAGTTATCTGGCCAAGTGGATTCCATCCCTGACAGCCCTTGAAGCAGCAAAACGCCACGCACCATGGACGTCTAATGTGAATATTAACTATCCACCACCAATTGTCGATTTGAAAACCTCTAGGCAACGAGCGATTGATGTATTCAAGGACTTAAGAAAATGATGATCCACCAAAAACCGCGCATCGCCGTTGTTGGATCGGGTATCTCTGGACTCACTGCAGCATACCGGCTCAGTCAGGACTTCGAAGTAACCGTGTACGAGCAAAATAGCTGGATTGGCGGTCACACGCATACCGTCGACGTGTACCTAGATGATCAGGCTTACGCAATCGATACCGGGTTTATTGTTTTCAATGAGTGGACCTATCCCCGCTTCTTGAATCTGCTGAATGAAATTGGTGTACAACATCAAAACACCGACATGAGTTTTAGTGTGAGTTCAGAAAGAACTGGAATTGAATACGCTGGTGACAATTTAGCCACCTTATTTGCGCAAAAACGGCGTCTACTCTCACCCCAGTACTATAAATTTCTTTTGGATATTTTACGATTCAACAAGGCCGCGATTCGAGATCTTGAATCTGACATCATTCGAACGGACACTACGCTACAGCATTACCTGATGAATCGTGGCTTCGGTCGTTTATTCGAATCACATTACTTATTGCCAATGGCAGCCGCAATCTGGTCATCTGACACACTCGATGTACTTCAGATGCCAGCGCTGTTTTTTATCCGATTTTTCAAGAATCATGGATTGCTATCCGTCCGTCATCGACCGCAATGGTTCTCTCTTCCGGGTGGGTCAAGTTCCTACATCAAACCCTTGATCAGATCGTTTTCTGATAGAATTCGGTTGAATACAGCCGTCACTTCAGTGCGACAAACGGAGCACGCCGTGTCGGTAGAATGTGCCAGTGGCACAGAGCTATTTGATGGTGTTGTCTTAGCTGGCCATACGGATCAGATCAGTCAGCTAATTGATGAATCTTTTCAGCCACTTAAAAAATACTTATATCGAATCCCTTACGCCGAAAATGATGTTGTGTTACATACCGATCACACACAAATGCCCACAAACCGAAAGGCATGGGCGAGTTGGAATTACCGTATGCAAGACAATCCGTTAAGCAAGGGCGCCGTCGTAACCTACGACATGAACCGACTTCAGAATATCGGTGGCCCTCACGAATTCTTCGTAACGCTCAACAATACTGCAAAGATAAGAAACGAATTAATTTTAGGTCAATGGACTTATTCACATCCCCAATTTGGTCCTGGCTCACTTGAAACCCAGTCTAAAATTTTAGCTCAGAATGTGGGGCGCCGAATCGTTGTGGCTGGTGCGTGGAGTCGCAATGGATTCCATGAAGATGGAGTCGTATCCGGTGAAAGTGCAGCCTCAGAACTTTCGAAAACGCTTGGTATTGAATGAATTCAATGACAATTCATCGGTCCGCTCGTGGCCACGTCTGGCATCAGCGCCTAGCACCCAAAAAGCATAGTTTTCGGTATCCAAGTGCCATGCTCTTGATAGATTTGGATCAGCTTCATACCTTTCATCAGTCTTGCCTAAAAATTAATCAGCGGGGAATACTGAGTTTCCAGACGCGACGCCATTTAATCGCAGATGATGCTCCATCCGGCGATCTTGCACGAAATTTTGTGCGAGAACGATTAATCTTGGATGTATCTGGGCCAGTCAAATTGCTAACGAATCCGCATACGCTTGGCATTGGCTTCAATCCATTCAGTGTCTATTTTCTTCATGATTGTAAGGGCCTTCCCAGTGCCCTTATTTACGAAGTCTCCAACACCCCATGGAATGAGATGCATCGTTACGTGATTTCTGCTGAGGATGTAGCAGATAACGGATCGTATTCCTTCGCAAAGGAATTTCATGTTTCACCATTTAATCCGATGTCTCAGGAGTATCAAACTCGCGTAACTTGGCCCTATGAAGACGGCCTCTCCGTTTATCTGGCATTATGGGATCATGAAGCTCAGCAATTAATTTTTGAAGCAGGGCTCAGCCTCAAGCTCATACCGTACAAAGGCCAATCACGCAGGCCTTTATTTCTCGGAATTTGGCCGCAAACTTTGGTAGTAATCGCTGGAATTTATCGCGAAGCCTTTGCGCTTTGGCGGAAGGGTTTAACCTATCATGCGCATCCTTAAAGGAATTTTATGACGCAAACAACTACAAACAATCGGTCGGTGCGAACAGAAACCATCGTTTCGATGACTTGGCTTCAAAAAATTGCCCGCAAGGGTTTACTGTCGGCTTTTAAAGACATTCGATTTGGCCGGCTTTCAATCGAAGATGGCACAGATACGCATTGCTTTGAGAGTGGCCGGCCTGGCCCAGATGCCCATATTGTAATGTCAGACCCTAAAGTATGGACCGATGTCGCTTTTAGAGGGTCGGTCGGAGCGGGAGAGGCTTATATGTCGAATTACTGGAGTACCTCATCACTTGAGCAAGTAATCCGTTTATTTGTCGCCAATGGCCACCTAACCGATCAAATGGAGAAAGGTCTGGCAGGTGCGTTCCATTCTGTTTTAAACATTTTTTCATGGTTGAACAAAAACACCTTGAAAGGTTCAAAGCGCAATATCGAGGCACATTACGATCTCGGCAATCAACTATTCCAAACTTTCTTGGACCCAACACTGATGTATTCATCCGCATTATTTGAATCAGATCAGGATAATCTCAATCAAGCATCTCAGTCTAAGCTCACTCACATTTGCAATAAATTACAACTTACGCAGGACGACCATGTTCTTGAGATCGGAACCGGCTGGGGCGGCTTTGCGATTCATGCTGCCAGACATTATGGTTGCAAAGTTACGACCACTACGATTTCTGAGGAACAGTTCGATCACGCAAATGAGCTAGTGACGCGCGAGGGACTGGGCCATCTAGTGACAGTTTTGAAACAAGATTACCGGGATCTAAATGGGTTGTACGACAAATTAGTATCGATAGAAATGATTGAAGCGGTTGGGCATGATTATTTGGATACGTACATCAATACACTTTCAAACCGCTTAAAGCCCGATGGCATTGCCCTGATTCAGGCAATTACAATCGTAGAGCAGCGCTACCAATTGGCGGTAAAAAGCGTCGATTTCATTAAGCGTTACATCTTCCCGGGTGGGTTCCTGCCCTCGATCGGATCCATTATGCAGTCAGTCGGACGAGCTTCTGATTTGAGATTACTGCATTTCGAAGATTTTGCGAGTCACTACGCGCGAACACTAGCCGAGTGGCGCAGCCGATTTAACGCCAATCGAGAAACGATCAATGCTCTCGGTTACGATGATAGATTCTGCCGTATGTGGGAATTTTATTTAGCGTATTGCGAGGGTGGCTTTATTGAACGCCAGCTTGGTCTGGCCCAGCTGGTTTTTGCCAAACCCATGGCACGACATGAAGCATCTGTTTCACCCGTTCAACTCACTGTATGCCAATAATTAGAAATACTGTATGCCAATAATTAGAAATACTGTATGCCAATAATTAGAAATATTGCGGTATTCCAGGGACTTTGGTTTGCACTCGTCTACTTCGGTGATTGGATGTTGGCTCCCGCCATGCTGTGGTTTAGTTGGCATATCTATCAATATTCGACACCAATGGAATGCCGTGCAATTCCAATCTGGATTATCGGCGGCTTAATGATGGATCAAATTCTCTCACTGCTTGGAATATTGAATTATCATGAGCAGACGACGGCCGCGATACCGCTGTGGATGATCGGAATGTGGCTCGCCTTCTCAACCACCCTTGCTCATGGGTTTCATTGGGTCTGGAGCCAATCACCTATCTGGCTTTTGATTGGATCAATCGCTGCCGGAGCAACCTACGTATTCGGCGCTCAATTCGCTCCGCTATCGATCCCGTTTGGAATCTGGCCTACGCTAGCCATTCTAACGGCATGTTGGTTGCTCTATTTCAGTTTTGTGCGTTACGTGGCTTTTCGGTCAACCTGAATAAAGAGTGAGGTCTGCCGCGGTCAAAATCGCAGTCAATGCTCTGACTGGTTAGATCCGTAACCAGAAAATCATCCAAGACCACGTCATCGAGCTTGAATCCTTTAGCGTTATTTGAAAAATAAATCACCCCTCCCGGCTTCAGCCATGCAGCCGTATCCCATAAAAGTTGTGCGTGATCGCGCTGAATATCCAGCGTTTCGTCTGATGACTTGGTGTTTGAAAACGTTGGTGGATCGAGAATAATAAGATCATATTTAGGATCAGGATCTCTCAAAAGCCACTCAAGAATATTTGTTCGAATAAACTCGTAATGGAGTGGATTCAGGCCATTTTTACTGAAATTCCGTTCAGCCCATCCCAAATAAGTCCTTGAGGTGTCAATACTCGTGACTTGACGAGCTAATCCTTTGGCTGCGGCCACGCTGAGAGCGCCGGTGTAACAAAAAAGATTGAGGACTTTTTTACCTCTGGTGTCGGCCATTAGCCAGCGTCTCAAAGGACGATGATCAAGAAACAAGCCAACGTCTGTGTAAGTCGTTAAATTAACATCAAAAAACAGGCCATTCTCATGCGCAGAAATCCACAACGGTGAATCCTGTTTTTCATATTGTGTATTGCCCTGTTGCCGAAATCTTTCTTTATAAATCGCCTGCTTTAAAGAAAGTCCAAGATGCTTTGGAACCCACTGCCGAATCAGCTGCCTGCGGACGGCAGCTCGCTTAGCATCCACAGTTTTTGGTGGTCGATATTCTTGAATATGTAGGTGCTCACCAAAACGATCTATTACAACATTAAATTCTGGAAGATCTGCATCATAGATTCTATAACAATCTATATCGTTATTTTTTAATAACTTGGCTCTTTTTCTTATATTTCCTGTAATTCTATTTAGTAGCGGCATAACTTCTTCAGGAGGCGCTTTTTCAACCCCTTCCATGGCCGATAAAAGCTCGCTCGTATCGGCAATAGGAAAACGTGAAATCACAAGCCTTACCCCACCGGCCTGCATCTCCCACTTTTTATCCGCTCGTAACTTCATGGATTGCGATAGCTCAGGGTTCGAAGTAATCACTCCAAGCTGGCTCCCCTGAAACTGCTTTGCGACTTCGCCAAGTGAGCGATACAAATCAGGCAACTCATTTCCATAAGCAAGCCGCTCTCCATACGGCGGATTCGCAATAATCCAGCCACGCTCTTGGGGACCGACTAATCCTTCTGGACGAAGGTCATGAAGATCTGCTTGACTGATTTCAATTAGATTGGATAACCCAGCACGTTCGACATTCTCTCGAGCCCGATCAACGGCATCTGGGTCAAAGTCAAAACCAATTAAACGTGACGATACTGGCCGCTCAGCTCCCTTTGCTTCAGCCACCAAATCAGTCCATGAGATCGTCTCAAGACCGGTCCACTTGGATAAAAGTTGCGCTGACCGCAGACGCTGCGGTGCCATTGCGCCGAGCCGTGTTGCGGCCTCAATTAATAACGTTCCCGATCCGCAACATGGATCAATGATGAAATCAGCCGGTGTACTATCAACTTTGAGCCGATGCAGCATAACTTGCGCGAGTGTGTCTCTAAGTGGTGCCTCACCACCGTCCGTGCGATGACCGCGTTGGTGCAGTGGCGTCAAATTTAGGGTTATTCCGATATCCACTTGACCGCGACCAAAGCGCACAGCTATCCGAACACCAGGATCTGCCGATTCATATTCTGGCCGAGGTGCGCCCCGAATCACAGCCTGATCACGGATCGCATCCATCACAAGCTGTCCTGCAAATCGGGTATCTCTTAACCAATTAATCTTACCGCTGATATCTACGCGTATCGGAGTTCCTGGATAAAGCAAATCAAACCATTGAATTTCCGACAAAAATTCTCGAAAGGCTTCAGGCGTAGGACTTTCAGTGGAATCTAAGACCCAAACCACGCGATCGCCAACTTTTGAGTGGAGCATTACTCGATAAGCCGATTCAATAGAACCAATTCCAGTCACCCATCCAAGACTTCTTCCTTTAACTTCAAGATCTTGCGCAAGAATCTCATCAGCAACCACATCATCAGTGGCCAAAAGAGTTCCTACCGCAAAAATTCCTATGCTAGATTCAGGATTGTGGCTCATAGGGAACCACTGGTGAAAACCACGGATATGGGGTCGATTCTTGACACCGACTCCAAGGAGGACGCATAGCATGAAGACGATGAAGCGCAATCTGGAAGTACGGTTTTACAACAAGGGATACGCAGCAGGTATTGCTGGACGATCGAAAGACCTCTGCCCTTCTGGCTACGGGTCCGGACGTGATTCTTGGCTATCTGGATGGCGCGACGGGCGTACATCAGCCTGGGAGGGCCTGACCGGCGTCTCAGGCATTCATCGTGATCCTCGGATTGCCTCGTAAAGCATCCCTTGTCTACACCCCCACACGGGGTGTAGTTCACATTATTGGTTAACTTATCGAGTAATTCGAATTGCATCTTTGACGAGCCTTGGTCCTTGGTAAATTAATCCTGTGTACAGCTGTACGAGCGTCGCTCCAAGACTGATCCTTTGCTTGCAGGCATCTGCTGACATAACTCCACCCACCGATATAATTGGAAGTCGCCCGCCCAGGGTTATGTTCGCAACTTGTAAACAGTGCTCTGCACGTTGGCTCAATGGGGATCCCGAGAGACCACCCATCTCAACACGATGAGGGCTCGTTAATCCTGATCGATCTAACGTTGTATTAGTCAAAATTACACCATCAATTTCGACGGCAACGAGTGCCTCGAGGACTTTGTTAAGGTCATCATCACTAAAATCAGGTGCTAGCTTTATAAAAATTGGACACCGCGCATGACGACGATTAACAACTTTTTGGCGTGCATCAAGTACCGGTTTAACCACATCTAAAATTCGACTTGCATCTGCAAGATCACGAAGACCAGGCGTATTCGGGCTGGACACGTTCACGGTGATGTAATCACAAACTGGTGCTGCTTTTTCCAAACAGTGCACGTAATCGAGGTGAGCGCTCTCATTGGGCGTATCTTTATTTTTCCCAATGTTGATCCCAAGAATACCTTTGTAAGGATGCTCCTTTAATCGACGAACCAATGCATCGATACCCGCATTATTGAATCCGAATCGATTAATCAACCCCTGCTCTCGGAGTAAACGAAACACGCGCGGCAAGGGATTTCCGGGTTGAGGTTTAGGCGTTACGGTTCCCACCTCAATATGCCCAAATCCAAGACGCGAAAACCCCGACACTGCTTGGCCATCTTTATCGAGACCGGCTGCCAGTCCAATTGGATTGTCAAAATGCAATCCAGCAATCTGTACCGCCCTTCCGCAAATAGGTGCGCGCGCGCCAAATACTCGCCCGTATGATGACATCGATGAAATTGTGAGATCGTGCGCAACTTCTGGGTCAAGCGCAAATAAGCAGGGTTTTACGATGGAATACACGTTCACTCCGGGTTCAACGCCGAGAATGATAGCGTGTCTTCCCCACTAAGAGATAGCAAACCGCCCTAGCTTGGATCTAATCGCGTATGGTCATCGGGAAGTGAAAATGAATCAATTGAGACTACAGACCAATAATTACGAAGTCTTGGATCCTCCAATACGCCATTGCCCGTTATCAACACACCGTCTGAAGCTTTTGGATAAATTTGATCTGCCAGTTTAATCTGACTCCCTGACAGCCTTCTCACGATATGCCTCCGGTTCAAATGATCCGGATGTTCAATGCCAGCCGCACCCAGCAGCTCGGCAACCGCGCCCAGTGTATGATGATGAAAGTTACGCACGCGGACCCCTCGACTTGGGACATCTAGTGCCCGATACCGCAACGGATCCATCGTCGTTATACCCGTTGGGCAATGCCCCGAACCGCAATCCTTTGCTTGAATACAACCCAATGAGAACATAAACGGACGCGCCATATTGCACCAATCAGCGCCAAGTGCGCAGACACGCAAAATATCATACGCGCTAACAATTTTTCCAGAGGCCCCAACTTTGACTCGTTTTCGGAGTCCCGCCCCACGCAGTGCGTTATCAACAAAAACGACTGAATCGCGAAGCGGCGATCCAATATTATCTGAAAATTCGGTCGGCGCTGCCCCAGTACCGCCTTCGGAACCGTCTACGGTCACAAAGTCAACATACTGAGTGGTTTCCACCATCGCCTTGACTAGCGCAATGAATTCCCAGGGATGTCCAATACATAACTTCACCCCAACGGGCTTGCCACCAGACAGCTGCCTAAGCCGCTCAGCAAACTTCAACAATTCAATAGGTGTGGAAAATGCACTATGAGAGGGTGGTGACTCACAAGTTTGATTGATGGGAATTCCGCGTGCTTCAGCAATTTCCTGAGTGACTTTTGGGGCAGGCAATAGTCCACCATGGCCGGGCTTCGCGCCCTGACTGAGCTTGATCTCAATCATTTTTACCTGTTCCAAGCACGCTTTCTCAGCAAACATTTCTTCTGAAAACTCACCGCTTTGCGTCCGACATCCAAAGTAGCCAGTTGAGATCTGCCAGATTAAGTCTCCGCCACCACGTTGGTGATATTTTGACAAAGACCCCTCACCGGTGTTTTGAGCAAATCCACCCAAGTGAGCTCCAAGACTGAGAGCTTCGACTGCTGGTGGTGAAAGTGCACCGAATGACATGCCGGAAATATTCAATAATGACATCAAATATTGACTCTTTTCAGGATCACCGACCTTCACACGGAAATCTGAGTCATTAATTTTGATTGGTAACATTGAATGGTTCAGCCAATTGTAATCCTCCTCGTAAACATTCCGCTCTGTTCCGAATGATCGTTTCGCCTGATTATCCTTAGAGCGCTGATAAACCATCGCTCTTTGATTGCGAGAATAAGGCGTTTCATCCGTATCAGATTCCCAGAAATATTGCCTAAGTTCTGGCCGAACACTTTCAAGTAGATAACGTATCCGACCCATTAGTGGGTAATTTGCTCTGACTGGGTGAGTTTTTTTGGCGAAATCCCGAAGCCCAAGCCCCGTAAATGCGACAAACATGATTGACGGGGCCAAAAACCATGCTGAAGATGAAAGAGTGAGTCCAAGAAACAAAACCGACAAAAACATACTGCCGACCCATACGGTAAAGCGGCCAAATAATATTTCTTTTAACAAAACCATTTATCCTTTTGATTTATCTACTATTTCATAAAGATCTTTAGAGAGTTTCTGAGAAATTAGAAAGCTCAATTCTTGCTTCATCAGATCGGCGTAATCCTTACTAAAACGGGACCACTGACACAACGGATTAACAAGTCGAGCCGCAATTTGGGGGTTCATTGAGTCTAACTTTAAGACTGCATTCGCCAAAAACCGGTAGCCTGAAGCCGAATGAAACGTCTTAACGTTACGCGCAGAAAATGCTCCAATCACTGCTCTAACTCGATTTGGATTGGTCCAAGCAAAACGAGGATGCTCGGTCAGAACCTTGATTCTATTCAGGTCTGCAGTCCGTTCATTCACAGCCTCAGTTGATAGCCATAAATCCAAGACTTCATCCGTCGTGGCAAGTTCAAGAAAACGATCTGATAGCAATTCGCTGACTTCGGTTGACGCATCAGCTCGAGCGATCCGGTATGCAGCGAACCGCTCCGTCAAATTATTTGCACCATCAAACAATTTGGTCAAGATTTCATCTGCATTACCTGATCGGGCAAGATAGCTCAGGGCCGTTATGCTCAGACTTCTCCGGCCGATGGAATCGGCCTCTGGCACATAATCTCCACTGACTTTCATCGCGCGAAAAAGCGGTTCCCACAACTCTTTCAAGGCAAAAGCAATCGATGTACGAATTGATTTTCGAGCTTCCAAAATATACTGAGGATCAGCCGGCTGCATGGCGGCCCAAAGTATATTGTCCTGCGGCATTGCAAGCATTTCCGCAACGCAAGCGGGATCGTCAATCGTCTTAGGATTATTGACCAATCCCTGAACCACCTGAATCACCGTCTCCAAGCTATCCTCAGACGTGCTATGACCCATATTTTCTCGGATTGCATTTATATAGAGGGCTTGAATCGCATCCCAACGACTTACCCCATCATCATCGTACAGTGCGATCGCCATCAACTCTGATAAAGGCCGTTCAAATTCAAGTTTAACTGGTGCAGACAAGCCTCGCAGGACAGATAGTATCGGGTCTCCATGGGGTACGCTTAGCTCTAGCTGGGCAGTTTTGCCATCAAGCTCAATCAGTTGTTCTGGTATCAAGATCTGGCCAGTAAATTGATCAAATACTTGATAGCTAACAGGAATCAAATAGGGTTCTTGTGTTCCCTCGCCTACATCCGACGGTGGTCTTTGCTCAACCTCAATATTAAGAACTCGTCTACCACTATCAAATTGACTAGACACAGCAAGAACTGGCGTTCCAACCTGCCGATACCAACGCATAAATTGTGTAAAATCTCGACCAGAGACTGCTGCCATTGCCTGCACAAAATCATCAATAGTCACCGCTTCGCCGTCATGTCTCTCAAAATACAAATCACTCCCTTTTCGAAACAAGGACGGACCAAGCAAGGTCTTGATCATACGAACAACTTCAGCACCTTTCTCATAAATGGTGAGCGTGTAGAAATTAGAGATTTCAAGATATTCAGTCGGTTGCACTGGATGGGCCGTTGGACCTGAATCCTCAGTAAACTGAGCACTTCTCAAGAAATTAACATCTTGAATACGCTTTACAGCACGAGAATTTATATCCGAAGTGAATTCACTATCTCGGAACACCGTGAACCCTTCTTTAAGGCTTAGCTGAAACCAATCTCGACAAGTCACACGATTTCCGGACCAGTTATGGAAATATTCATGAGCAACGATGGCTTCTATACGTTGAAATGCAGAATCGGTCGCAGCATCTGAATTTGCCAACACACAACTCGAATTAAAAATATTTAATCCTTTGTTCTCCATAGCTCCCATATTGAAGTGGCTCACCGCAACGATCATAAAAATATCTAGGTCGTACTCTCGGCCGAAACTTTCCTCGTCCCAACGCATCGCCCGTTTTAGACTAGCCAACGCGTAGTCGACACGATTCAGGTCATTTTTTTCTACATAGATCCGGAGCTCTACTTGACGCCCCGATCGGGTCACAAAACAGTCTGTGCGCACCGACAAATCACCACCAACGAGTGCGAACAAATAACAGGGTTTGGGGAATGGATCGTGCCAAGTAACTTCCCGTCGCCCATCTGACAATAAAGTTTCAGAAACAGGATTGCCGTTTGATAGGAGTACTGGATAGCTAGCATCAGCAATAACCGTAGTCGTAAAAATGCTCAAAACATCTGGCCGGTCAGGATAATAGGTAATCCGGCGAAAGCCTTCTGCCTCACATTGCGTACAAAACATGCCATTAGACAGGTAAAGGCCTTCTAGGGCCGTATTGCTCTGTGGGTCAATTTGAGTGATCACTGTCAGAAGAAACTCCTTAGGCACTGAGCGGATTAGTAGAGTTTCATCAATCTCGACCAATCGATCTTCGGTTACTTCTTCACCATCAACCTTTATGCTGACGCGGGTCAGGTTTTTACCAAATAACTCAATCCCACTAACCGCTGAGTCGACACGAACAAAACGAGTCTCCTGCGTCACAAGAGTCCGGGTAGCATCTAATTCAAATTTAAGCCGACAGAATTCCGCCCGGTATGGGTACGCCTCGTAATCTGCTAGCCTGGTGACCGCAGGTGCGGTAAGGCTATTGCGAGCATCACTCATTTGTTTCATCCTTAGTTGGAATCAGATCGGATGATTCATCTAATGTACGACAACTTGATTTCGATCGATCAATAAAGCCTGTCCGTTGCTGGTCTGGCAAATATAGTGCGTCGTATCGAATTATGGCTTCGAGCAATAATTCCTTTTGTTTCGTAGGTACATCTCGTCCATCGCGATATTTGCCTGTTTCAATCGCTCGCCTTAGGTCTTCTACTATATCTGGAGTCAAGGCTGCGACCAAATCTTCTACCGTATTCATTCGTGATCCTGCTGCGGCTCGATTCGGCCGCCCCACTGCAACTTGGACCGACAAATTTCGTAATAGCTATACCCCGGCGGGTGCAAAAGCTTTAAATTCTGCTCAGACCGCCTGATCATTATTTGATCACCGAGTAATAATGAGATATGAATTTGTCCATCACAACTAACTTGCGGCAAAGCCTGATGTTTTTCAGTGACAGTGACCAAAATTACTGAGCTGGCGGGGACGACAATCGGCCGAGCATTGAGTGTATGCGGAAACATCGGAATCAGCACCAAGGCATCCAGTTTCGGATGCATGATAGGCCCGCCTGCAGACAATGCATATGCCGTAGAACCAGTCGGAGTTGAACAAATTAAGCCATCAGACCGGCTCGAATATACGAACTGGTCATCAATGCATAAGTCAAAACCAAGCATCCGGGCTGATTGTCCTTTATGCAAAACCACATCATTTAGTGCTATTGCGCTAGCAATAACCCGTCCATTCCTAAGTACTTCAACCTCGTTTAATGCGCGCACTTCTTCTGTGAATTCACCCGCCAATGCTTGGGTAATTTTTTCGATGGCGTCTTGCGGTCGAATATCAGTCAAAAATCCCAAAGTACCTCGGTTAATACCTAAGACCGGAGTATCAAATTTAGCCAGTGCACGACTGGCACCCAATAGACTCCCATCACCTCCGACCACAATGGCTAATTCTATTTTTTCTCCAATATATTCCAACGCACAGTGCGGAATCCCCGGAAATTCACCATCATCGAAAACATCATCCTCAAGCCAAACCTCGATCTCTCGATTGCTTAGAAAATCAACCAATCGTGCTATAGTACTGAGTGTTTCTAAATGGTCTGCACGACCAATTAAACCAATTCGATTAAACTTTCTCACATGCGTTCCTCGGGAGTTCCGTGCCTATTACACATCAAACTGGCGCTGAGGCGAACCTCCCTGATGCGATTCGCCATGAATTGAATTGGTTGCTGACCACTAAACCGGTCTGGAAATCGGATGCAAAAAACGGTTTCAGTGTCTTAGCTGACCGTTTTAGTGTGTCGGTTGAGGACATCGCAGACACACTTTCAAATCACTGGGTATGGCATGGACCACCAAAACGTCTTGGTCGTCGCTTTGAGGCTTTGCTTGCGGGAATCTTTGAAGCGGCGGAAAATACGACGTTATTGAAACAGGGATTAGTGGTTTCTGATGGTTCTCAAACACTCGGTGAGCTCGATTATCTTGTTCAAATAGGCGAGTCCATCATTCATTTCGAAGTAGCCGTCAAATTTTATGCGGGTATCGGATTATCCGAATCGCGGAACGACTTGAAGCATTGGGTGGGGCCCAGCTGCCAAGACTGTCTCCACCGGAAAATTACCCACTTAACAACGCATCAATTGCCACTCGCCAATACTTCATTTGGACGTCAACAGCTTCGCAAACACAATCTCCCAAGACCGACCGAGCAGATTGGACTGATTTATGGCTACTTATTGCATCCTTGGGATCAGCCAAAGGCATATCCACCGGGCTTAAATTGTGAATCTCCAGCCTTCTGGTGTACGCACAAAGATTATCCTGATGCTCTGAGGCGTTTAATACGTCCTTACGGTAGCGATTATGGCTGGACGCCCGTCCCACGATCGTTGTGGATCCCCACAGCTCGGCAAGCGCCAAACATACCACTGATTCCAAAAGGCTTACCCAAACCTGAACAAGCTGATTGCTATGCCTTAGTTTCGAAGGCTACACCTCATATCGAAAAACTTAGAGTATTCCTGATGCCTGACCGATTTCCTTGTTCTGCAAAAGAATTTATTCAACGCGTAGCCTAAATATAGAATTCACATCAAAAGTCGTTCTGAATAATCAGTTATTTGTTATTACACCATGAGCAATCGAGGTCTTTTATTTTAAACGAATGCTTCATCAGGCTCGTGTACGATTCAGGATTACGATCAAAGACCCGACCAATAATTTCGACTTCAATGTCTTCTGGAAGCGCCTCTAAGTAGGTGTAAATCGGCCGCAATCCGATGCCTTCAAGATCGTCTACTTTAACTATTTTCGACCCCCTATAAAATTCAATATCATTCGTCTCATCAAAGTTTGAATCAATGCTTTCGATTACTAAAACAGGCTTGTTCGTATTGCCACTTGCAAATGTCGCATCAACTTTATTGTCTTCTGTAATCATCAAGCCCGATACAAATAGCCAATCTTTTTCATGCGCAGACCGTCCTTTTTGAACCGGTACATCAACCAAAACCTCTGACCCGTCGCGCATTACTGACAACTGCATGCGATCCTCACCATAACCACGCATCGCATCGCCTAAATCGCCATTACTTTCCGGATGCCAGAGGTTACCATTCCAACTTAGAATCTCATCCCCAATTACGAGATTAAGTGCTTGGTCGAAAATACTGCCGACTACTGGGCTCAATTCGCCATCCACAATCATAGTTTGAAATCCAAAGCGCGGCCGTGCTGGACTCCTCTCAGCCCGCATCAGCCCAATAATTGAGCACATCTCCTTACTTTTAGTCATAAAACCAAGGTCACTTGAGCTAAATGTTGCCGTCATCATCCCAACAACTTGGCCACTCCCTAACTCAATCACTGGTCCACCTGAACTGCCCGCTTCAGTAACAAGGTCAGTCGTATAAAAAGACCCATCTACATGGAAATCTTTTTCACCAGAAAGCACACCCAGACTGGCTGTGAATTCTTGTCCTTCCGGATGCCCGATCGAAAAAACACCATCGCCCCGTCTGAGCTTGTAATCACAATAAAAACCTAAATCCTTAGATGTATCTGGAATTACTTCTGGATCAACGCTGATAACCGCAACATCATGCTTAGTGTCTAAAAACACTCTTTTGGCATTTGTAAATTTCTTTTGGTCCTTAAAGCGTACCCGAAGTTCGACCGCACCGTATCCAGCAACATGCGCATTTGTGAGCACCCATCCCCGCGCTTTGTCAATCACAAATCCAGAACCAGACCATCGACCTTTAGCTTTCCCATCCTCAGTAACCCCATGCTTTAGGTTAGCCTTGATCAGAACAGTCGCCTGTGTTGCTCTTTCGATAAGATCAGAACGACCGAGTTCTGCAGAAAAGCCAAAATTACCGAATAATAATACCGTAAACGCAAAGAACCATTTCATGTGAGGCCTGCAATATCCCATTTGTCAAACTAGTGTACACGCCAAACAAAAGGTTCCAATCTATGGTCCTAAAAGTTCTCCGATTTAGAGAAACTCGAACTGATTTAATCAGAATTTTGTGTCGAATATCGGAAGATCCAAAATCATGTGAAATAAGGCTTATTATTGGTTTATGTCGATCTATCGAAGGTTAAGAACCTTTTTATTGTTTATTTATCCAATCTGCTCGATGACAGAAGCAGGCACATCCGCTGATTTTAGTCACATACAAAATAGTTTTATGTGTGAACAAATAAAAAAAGATCTGAACCTAGCTCCAGAAGTTCTAACTAACGCACTCAAAATCAAAATCACGACTGATGAAATAATCAAGCGGCATAGAGCTGTAATACGGAAAATTATCTTAAATGAGTCAGATAAGAGTTTACTTCAAGTCGAGATTATCTCGCTCGCGAACTCGCTTGCTGCTTTTCGAGTAACTAAAAGCTTTAATGGACGGCCACAACTATTCACACAGTTTGACAGGAACTGCAGTCCACTAGGGACGCGGCAACTTATCTACAATGAAGACGGAGTCGTTAAACGACTTGAAAATAGTGTTACTGGCATGAGCGTGGATCTTAATCCGCCACTACCGATCGGAGCACCTTCAAACAACAATCTCGTGCGCGTCGCTCATATTGATAGCGGTGTTGATTACACCAATTCTGGCCTCGCAAAAGGGCTTGCTTATGATCGCGATGGAATATTGATTGGGTACGATTTCTGGGATAATGACCCCTTCCCATTTGATTCTGATACCGCCGGATCCCCATTTTTTCCACGACAGCACGGTTCCTATGTACTCGATATTTTATTAAGTACCGGAGCCCCAGTTGCCGTGATGCCTTTCCGCTACCCGCGCAAGGAAATGACTCGGATGAGTGAAGTTGTAAAGATCGCCGCGCTTCAGGGCGCACGAATTGTAATGATACCGATGGGGAGTCGAAAAAAAGAGGACTGGACCACTTTAGAAAGAGCTGCCCGAGATCATCCCGAGATTATATTTCTTTTCTCTGCTGGAAATGACAATGTCAATCTTGATGATGTTCAAATTTACCCAGCCAGTCTATCAGCGCCAAACTTCTTAACGGTCACGTCGGTCCTGCCTGATGGAAAATCAGCCCCAGGAGTAAATATCGGGCATGTCGTACAAATGGGTGTAGTTGGAGAAAATCTACCGCTAAAATTTGCAGTAGGACCTAAGCCAACTGTAAGTGGGACCAGTTTTTCTTTACCCAAAATGGCAGGATTTCTCGCATGCTTAATTGCAGACGATCTCACTAACACCCCATCAGCCATTCTTAACAAGGCTTTTGGACTCGCACACCCATCCAAAAGGCCCGAGGAATTTCATTATTTCTTGCCTGACGCAGTTATCGCTAAGCACTGTCAAAAACGTGAGTGGCGTGGTTCAACTATTCACAAGAACTAGACTTGAGCATCTGAAAACTTTTACGGGATTTAACAATAACTTCGACTGATAGTTGGAATTACACATGGGTCAATCGACAGCGATTGACCCATGAATACAGAACTGATTACTCTGCCATCAACTTCCACTTACGGCCAAGCTCATCAAAAAATCCTTGTTCTTGCTTGAGCGTAATCCATGTATTTACGTAGTTGATCCAGACCTGATCAGCCTGAGGAAGCAACATCGCAATTGGTGTCGGTGAGCGACCAGAAGCGACCGTGACAATCATCAACTCCTTGTATTTCTCGACCAACTTATGGGCTTCCACATTCGATGTAATGCTCGCATCTGCACGTCCTGACAAAACTTCTTGGAAGTCACGCGCAGGCGCTTCAACAATCCGATGCGTTGCGTTTGGAAAGTACTGCTTAACCTGCTTTTCCTGTGTGGTCCCCAATGTGGCGGCAACAGACACTCCGGCCTTGTTCAGATCTTCCCAGTCAGAGAATCGATCCGCATTTTTCTTCAGCGTCAGCGGCACTGTCGCCAACGAGAAATAGCTGTCAGAATAACCAGCAGCTTTAGCACGTGATGGTGATATAGATGCAGACCCGGTAAGATGATACTGACCAGAAGTCACACCAGCGACCAATGTTTTCCAATCCGTTGATACAAACTGAACTTCAACACCCAGATCAGTGGCAAGCGCTGTCATCACATCAATGTCGTAGCCTTTATAAGTGTTTGTGGCTACGTCGCGCATGGACATAGGATTCCAATCACCGGTTGTCCCAACCTTAAGGACACCCTCAGAGAGGATTTCGTTAAGCGCTGAGTTTGTTGATGCTTGCGCAATGCCAGTCGCAAAAATAGCTGTGGCAACAAGTGTTTTAAAGAGTTTCATATATTTTACCTTCGATATATTTGTTAGCCGCCGGATGACTAACTAAATAGTTTGAATAATTGAAGAGGAAAGAAGTTTACAACAAGTAATCTTTTTTGGAAGAATCATTGGAGTTAAATTTTCATGCCTATCATTTCCATGCGCAACGTTTCCAAGTTCTTTGGTGAATTCCAGGCTCTTAAGAATGTCTCACTTGATGTGGCCTTGGGCGAACGCGTTGTGGTTTGTGGCCCTTCAGGGTCCGGAAAATCGACATTAATACGGTGCATTAATCGGCTCGAATTACATGAAGTTGGCGAAATAGTTATCGATGGAACGACTTTAACCAATAAGCCCAGCGATCTGGAGAAAATCAGCAGTACTGTCGGGATGGTTTTTCAGCAGTTTAATTTGTTTCCGCACCTGACCGTGATGGACAACCTGTGTCTTGGGCCACGCCGTGTGCTTGGACTATCCGAAGAGCAGGCTCAAGAGCGAGCAATGAAATACCTAAATCGAATTCAGATACCCGAACAAGCTGAAAAATTCCCTCGACAGTTATCTGGTGGCCAACAACAACGTGCCGCCATTGCGCGATCCCTCTGCATGGAGCCAAGAGTATTGTTGTTCGACGAACCCACTTCCGCGCTCGATCCCGAAATGATAGCCGAAGTTCTTGACGTAATGACCGAACTGGCCTCATCAAGCATCACGATGATTGTTGTAACTCATGAGATGGGATTTGCGCGCCGCGTCGCCGATCGCATGGTATTCATGGACAAGGGGGAAATCGTCGAAATTGGCGTTCCAGAAGATGTATTTACTGCTCCGAAATCAAAACGATTCGGTACTTTTCTTAACCAAATTTTGAACCACTAAGGGCATGCGCATGACCCGGCTTTTGATTCTGATTCCTGCTCTACTGATGCTTTCGGGCTGTGCCAACAACTGGGGCTGGTATGTCGTCGATCCCACAACAACATCGGGTTGGAATAACCTGAAATTCATGGCCAACGGAGCCTACTATACGATCACTATGTCAGTGACCGCGATCATAATTTCGGTCGTCGTGGGCCTGCTCGTTACTTTGCCAGGTTTGTCTAAGAAACGAGGCTGGAGGATGTTCAACCGTACTTACGTAGAAATAGTCCGCTCCGTTCCTGTTCTCGTTCTAATCCTCTGGGTATATTATGGCTTACCCGCGCTCTCAGGCATCACACTCAATGTATTTTGGGCAGGCGTCTTTGCGCTCGCACTCAGTGATAGCGCATTCCAGGCAGAAGTTTTTCGCGCGGGCATTCAGTCAATCTCACGAGGGCAATACGAGGCAGCCCAGTCAATCTCTTTGAATTACAGAGATACCATGCGCTATGTGATCCTTCCACAAGCGATTCGGCGGATCTTACCGGCGCTTGGAAATCAGCTTGTTTATATGATGAAAATGTCATCGCTTGTGTCTGTGATTGGTCTACAAGAATTAACCCGCGCGGCCAATGAACTCGTCGTGACCGAGTACCGACCATTAGAAATTTATACCATTTTAGTTTTGGAGTATTTAGTGCTGATCTTAATCGTATCTGCTGGCGTGCGCTGGCTTGAGCGTCGCCTTAAAACCAGCGACGCATGATGCGAAAGGATGACCTAACCACAGGCTCAATGGCACAACATTTTAGAGCCTTAGCAATCCCTGCCGCACTCGGGATGCTATTCGCCACACTATATAACGTTGTTGATGTTTACTACGCGGGGCGCCTTTCAACCGATGCGCAGGCAGGCCTCGCGATTGGATATCAAGCATTTTTTGTCTTGATGGCCATCGGCTTCGGACTTGGTTCCGCTTTAAGCGCTCTTGTTAGCAATGCTAAGGGCAGTAAAAACGAAGCGCAAACACGACGCTTCGTTGCGCAAGGTTTGACCTTCAGTGTATTCGCCACGATCTTATCAATGGGAATCGGATGGTTTCTTGGTCCTGAATTGATCAAACTCGTGTCTAAGCCTGGCGCTTACCGCGAGGCAGGATTTGGATATTTTCGTTGGTTAATCTTCGCATTACCTGGTTTTCTCCTCGCTTATGGTGGTAACGGAATTTTACAAGCGCATGGCGATAGCCGGAGTATGCAGCAGGCGCTCACGGTCGCTTTTTTCGCTAATATCGGACTGAATCCGCTTTTTATGTACGGTATCCCCGGCCTATGGGACGGAATGGGATTCAACGGCATCGCGCTCGCGACAGTTGTAAGCCAAACCGGCGTCATGATATTCGTGATATCACGCATACTGCGGCTTGAGGTCATGAATTCTGTCAACCTGCGAGAATTTATACCCACGCGCGATAGTTTTTCACAAATCACAGCACAATTGATTCCTGGCAGCCTGGCACTAATGGTCATGTTTTTATCAGGCTTTGTTGTTCAATTCGCACTCAAAGAATTTGGTGGGCAAGCGGTTGCGGCCTATGGGGTAGCACTACGAATCGAGCAAATTCTTTTACTTCCTGTACTGGCTATGACCCGAGTGCTATTGCCAATTGCCGGCCAAAATTTTGGTGCGAAGAAACATGATCGTGTTCGCGAAGCTTTGCGCTTTTGTTGGGGGACGGGCTTTGCAATGAGCCTTGTCGCAGCGCCGATTCTGTTATTTGCTGGCGGGTTCGCAATGTCGATTTTTTCCGATGATCCAGAGGTGATCCGCATCGGATTCAGCTATCTGCGCGTGGATGGATTCTTATTTCCGATTTACATGATGCTATTCTCGATTAACTCGCTATTACAGGCATTGAAGAAGCCAATTTGGACACTTTGGATTAGCATCTATCGCCAAGGATTTGCGGTCGCATTCTTTATTTGGATATTCATTGTGGTACTTGATTTCAGCGTATGGGGCGTCTGGTTTGGGATCGCCTCAGCGGTTCTAAGTGGTTTAGTTCTTTCCTTAGCTATTGCAACTCATGTGGCAAAAGACACTATTGGCGGGCTACTAAAACGCCCCTGAATTCAGTAGGCGCTATATTTAGCTCAGACAACCATCACGACAGACATGGCCCAGTTCCCACGGAATTAGGCGCACGACTATTTTCTTGAGTTCTTTAGAAGATCAAGGTAGCGCAAACCCGTAATAATTCGACCGGTTACCTCGCGTTAGCAAAGAACAGTTTAAGGCCAATCTGTTTGACGGCACTGCTAAACACTTCATTAAATATTTCCTCGCAAACCTCAGGAACATACTTTGAGGTACGGCTCAGGTTTTTGGCCACCCTTCGGCCTGACGAAATACCGGCCATAAAGCTCTTCGTAAGCTGCTTTTTCAAGCGATTGTCTATCATCATTTCTCGACCCTCTTCTGAGCGTGGAAAGATCACAAAACGTCATTACGCTAAGGTGCTTATTATATGTGCAGTCAAGCAGGAGGTATTAATGAGAAAAACTGGATTTTCTTGTTGCGCACTTATTTGCTTATAACTAATTGGATGCGCATGTCACGTCACTTCCCTTTAGTATTTCAACCGCATCAAACTGACACGATCTTGCCCTCTTATTAATTTAGCAACTACAAAAGTCAACACTAGCTACCATTGACGTGATTAAACGATACGTTTGTGTAAGCGAATCATATTTAATAACCATAAACGGCCGGCCGGTTATGGTTATGGTTATGGTTATGGTTATGGTTATGGTACATAGGTATTCGAGTTGGCCGACCAGTCAATTCTCTCCGAGCATGGGTATGAATTTTTCATTTAGAGGCTTCTAGAACGAAATTGGAAAGATTCGCAAGAAATGAGTTAACGTGACTCATGATTTAATAACGAGGCGGCTTATGCATCTGGCACGATATGCGTTGATTTTTTTGCTTTTCGTTGCGCTACCTGATGAGGCTAAAGCGGCTGAATATGCCTGCACATTCAGGGATATGGTTTCTATTGATAGGACCAAAGGGGCATATCGAGCCGAAGACACAAACTACCTCATGGTCGCAACGAAAAAGGAGGTTCGTCTTTATCATACGCAGAGCAGTGGTGAAAGCTATGGTAGTTTCCACAAACTCAGCGCTTCCATAGTCGATTTCAAACGTGACGATTATTGGTATGCAAAGTCCACAGCAAAGGATGTCGTAAATACCCATTTACTCCTCTTTTCGCATGGCTTTCTCTCGATCACTAGAATAGAGGGATCAGGTACAGCGACTGCGGCAGGCTATAACTGTGAATTACTTTAATTAGATTCAACGAAGTCTTCCGCAGAACGTACTTACTCATCAACACTATGCAAGATGAACTGTTAGCCCCTGAGTTTAGCTCCTGCCCAGTCATCCAGCACTCTAATATAAGCCGCATGTTCATCGCGAACCGATGGATGCGCGCACAGTGCCCTCTCATAATTACGTAACGTTTGGGGCATAGCCAGTTCAAACCCGAGCAGCGCCTGGACGCAATGCAAAATCGCAAAACTTGACACAAAGCCACAATCTGCAAGACTCAGCTCGTTGCCTGTCATGAAAGGTGCCGGGCTAACTATTTTAGCCAACTGAGTTAGGCGATTTTCTAACAAAGCGGCATTTTCCCTGATGAATCCAATATCCCGATGTTCTGGCGAAATCTGGGAAAAATAAGCGCGAAGCAATGGTTCTATGCGGGTATCGTGAAGGCGAGACAGCGCGCGTGCAGTTGCCCGATCCTGAATATTCTCTGGCAACATTACTGGATCAGGCACCAGTTCATTTATATATTCTGCGATTGCTTCAGATTCTGCGAGGATAAAACCATCGTGATTAAGCGCTGGAATAGTTCCTGACGGCACAAGTTCACAATAAGCTGGGCTTCCATAGCCATCTGGCGGCGCAATACTCGTCCACGGCAGGGCTTTGTGCCGAAGTAAGATCCGTATTTTGCATCCATAGCTGCTGATTGGAAGGTCGTAAAGCATCAGCATGATCGGCCTCTTTATAACGTGGTTTGGCAACTAAAGTAATGTCAATAATAAACTGAAGATCATCAAGAGGTAATGACTGTACTGATTTTTTTATTGAAACATCGACCTGCAGTACCAACCAGAACCAACTCCAAACACTTGGCTCAGTTTATACACGATGGCCAGCTCAGAGATCAGCTTAAATGATTCTTAAAAACCGTTCCTTATTCTTTGCGAGAGTGCTGGACTCATTTTGATCAAATGCCGTTAGCAACATGTTCGCCAAGTTATCGCTTTATACCCAAGCCATCAGCTTGAATAAATGCAGCATGAATGATAAATAAACCTAAATTTATTCATTTTGTAGTGAGTAAGAGCTGTGTAAGAAATAAACTCAGTCTAAATAGTCAGTTTAAAGGTTAAAAAAAGACGAAAAATACATTATATTTTTTTGTAAAATATGATCTAAAATAGCTTTTCAAAGAATGCTTGATATGGCATCGATACAGCCTGCTAGGCAGCCAGTTCGTGGTGATAACTTAACCGATGAATATCGAGTTATTTATAGGCTTATAAATGCGGCGACCCTTTCCAAGGGTGTTCGCGTATCTATTTCTAAGAGAGCTAATGAAATTAAGGAAAAAATAGAGTCACTAGAATAAATCTAAAATTAAAACCATTTTTCTGACTGGGCAAATACTATGGGTAGAGCATACCAAAACAAAAAATTATCCATCGCTAAGTCATCTGACGCTAGGGCCAAGGTGTATAGCAAATATGGGCGTGAGATCTATGTTTGTGCCAAAGCTGGGGGTATTGAACCAGACGGTAATTTGGCCCTGCGTGCACTCATAGACAGAGCCAAAAAAGATCAAGTCCCAAGTCACGTGATCGGCAAAGCGTTAGACAAGGCCAAAGGGGGTGGCGGTGAAGACTACTCGACTGCTCGTTATGAAGGCTATGGCCCAGGTAGCTCGATGGTGATTGTAGACTGCCTAACAGATAACCCAAATCGCACCTTCGGCGACGTGCGCCAGTGCTTTACTAAAACCAAGTGCAAAATTGGCACTCCCGGAAGCGTGGGCCACATGTTTGATCACAGTGCAATTTTTGTATTTAAGGGAATTGACGAAGATACCGTATTGGAAGCCCTTATGATGGCTGATGTTGATGTAACTGACATTGAGTGTGAAGATGAAATGACCAAGGTATTTACACCTCACACAGAATACAACAAAGCTAAGCAGGCGTTACTTGATACCTTGGGTAATTCGAAGGGCGAATTCGATTTTGAGGTTGATGAGATTCAGTTTATCCCGCAAAACACTAACTCATTGGTGGGTGATGATGCAGTAATGTTTGAAACATTTTTAGATATGCTCACAGACCTTGATGACGTCCAAAATGTTTATCACAATGCCGAATTAGATTAACCAGTAACAATAGTCCTTATTCAACGCCGCTTATACAACACTTTGGGCTTGGATGGCTGTCCTATTATCGTGGAGCACCGAGAAAGAAGATTTTGGTCATACCATCTGCTAATGATTGCTTAGATGTGGCATCGACTATATTCAATAACGGAATTTTTCACTGTCGCCTGCACTTCTGCAGCTACCTCATACATGGCATTAATAAAAATGAGAAATATATCTGCACCATCTGCGTCTACCGCTTGCCCAGCGTGTGCTTAATTTCATGAAAATCGATACTGTAAAGGCACTCTTTTACGCTATGCAAACAACCTCTATAACCTCTGTATTAGCCAAAAAATTCGATAACATCGGCGAAAATATTCAAATCAATCCAAGGTATAGAGATTCTGAAAAGCCAACAAAGCCGCAAAGACTGTCAAGTACAGTTTTAAAGGGGCGGAAAGTTCATAATAAGAGCATTAATCAATTATTTTTACACCGTTTTTATAAGTACCTGTCAATCTGACATCTACCGCACCATCTTTTGTATATCCATTCCAAAATCCATCTTTTTTTCCATTCTGGTAAGAACCTTGCGAACTCACCTCTCCATTTCTCCAATGGCTTATCCAAGCACCTTCTCTAATGCCATTGATCAGTAAACCTTGATGCTTCCCGTCTACTTGACCTGTGTACGGGGTGCCACTGTTAATTCTGTAATACATACCCTTCCGATATTCCAACTCATCTAGCGTCTCACCAAAACTTGGAAGCGATAGAGCCAGAAGAACGAGCAAGAGCCAGAAATTAAATCGCATCAGCATCCTTTGCAGTTCTTAGCCACACATTAGTCAACACACTACTTCTTACCCATGAATACATGAAAAGCACCTATCAAAAAACTCCAAATAGTTTTTTCTTCATAATAAAATTCTTCACTAAAAAACTATTGTCAAACCCAACCACGTAGGTCTGCTTACCAAGCATTTGCGCCAGATCATCTATGGCCTCAGCAAAATTATCACGCATCTTTTTTTTGTTTATGTACATCGAAAAGTTACTAGCTAGTTCTTTTGCTTTGTACTCTCTCCAATCACCAGCAATAGCAATAGCAATAGCAATAGGATCCCATTCCAGGTCACTTTTCTCGCCTAAGTCTTCGTAGTGATCTTTTAAGAAATCAAGAGCCTCACGACTAAATTGACGACCCAGGTACCGGTTCCAATCTTCTGTTTCTACTCTTTGATATAACATCTTTTTATTCCGCTAATAAAAGGTCACCAAAACAAAAATCAAGCAGCTAATTTATGGAAATAATAAGTATTTCCCGACTACTCGTTTGTTTTTTATTACTCGCATCCGATTCCTCCGGTGACACGTTCGGACCTCAGCAAGAAAATAAAGTTCATGATCCGTGCAGGCCAGAATTTAAGGAATCAACTTACTAGTGGTACAAGACGAGCTTCACTAAACATGAAAAAGCCATTAATACGATAGTCCGAGTGGCTTATCCACTCTAAGCCTTTATGCCGCAATAATATTCGTGTTTTGTATCCGTAGCTGCTGATCGGAAGGTCGTAACGTCTAAGTATGAACTATTTCTTTCTAACGTGATCTATAAGATCGAGTATCATCAATCAGTAACCGATGGTCATCAAGAGGTAGCGACTGCGGTGGCTTTTCTCAGTGACGCATGGACGTGAAGTCTGAACTAGAACCAAATCCTCAGATCAGTGTGTACACGACGATAAGCTCAACAGAGAGTTTAATTCACCATCATCGAGCAAGTCAGCGATCAGCTAAGGGCCTGGCTTCCAACGCATAGGATCCATCCGCTTGATGCACTTCGGAGCCCGTAACCGGAGGATTGAAGCAGCAAGCAAGTTCCAACTCGTCATGAGCCGTTAATATGTGTGGATCATGTAAATCTAAGGCATACATCACGCCAGGCGCAATAACATGAACCTGTCCTGTATTCAGCGCGGTGATGTCACCCCGACCACGAATACAATAAACGGACTCGAAATGATGCTTGTAATGCAGCCGGAAAGATTTGCCGGCATAAATAGTCGTGATGTGAAACGAAAATCCCATACCGTCGTCGGCCAATAAGAGTCGTGTCGACTCCCAGTGGCCATCTGGACTGACGATCCGTCGAGGACTTTTTTGTGCCGCCACAAGGTCGCGTACAATCATGGTGGCTCCTTAGCTTACGAGCCGAAGCCCTTCAAAGTAATCTTCCTCAGAGGGTTCTGGAGCCACGGCCTGACAAACCTGACGGACTGCTTCCGTGAGGATGTTAAGCCCCTCCTTCAGCGTGTCGTGTTCAATGGTTAGTGGACACAGAATCTTTAGCACCTCGTCGTGGGCGCCACTGGTCTCAATTATCAGTCCACGACGAAAACATTCCGCAGCAATCACCGCAGCAAGATCGCCGCGCGCGCAATTAAGACCTTGCATCAACCCACGGCCACGATGACTTAGCTCGTGGCCCGATAATTCGAGACATAAGGCCGTCAACGTGCCCTTCACCATCGCAGCCTTCCGTCCGATCTCCTGGCTAAAGCGGTTGTCCGCCCAAAAATGTGAGAATGACGCCGCCGCAGTAACAAATGCGAGATTATTACCCCGGAATGTACCGTTGTGTTCGCCCGGCTCCCATTGATCCAATTCCGGTTTGAACAACACGATCGATAAGGGAAGGCCATACCCACTCAGGCTCTTCGATAACGTGATGATATCAGGACTGATCCCAGCCTCTTCAAAGCTGAAAAATGTGCCCGATCGTCCGCATCCTGCCTGAATATCATCAACAATCAGTAGAATGTCATAACTCTTACAAAGTGCAGCAAGCTTCTCTAGCCATTCAAAACTAGCAGCAGTCGCTCCGCCCTCACCCTGAATCGTTTCAACAATCACTGCAGCCGGAAAATCTAGTCCACTACTTGGATCACAAAGGACTTTTTCGAAGTAGGCCGTGGTGTCAATGTCATCACCGAGATAACCGTCATACGGCATATGCGTAACACCATTCAGCGAGACGCCAGCCGCACCCCGATGATGCTGATTACCTGTCGCGGCTAGGGCTCCTAAACTAACGCCATGGAATCCGTTGGTGAATGCAACGATGTTCTCACGTCCTGTTACCTTTCGAGCCAACTTCATCGCGGCTTCAACAGCATTGGTTCCCGTAGGCCCAGTGAACTGAACGCGGTAGTCCATATTTCGTGGTGCCAGAATGTATTGCTTTAGCCCCTCGAGAAATTCCCTTTTCGCCTGCGTCTGCATGTCAAGGCCGTGGGTGATTCCATCACATTCGATGTAATCTACAAGAGCAGTCTTCAATACAGACGGATTGTGTCCATAGTTAAGTGCTCCGGCACCTGCCAAGAAATCGATATAACGAACCCCGTTCTCTGTATATAGGCAAGCATTTTTTGAACGAACGAAGGTCACTGGAAATGACCGCGAATAACTACGCACATTCGACTCAAGTTCTTCAAAAATAGACATACAACGACTCCGATAAAATTAAAAAGGGCCCAGCTTCCACAACACTTCTGATGCATGGTGGCCGGCAAAATGATGGGTTTGATCAAATATGATTCGACGTGAAATTTTACAATTTAGGCTCCGTGCGAGTCTCGTGAATGTACTTTCTGAAGCACGGTTCTCCGCGGTAATAGTGGTTTCAAAAAAGCGTACCTGAGGATGTTCTTTGAGAATTGTGCGAACCATTGCACCTGCCAGATTATTTCCACGAGCATCCGGCGCGACGGCAACCTGCCAAACGAAAAGCGTGTCTGGATCACTCGGTTTCAAAAATCCGGTTACGGCACCCACCAACTGTGAACCCAGGTACGCCACAACAGCGGTATCCGCAAACATCGAACATTGCAGCAAGTTGCAATACAGGCTGTTGTGATCAAGCGGCGGGCACCGCTGGATTAGGTCAGCCAGCGCCACGCCATCTTTTACCGACGGTTTCCGGATCACTATTTGGGCTAGCGCATCGCGCACTGAAATTTCAGTTTGATTTATCATGATATTACATCGTATACGAAAGAAAATATTATCTCAATCTTGACCATTCTGTCAGAATGATATACCTATATCTGTGATTTTAAGTGAAATATAGTGATCTAATCTCTGACTATTTCTTTTGTAGGCGAATGAATTAATAGGATATTTCATATGCTTGATAATAGTGATTCAAGAAGTCATGAATAACTTTAAAGGACGAACCTTACTGGTCCGAAAAGGTAAATCCGGTTGAATACAACTAAATCTAGCGACGATTAGTTACAAGTCTCTGACCGCACTTTCCTCCACCAAGCTTCCTAATTTATTTTTATAAACAGAAATGGCATCCAGAGATCAGCAGAGACACGAAAATTCAGCCTCACTAAGGGACTTATTGATTACCGATATGAGCAGAAAGCAAGAATGGAAGTGTTAGTGGATATCTTAGACCTCCCGGAATACGGGTTCCAAAAACATAAAAGGCCTCACCGAAGTGAAGCCTTAAATGGCGGAGCGGACGGGACTCGAACCCGCGACCCCCGGCGTGACAGGCCGGTATTCTAACCAACTGAACTACCGCTCCGTACGGTCTATTACTCTACTTGGTGGGTGAAGAGGGGCTCGAACCCCCGACCCTCGCCGTGTAAAGGCGATGCTCTTCCAACTGAGCTATTCACCCCTATGAGCAACAATCGGGGCGGATGATACCTCGCACTGCAAAACTGTCAACAAGTTTTCTTGCGAAAACCGACCGAAGCACTACAATCTCCCCCTCATAATTTATCTAACTGGATCGGAAAAATTTGTCATGCGCTTATCAGATTTAAATATCGATGATTATAAGATCATTGTCTCGCCATCCGAACTAAAAACAGAACTGCCCTTGGAATCCCCGGCGCGCGAATTCATCAGCAATTCGCGGCAAGTAGTCAAGAATATTCTTGACGGAACCGACCAGCGCTTATTTGTGGTCGTTGGCCCCTGCTCGATCCATGACCCAGAGCTCGCGCTAACATATGCAAAAAAATTAGCAGTTCTTGCGCGTGAGGTGCAAGACGAGTTATTCATAATTATGCGTGTTTATTTTGAAAAGCCACGTACAACGGTCGGATGGAAGGGCCTGATAAATGACCCCCATCTTGACGGAAATTTTGACATAGAGACTGGACTACGTACTGCCCGCAACCTATTGATTAATTTATCAGAGATGGAACTCCCTCTGGCTACGGAGGCACTCGATCCGATTTCTCCACAGTATCTTCAGGATGCTATAACATGGTCCGCGATTGGTGCACGAACAACAGAATCTCAGACCCATCGCGAGATGAGTTCTGGACTATCTTCTCCGGTTGGATTTAAAAATGGGACCGATGGATCGCTCGATGTTGCTATTAATGCAATGAAGTCAGTAACCCATGGACATGCATTTCTGGGGATCAATCCTGATGGCCGCGTCGCTGTCACCAAGACCCGAGGAAATCAATATGGTCACGTAGTATTGCGTGGCGGTGGTGGCAAACCCAATTACGATTCAGCCAAAATCACACTCTGCGAGCATGGTCTTGATAATGCCAATTTACCGAAAAATATTGTGGTTGATTGTTCCCACGAGAATTCAAATAAAGATCATAATCTTCAGCATTTAGTGCTTGATGACATTGTTCGTCAAATTAAGAACGGCAACCAATCAATATGCGGGATCATGATTGAATCAAACATCAATGAAGGCAATCAAAATATTCCACAGAATTTGGCTGATTTAAAATACGGTGTCTCCGTAACCGACGCGTGTATTAATTGGGAGAGTACTGAGAAAGCACTCCGAGAAATGGCTGATTCACTTAAGGAATCTCTGCCAGGCCGCAGGAGTCCCACTAAAGTGCCTGATTAGCCCCAGGCATAAGGAATTCAACGTCGGAGGTATGTACGGCCTGCATCATCTGCAGAGCCATCTGCCGTACAGGTCTGCCCCCAAAGATCACCTGATACAGCGCTTCGAGAATTGGCATGACAATACCATTCTTTTCTACATGCGCATGGACCAGCTGGAGTGTATTGATTCCTTCGGCCACTTGCCCTAATCGTGCCTGAGCCTCCTTAAGATCAACGCCCTCGGCTAGCGCACGGCCTATCCGAAAATTCCGAGACAATGGGGACACACTCGTTACGTACAGATCTCCGACACCAGCCAAGCCCAGAAAGCTCAATGGATTACCCCCTAGACTGGATGAGAGACGGGACATCTCAGCAAGCGCCCGTGTAATCAAGAGTGCCTTCGTATTCTCGCCAACCTTTAAACCATCAGCCAAACCCGCGGCAATTGCATAAATATTTTTTAACGCTCCACCCAGTTCAACACTGATCAAGTCCTCAGAACTGTACAATCGAAAATAACGTGTCGCCAGGGCCTTTCTGGCCAATTCACGCACTAATGGGGACGCACTCGCAACAACCGACGCAGTAAGATGACGCTGCGCAATTTCACCCGCCAAATTTGGCCCTGATAAAACACCAACAGGATGACCTGGCAGACGCTCTGAAATTACCTGACTCATCAATTTAAATCCGTCCGCACGTATTCCCTTTGTCATGGACAGTAGAGCCACATTTCCTGGCAACAAAGGTTTGAGCGAACAGCATATGCCATCCATCGCTATTGACGGCACAGACAATAAAACGAGCTCAGCACCCTCAACTACATATTCGAGAGAATCAGATGCCTCAATCGAAGTATGTAAAGTTAGTTCTGCCTGATAATTGGGATTCTTTCGATCCTGATTGATCGCATCCACCACCTCTCGACGCCTAGCATAAATCCGTACAAAACAATCATTGTGGGCTGCAATATCAGCTAATACCGTCCCAAAACTTCCTGCACCAATTACTGCAACCTTCATGACCATGTCCTATGAACTACAACTCAAATGGTATCCACTACCGGCGCTGGGGGGGGATCCGCCAAATCGCTCAGCATAAAGAGACGGCATCGAAATGCCACAATTCAAATCCTCTCGAAGTGAAACCACTCCTGAATAATCACCGACATTGGCTTGGCTAATCACTTCCTCCAATAACCAATGACTTAACATCCACGAAGGTGCAAGATTCAAAGCTTTCGGCATTAAATCGACCTCCTTTTCCTCAGACCAGATTTTACGCAAACTGATCAATTTATTCTGGTCTATAGCACGTTTAGAAAGCCCATGAGGCTCATCCAATAGTAACCACTGAAATCCTTCAAGATAAAAGGTGCCAGGCACGGAAAACAATGATGCCAGGCCATCCGTAATTAAATCGAGTCGTGGATTGTCTGTGGTCACTGCAAGCCTGCTGGCCATTGTTTGGCGATAGTGATGTCTGAATCGCTCGGGAAATGAAGCAAGCATCGCTCGCAACGTATCAACACCAACAAATGACGTTAAGCATTCTGCGAGACAACCAAGATTCCATTGCATCACGTGAGGTTGCTGGCCGAAAGCGTAACGCCCTTGGGCATCAGTATGATTAATTACATAGCCAGGATCGAAATGTCCCACGAAGCCATAGGGGCCATAATCTAACGTTTCACCAGACAACGCGGTATTGTCTGTATTCATCACACCATGCACAAAGCCAACCGCCATCCATTCAGCCACTAAACGCGCCGAACGATCAAGATACCGATCAAATAAAACTTCTTCTGGATTTGTTTGATCGATTAATTCGGGATCTAACTGCTGGATCGCAAACTGAATCAATTCGCGCAGTTCGGACTCCCGTCGACTGTGGTACACATGCTCAAAATGACCAATACGCAGATGACTGCGTGCGAGCCGAATCAAGGTGGCTCCCTGCTCAACCGTCTCTCTCAGCACAGGCGTCTGGCTAGTGACCAGGGCTAGTGCACGCGTGGTTGGAACACCCAAGGCATTCATATATTCAGAACCAAGATATTCGCGAATACTACTTCGCAAAACTGCGCGGCCATCACCAGACCGAGAATACGGCGTTTTACCTGCACCTTTGAGGTGCCACTCATAGGCGTTGCCTTTGTTACTTGATACACCAAGATAAAGACCGCGACCATCTCCAAGCGCACCTGCCCACTGACCAAACTGGTGGCCTGAATAAGCTTGCGCAATCGGATCCCACTCGGGCAAAGGCTCGCCCCCAGAAGCGGCAATTAATGCCTGATCAGAACTTAAAAGAGTGGAAACGGCAACCGACTCAGCAAGTAAATGATTTATATCTACCCAACAAGGAGACACGAGCGGAGATGGCTTGACCCGACTCCAAAATACGGACTCAGGCAATGACTGAAACGGCTGACTCCATTCAGCTATTTGTTTGCGTTGCATCCGTATCTTCGAGTAAGGATTCGGGTGCCTGTTCGCAAGGCAGTGACCGACCAATGAATTTCTCTATTTCTGGTAGATAAAATGAATCATCTTCGCATGCAAAACTGATCGAAGTTCCTTCTGCCCCAGCCCGTCCGGTCCGGCCAATCCGGTGCACGTAATCTTCAGCGTCTTCAGGCAACGTATAATTAATTACATGACTGACACCATCAATATGGATGCCCCGACCCGCAACATCGGTAGCGACCAATACTCGTGTAAGACCTTCCTTGAATCGGTCCAGTGTCTGGATACGCTTGCGCTGTGGAACTTCTCCGCTCAGCAGCGCTGCATCGATTCCATCCGCAACCAAACGATCAACAAGATTTCTGCATAAGTCACGGCGATTGGCGAATACCATCAGTTTGTGGAGACCTCGCTTTAGAATCACATTTTTTAATAACCGATACTTACTATCCGCAGTCGTGATGTAAACAATTTGCTCTACTGTTTGAGTAGCGACACTATCAGGCTCGATTTCAATACGGACCGCATCAAAAGTCCAACGGTCTGAAAGTTCTACAATCTGAGGCGTAAACGTTGCTGAAAAAAGCATCGTCTGACGTAATTCTTTACGAGGACAGGCCCTGATAATTCGTCGCACATCTGGCATAAAGCCCATATCCAACATGCGATCTGCTTCGTCGAGAACAAGCACTTCAATCTTTCGAAGATTGATTTCATTCTGCCCAAGAAAATCAATCAACCGACCTGGTGTCGCTACCATGATGTCACAAGGAGCGTGGCGAAGATCGTCTCGCTGCTTTTGATAATCCATGCCACCCACGATTGCGACGACTGATAAGCGAGTGTAATTACACAGGTCTTCTGCATCTTTTGCGATCTGGGCAACCAATTCTCTGGTAGGCGCGAGAATCAATGCACGCGGCGTACCGGTTCGACGCTTTCCGTCAATCGGTTCCCGTATGAAGGTATCAATCATTGAGATCAAGAAAGCCGCCGTTTTACCCGTGCCTGTCTGGGCCTTGGCGACTATATCTTCGCCATCAAGTACAACAGGCAAAGATTCTTTCTGAATCGGACTGGCATATCGGAAACCCAAGTCGGCAATCCCATGCATAATAGCTTTTGGTAGATCCATATCATGAAATCGTGCTTTTCCATCCTCAGGCTCCACATTAAATAATTCTGGGCTCCAGGAAGTCCCGGCATTCTCTTCAGTCATGATCACTCGCTACTATTCACTCAAAGCAAGAGTGTACACGAGGGATTACTTAAACGGATAATTACCGCTCAACCGCTGGAACAATACCCTGCTCACGGCCTACACAAAACGTGACCCATCCTCTCTTCGCCTCTCGCTTACTGATTTCGCGAATCATTGACGGCAGGATTCGACACCGAGAATCAGAGTTCTCTTAATATCAAGAATTTGCATTATTTGAACTTCTAAATTTTTCTCTGAAACCTTCTTCAAGCACTTAATAAATATATCGTTATTACAGCAAAATAGGTTACATCTCCAATCTAAATGAAGGCAGTTGAGACATCAATGAGCGGCCCCAACTTGTATCCACAAGACGACGATCAAGCACCGTCACCTGGCCCGTATCAGTCTCTGAACGAATCAAACGTCCAACAGCCTGGCGAAGACGAATCGTCGCAGCAGGAATCGACATTTCTCTAAATGGGTCCCGGCCATGAATCTTTAAGTACTCAGCCTGCGTCGCTTCCCGTGGGTCATCTGGTGGCTGAAATGGAAGTCGGGTAATCACGACCTCATTCGCGAGATCGCCCGGAAGATCGAGTCCCTCCGCCATTGACTGCAATCCAAACAGGATCGAGGTATAGCCATCCCGCCTCTGGGTTTCATGCGTGTCGAGCAGGCTTGAAAGTGTCAACTGACCCTGAACCAGAACAACCTCACGCAGCTGCTCGCTCATCAATTCCTGCACCCTCATTAGCAAACGCCAACTCGTAAACAATACTAAAATTCCGAGTCCTGAATCGACCCTAGATTCCAAATAATCATTAACTTTTTGCGGGTGCGCGAGCTCATCACGAGGATCACCCGACTGTTGAGGTATGACCAGCCTGCCCTGTCGAGCGTAATCAAATGCCCCATCCACAATGAGACTCGAAAAGTCCATAAGACCGAGTGAACTGGCTTGCACATCAAACGTTTGCTGGTGAGCGAGCGTAGCCGAGGTCAGAACGCAAGCACCAATTCGCCCCCAAATAGCCTCTTTCAAAGCAGCAGCCGGCGACATTGGGCTAACCCAAAACTCGAGGTCCGTTGGATCATCTTGGGTCGCATAACGAACATCTTGACCGACCCGCACCCAGCGGGCATCACCTTGCTCGATACAGGGCCTCGACATGCGATCGGCAACTAAAGGGATGGATTCGAGTCGACCCATTGCCAAGCCTAGTTGCTCAGCAAGCCCTTCGGCATCGGTTTCTGATATCTCATCGCCACCCTGAACGGAGATACCTTTCAACCAATCCAAGATTTTTTGTAGTCGATTAATAATCTGGACAGCTGCCTCACCCTCACGCTCAGGCAAAGACATTTGATCGTTTAGACGTAGTCGGTAGCGGGACCCTCCATTCTGAAAAGCAAACTCAGATTCTGGATATCCCTGCATTTGCTCTAACGTCTGCCGACCCCAATCAGCGAGCTGCCGAGCCAAAAGATCCAAGCTTCCGGGAACTCGTTCAACTTCATTCCGAATTCGATGGGATTCCGGTAAAACGCTGCGAACAGTCGTCAGAACGCGTTCAATGGTTTTGATCGCCCCAAGGCTTTGTGCAATGCGAACATGATCAGTGAATTGATTTGCTGCTACTCGAGATAATTGATGAGCCTCATCGATTATCAAAATAGTTTTTTCGAGTGGCGGTAAAATTACGCCGCCGCCAAGCTTAAGGTCTGACATCAAGAGGTCATGATTTACGACCAAAAGGTCAGCATCTAGCCAGCTCTCCCGAGCCGTAAAATAAGGACAAATCTGAAAACTTCGGCACTGACGCCCTTGGCAACGACGATGGTCTGTTGTCAACGCAGCCCTGACCGTATCCGTTAATTGGTCAGGAACTTGGTCCATATCCCCAGCCCAGCTTCCCTCAATCCATGCCCGACTCAGGCCATCAACCAGCATTCGTTCATCAGAATCCAACACAAGCGCCAGTTCGTCCGGGTATAGCCCAGACTCTTCATTGACTGCATCCAATGCAGATTCCAACCGAACAGGACAAAGGTATCGCCTGCGTCCTTTCGCTAAGGCCCAATTAACTGACAGACCCGTTGCATCGATTAGATCTGGAATATCTTTTTCAATAAGCTGGGTCTGTAACGATACGGTCGCTGTTGAAATCACCAGAGGCATTTCACGTTCTAAAGCCACCGGAAGTGCACCGATTAAGTACGCTAGGGTCTTACCCGTTCCAGTGCCTGCCTCAATAAAGCCACATGGCGCCTTACCCTCGTCACCGATTCTGGATAAAATATTCGCCACCCCAGCAATCATTTGTTTTTGCCCAAGCCGTGGCTTTAGTTGCCGTGCACTTAAAAAATCACGGTACAAGATCTGAATACTCAGCTTTGTGTCGTCGTTCAGCGCGCTCACGAAATCCAATTCTGATAAAATAGACAACTATTGTAGGGGAAAAAAATGAAGACGTCTGATGTCGCGATCAATGCGGTCCGCGCTGGAGGATTACGTGCTCTTGAATATTTTGAACAACGAGATAGCTTGATCATTGATCTCAAAGGCCCGCAGGACTATGTCACTCAGGCGGACCGTAATGTGGAGCGACTCATTATTGAGCTACTGAGTGCTGAGTTCCCAGAAGATGGTTTTCTTGGAGAAGAATCTGAGCAGATTCCCGGTGGGCGTCAATGGGTTATTGACCCGATCGATGGAACTTCAAATTTTCTTAGAGGAATGCCTTATTTCTGCACGACGCTTGCCCTTGTCGAAAATGAACAAGTATTGGGTGGATGGATTTATGATCCGACCAGGGATGCAATGTATTCCGCAGAAAAAGGACAAGGCGCCTTTTGTAACGGTTCCGCACTTCGGCCAACATGGAGAGCGAGTTTTGCGACAGCACTGGTCGGAATTTGCCATAGCTCAAAATTAACGGCACAGGAACTCGCCAATAGAATCACTGGAGCACTTGAGAGAGGCGCCATCCTCCGACAACCTGGGGCAGCGGCTTTAATGCTCTGTGATCTGGCATCTGGTCGTTTGGATGCCCTTTTTGATTTGCACCTCAAACCCTGGGATTCTATTGCCGGTCTTCTCATTGCATCAGAAGCAGGGGCAAAGGTTAGTCACTATCTAGCGGATCCCAACTGGCGCATTAGCCCGCAACCAACACTTGCATGCGCGCCTAAAATCTATGATGAGCTTTGCGGACTGTGGCCTGAGGCAACAGCCGTAAAGTTGCTCTAAAAACCGACCAGAAGAAAATCAGTCGGCGCAACACCCCCTGCGACTGCATTCAATGCTCGCTGATCTCTCTTGGCTAAGTTACGAAGTTCAGTAGGGGCACTCACTGGCACAGTGCTGGCGGTCAGTAAACAACTCCCAAAACCAGCACCGAACCAGCGCAAGATCACCGAGCTAATTCGGACAACAATGCATTCACACGACGAAGATAACCAGGCGCATCTTCAAGCTTACCTTCTGCACCAAGCTGCGCATGATCATACACAAGACGAGCAAGCTCACCGAACCGGTCGTCATCGGTTTCAACTTCAAGACGTTTCAATAAACCATGTTCTGCATTCACTTCAAGAATTGGCTTAGATACAGGCATTGGCTGACCTGCCGCTTCCATAATCTGCCTCATCTGAGGGCCCATATCTTGTTCAGTAAGAATCAAAACAGCGGCTGAGTCCGTCAAACGAACTGAAGGCTTTACATCAGACACCTGATCCACCAACGCATCTTTCATGCGTTCAAACAGCGCCTTATGCTCCTTAGATTGTTCCTTTTCTTCTTTATCATCCCCACCACTCTCACCCGGCAGTTCGAGACCATCGCGCGTCACATCAACAAATTGATATTCTTTATAAGAATTCAAATACCCCATCAACCACTCATCAATTCGATCAGATAGGAGTAGAACTTCAATCCCACGCTTTTTCAGAGCCTCAAGGTAGGGCGAACCGAGAGCATTGGTGTGTGACTCACTAACGAGATAGTAAATAGCCTTCTGTTCATCAACCAAGCGACCAATATAATCTTCGATACTTACTGTCTGCTTAGCATCTTGGGTAACAGTCGACGTAAAACGAAGCAACTTAGTGATGCGTTCTTTATTCTGCTGATCTTCAGCAGGGCCTTCTTTGAGGCACTCTCCAAAAATGTTCCAAAATTTCTGATATTTTTCAGGATCATCTTTCGCTAACTTGGCCAGCATATCGAGTGCCCGACGCGTGACCGCCGATTTCATTGACTCCACACGAGCATCTTTTTGCAAGATCTCACGAGACACATTCAAGCTCAGATCCGCAGAATCGACCACACCACGGATAAAGCGAAGGTAAAGTGGCAAGAACTCTTCAGCACGGTCCATAATAAAAACACGCTGCACATAGAGCTTAAGCCCCCGTGGACTCTCTCGATTCCATAAATCGAACGGCGCACGTGCTGGCAAATACAATAAACCAGTGTAATCAGTCTTACCTTCTACCTTGTGATGGCTCCAAGCCATGGGATCTTCGAAGTCGTGAGCCACATGCTTATAAAACTCTGTGTATTCTTCGTCACTCACATCATTCCTGGGCCGAGTCCATAAAGCAGTGGCCTGATTAACTTGTTCCCACTCAGAAACAGTCTCAGTATCTACATCACTCTTCGAGTCCGATAACAAAAACACTGGGATCGAAACATGGTCAGAGTACTTAGTGACTAAATGCCGGATCCGATATGACTCGCCAAACTCACTGGCATCTTCTTTCAGAGACATGCGAATCTCGGTACCACGCGTCTCTCGCCCGATAGTTTTAATGGTGTATTGACCATCACCTTCTGAAGACCACTCAACCGCTTCTGCAGCGTCGGCACCTGCGCGGCGAGTTCTCACAACAACCCGATCAGCAACAATAAACGCGGAATAAAATCCAACACCAAATTGACCAATTAAATTGGCATCAGATTTGGTATCGCCGGATAGATTCTTTAAGAAATCTGCAGTACCTGATTTGGCAATCGTTCCTAAATTTTGAACGACCTCGTCACGAGTCATCCCAATCCCAGTGTCGGAGATCACAAGCTCCTTCGTTTCTGGATCGATTTCTATTCTCACCACAAGGTCAGTATCCCCGGCCATCAATTCCGAATCATCCAATGCAAGAAAACGGAGTTTATCGCATGCATCGTTCGAGTTTGATATCAGCTCGCGTAAAAAGATTTCGCGGTTTGAGTAAAGAGAATGCACCATCAGGTGTAACAGTTGCTTGACTTCGGTTTGAAATCCTAGAGTTTGTTCGTTTTCAGCCATCTTTCTAATCACTATTGGTCATTGAGAATTTGTGCTGAATTAATGCGGACGAATTTCTAAATTCCAAGCAAAAAAAAACCCCAAATCCAAGAATTCGGGGTCTTCCACTACCCTTATTGGCAGCGATCAGGCATCGCTAACCAAGCTAAGCTACCAACCAGTCGCTTCTTTCAACGTCAAACCAATTTCAGCCAAGTTTCGAGTCACGCTCACGCCGGCCGATTCAAGTGCCGTAAACTTTTCAGCAGCCGTTCCTTTGCCTCCTGAGATAATGGCGCCCGCATGGCCCATACGCTTCCCTGGTGGCGCCGTAACTCCTGCAATATAACTAACAACAGGCTTCGTAACATTGTGCTTGATGAACTCAGCAGCCTCTTCCTCAGCCGTCCCCCCGATTTCACCAATCATAACAATGGCTTCAGTTAGCGGATCCTTCTGAAAGCGCGATAAGACATCGATAAAATTCGTTCCTGGAATAGGATCTCCACCAATACCAACACACGTAGACTGGCCAAAGCCCATATCAGTGGTTTGCTTTACTGCCTCGTAAGTCAGCGTGCCCGAACGGGACACAACTCCGACCTTGCCTTTTAAATGGATGTGGCCCGGCATGATTCCAATTTTACATTCGTCGGGCGTTATGATCCCTGGGCAATTGGGACCAATAAGAACAACCCCTGCATTATCACAAGCAACTTTACACTTCAGCATATCGAGCGTTGGAACACCTTCAGTAATGCAAACAATCACTTCAATGCCCGCGTCTAGAGCCTCCATAATGGAGTCCATCACAAAGGGTGCCGGAACATATATTACTGACGCATCAGCACCAGTCTCAGCCACAGCATTCGACACAGTATTGAATACAGGTAACCCCAAATGTACCGCCCCACCTTTCCCCGGAGTCACGCCGCCAACCATTTGGGTACCATAGGCAATCGCCTGCTCAGAATGGAAGGTGCCATTCTTACCAGTGAAGCCTTGGCAAATTACCTTAGTATCCTTGTTAACTAAAATGCTCATGATACACCTCCCGCCGCCGCTACCACTTTTTGTGCCGCATCCGCGAGGCTCTCACCCGCAATAATATTCAGACTGGACTGGCTTAGTATCGCCGCACCTTTATCCGCGCTATTACCCTCGAGACGGACCACAACAGGTACCTTAACGCCGACTTCTTCGACTGCACCAATGATACCCTCAGCAATCATATCGCAACGGACAATGCCACCGAAAATATTCACGAAGACTGCTTTTACATTTTCATCGGAGAGGATGATTTTAAAAGCTTCAGCGACTCGCTCTTTAGTGGCACCACCGCCAACATCGAGAAAGTTTGCGGGACTGCCTCCATATAATTGAACCGTATCCATCGTGCCCATCGCAAGGCCAGCACCATTCACCATGCAACCAATGTCGCCATCTAACGCAACGTAGTTAAGATCCCACTTTGCAGCCTGACCCTCACGCTCGTCATCTTGTGATGGATCATGCATCGCAACAAGCTCTGGATGCCGATACAACGCATTGGAATCAATAACGACTTTTGCGTCCAAGCAATGCAGGTCTCCTTCACCAGTAATCACAAGCGGGTTAACTTCAATCAGGGCAACGTCTTTCTCGTCGAATAGTTTAGCGAGCCCAAGAAAAATTTGAGTGAACTGCTTTATTTGAATTGGATTAAGACCAAGTTTGAAACCAATTTCTCGAGCCTGGTAGGGCTGCGCGCCGACCAATGGATTAATTGCAGCCTTCAAAATCTTTTCAGGAGTCTCGTGAGCTACTTTTTCAATTTCAACGCCTCCCTCAGTAGAGGCCATAAAAACGATTCGCCGGGAAGACCTGTCAATAACAGCACCCAGATACAACTCATTAGCAATATCAGAACATGTTTCAATCAAGATTTTTGATACCGGCTGACCCTTAGCATCTGTTTGATAAGTGACCAACCGATTACCGATGTGACGATCACAAAACTCGCGAATTTCCGCTTCTGTTTTGACCAACTTGACGCCACCTGATTTACCGCGCCCACCCGCATGAACCTGGGCCTTGACTACCCAAGCATTGCCACCAATTTTCTTTGCAGCCGCAAGAACCTCATTTGTGTTATCGCAAGCCATCCCGTCAGAGACTGGTAACCCGTATTCGCGGAACAAGGCTTTGCCCTGATATTCATGGAGATTCATAACTTCACGTCACTTTTTTCGGACTAATAAAACGCCGGCAATTTACCGGCAACGTCGTAAACTAGTGTTGGCTTAACCAACCCCAGCACTGCAACTAAGCACGTTTACGCTTATTTGCTATATGAATTGCATGTCCATGAACCGCCAAGGCTGCTTCGTGAAGTGCCTCTGAAACCGTCGGATGCGCGAACATCGTCATCGCAATATCTTCAGCTGATGCACCGAACTCCATAGCGATCACCGCTTGAGCGATCATGTCACCAGCTGCGGGGCCAACTATGTGCACACCCAAAATGCGGTCTGTAGATTCGTCAGCAAGCATTTTCACCATGCCCGCAGTTTCATTCGCGGCCATTGCTCGACCGGATGCTGCGAATGGGAAAATACCCACGTTATAAGCAACACCCTCTTGCTTCAATTGTTCCTCAGTCTTGCCAACCCATGCGACCTCTGGATGGGTATAAATAACAGAAGGTACAGTGTCATAGTTCACCTCAGCATGCTTACCTGCAATACGCTCAGCAACCATCACACCTTCTTCTGAACCTTTATGGGCAAGCATCGGACCACGAACAACATCACCAATGGCGTAAACTCCTGGAATTGCAGTTTCACAAACATCATTAACTTCAATAAATCCCCGCTCATCCTGATTCACACCACACCCATCAGCCAGAAGGCTATCTGTGAAAGGCCTGCGTCCAACCGCAACAATCAATTTATCAAATGACTCGGTTTTATCACCAGCTTGAGACGAATACGTAACGCTGACCTTCTTCCCTTTTACTTCAGTGCCCTTAACCAAAGTACCCGTCATAATTGATAGACCTTGCTTGCTGAAGATCTTGCGCGATTCTTTCGCAATCTGCTGGTCAGCAATCGCCAAAAAATCATCCAGTGCCTCAAAAATAGTCACGTCTGACCCGAGACGACTCCAAACTGAACCCAACTCGAGACCGATCACACCACCACCGATAACACCAAGCTTTTTTGGTACGCTAGAAAATTCAAGGGCACCGGTCGAATCTACAATAAGGTCACCAGTTAATGGGGCTGGCGGAATATTCACTGGTACAGATCCAGTGGCAAGAATCACATAGCTGGTTTCAAAAACTTCAACCGCACCTTGATGATTTGTAAATTCAACGTGCTTGTTCGCTAAAAGCTTTCCACTACCCGCCAAATGAGTCACACCATTTGTCTTGAATAAACCAGCAATTCCGCCCGTAAGATTACTCACTATGCTGTCTTTACGATTCAGCATTGCCCCCAAATCTAGTTTCGGTTTAGCAACCAAAACACCGTGCAACTCCAGACCATGAAGCGCTTCTTCATATTTATGCGAAGACTCGAGAAGCGCTTTTGATGGAATACATCCCACGTTCAGACACGTCCCACCAAGTGACGGCTTTTTATCTTTACCGATCCACTTCTCTACACAAGCGGTCTTAAAGCCTAACTGTGCTGCTCGGATCGCAGCGACATAACCACCGGGACCGGCGCCAATTACAATTACATCAAACTGTTGACTCATTTCTGTCTCCTTTATACATCGAGAAGTATGCGGGCCGGATCTTCCAGCATATCCTTAACGGCAACCAAAAATTGCACCGCGTCCTTACCATCAATCATTCGATGATCGTATGACAACGCAAGATACATCATAGGCAACACCACTACTTCACCGTTCAATGCCATTGGCCGTTCCTGAATTTTATGCATTCCAAGAATGGCTGTTTGGGGTGGATTTAGAATCGGAGTCGACAGCAAAGAACCAAAAACTCCTCCATTAGTGATTGTAAACGTACCACCGGTCATATCAGCTATTGAGAGTTTTCCACCCTGTGCAGCCTTTGCATAGTCACGAATACCACTTTCAACCTCGGCAATCGACATGCGATCGCAATCACGCAGAACCGGAACGACCAAACCCCGTTCTGTAGACACTGCTACACCAATATCGTAGTAGCCGTGATAAACGACATCGTTACCATCAATCGATGCATTCACCGCCGGAAAACGTTTCAAGGCCTCTGCCGCAACTTTGACAAAAAATCCCATGTAGCCGAGTCGAGCCCCATCGTGAGTTTTTTCGAATAGATCTTTGTACTGCGTACGGAGTGCCATCAAAGGCTTCATATTTACTTCATTAAAGGTAGTCAACATCGCCGAATTATGTTGCGCATCCAATAATCGCTTAGCAACGGTGGCTCTTAAGCGAGTCATAGGAACCCGCTTCTCAACCCGGTCACCAGGGCTTACCGCTAACGAAACAGCTGGTTGAGTTGGGGTTGCGGGGGCAGGAATAGTTAGGGAATTCAAAACAGCTTGCACGTCTTCTTTAAGAATACGGCCATCTTTTCCCGATCCTTGTACTTTAGTGATATCAAGTTGATTTTCTTCTGCAAGCTTTTTGGCAGCAGGGTTTACCGAAACCTCACTTGCTGGAGACATTGCATCGGCGCTCAAAGCACTAACTGCCTCTGATTCAGTAACTGGGGCCTGGACACCTGGCTCAATTCTTCCTATCAACTCTTGTGAAAGAACAATATCACCCTCTTTCTTTGTTATTTCGACCAAAACACCATCGTCAGCTGCAACAACCTCAAGCACTGTCTTATCTGTTTCAATATCTACAATGAGTTCATCCCGGCTCACGAATTCACCAACCCGTTTGTGCCAGCTCGCGACCGAACCCTCTTCAACAGATTCGGGGAATTGCGGTGCTTTAATATCAATTGCCATTGTTTTTCCTTAAATTGCCACGTTCTATGAGCTTATCCCTCAAGAGCGTCCTGAATGAGCGAGTGTTGTTGTGAAACATGTAATGCCATGTAACCAGCAGCCGGAGTCGCTGCTGCTGGCCGGCCCGCGTATCGCAAATACTTTTGTGGTAAATGCTTCCACATCGCGTTCAGCATATTCTGCTGGCTTTGAAACCATGCACCTTGATTCATCGGTTCTTCCTGACACCAAACGAGCTCGTCCATGTTCTCGTAAGGCGCAAGTGCTTCTAAAAGATCATCCTCAGGAAACGGATAAATTTGCTCAAGTCGCAGTATTGCGCGGTCGTTAATGCTGTGCTCGGACCTATGAGCTTCTAGATCGTAATAAACCTTACCTGAACAAAGAACGACTTTCTTCACAGTCTTTGGATCGATTTCTGAAACATCCTGAATAACCGTCTGGAACTTGCCGTGAGCCAACTCTTCCAAGGTGGATACTGCCTCTTTTTTTCTGAGCAAAGACTTTGGGCTCATTACAATCAAAGGCTTCCTGAGGGGGCGGATCGCTTGCCGTCTGAGTATATGAAAAATTTGTGCCGGCGTCGAAGGCACGCATACCTGGATATTATTCTCCGCACTCAGTTGCAGAAAACGTTCAAGACGCGCCGAACTATGCTCTGGGCCTTGGCCCTCATATCCATGTGGCAACAGCATCGTCAGACCGCACAAACGACCCCACTTTAATTCACCAGATGTAATAAATTGATCAATTACTACCTGGGCACCGTTGGCAAAATCACCGAACTGCGCTTCCCAGATTGTGAGCGTTAATGGTTCTGTAGTGGCATATCCATATTCAAAAGCCAGCGCAGCTTCTTCAGACAAAAATGAATCATACAAATCGAAACGCGGCTGCTCGGGCGATATGCATTGCAGTGGCGTGTATGCCTCACCCGTTTTCTGGTCATGCAACGTGGCTTGACGGTGTGAAAACGTACCCCTACCAACATCCTGGCCAGTAAATCGGATTCCAACATCTTGATCAAGCAAAGTGGCATAAGCGAGAGTTTCCGCAAAACCCCAGTTACAAGGCAATGTGCCAGCGGCCATCTTACGACGATCGTCATAGGTTTTATCAACTTGCTTTTGCATGACAAACCCTTCAGGCGCAGTATTAATCTGCTGCCCAAGTTCCTTCAGCCGATCGATCGGAAAACTGGTGTCGTGATCTGCTGTCCATTCATGCCCGAGATAAGGAGACCAATTCACGAAAAGCTTTGAGTCAGGCTCTCGAACTAAACTCTTGACCACTGAATCACCAGCATCCAAAGCATCTCGATATCCAACCTCCATGCGCTTCACATCTTCATCTGTTAGCACACCACTACTAACCAAATGCTCTGCATACAACGCCCGCGTGGTTTTTTGCTGCTTGATCTGAGAGTACATCAGTGGCTGCGTGGTACTTGGTTCGTCCGCCTCGTTGTGGCCTCTACGCCGATAGCAGATCAGATCGATCACGATATCTTTCTTAAATTCATACCGATAGTCGACTGCCAGTTGAGTCACAAAATTGACTGCTTCAATGTCATCTGCGTTGACATGAAAAATCGGTGCCTGGACCATTTTAGCGACGTCTGTGCAGTATTCAGTTGACCGAGAGTCTTCTCTCTTAGCGGTCGTAAATCCGACTTGATTATTGACAACAACATGCAGCGTTCCACCTGTCCTGAACGCACGAGTTTGCGACATCTGAAAAGTTTCCATCACGACACCTTGGCCAGCAAACGCTGCATCTCCATGAATCGAGATTGGCACCACAAGAGCTCCAGAAGGATCATTCCTTCGATCTTGCCGAGCCCTCACGCTGCCTTCAACAACAGGCGAAACAATTTCCAGGTGAGATGGATTAAACGCCATCGCGAGATGGACCTCTCCCCCCGACGTCGAAATGTTAGAACTAAAGCCCTGGTGGTACTTCACATCACCATGATGATCAAACGTCGCTTTGCCATCAAACTCATCAAATAAGTCTTTGGGGCTTTTTCCAAGCGTATTAACCAGAAGGTTTAAACGCCCACGATGAGCCATACCAATTACAACTTCTTTAGCACCATGCGATCCGGCACGTTGTATCAGCTCATCCATACAAGGAATCAAAGATTCACCACCTTCCAGACCAAACCTCTTGGTTCCTGGATAACGAGATTGCAAATATTTTTCTAGGCCTTCGGCTGCTGTAAGCCGTTCTAATAAATTGGTTTTTACTTCAATCGGGTACTCGGGCTTACCCTGAACGGCTTCGATCCGATTTTGCAACCACAGTCGCTCCTCGGTATCGACAATATGCATGTATTCAGTACCAACTGAACCACAATAAGATTTCTCCAACACCATTAATAACTCTGCCAGTGGTGCCTCGGGCATGTTGAAATTCTGCATTCCTATCTGGAATACCGTATCAAGATCAGACGAAGATAATCCATGAAAACCCAAGTCCAAATCAGGAACTCGCTCTCTGGCCATTAGATTCAGAGGATCAAGATTAGCTTTTTGATGTCCACGAATACGGTACGCATTAATCAGTCGCTGTACCTGAACTTGTTTGCGATCAAAATCAGACGAAACAGACGCTGACCCAGCAGAAACGGCTCGACCACGATTCTTACCCATCAAAAGGAATTGTTGTTGAACAGTCGAGTGGGATAAGTCTCCGCCGATGGCTCCTTCAACGCGAGGGAGCCCATCAAAATATTCACGCCACTCATTAGACACACTGTTGGGATTGGCAAGATAGAGCTCAAATTGCTCATCTAAATAGTACAAATTACCCCCAGCCAAATGCGAGGATTTAAGGCTTTGCTCCATTGACCCTTCAGACATTAATGCTCTCCCCAGAACTGAAGCCTGTCTTGACATCGTTCTGGCAAGACATTCCGAGCCTTGGTCCCATTGTGACGTACACTTCAATTATTACTTACATCGTTTCAATCAACGTTGGAGCCAAGAATTAGCCCTGAGCCCCAACAACACGCCTTCACCAAATCAGGCAAATTGGCTCAGGTGGCCCGAGACAACAACATATCCCGAATATGTCCAATCGCTTTGGTCGGATTAAGACCCTTTGGGCACACTGAAACGCAGTTCATAATCCCACGACAACGGAACACACTAAAGGGATCATCTAACTCACTTAATCGTTCACTAGTCGCTTCATCCCGGTTATCCGCCAAGAACCTATATGCTTGAAGAAGGCCAGCCGGACCAACGAATTTTTCAGGATTCCACCAGAACGAAGGGCAACTAGTCGAGCAACATGCACAAAGAATACATTCATAAAGACCATCTAACTTTGCACGGTCTTCAGGAGATTGTAGGCGCTCACGCCCACTGGCGGGGGTCGTATTCTGTAAATATGGCTTAATTCGTTCATATTGCTTATAAAAAATAGCCATATCCACCACTAGATCGCGGATAACGGGTAGGCCAGGAAGCGGCCTCACAACGAGCTTATTATTTTTCGCCACTTCAGAAATAGGGGTGATGCAAGCCAAACCATTCTTGCCATTCATATTCATGCCATCTGAGCCACACACACCTTCACGGCATGACCGACGATATGACAAGGTTTCATCCTTTTCTTTAATGAGATTCAGAACATCCAAAACCATTAAATCCTTGCCCTCAGGCATATCCACATCAATATCCTGCATATAAGGCTCACGGTCCGTTTCAGGGTTGTATCGATAAATACTAATTAACATTTCTATTCCCCTTAATACGTTCGTTCTTTCGGTTCGAAGGTTTCAACCGTCTTTGGCGTAAAATTAACATCACGCTTTTCGAGCGTTTGATTAATTGGATCATACAGAGAGTGGCACAACCAGTTTGCATCATCACGATCCGGGAAATCCCGACGGGAGTGCGCACCCCGACTTTCGGTCCGCTCATCTGAAGAAATTGCGGTAGCCTCAGCAATCTCAAACAAGTTCTGTAACTCTAAGGCCTCCATACGTGCTGTATTAAACGCCTTCGATTTATCCTGAATCACCAAATTAGCAATTCGACCTCGCATTACGGAGAGTTCCTCTCGTCCCTTTTTCATGAAGTCCCCATCACGAAATACACCAAAGTAATTTTGCATACACGATTGCAACTCTCTTTTGAGAGTTGCTGTGTCCTCACCCTTTTCATTCGAGTCCAACCTATTTAAGCGGCTCATCGCATGACTTATATCCTCTTCCGAGGCCTGTCGATGATCGATACCTTGATGAAGCTGTTCCTCAATAAACAAACCGGCCGCCCGCCCAAAGACTACAAGATCTAGGAGCGAATTCCCGCCTAATCGATTGGCACCATGCACGGAGACGCACGCGGCCTCACCACATGAATAAAGACCCGGAATAATCTGATCTTCTCCATTGACGCGGGTAATGGCTTGACCATTAATATTCGTTGGAATACCACCCATCATGTAGTGACAAGTGGGGACTACTGGAATGGGGTTCACTGCAGGATCAACATGTGCAAATGTCTTCGAGAGCTCGGTAATCCCAGGCAAACGCGAGTGAACAATTTCTTTCCCTAAATGATCCAGCTTGAGATAAACGTGATCACCCATCTCGCCACAGCCCCGGCCTTCAAGAATCTCTGTCATCATCGACCGCGCAACCACATCCCGACCAGCAAGATCCTTCGCATTCGGAGCATAACGCTCCATAAAACGCTCCCCATCTTTGTTGATCAAGTAACCGCCTTCACCACGACATCCTTCGGTTACTAGGGTGCCCGCTCCGTATATACCGGTCGGATGGAACTGCCACATTTCCATATCCTGCATTGCATAGCCAGCTCTCAACGCCATTGCATTACCGTCACCGGTGTTAATGTGCGCATTGGTTGTTGACGCATAAATTCGGCCCGCTCCACCTGTTGCGAGCACCGTTGCTTTTGATTCAACGAATACCACTTCACCGGTTTCGATCTCGATCGCAATAACACCTACAACAACCCCGTCTTGATTGCGCACCAAGTCAACAGCAAACCACTCATTCAGGAATACGGTCTCATTCTTCAAATTATTTTGATACAAGGTATGCAATAACGCATGCCCAGTGCGATCCGCTGCGGCACATGTCCGTGCCGCTTGCCCGCCTTTACCGAAATCCTTTGATTGCCCCCCGAATGGACGCTGGTAGATGCGGCCATTTTCAGTGCGTGAAAATGGCAAGCCCATGTGCTCAAGCTCATATACCGCCTCAGGACCGACCGAACACATATACTCAATAGCGTCCTGATCCCCAATATAATCGGATCCTTTCACTGTATCGTACATATGCCAACGCCAATCATCATTTGGATCGGCACTGGCAATGGCACACGTAATCCCGCCCTGCGCAGATACCGTATGCGAGCGAGTTGGGAATACCTTCGTCAGACAGGCCGTTTTGAACCCTGATTTCGCCATTTGCAAAGACGCGCGCATACCAGCTCCGCCACCACCGATGACCACAGCGTCAAATGACAATTTGCGTAAATTCATCATCTTAAAATCCCCACAAAATACTGACACCCCAAACAACATATACAAATATGCTGATCGCGATCAATCCTAGAAAACCAACACGAAGTCCGCGATGTTTCATGTAATCAGTAGCCACGGTCCAAAGACCGATCCAAGCATGCGCAGCCATCGCCACAATCGCCAAAAGTGAAAAGATCCGAATCCATGTCTGACCCATAAATCCTTGCCACTGCAAGAATGTTAGATCCGAACCATTCATTGCAAGCCAACCGACCATTACTAGCGTGTAAGCCGCCAGTACTAACGCACTGAATCTCTGAACGATCCAATCATGAACCCCACTGCGACCATAATTTAGAACACTTGTTACCATATCCAGACCCCGGCTAAAATCATTAAAGTCACAGCAAGTACCAAAGATATCTTAGCGAATAACTGACCCGATTCGAGTGTTTCTCCGTAACCCATATCCATAAAAAGATGCTTAATTCCTGCGACGAAGTGATAGGAGAGAGCTGCCAAAATACCCCAAACCACAAAGATAAATAACCCATGCTCGAATAAAGCGAGCGCATCGGAGAAGCCTGCTTCGCCATCTAGTGATAGAGCCAGCAAAGCTAGTAAAACGGGACTCCCCAAAAACAGAACGACACCAGAAACCCTGTGTAGGATGGATGCGATAGCAGTGATTGGAAAATTCAAGGTGGTCAAGTCTAAATTAACTGGGCGGTCTATCGGCGAAGCCATATGCACTAATCCCTCTTTATTACCCGCAAATTTCATAATGAACAGTATAGTGTCGGAACGACAACGTTACCAAGTGTAACGCAATGAGTCTTTATACTTAAATCAACTGCGGCCAATTGACAGCATCAAACCTCTGTTTATAGTGGGCAACGATTTGATACAGAATACACTGAATAATAGCCTGATAATAACAGTCTATGCAGTAGATTTACAGATAGAAGGAGCCAGACACAATGGCTGAGAAAAACGCCTTACTAACTCTTCCCACGGGCGAGACAATTACGCTTCCAATATATCAAGGCTCGACCGGCCCAGATGTAATTGACGTTTCAGGCCTCTTAAAGGCTGGCTACTTCACCTACGACCCCGGATTCATGTCTACTGCCGCGACTGAATCCAAAATCACCTATATTGATGGCGATCAAGGAATTCTTTTACATCGTGGATATTCTATCGAGGATTTAGCCGAAAAATCAGACTATCTCGAAACATGCTATCTACTTTGGTATGGACAACTGCCGAGTAAATCGGAGAAAGAGATATTTGTTCAAGCGATTACTCGTCACACGATGCTGCATGAATCTTTAGCACATTTTTTCGACGGATTTCATCATAATGCCCACCCAATGGCCATGATGTGTGGTGCAGTAGGTGCGTTATCAGCCTTTTACCATGACGTTATGGACATGCGATCAGAGAGGGAAAGGGAAATCGCTGCACACCGCCTTATTGCGAAACTACCAACACTCGCAGCTATGTGCTTTAAGCACTCGATTGGCCAGCCTTTCATGTACCCCCGGAATGATCTCTCTTACTCTGCAAATTTTCTTTATATGATGTTTGGCACACCCTGTGAAGAGTACGTCGTGAGTCCAGCCGTTGAACGTGCAATGGATCGTATTTTCTTGCTTCATGCAGACCACGAACAAAATGCGTCAACGTCGACAGTTAGGCTTGCCGGCTCTACAGGCGCAAATCCGTTTGCTTGTGTATCTGCTGGGATTGCAGCCCTTTGGGGGCCGGCACACGGTGGTGCAAATGAAGCAGTTTTAATCATGCTAGAAGAAATAGGATCCATCGAAAATATCCCCGAATTTATCGAAAAGGCAAAAGACCCTAACGATCCGTTTAAATTGATGGGCTTTGGACATCGCGTGTACAAAAACTTTGATCCACGGGCCAAAGTGATGAAAAAATCCTGCGATGAGGTTTTAGCAGAATTAAATGTGACCGATCCTCGCCTACGAATAGCGATGGAACTCGAGCGAATCGCTCTTTCAGATGCCTATTTCATAGAACGCAGACTCTTTCCAAATGTAGACTTCTATTCTGGGATCATTCTGAGTGCCATCAGGATTCCAACCAGCATGTTTACCGTGATCTTTGCAGTTTCAAGGACTGTTGGTTGGATTTCACACTGGCAAGAAATGGTTTCAAGCCCATACAAAATTGGACGCCCACGGCAGTTATATACAGGAGAAACAGAACGGCCGTATCCGGACTAGTAGCAATAGAGTTTTCGTGACAGACCGCGACATCATCGAGAGCTGTCAACCGGCAGCTTTACGGAACGTTAACAAATCTAATGCTTCACTCCCAACACATCTGACACGTGTATCCTGGTAGCAGATTCAGGCTGCCCAAAATACTCAACCCTTGCGTCGAAAACGTTTAATCCTTCGGAAACCATGAACCCCACTAAGAAAAGCAGTGCAATAGGCGGAGCAAGAATTGTTGCAATAAGAGCCATTCGCTCCCACATCAAATGCATAAATACAGCAATGATAAAACCTGCCTTCAATAGCATAAAAATAATGATCAACGACCAACGCGTTATACCTTGAAATTCGAGATAATCGACCGCGTAGGAGAGAGTGCTCAAAACAAATAATAACAACCAAACTTTGAGGTAAATCCCAATCGGGTGGTGATTTTGATCGGCATGAGTTTCCATGATTATTCCTCGATTACCAGAGATAGAAAAACGCAAAAATAAAGACCCATACTAAATCGACGAAGTGCCAATAAAGTCCGGTTATTTCGACAATCTCATAATTATCTTTTTTGTCGTAATGACCTCTCCGGACTTTACTCGCTACTATTAATAAATAGATCACGCCAATCGAGACATGAAGTCCATGGAATCCCGTCACCATAAAGAAAATAGAACCAAATTGAGGTGCCCCGAATGGATTTCCCCATGGCCGCACACCCTCAGAAATAAGCTTAGACCACTCGAATACCTGCATCCCCACGAAAGTGGCTCCAAAAAAAGCCGTAATGGCCATGAACCAAAACACTTTCTTTTTGTCTCGAAAGTGTGCGTACCGCACAGCCATGGCCATTGTTCCGCTACTTGTTATTAAAACAAATGTCATGATCGCAATAAGAATAAGCGGTAAATTGTGACCAAAAAGCTCTAACGCAAAAACCTCGCTCGGATATGGCCACGGATCTGTAGTAGTACGACGGACATTCAGATAACCAACCAAAAAACAGGTGAAAATAAATGTATCGCTAACTAGAAAAAGCCACATCATGGCCTTTCCCCACGGCACATGATAAGTCTGCTTATCCGCGGACCAATCCTCTACAAACTCTTGAGAATTTTTTGATTCCGCTATGTCCAGAGAACTCACAATTACTTCCCCCTCATGTATTTAAGAACAAGACAAACAAGAGAACCCATAAAATCAGCAAAAAATGCCAATATATGGCGCATAGTTTTATTGTCGAACTGAGTCGAACAGGATCAGTTTCATCGAAGAATGCAGTTGCAGTGGTTGAAAACCAGACCCATAGCCCTCCAATGACATGAAGTGCGTGCAGCCCGGTCAGTAAATAGAAAAAGCTCGTGGCCGCGTTGCTATTTACCATGTAACCGGATTGATTCAACTCCCTCCAGGCTACAGACTGGCCATAAAGGAACGCCAAAGTGAGAACCGCTCCAAATACCAAACCAAGCTTGACCAAACCGCCACGACCCAATCCAGCCTCTCGACGAGTCCATTCAATTACCCCACTAGTAAATATAAGTATTCCAGTATTTAACCAAAGAATTTTTGGCTCATTGAGAACCTCCCAGTACCCGGCTCCGCAGAACAAGGGACTACTGGTATCAACCGCCATCCTCATGAAATAAGCGACCCCAAATAATGAAAAAAGAACAGTTACTACTGAAAGGAAGATCACTAACGCAATCTGTTGAGGCGCACTGCCAAGCCCAGCCATATCACCTGCAATTGCACTGGTTTCTTGGCCCTCATAATTCCAGGGCTTTAAAAGCAGACTCCGAAAAAAACTCAATGCTCGGATTCCTTGTATTTCTCGCCAGGATTTTCCATTTGAACCTCATTAGGCGGAAGATTTTGAGGAACAAAGTCTTCTTTTACGCCTGGTGAACCATACTCGTACGCCCATCGGTAGACTGTTGGAAGCTCATGGCCCCAGTTTCCGTGACGAGGAGGCGTGTCTGGAGTTAGCCACTCAAGGCTGGTCGCATCCCAAGGGTTCGGATCCGCTTTTTTACCACTCCATAGACTCTTGAAAATATTTATAAAGAAGACAATTTGAAGCACTCCCACAAAAATTGCGGCCACAGAAATCGCAGCATTTAGCTCAAACGCTGACTGTGGAATAAAGTCTGTTGTTCCGAGAGCAAAATATCTCCGCGGAACACCTAAAAAGCCAAGATAGTGCATGGGCAGATAAATCGCGTAGGTACCAAGGAACGTGCCCCAGAAGTGAATCTTACCGAGACGTTCATCAAACATCTTCCCACTGATTTTTGGAAACCAATGATAAATCGCTGCAAAAACCACCATGACTGGAGACACGCCCATTACCATATGAAAATGGGCGACAACGAAGTACGTGTCAGACAGAGGAAGATCGATGGTAACGTTCCCTAAAAATAGACCCGTCAGCCCGCCGTGAATAAATGTAAAAATAAATCCCATCGCAAAAAGCATCGGCACAGTTAGTCGGATATTCCCCTGCCATAACGTGAGAACCCAGTTATAAACTTTAATCGCTGTAGGAATAGCAATAATCAATGTCGTGAAAGCGAAGAAAAAGCCAAAATAAGGGTTCATTCCACTCACATACATGTGATGAGCCCAAACAATAAAACTAAGTCCGCCAATTGCGACGATTGCCCAAACCATCATTCGATAGCCAAATATATTTCGACGCGCATGCGTACTGAGTACGTCTGAAACTAAGCCAAACGCAGGCAACGCAACAATATAGACTTCTGGATGACCAAAGAACCAAAACAAATGCTGGAACAGAATCGGACTACCACCCCTGTAGTCGACCACTTCGCCGAGAGAAATCATTGCAGGCATAAAAAAACTAGTGCCCAGTAATTTATCAAATGACATCATCACAGCACTCACAAAAAGTGCTGGGAACGCAAAAAGACCAAGAATCGTCGCAACAAAAATACCCCACACAGACAGTGGCATCCTCATCAATGTCATTCCGCGAGTACGGGCTTGCAAAACCGTTGTCACGTAATTCAATCCGCCCATTGTAAACGCCACAACGAATACAGCTAATGAGGCAAGCATCAACATGATCCCGGCACCAGCGCCCGGGGTTCCCTCAGTAATTGCTTGGGGCGGATAGAGTGTCCACCCCGCACCCGTCGGACCACCCGGCACAAAGAAACTCGCCATCAGTATCAGAACAGAAAGAAGATAAAACCAATAACTGAGCATGTTTAGGAACGGAAAGACCATATCCCGAGCGCCAATTTGAAGCGGAATCAGATAATTTCCGAAGCCACCCAAGAACAAAGCAGTCAGCAAATACACGACCATTATCATGCCGTGCATAGTCACGTACTGATAGTATTCTGCCGGCTCAATAAACGTGAATGTATCGGGAAAACCTAACTGAAGCCTCATTAATCCAGACAACACAAGTGCCACGACACCAACAGCTATCGCAGTTCCAGCGTATTGGATGGCGATTACTTTGTGGTCCTGGCTCCAAATATACTTCGTGATAAACGTTTGCGGATCATGCATTTCATCCGGCTGATCCGCTATTGGCACGTACGACATATGTCTTCCCTCGAAAAGAGTTCAATAAAATCAATTAATTAACGTTGAGCGATGAAATATAAGACGCAACATCCTCAATAGCCTGATCATCTTCCAGAACACTCACCATCAGCGCCATTTGATGGCCCAGATCATCCTCGGGATGCGAACCTCGAACCTTATCTCTGAAGTTCCTCAACTGACGGGCCAAGTACCAGTCGTCCATTCCACCAATCCGAGGAGCGTGAACGGACCAAACGCCAGCACCATTACCGCCGTGACAAACACTGCAGTTTTTATCATATAAGGCCTGACCCTCAGATAAATCACCGAACAAAGTTTTCGAGGAGGTTTTGATCGGCATGGAGCCAATATATGCTGCTAAATTCTTCATTGTGGTCAAATCAACCAATGCCGAAGCCATTGGCATCATCATCTGTCCATAAGAATCTTTTGGATTCGAACCTCGAGCGCCTGACTTAAAGTGTTCAAGTTGAGCCGTTACATACCAATCCTGAAGGCCTGCTAGTCTCGGTGCATTCAACGCAGGATTACCTTCACCTTGGGCACCATGACAGCCGGCGCACATCGCGTAACTCGCTTTCCCAAGCACAACATTTGTCTGCGCCTGAACTTTCAAATCAGCATAAATGGGCTGAGACTCTAACCATGCCTCGTAGTCACTTGAATCCTCTACTCGGACCTTGCCGCGCATTACAAAGTGACCAACTCCACAAAGTTCCTCACAGAGAATGTCATAGGTGCCTTTTACAGTCGGCGTCAGCCACAGGTAGCTGACCGCGCCAGGAACCATATCCATCTTCACCCTAAACTGAGCAACAGCGAAATCGTGCAGTACATCTTTCGACCGCAGCAGAACTTTTACCGGACGATCGATAGGCAAGTGCATTAACGAACTCTCGACTAAGACATCGTCCAGTCCGCGAGGATCATCCTCTTTCATACCAAATGGATTTGCCTCGGTAATAAGACCGGGATCGGCTGCGCCAAGGACGCCATCTTTCCCAGGATAACGAAATCCCCACTGCCACTGCTGACCCGTCACCTCTACAACGTGGGCTTCATCAGGCACTTCCACGAAATCGGCCCAAACGAACAATCCAGGCGCCAACATTGCAATCACGCCAAGTGACGTAAATCCAGTCAACCACCATTCTAATTTTTTATTTTCGGGCTCGTACTTCGCGCGACGCTTTGCTGAATATCGAAACCGATATACCGCATAAGCCATGAATAGATTCACGGCGACAAAAACGAAGCCAGTCACCCAAACAGTAATATCTATCGTCGTATCGATGGCGCCCCAATTCGAAGCAATTGGCGTAAGCCACCATGGACTCCATATATGAAATCCAACACTTCCGACCACCAGCAGTACGATGACAATAGCGAATGCCATAACTTGAAATCCTTATTCCTATCCTCGTTAAATCACTTTGTCTGTCACTCAACTCATACCGGACAGAATTACCTAATTTTTATTTTGGCTAAAAGCGCGTCATTAACTAACCAGTTTAGACCCGGATTCTTGGATCGGCCCTTTATCAGCTTCCAACGCCAATTGACTAAACGGATTCAAGAACCGTGAGTCACTCGCCATAAGCTTGGCTTCAGTGTGTTTATTACTCATCATCTCGGTAACGACCTGCTCTTGATTTCTTGTCGCGTAAACGAGAATCAGATTCTTGCCCGCCTCAATTTCAGGCATAAATCGCTCAATTTTTCGATTTCTGTGGGCCCATCCATCAAGACCGCCCACCCAACAGCCAAACATCGTTACAACCGCAACAATCACCGTATACGCTAATAACGGTATTTCCTGACCAAGAGGCTGAAATACTTTAAAGATGAGCGCCAATACAAGACCTGAAAGAAATCCGATCAGGGCACCGACAATGCTCTCCCGAACAATGTCTAAAGTTTCTAAGTAATTACTTGAATGAAGATGCTCTCTGGCTAGACCAGCCTCGTCATTACTGACCACATGAACAAACCAGTCACGAACACCGGCATCGTGTAAGTCATCTGATATTTTATGTGCACTGACTAAACTTGGAGTTAAAAAGTACAAGCATCTCATCTAGACCGTCCTTCTTTTTATTTTTTATAAAGACGCACTAATTGCGGATTTACCCGCCAATAATATTATGTATCGTATGACTGTAATCAGTTCTTATTTTTTTCTTAAGCTTTTCTTATAATCTTATTAAAACTAATTTTACAAATGAATACAATTTAAACTATTGAAAATAAGGTAATTTTAAGACGAAAGTCTATCCAGCACTGGCTTTTCACAACAAATTAAAAGTAATTTAGGGCCGTAAACGCACTCTATTAAAGCACTTAATTGAAGAGACTGCAGACACCGAAAATATAACTAAGCCACCAATTACGGAGCTTATTGCAGATACTGTATCGCTATTGAGAAAGATGTAAACGATCCCTACCAGGGAGACACACGCCGACAATCCGGTCACGACTGACAGCACAAAAAAGAACAATATTTTTAGCCGGCTCAGAGGACACCTCCTTTCAGGAATAGTTAAAAAATTCGTCAATTAAAAATCTTCTTCACCAAGAATACCTTTATTTAATCCAACGATGAACGGTCTCCTTAAGATCTGAGGAAAGGATCAGTGCGGCCACCAAAACCAGAATTGCCATCAAAAACCATTGGATTGAATATGAAAAATGTTTTCCAATATCCGGCTTTATAACGGGCCAATACCTCACCAGCGAATCTCTCTCTCCTTCACCCAGCCTAACTATGTACGGATACACCACACCCGAAAATAAAGCCCCAACCTTAACCACATCAAATTCCCTCAAAACCAATGGCCACTTTTCAGAAGGAAAAGCCGACTCCGGTAACTTAGCATCCTCAGGAATATGCAATTGGCCTCTCAATGTCAAAGGCCCGCCAATTAGCTCAATTTTTTCTGCCAGCTCCTGCAGAGATGATGCTGTTGCCCAACCACGACTCACAAAAACGATTCCACCATCCCCATCGAGACGAAATGGGTTGATAATTTCGTAACCAATTAAATTCTTATGGTGGCGGTAAATCAGGTAAATATTTTTATCCAACAAATAACGACCACTGGCCACGACGGATCGTGCCTGCAAAACTTCCCTATCGATTTGAGGCCCCGCAAAAGACACGTTGCGGATATCCATCGGTTCGACGGAAGCCAACTCAAGAGTACTGTCAAGTTCAGCTAATTTCTTACTTGCCTTACTCATTTGCCAATATCCAAGATACGAAAAGATCCCGCTAATTAAAAAAACCATACCCAATATTGAGTAATTAATCTTTATCCGGATATTAAAAATAGTGATGCATCTCATAAGTTTAATATCGCCCTTGAGACCGAAACGCCAAAAAAAATATACGCCTTATATCAAACAAACATACGCAATCAAAACTAATGAGGTCAACTCCAAAGGAGATCAAGAGTTCCCCATAACTATGCCATCTGCAATTGAGGCTTGCATGAATACACTGACAGATTTTGCATGAAGGGATTAATAGGAGCCTCGAAAGACGGAGGTTTGTTGGATGTCTACGCCTCAATACTCAAGACACTTAAGTTACCCTTAACTAAAACGAGCTCTTTAAATCACGGACTCGACTCATCAACTCATCAGCTTCGTAAGGCTCGGCACCAGGAACGCCCCAGACAGTATTTGGCCACGCAGAATCATCTATGAACCGCGCAATCAAATGAATATGTAACTGCCTAACTTGATTGCCGATTGCGGCGATATTGAGTTTACTTGGTGAAAACCGAGCCTTAATAACTCGCGCAACCTGATCTGCCTCTAGCCAGACTTGATCCCTTAAGTCTGGCGCTAAATCGATCAGCTCTACAGCATTAGACACGCGAGGAATTAACAACACCCAAGGCCAACGGGTATCATCAACAAGCCTCAAATCGGAGACCTCAAGACTCAAAACCGGGTGACTAGTCTCTAATATCTTTTGATCAATTTTGAACACGACGTAATAAATCCTTAGTCTTGTCGCAAGGAATGCCCATCAAGCCATCGATGAGATTCATCTGGAGCAATTTCACGCTTCCAAATTGGCACCCGAACCTTCAACAAATCAATAGCATCAGCAACTGCGCTTAAGGCATCTTTCCGATGGGCACTGCTGGCAGCGATAACCACACTTGCTTCACCCACTGAGACTAGTCCACGCGAATGAACCATCATCAATCGAACGGGGTACACTGACGTTAATTCAATAGCCAACTTCTTGAGTGCTTTCATCGCAAGTTCTGGGTGAACATCATAATCCACGGCCTGAGCGGACAAGCCATCGTTATGGTTTCTGACTACCCCAAGAAATTGGGCAATGGCGCCATTCTTCGGATCAGTAACGGTCTCCGCAAGATTCTGCGTTTCACAGGGGCCATCGGTCAATCCGACAAACCATTGCTCATCGCGCTCAGATTGAAAAAAATGCGAGTCAACCACCAGCAATCGGGGGCAATAAAGAAGCCTCACTACTAGTGATGAGGTCTGAATCGCAGAGTAAATTATCACCAAAAGCGAATACTGATCGATTCAGCACTAGCAGAAGATCATCACGCCCAAGCTTTAAAAAATTTTCTGCAACGGACTGCCTAAGATCAGCGACAAGAGGCCCGTCAACAGACAATGATATCTCATCACCTAGATCCCTGAATACACCAAGGAAGTGCAAACGAACAGTACTCACAACCGCCCCTTACGCCCTTGTTTCTCAATCATAATGATCGCTTTTGGCAATCCCTCAATTACTATTCCGAAGCATTCTTTAACAGCCTGTAAACTTCCCGGCATAGTGATTACGAGAGAACGCCCAATCAATCCGCCACCCATCCGGGATAACCACGCGGTTTTTGTATAGACCGAGCTTTCCGAACGAAGCCATTCACCAAGACCTGGTAATTCGGGGTTCAGATGCGCAGAAATTGCTGACGGCGTTAGGTCGCGAGGACCGGGACCTGTCCCGCCAGTGCACACAATGACGTGAGGATCATGAAGTTCGGTAATTTCCAAGACAGTCTTTTCGATTATTGCAAGATCATCGGGAATGACCGTGTATTCACAAACCTCCGCACCCTGGCCGGCTAGTGATTCAGACAAATAGCGACCAGACTCATCTTCATAAACCCCATCAGATGCACGGTCACTCATTACGACCACGGCAACCTTTCGACCCACAAGCGGTGTTTGACTTGGCAGACGATCCAGAACCCACTCTGGAATGATCGCTTCTTCATTTAACCAAATCCCAGACTTCCCACCCGTCTTAGTCAGCAATTCGAGATCAGAAATTCGAAGAACAGGATCTGTACCTTTACAAAGATCCCAAATACAGAGGAGAGCAGCATTAGCACCGGCCAAGGCTTCCATTTCCACGCCTGTTTTTGCAAATGCCGCTGCTTCACAAAATGCCCGAACAGAAAGCGTCTCATGATCAAGCTCAAACGATATCAATACTTGATCAAGAGGCAGTGGGTGGCACATTGGGAGAGTATTGGCACATTGCTTTGCCCCATTCACGCCAGCTATTTCAGCGATTGGGAAGCAGTCACCTTTGGGAAGAGTTTTATCTCGAACCTCCACGAAGGCATTAGGACCTAAATGAATAGTACCCGCAGCGACAGCACGACGACTGGTAAGCCGCTTTCCACCAACATCGATCATCGAGAAATTGGAGATGAGCTCCCGATTAGCCAAATCTAGCCTCCTATAGATGCAAAATGAGGGGTTGCCCCCGTATCGTGCTCGTGCAGTCCATGTCCGGCAACTTTCAGATCCAGTAATTCACAAATCGTTTCTTTCAAACGCGACTTATCGGAATCTTTTTGCAAGAATGGTCGCAAGTCATGCCCTCCATCTCCGAATAAACAGAGATGCAATCCTCCCCGAGCGGACACTCGCAAACGATTACAAGTCGTGCAAAAATCTTTCGAGTAAGGAGCAATCAAACCAACACTGCCAGCCATCTTAGGGTGTTTCCACACGCGGGCTGGCCCACCAAGTGCATCACGAGGAACCTCGAGCCAACCACCCTCGTCCAGTTTTTTAACTAGCACATCACCTGAGAGGTGATGCTTATCAAAGTAAGGCCTGTTCTCACCGGTTTCCATCAATTCAATGAACCGCAAATTCACGCCTTGACCGGCCCACTCAATGAAAGCATCTAATTCTGGATGATTCAGTTCTTTCAATAGCACTGCATTGACTTTAACCGGCGAAAATCCTATCTGATGACATAGAGCGAGTCCGTCCATCACTTCTTGGAATCGGTTCTTGCCTGTAATCAACTCGAATTTCTCAGGGGTCAATCCATCAATCGATACATTAATTGATTTAACTCCTGCATCAAGAAAACTCTGTGCCCGCTCTGGAAGCTTGTAACCATTGGTTGTCATTGCGACAGTCTCGATACCTGGCGTCTGTGAGACGACTCGAGCTATATCGAGAAAATCCTTTCGTAAAGTTGGCTCTCCACCAGTGAGCCGGACTTTTCGTGTGCCCAGCTCTGCGAAACCTGCAATAAGACGCCGAATTTCTTCAACGCCCAAAAATCCATCTGGATCACCCTGATATCCATCTGGCAAACAATACGAACATTTGAAATTACAAACATCCGTGATCGAAAGCCTCAAATAAGGAAAAGATCGACCGAAGCGGTCAGTTACAATTGTATTAGACATAGGCTTTTACTACCACGTCGACTCGTTGGTTCTAGAATATGTCATAAAGCGTTATATCCGTCAAAATATATCGGGTAACCCAGATGGATTTGCAGAATAAAAAGACACGTACTCTCCTTTCTGCATAGGCCCGACTTGGTCGCTAACAACAATCCAACCATTCATATTCAAGAGCGGCTTGGTCTCAAATGATTCTTGCCCTTCCAATGCACGGACCACTGAACCACCCTCCTTTTCTAAAACACACTGCGCTTTCAGAAATACTGTCATTCCTTCTGGCGTATCGACCCCTTTCTCGAGTCTCAATCGCATAGGAGTTTCCAATGGCTGCTGCTGCATGACTAACAACGCATAATAGACATAAAAACGACAATTAACGGTCGTAGATACTGGGTTTCCAGGAAGTCCAAAGTACAAAGTACCATTTGGTAGAACTGCAAATAGCAGTGGTTTTCCTGGCTTTTGCGCCACCTTATGAAAGATTATTTTTGCACCAATTGCTTCCAACGCAGGTTTCACAAAATCATAGCTGCCCATAGAAACAGCGCCCGAAGAAATCACTAAATCAAGCGAGGCATCCATTGCCTCTCGCAGAAATTCAGTCATAGCATCGAGCGTATCGCCCACATGTGCACTTAACGCGACATCGCATCCGTACGAGCGCATTACGGACTCCATAAATGGTCTATTAGAGTCATAAATCTGGCCTGATGCTGGCGGCGATCCTGTAATATCTACAAGCTCTTCTCCAGTCGAGCAAACGCCGACTCTAGGTTGACGATGGACAACCAACTCCGTCACACCACTTGATGCAAGCGCCTGAACATGCTCGGGGATAATGCAGCGGCCCGGCGCTAAGACAACATCCCCAGATCGGATGTCAGATCCCTTTGCTCGAATCCAGCTACCCACTTGCGCAGAAGCCTGCAACTGAATCCGGTCCCCTTCTAAAATCACATCCTCAATCATCACAACTGTCTTGCCCCACGATGGCACAGGCGCACCCGTCATAATCCGCGCGACCGGGCCTGGCAAACTCTCCGCGTGATCAACATTATCACCCGCTCGAATCTCACCAAATACGTCAAGCCAGTCCCCTGCTTGACAAGCCATCGCTTCCAATCCCAAGACACAGCCATCACGACCAGAATTATTAAATGGAGGAATCGATAATTTTGAAACAGCAGGTTCGGCGAGAATGCGCCCCACTGCTTTTGCCAATGGCATACAAACCTGATCGATCGGATGCAACAACGCCTCCGCTTCAATCGCATGCAAGGCTTTTTCCATCGAGATAAACTGGAGCATGTGGCTTCCTTTTAATCTACATTGACCGGCAATGGGTGCGCGAGCTCGACCGAATACCCTTTCTCAACCCACCCATCCGTTCCGGAGGGATACCAATAGACTTTGCTAAATCCACCGCCTGCAAGGTGTTGAACAACATTCCAACCCATCCAGCAATCACTGACGCAATAAACGAGTATGGCGTGACCGGCATCACCGCCGGTCGCTGATGTGGCGGAATCAATTAAATAATTAAGCATGTCATTCGAAGGTCTTCCGTACCCGACATTGGGTAGCCATATACTGCCCGGTATATTCTTCCGCGTTGAATGCCCTGGCCAGCTTCCGTCCAACTCATCGTACCGAACGTCATTGATGGACAAAACATCTAACAACACCACCGGCATCTGTGAAATCAGATGTCTCACCGCCTCGGTATCAAGTGTAATCCCGCCCGGAACCGCATCAGGCACTGCATCGGTATAGTAGTGAATTCTAAGCCCGGTCTCAGGATCGAAGTTAGTATCCGTCGAGTAAGCTTGGTCGCAAATAAAGACAGCCGCAAACGCAGCCATCTTTAATAGACCGAACATTACTTGAGGCTGGAGTAATAAGCCCCGATATTGGCCATATCTTGATCCGAAAGCGCCGCTGCCATTCCGTACATAATTGCCGCTTGGTAGCCTTTTCGCTCTTGCGTTTTATAAGCCTTTAATGCCCCTACAATATACGCCGCATTTTGCCCAGCAAGATTTGGATAACTTGGCACCATTGCTTTTCCATTCGCGCCATGACAACCCGAACACATCGCAGCTTTCCCCTTGCCTGCGGCAACATCTCCCGCAGCCAGAGCACCAGTACTTAGGCAGGCCGCAATCGCAGCAATAATCAGTTTGTTCATTATTTCACCTTTTGCTCATAAAAAAATACACTAGTCAGAATTGGTTACTAACAAGCCTTAGTAACACTTAAGTCTTATTACAAATTCGATAATATTACAACTATCGTCTTGGATCGTTCCTATTATCTAAAAAATATTTTTCCAGCATCTAGCATATCAATTGGCGATACTTTAATGGCTCGCGCTACAAAAACTAAAGTCCCAGCAATACTTAGTGATACGCAAAATTTCACATCACGATTAGGTCGCCATATGATGATGATTCCACTAAAAGCTTAGTTACAAGTGCTACTCGTTAGTATCAAAATACCTTATTTACAAGCCATGAAAAATATACCATCAACAGGCCAAGAAAAGGAATAGCAGTGAAATTACAAGCTCTCGCATTCATCATAGTTAGTGCTTTGGGTACATCGACTGCGTTCGCACAGACTCCTGTGTCTCACAATAAACTAGCAGCCGATTTTTATGCAGCCGACGGTAGTACCGCCATTATGCTGCTTCATGGCACGCTGGCGCACAACCGAATGGAAATCATTAAAACTGTAGCGAGTCTAGTCGCAGAAGACTACGGTTATCCGGTAATAACACCGAATTTATCATTCGACGATCCGAATAGAATGGGTGAAGCCATTCGTAATTCGAGCAAGGGCTACACCACACTCACTGCGTGCGATATCGAGCATCGGTACGACTACTTTGACGCTCTTAGGGAGCTTACGAACTGGGTTGATTACTTAGAAAAAAAGGGCTTTGAGAAAATTATCGTAGCAGGTCACTCTCGAGGTGGACGCCAAGTTTCCGCCTTTTTAGCAGATTCTCCTTCCGATAAAATTGTCGGCGGCGTACTAATTGCGGCCGGTACAAGCGACCCAGAAAAAAATACTCAGTCGTACTTCAAATCAACTGGGTTGAACCTTCCTGACATTATTCAACAAGCGAAAGCAATGGATCCGAGTGATCTCCTTCAGGTTCCTAAATTTATCTACTGCGATAATCCCAAAGTAACAGCTCGAACATTTATTTCTGAATATGAATCAGACGTGCGCCATAATACGTTGTTTAACTTAGAAAAAATTAATATGCCGATATTAATCATCGGTGGCTCTGAAGATACAGTAGTCCCTGACATCAAAAACATATTCAGTGAGATTACAAAAAAAGATAATGTGTCACTGCAAATGATCGATGGAGCAGATCATTTTTTTCGTGACTTGTATGCGGACGACATAGCAGCCGCCATAGCTGACATGGTTGAATCGATTAAATGACGCGAATCTTAGTTGCAATTTTAGCCTGCAGTGTCTGGTTAAAATCGCATGGATCATCACTACACGAGCCTAATTTTGAGACTCAAAATTCGCGTCACTGGGTCATCACAGTAACTCAGCCTGGCTGCCGTTACTGCGAGCGCCTAGAGCAAGAGGTTTTGCAGCCATTGAGGGCGTCTCAACTCTTCGATTCGAAAGTTCGTTTCACGACAGTCAGCATCGCAACCGGAGTGCGCATCAAAGACTTCAATGGAAAAATAATAGACAGCATTGACTTCGCCTCGAGATACAGCGAAGCCGGAACACCAACGGTTCTATTCTTGAACTCCCAGGGTGCCATTTTGGCCGAGCCCATCTTTGGGCTACCAGATGCGATCGACTACTACGCGTACTACTTAGAAGAAACCATTCGTAGTCTGCCTCAGCCGTAAATCATCACGAAGCGACGAATTCAAGACGCTCAAAAAACCAATACATGCCAATCAGCGAAATCACGATGGACCCAGGAATAACAACCATCCGCCGATACCGCCTTGAATAACGAAACCAAACGGCGATGCACACATAAGCCGCTAGAAAAATCGCAATCTGGCCAAATTCAACGCCAACATTAAACCAAATTAACGCCCAAACATATAAATCAGCTGGCAGACCAAACTCAGCCAACACGGATGCAAACCCAAGGCCATGGATCAGTCCGAAGCCAAATATTACGGGAAGTCTGAAACGACTCATCTGTTCAGAATAGATGTTTTCAACCGCGATGTAAGCGATCGATAATGCGATCATCGGCTCGACAATCTGGGCCGGAAGATTGACCCATCCAAGAACCCCAAGTGACAGTGTGATCGAGTGAGCAATCGTGAACATCGAAACCTGTACAAGCAAAGTCTTGAGGCTTACCGAGGCTAAGAAGATGCCAAGAATAAACAAGATATGATCAAATCCCTTCGGGAGAATATGCACAAACCCTGCTTCAATATATGTCTGCATCACCTTAAAAAAGGTCGGTTTGGTGAACACTTCCATTAGAGAGAACGGCTCTGAAGGCCTATCCTCGCGGATCCATTGATGCGGCGACCAATGCCATTTTTGAGCATCAATATCTACCTGCCGAACACGCACGACTTGATCACTAAAACGGTTCGGAAAATACCAGATTAATGCCTGAGTCTCTCGGGGCAATATTCCCTCGAGAACGATGATGCTAGTCCTTGGTACTTTAGTATAACCAGGGGATGGTATTTTGATTTTCGAAATAGAAAGATCAACCAACCGGGTGTCTCCGGACAAGGCTACACTACTTAAAAACTGGTTCTTAAAGCCAGAAAATTCTTTTTCTAAGGATTCAGCGGAAAGAATTCTTAGCCGATCATATACTTCAGAATTTGGAGATTCGACGGTATTCGCGAAACGCCCATTAATTCCACTTAAAAGTGCTTCAAGACTAGTACGAATTTCTATTTGAACCTTTTCATCGGTGTAAACACTGATTTCGACCAAAGCAGGCTTCACAACATCCGCTGAAACTGTTAAACATAAGCTTATAACTATCAAGAATAATGAAAGTTTACCAAGTCTTTTTTTCAATAGATTTACACTGACGATAAATAATAGAATTCAAAATGCTACCAGTTCTTTGAGTGGTTAATCCGAATTCTCGTAAAAACATATAAAGGAGCATCATGAGCACCATAAAACGCCGCCAATTTCTTAAAATATTGGCAACGGCACTGGCTGCCGGATCGCTACCGGGATTCTATGCGGCCCGCTCTAAAGCTAATAGCAAAATTCCGCCAGAGTTTTATGACTGTCCGATGCAGGGAGATGCTCGAATCCTTCATCTAACTGATGTTCACGGCCAACTACTTCCCGTTTACTTTCGGGAACCAAACGTAAATATCGGTATTGGTGATGCTTTTGGCCGTCCGCCACATATCGTAGGCCAGGGCTTACTTAATCAGACCGGGCTCGAAAAAAATTCCGCAGAAGCTTACGCGTATACCTACCTCAACTTCATCCAAGCCGCGCAAACGTATGGAAAAACTGGTGGTTTCGCGCACATTAAAACACTACTCAATCAACTCCGAGAGCAAGCTGGAGGCATAGAAAAAACCCTCACAATTGATGGTGGCGATCTCTGGCAAGGGTCTGCGACTTCGCTCTGGACGCGCGGGATTGACATGGTCGAAGCGTCTAACATACTGGGCATCGACGTCATGGTGGGTCATTGGGAATTCACCTATCGTGAAGAAGAAGTCCTTTCAAATATAGCCCTCTTTAAGGGTGACTTTATCGGACAAAATGTTCGCATTATGGAGGACTCCTTATTCGGTGATGAATATCCAGCATTGGTTGAGCGATTCGATGGACGAGGACTCTTTGATGAAGATTCAGGCCATGCCTTCCAGCCCTACGTTTTAAAAGAGATCAACGGGGCACGGATTGCTGTCGTCGGCCAAGCATTCCCTAGAACAGGGAATGCGAACCCAAAAGAATTCTTCCCTGATTGGTCTTTTGGTCTGCGCGAGGACGATATGGCAGAACTTGTCGAGCAAATTCGTGGTGATGAACAACCCGACGCAGTAGTGCTGTTGTCCCATAACGGAATGGATGTTGACATCAAAATGGCCGAACGGGTTCCAGGACTAAACGCCGTTTTTGGGGGCCATACTCACGACGGCATTCCTGTGCCAATTAAAGTTAAGAATGTTGCAGGCCACGAATGCTGGGTCACGAATGCAGGAAGTAATGGAAAATTTATTGGGGCCATGGACCTTGATATTGAGGGCGGCTCAATCAAAAATCTACATTACAAAATGTTTCCCGTAATCTCTGATTGGCTCGAGGCCGACCAAGAAATGGCATCATTCATTTCCCAGATGCGGCAAACAATTTATGATGAAAATATTGTTGAATCGCGTCGCCAAAATACGCGTTTCAATCCAAAATGGGTCGGTAAAACATTCGAGACTATTTTATCCGAAAAACTGGCCAAGGCGGACCGACTGTTATACCGCCGCGGCAATTTCATGGGGACCTGGGACCAGGTTATTTGTAATGCGTTGCGTTGGGAATACAACTCTGACATTGCCTTATCGGCTGGAGTTCGTTGGGGAACAACAACGCTTGAGGGCGATTGGTTCACCATGGATGATGTGATGTCACAAGTCGCAACTACCTACTCAGAGACTTATGTAATAGACATGACTGGAAAGCAGATAATAGAAATGCTTGAGGGCGTTGCAGACAACTTATTTGACCCCGATCCTTACCTACAGTCTGGTGGTGACATGGTTCGGGTTGGTGGCCTCGATTACACTATTGCACCAAAAAATGGTTTGGGGAAACGAATCTTGGATGCTCGACTTGATAGCAACGAGTTAATCGATCCTGAGAGGACTTATACGGTATCTGGTTGGGCAACGGTAAACCGAACACCCGATGGTCGCCTTGTCTGGGAAATCGTTCGGGACTACGTATTAGAGAAAAAAGGGCCAGACGAGATCTTGCGACTTAGCAAGATCAATCACCCAAAGGTCGTTGGAATGAGCGAAAATCCAGGAATGGCTGATTACCCAGGCTCTTCTAGCTGAGCACAGCTGCTTATTTTCGGGAAAGAGGCTGACTGTTAAAAAGATCAGTTAACTATTTGGAGCCAAACTTTGATCCTGACAATAAATTAGGCACTCGCTCTATCGCCCCCTCCGCTTTAATTTCTTTAAATACATCAGTGAGTGACATTTTACCTTTGCGAACAGTGCGCACTTGCAGATATGGAGATAGTGAATGCGGCTCAAATTGCTGCAGATGTTCCGCAATATAATACGACTGAGCTCTTTATGATGGAACTCAGTCGCTACAATCAGTGATAGCGAGGCTCTATTTCGGCACTCGCATTTGCCAAGTTTCAGACTCAATCTTTGCCTGTAATTTAGTAGCCGCTACAAGCTTCATCGCCTTTGCTGCAAGCCCTTCTGCCTCCGAAAAGTTTCCTTTATCAAAAGCTTTTTTTGCTGCCTTGATGGCACTGGCCGTTACCGTCCACTGATATGATGTTTCTTTCGCAACTTGCTTATATGCAGCATTTGCCCCATCTATTGCTTTTTTTGCACTTATATTCGAAGCCCCAAAAGCAACGGACGAGCATAGAGCGACGGACACAGCAATAATTCTCAATCCATTCTTCATAATATCAGTCCTTACTTCCGAGCCGCGGGTCCGTTAAATTCGAGACCGTTCGACATATAACTAACGAAATACTCAAGATTACTGTACTCGGAACCCTGAGCCTTATACGGGGTTGCTCGAATATTTTTATGGCAGCCACCAAAACGACGGTGCAATGTCCCCATCTCTTGCCACTTAGACCTGAAAACTGGCCAGCTTGTAGCATGCCCAAAGCCAGGAGACGTAGTATCTGCACGATAAAGCGCACCTGCTGTGTACATATGACAGTCGGCACATGCAAAATTCAATTGTCCCCGCTTCGTATAAAAATGCTCTTTTCCATCTTCATAGGCAGCCAAAGCACGCGCATCATCTGATGGGATGACTACATTTACTTTTTGACCTCTTGAATTGAATGACATATATGCAGAAACATCTGCAATCTTCCCCTTCTTCAGACGGTAAGGCCTCTCAGCGTTGGCTACGCGACACTCATTAATGGCTCGCTCCATGGTCACAACCATTCCACGCGCTTTATCCCAGTGTGGATATTTTTCACGCACAGCACCGTTGCTTCCAAAGCAATCTGCCAATGACTTCCCATTCACAAATTTTGAGTGGAACAACTTTTCACCGGCCTCAACTGACAGCTCGTACGGAGGGAATTCTTCGATCGATTGCCATTGCTCACGAGCCGAAGGAAGTATTGAATACACCCCATTTTGGAAATCATTCACCGGCGTGTCCGGGAAACGATTCTCATAAAAATTCTGGAAAGCTTTACGGTCTTCCTCAGGACCAGCGATCGTAGCCGCTGATAAAGAAAGTCCAAGCAACCCAAAAGCAAGATATTGAATAATAGTTTTCATTGCCTTGTCTCCAATCGTCATTATTTCACTGTGGTTTCGGCAGAATCTGTTTTGCCTACGCTGTCTTTCCATGAAATTCTAAGTACATCACCTTTCTTACCTGTATATGCAAATGCTAAGTAGGGGTCTTTCGAAATTGAGGTATTAAACGCCACCGCAAATACCTGCTTACCATTTGCTTCAGCAACGACGTCCTGGATCCAATGCTCAGGAATCTTTTTTCCGCTTTTGTCCTTGCGAAGGCCAGTTTCCATTGGATGCTTCATAAGCGACTTCACGCTAACCAAACCATCCCGCTCTTTTGCTTTGATACGAATTGTAGACATATTAATCTCCTATTAGCCGCCGCAACCGCCGATGGTAACTTTGACTTCCTTGGAGGCAGTGTAGAGCTTGCCCCCTGATTCTACGACAGCCATCACATTGGTAGTTTTGCCCATACGACAGCGCGTCTTCAGCAATCCCTGAGTACCGCTCGGAATGTCTGCCTTGATTGCCAATGGTGATGGATTCTTCTCAATCAAAATGGCTATCGAGTCCGCCTTTAAATCTGTTTTAACTTCCAAAGGCACAACGGCACCATTTTCCGCTATATCAGGCGCTTTCAGTGTTATTTTATCG
>JAOLBK010000005.1 GCA_028339155.1 Litorivicinus sp.
GGCAGAGGCTAAGTCCAAGGCAGAGGCCGAACCTAAGACGAAAGCGCTTCAGAACGAAGAAGCCCTATTGGCTGCTGAGAAATCTCGTAAATCTGCGAAAGCCGAAAAGCAGAAACAAAAGGTTATAGAAGAAGCCTTTAAAAAAGCGCAGGCTAAAGCTGAGTCTCTTGAAGATTTGAAAGAGCAGGACGAGGCTGAACTTGCATTACTAAATGCCTTGGTCTCTGAAAAATCGGCTGCTAATGTGTTAGACGCGATGACAACTCGAATTACGCGGGCTTGGCGACGTCCCATGGCGTTTAGGGGTGGCCTGGAAGTTTACCTTAGGATGTCGTTGGCATCGAACGGAGAGCTAGTGGATGTTCGCGTTGTTCGCTCTAGTGGCGACGTATTGTTCGACCGTTCTGCTGTCACAGCTGTTCAGCGATCGGCGCCCTTTGATGAAGTTAAGCGGTTTGATGCTGCAACGTTTGAAGAAAAATTTAGAACATTGACTGTGAAATTTAGACCGGAGGATTGATGCGTTTCATTGCTATTGCTATTGCTATTGCCCTTGCACTGCCTGCACATGCTGAATTGGTGATTGAAATTACTCGAGGTGTTGAGAATCCGATTAAAATTGCTGTAGTGCCTTTTCAGGTCAAAAGTAGTGGAGCCTTTGATGCTGATTTGGCGCGATTGATTGAGTCTAATTTAGAGAGGAGTGGCCAGTTCCGTCGTGTGGGCCGAGAAACGATGCTGTCACTACCTGGGCCGGATGACGAAGTGTTCTATCGAGATTGGCGGGCCATTGATTCTGAGTACACAGTGGTCGGTTCTATTGCGCGTGATGATGATGGGTTTTTGGTGCGTTATGCGTTGCACGACGTATACGGCGAGCGGATTTTATTTGCTGAAAGGGTGCCCGGTGATTCAAGTTCTTTGCGCGATATCGGGCATTACATTTCTGATCGTATTTATGAGTCTCTGACAGGCTTAAAAGGGATCTTTTCTACGCGGCTGCTCTACGTCACAGCTGAACGGCGTTCTGAAAAAGATCAGACCTTTAAGCTTATTTTATCTGACGCAGATGGTGGCCGGCCGAGAACGATTTTTCAATCGTCAGAACCAATCTTGTCACCGGCATGGTCGCCCGATGGTTCGCGAGTTGCCTATATGAGCTATCGAGCAAAACGTCCTGGAATTTACATACAGACACTTGCAACTGGTGAAGTTAAAAGAGTTACGAGTTTTCCGGGTCTCAATAGCGCTCCCTCATTCAGCCCGGACGGACGTAAACTTGTATTGACACTATCTAAAGACGGTAATCCGGAATTGTACGTGGCAAATTTACGAACAGGTGAATTAACGCGAATGACAAAGCATTTTGCAATCGATACGGAGGCTTCGTGGTCACCCGACGGGCGTTCGATATTGTTTACCTCGAGTCGTGGTGGAAAGCCCCAGCTTTATATGATGAATGTGGCTAGCAAGACAATTAAACGCGTTACATTCAATGGCGACTACAACTCAAATGGAGCGTTTACACCGGACGGCGAGAGCATTGTATTTGTGCATCGAACTGCTAAGCGTTTTCATATCGCTCAGATGAATTTGATTACTCGCCAGATTAGTATTTTGACGGAGACTGATTTGGACGAATCCCCGAGTGTCGCGCCCAATGGAACTATGGTAATTTATGCAACTTCCAATAATGAAAAAAGTTTATTGGGGCTTGTTTCGATGGACGGACGGGTGCGAGTTCGGTTACCGTCCGTAAGTGAAAGTGTTCGGGAGCCAACTTGGAGTCCTTATTTTAATTAAAAAGTAGCGTATTTTTTTAACCAAAAGTGAATTTAGTTTGCATTGAAGTCGGATACATAGGGGTGACGGAATGAAATTTTTAAAGCAGGCAAAAGTTGCGGGGACAATCGTAATTTTAGCGGTGCTTGCAGGTTGTGCGGGCCAGGTAAATGAAGAAGTAACGGCTCCGGCAGTTGAGCCTGTTGTGTCGAAAGAGACGGCGAGCTCTGCGTCGACAAATGAGGTGGATTCATCTGCTGAATTAGCAGCGAAAGCGAAAGCGAAAGCGAAAGCGAAAGCAGACGCAGCAGCAGACGCAGAACGTGCAACGGCTGAGAAAATTAAATCAAAAGCGATGGCGGCCGATACTTTGTTCTTCTTTGAATTTGACCGGTCTGATCTGAAGCAGGATGCCTTGAACGATCTGGACGCGCACGCGAAGTATTTAACGGCTGATCGTTCAGCGAAAGTACGTCTGGAAGGACATGCTGACGAGCGTGGAACGCGCGCATACAACCTCGCTCTTGGAGAGCGCCGTGCAAATTCGGTCACTCGTTATCTTGTTATCCAAGGTGTGAACCGTTCTCAAATTGAGAGTGTAAGCTATGGTGAGGAGCGTCCTCTTTCACTGGTTCGTGACGATAGTGGTTGGTTGCGTAATCGTCGTGTTGAGCTCATTTATCAATAATCCATGCGTTTACTGATCATTTTAAGCGCTGCAGTCTTTATGACTGCAGCGTCTCTGTTTTCGTATGCGGAAGACGGCCAGGAAATGCAGTCGTTCAGGCAGTCGCAAGCCGAACTAATGCTGCAAATTGGGCAGCTCCGGCAAGAGACTCAGCAACTGCGTGGTTTGATGGAGGAGTTGTCCTTTCAACTCGGCCAGATGAGCGCAGATCAAAAAACTCGATACCTTGATCTTGATCAGCGTCTTGGTGAACTAGTGCGGGTGCAAAAAGATGCGGTCGCAGTTCAGCAGGCGGCTGCCTCGAAAATTCCGGCAGCCGATTTATCTGACAATACTCCGTCAGTCGTCGGTGGGGATCCAATTCCTCAGATTTCCGATAAAGATGTTTACAATGAAGCATTTCAACTAATCCGTGAGCGTAAGTTTGACGAGTCGTTGATTTTAATGGCCGATTTCATTGCGAACTATCCTGATAGTGATCTGGTTTTGGATGCCCGATTTTGGCGGGGCCAAGTTTTCGACGTTTTAGGTCGCAACGCAGAGGCCATAGAGGCTTTCAAGAGCTTGACCATGATAGCGCCGGATTACAGGAGAATTCTGCAGGTTAAAGTAAAGCTCGGAAAGCTCTTGATTAAGAATCAAGATGTGTTGAATGGACGTAAGATCCTCGAGGAAGTGATCACTGAGGCGCCCGAAAGTGTCGAAGCTGGTCTTGCATCCCGTGAGCTTGAAAACGCCAGCTGAGATAGCCTTAAAAATGTCTGAGTCCAGTTCCCTTCGTATCACGGAAATTTTTGTTAGTCTGCAGGGAGAAGCTGCGACAACTGGCCTGCCTACGACATTTATACGTTTGACGGGCTGCCCCTTACGCTGTCGATTCTGTGACACTGCCTACGCCTTCAGTGGTGGCAGTCAACGGTCCATTGAAGGTGTTATTCTTGAAGTGAAGCAGAAGGCGGTCTCTCATATTTGTGTGACCGGTGGTGAACCTTTGGCTCAGTTAGAATGTCACGTGCTATTAAAAAATTTGTGTGATGATGGTTTTTTGGTGTCGCTGGAGACCTCCGGAGCGATGGACATTGCAATGGTCGACTCTCGTGTCTCGGTTATTCTCGATATCAAGACTCCAGGATCGGGCGAGGCTCATCGAAATTTGTTGGATAACCTTAAGTTCGTTCAAAAGAAAGACCAGATAAAGGTTGTCATTACCGATGTTAGTGACTTTCGTTGGTTCGAGTTGTTTTGTGAAACCAATCCAAAAGTTTTTGACGCGGGTAATATCTGGATTTCACCGTCCTATGGTGAGGTTGATTTGCAGGAATTGGCTGGTTGGGTAATACAAAGCCAGTACCAATTTAGAATGCAATTACAGCTCCATAAGCAGATTTGGGGTGATGAGATTGGCCGATGACAGATAGACCGAAGGCAGTGGTTTTATTGTCTGGAGGGTTGGATTCTGCGACTGTTCTTGCAATGTCTATAGCTCAGGGTTTCGATTGCTTCACTATCGGTTTTGATTATGGGCAGAAACATAATTCAGAACTTAAGGCAGCTTTTCGCGTCGCCGAAGCTTTGGGTGAACGTCCACATAAAGTAATTAAGCTCGATCTGGCGAGCATTGGTGGTTCCGCTCTGACAAGTGAAGAATACGAAGTTCCGACTGGCGGCGTTGCCGACACCGGAATTCCAGTTACGTACGTCCCTGCTCGTAACACGATATTTTTATCTATTGCGATGGGTTTTGGAGAGGTGATCGGGGCCAGGCATTTATTTATTGGCGCGAATGCGGTTGATTATTCAGGTTATCCCGATTGCCGACCGGAGTTTATTCATCAATTCCAGAAGTTAGCAAATGTGGCGACTTCGGCTGTCGATGGTGGATCGAAGTGGCATATAGAAGCGCCATTGATGTCTTTAACTAAATCAGAAATCATAAGCCGTGGAACTACTTTAGGTGTTGATTATGGGATGACCGTAAGTTGCTACCAGGCTGATGCTTTGAGTCTTGCATGTGGAATGTGTGATGCTTGTCGGCTACGCCGTAAAGGGTTTTTAGATGCTGGCCTAGATGATCCAACTAGTTATCAACTAGGAATTACTCCCGAAATATAGAAAAAATGGCGCTAGTTGCTTGCACAATCGTTATTCGTCGGTATCATACGCGCCCTATTGATGATCTACTTTTGATCTGTCTGGGGGTCGTTAGCTCAGCTGGTAGAGCAGTTGGCTTTTAACCAATTGGTCGCGCGTTCGAATCGCGCACGACCCACCATTTTTTATTAACAAATTCAATATCTTGGGGATATTCTTCCTCATCTGCGCGGCCGCCAAATCTGTTTGAAGTGACTTTGAGGCGACTATAGCTAGAAATTAGTTCGATCTAATCCAAAGCAATTTGCCCAAAGCCAATCTCTTCTCATTTTTGGAACTGGAATGACGTCAAAGATCATAGCGATTCGTTACAGCTTCAATCATGGATCAGAGACCCACAACATCCCGAAGAGACCCTTTACCAATCCGGTTCTCTCGAACAGCTTCTCAATCCGTCCATGCTGCTCGACGATCCTTCTGTCGACTGTTATCTGCAAGCGGCTGAGTCGTTTGTGTTATTTTGTGGAACACTTCCTGCCATTGGTGGCATTAGGCCAGCAGACGCCATGCGGCTTGAACTCATTGATCCAGTTGATAACCAAGCCATTCATCATCACTACAGCACCACCGTAGTCGATGTCGTGGCTTAACCAGAGAACGATCGAACGCTTGCCTGATCCTGCATCTTTTTGACAAATTCCGCTGCTGACTCCTCCTTAGCATAACAATTCTGAACATTACTCAATCGACTGTCCGTGCTGATCTTTGGAAACCCCACCAGGCTCATCGCCTCGCTCAACTCTTCGATCACCTGTGAATACGTGTGATTCGCCTCTTCACGAATTCGCAATATGGCAATACAGTCTGCAATGCTCTCATTCATTAAGTGGTCAAAGCTATTCCGTGGTGGATGCGGTTGATCGACATGCCCAACTTGGTGATGGGCGCATTCGTGAAAATCTACAAAACGCTGAAATGCAGGATCCGCTTTGTCATAGTTCATCCGAACAATGATAGGCCGACCATCTGAATCTCGATTTGCCATACCAGCGGCGACTTCCCCTTGTGACGCGGAATGCGTGATGAATTCCACTGTTTCCCCTCGATCATTGAAACACAGTGGCGGGTCGATCAATGGGTAAGGTTCAGCTGCCATCAGATTGTGACAATACAGACATAAAATCCATGCCATTGTTGCTTTTACTCGTCGCTGAAACACCATCGTTACCCTCACATGCTGGCAATCACTTGATCACTTATTTATTGGGGCACTCGATGCAAAATTCATCACAACCATACATCAATGAACCGAAACCGAGCCTCTTATCAATTCTTTTGATTCACTTCATACTTCGATTAAGCTGATATCGAGTGAAGCCAAGTTTAACACTGCGAACCAAGGACAGACATGTGCGAGGAGAACCATCAAGATTTGGGCCGCTATGCGGACGATCTCGCTTTTGCCTTTCCTAATATTTTGGGTCTGGCTCGAGGCTTGAGTGACACCGACCCGGTCCCTGATATCATTGCGTTTCACCCGATTGTGCTCGGTTTCTTTAATGGCTTTGGTCGGACGATGCTGCAAGTTGCGTCACTCAAACTTTAGTTGGAACCCGAGTCTCAAGCTTTGGTCCATTATCGAGCCATTGCTAACGTCATGAACCGCTTCAGCGAAATGGATCGTTTCGAAGCTGTGATTGAAAACCTGCTCCACCAGCCATCCGAGGAATTTTCACGATACCAAGAACTCGGCATTCAATTTTTACGGACTGCCTCCACCTCAGGTAATCAAGCGATTACCGAGCAGATTCTGAAACTCGTTCAATCAGAAGTCATGCGTCTACTCGACGAACACGGCTTAAACCCGATTACAAAGCACTAGCTGGTCAATCGGATGACTTCAGGGGACTTCGCTGGATCAAACCGACAACAATAATCGGAATCACCACTGTGATGAATGCGACTGCGATTAATAGAAGCCCCAGCTCTGAATAATCCGCGCTCAATATCACTCGTTGGGTGCTTTGATCCACAATTGCTCGTGAGACCTCGAAGATCTGGTTGATGTACTTAGTCGCAAGGGAGCTCGCTGACAACGCCAGATTGGTGAAAGACGCAAAGACCGCAAAAAACGTTGCCTTCAACTCATTCGGTGCATTCTTCGCAATCCAGGCCAATAATGGAATCATCGAAATTTGCCCCAACGGTGACTCAAGCGCGGTGTTGAGAATGGCGATGAATCTCGCATCAACCAATCCACCGGTTAGCGATGCCGTCCACTGATGGAATCCATAGTACATCCCGATACTCGGTAAAAATAAGACTCCACCGACAAGTGAGAGAATCACAATGATTTTAGCGATCGAATAATGTGCGACCAAAGGACGTAACAGGATGATGCCGAGCAGTGTGAGTGCCGACGAAATCGCAGCCAAGATCGATAAAAATTGCTCGTCGAATAACAACACATCGATTTCAAACCAGGTCAGTCCTGGCCCCGGTGACGGAACCGCTCGAAATACAAAAATCGCGATTGCTGTGCCAACAATCATCAAGCGTTTCTCGTGGGACAAATACACCAACAGTTGATCCATCAGGTAGATAATGATCGCCATGGACCCAACGAACACAATTTCTTGCGCAAACGGCAGATTGGAACTGCCCACCGAAACTGAAAACACCACAAATAGCAGACTACCCGACAACACCGCCCAATTGGGTCGAACGCGTTCGCTACTCTGAGGCGTTGAGTGCTCACTCTGTCGCAAATAACCAGCCAAAAGAACCCCAGCAATGGAGACACATGGAATCGCTAGGGCGTAAAGGTAAATACTCGCGTAGACAGCACGCTTCTCGTCTAAGCTTAACGAATCAACATCACTAAATAAGGCCACATTTAATAAGGCGACCAACAAGCTCCCACCAATCACTGCAAACCGCCCAAGCGCCTGCATGGTGGTATGCATCTCTTTGATCTCTGATTCAGCAATCGGTTGTCCCGATGGCTCAACCGTTGGCACTGCTTCGACCGTCATTGCATCGGCGACAATATCCTGAAGCACGTAACCCACTGGCGCGAGTATGACACTCAAGACATACCAAGCCTCGATGGGCATGACTACGCTCATGCGCTCTGTATGAGCAATCAAGCCAAACATCATCAAAAGGCTTACTGTGATGATCGAGGCACCCAAATACACAAAGATATTTTTCTGACGCCAAAACAGATCCACCAAGTGACCAAGCGGCATCTTGAGCGCCCAAGGTAGGCCTGCCCAAAACCCAAGACCTGCTAAAAAAGCCGCCGACAGCCCTAGGTAATCCTTGACGAAAAATGTGCCGACAATAGCTGTCAGACCAGAAATTCCAGCCGCTAAGTACACCATTAAAGGTGGCAGGTAGGACCAGCGAAGTGATCTTGCCAAACCAATAAAGGCATCGTGTAAATAAAGCTTCATTAGCGCAACCTATCCTGATGGCGCATCGATTGTCATCTGATCAAGCAACGTCATTATTCGCTGCCGAGCCTGATCGTCTGAAACACAAGGATCTGGTGCAGCATAGATGCCTTGATCGTTACAGAAATACTCACCCGAATGGGCTTGAATCCTCGGATCAGTCGCCAACCTCACCAAAATCTCCGCACCAATGGTGACATCCTTGCCCTCAATTCCAAAACCTTCCTTTACCATCTTGGTCCCAAGCAGTGAGCCCGGATTGACTGACACAAACGCAGGTCCTTCCGGATGTCTAGCTGCAAGCTCTTGAGACCACATGGTGATGGCCGCTTTACTTTGTGAATAGGCATCCACATCGCTCATGGGCCGAAACTTGGTGAACGCCTCAAAGTCCACCTCCGACTGAGCTGCTGAGGATAGGTTGATCACTCGACCATCTTTTGGAATGAGAGGCAGTAAACACCGAGTGAATAGGTAAGAAGCAATGGTATTGACCTCAAACCGGAGATCTCGACGCGAAACAGTCTGCGTCACAGGAGCTTTCAGAACACCTGCGTTATTGATTAATACATCGATTTTACTGAAGTCGGCAGCCACCTTGACTGCCAAGGAGCGAACCATTTCAAGATCGGAGAGATCTGCGCAATACACACGCACCTTGTCAGATAGTGCACGCTGACAACTCAACAGTTTTTGTTGGTCACGTCCGTGAATCGCGACAGTATAACCAAGATCCAATAGCATCCGAGCAGCCTGAAAACCAATGCCATCAGTTCCGCCAGTGATGAAAATCACAGATTCCATCAATGGGAATCTCCATCGGCGATGGCGAGATTCTCTATCCCCACCGTATCAATGCCGATCATGATCAAAACCAATTGGTTAAATTCCACCACGAGGCTGCGTTTTCTGATTCTGAAGCGTCATCCTCGGTCGTGGTTCCAGTCGACTCTGAAGCAATCTGCGCCCACTCAGGAACAGTCGCGTTGTAGGTTGCACATCCACCTAGCAATAGGCAGGTCAATAAAACGAACAGTGTTTGCAAGCGATTGGTCATTGGTTGTTCCTAGTGTTTCTGTTATCGAGTCAGCATAGATTGCCTGTTGGAAAAAAACATCCCTTTATGGTGTGTGACTCGAAGTCCAATGGTCAGTCCTAGCCTGCACCATTTATCGAGCGTTGACACCCAGAGAGTCTACTTTTTAAAAGAGCTTCATCTGCTTATCAGGCTCTCTGGCTTTGGTAAACGCATCCGCGCCGGTCGGAGAAATAATCACATTGATCGCATCAGAGTAGAACAGATTCGTTAGGTTGCCATTTTGTTTGAAAGAAATGCCTCGATGCCATTCATCAAAAGCAGGACGCCAGCATCATCGACATCCCGATGGGTGATCATGCGAATACGGTTTACGCCGACCGCCATAATCTTGACGCCCATCTGTCCGAGGAAATCCCGCAATGTACTGGCAAGGACGCCACACTCACTATCGATCTCTGCTAAGACGATATTCGTTTCGACTGGATAGATTCGACTGAACAGCTCGCAGCCTTGCAAGCCTTTGGCGATCTTCGCAGCCCTTAAATGATCTTCCACCAACCGCTCGACATGATGATCAAGTGCATACAAGCACATCGCAGTGAGGACACCTGTTTGACGCATCGCGCCACCAAACATTCGTTTGAAGTGCCATGCATCGCGAATAAAATCTCGCGAGCCAGTCAATACGGCACCCACTGGACAACCCAGGCCCTTAGAGAATGCAAGCCAGGCGCTGTCATGATGAGTCGCATAGGTTGAGACGGGAACTCCGGTAGCAACCGACGCATTGAGCACACGGGCTCCATCCATGTGCACAGAGAGACCGAGCTCTTTTGCAAGACCGCTGACTTCCGCCAACTGGTCTGCAGGCCAAACAGCACCACCACCCAAATTTAATGTTTGCTCCGTGACTAATAGTTGGCTTCTTGGCGAAAACGAGGAAGGGGGCCGACAAAGACGCCTGACATCGTGAGCACTGAATACACCACGATCACAATCAATTACTGAGACCATGGCACCCGAGAGCTTGGCGAGTCCGCCGCACTCTGCAAACACAATATGGCTTTCTCGAGCACAGATAATTTCATCACCGGGGGATGTATGAACGGCGATTGCAATCTGGTTGCACATCGTCCCAGAGGGCAGAAATACCGCATCTTCCATGCCAAAGAGATCGGCTACTCTTTCACACAGTGCGTTCGTGGTCGGACACGCACCTTGCCTTTCATCACCGGTTACAACATTCAAAACACTTTCGAGCATTGCCTTCGACGGCAGTGTCTGTGTATCAGAATAAAAATCAGCGATGCTTGCATTCAACACACTCAATTTACGATCCACTGAGCGCTTTAAGAACTGCCTCTGCACAAGCCAGATCTTGCAAGCCCACACCAGTTCCGTCAAACACGGTGATCTCATCGTCTCGGCTACGGCCCATCGCGCTGCCATTAATCACAGAACCGATCGTGCGCACTTTACTATCTGACGGCAGATGCTGAAACTCACCAATCGTTCTCGATTGAGGTATCTCGTCTGTAAAGCGGATTGCGCGGGCTGTAAGCGCCGGATCAAGTTCTTGTTTCCCCAGCGTATCAGTTCCCATCGCGGCAAGATGGGTTCCTGGTGAGACCCAGTCGGATGGAAATAATGGCTCAAAGCACGACGCAATCGTGACGATCACGTGCGACTCCCTCACCACGGTTTCGAGCTCCATCTCGCGACATCTCACGCCATAGGCCTCAGTCATTTGGTGGTGTTTGGTGAGATCTCGTTCAGATCGATTCCAAACCAATACTTCCTCGAACGATCTCACTCTTAATGCAGCCTCAAGCTGAAAAATTGACTGATGACCCGTGCCGATCAACCCCAGGACTGCCGACCGTTCACACGCGAATTGATCAATTGAGATCGCAGAGGAGGCCGCTGTGCGCAGCGCGGTGATCGTGTTTCCAGCCAGCATTGCCTTACATTGCCCCGTGTCGGGGTCAAACAGAAAAATCGACGATTGATGGTTTGCCAAGCCCTTGGATTTATTGTTGGGCCAATAGCCACCAGCTTTTAGGCCGAGAGCACCGGATGCAGGATCAAACCCTGATTTAAATCCAAAGAGTGCGTCCTTATACTGCAATGCTTCTCGAACCACCGGAAAATTCCAAGCGCTTGACTCCATGCCTCGGAACACATCCTGAACCGCAAAAAATGCAATCTCCGGATTCAATACCTCAGCAATTTGCTGCTCAGTAACAATTTGCATAGCAACTCAAACCTTCTGTTTGCTCTATTTCGGACGAGTTGGTCAATATGCTTTCCCGCGAGCTGATATAGGCCAAACAGCCTCTACAACACCGTTGCGAACGCCAACATACCAGTCATGCACGTTGCAGGTAGGGTCGCAATGCCCTGGAACTAACCGCAACTTATCATTCACTTTGAGTACACCATCGATGTCCTCGATGACTCCATGCTCATCCGAGCACTTCACATACTTCACATCAGCGCGGCCAAAGATCACCGGCAATCCACTATCGACTGATTGGACTTTCAGCCCGGCATCACAAATCGCTTTGTCAGCTTTGGCATGGCTCATGATCGACGTCAGAATGAACAGCGCATTTTCCCACTCACCTTGGTCAATCCGACGTCCTTCCGCGTCTAAAATTCGACCATAATCAGCATCCATGAACGCATATGAGCCACATTGGAGCTCATTAAAAACACCAGAATTGGATTCAAAGTAGTACGAACCAGTGCCGCCGCCGCCCACGATATCGCAACTAATTCCGTGATCAGCGAGCGTCTCGACAGCGTCCCGTACCATTGCAATCGCCACTTCAGTTTTTGCTTTCCGATCCTCGAATCGATCCAAATGTTGCATCGCACCCTGATACGCTTGCAGGCCTGCAAACTTTAATCCGGCTGCTTGGCTAATCGCCATTGCAATCTCAACAACAGCATCGGTTGTCGTGACACCGCAACGACCTGCTCCACAATCGATTTCAACCAAGCATTCAATGACTGTTCCCTCGTTTGACGCCGCTTGAGAAAGTTCAGATACATTCTCAGGATCATCGACGCAAACAATCGCACGTGCTCCCAGCAAGGGCAGACGTGCAAGCCGTTTTAATTTGGTGGGGTCCCGCACCTGATTCGACACCAAAACGTCTTTGATGCCTCCTCTCGCAAATACCTCGGCCTCGCTCACTTTTTGACAGCAAACTCCGCAGGCACCACCGAGGCTTTCCTGGAGCAACGCGATATCAACGGACTTGTGCATTTTTCCATGCACTCGGTGACGCATCCCGTGAGCCTTGGCAAAATCTCCCATCTTCTGAATGTTGCGCTCTAACGCGTCGAGATCTACGATAAGGCTTGGCGTTTGTACCTCAGAATCCGCCATGCCAACCAAAGCTGGAACGTCGAAACCGACTTCAAAAGTCTTTTCATTTAATGATTGATTCATTTTTTTCCCTCAACTCATCCAGGGCAAGCTGTCTAAATCGACATTGCCACCTGTCACTATGACCCCAACGCGCTTGCTGCGAAAAATTTTAGGGTGTTTCAAAATGACCGCTAACGGCACAGCGCAACTCGGCTCCATGACAATTTTCAGTCGTTGCCACGTTAACTTCATGGCCTCAACTATCTCTTCCTCGCTTGCAGTCAAGATGTCGGATACAAAATGAGAAACAAAGTGCCAAGTGTTTTCTTTCAACGGCACTTTGAGTCCATCTGCAATTGTATTTGGTGCATCGTCAGCAATGATGTGGCCTGCTCGAAAAGAGCGCGCTGCATCATCGGCTTGAAGAGGCTCAGCCGCATAGATTTTGATATGAGGCGCCAGATTAGACAGCGTCAGACAGGTTCCCGAGATCATGCCCCCACCACCAATCGGCGCTATGATTGCGTCCAATTTTTCAACTTGTTCAAGTAATTCAGCAGAGCAAGTTGCCTGCCCTGCAATGACACGAGGGTCATTGTACGGATGCACAAATTCAGACCCTGTTTGAGCCTGAAGTTGTCCAAATACGGCCTCTCGGCTCGAAGTCGATGGCTCGCATTCTGTAATCAGTCCGCCATACCCCGTTACCGCATCTTTTTTGGCTTGTGGCGCAGTGCGCGGCATGACAACGTGGCATGGAATGCCTCGTCGCCCAGCGGCATAAGATAGGCTCAACGCATGGTTGCCTGATGAATGGGTTGCAACACCAGACTGCGCTTCCAGATCGCTCAGCCCAAACACAGCGTTACACGCACCGCGAACTTTAAATGCGCCTGCTTTTTGAAAATTCTCACATTTGAAAAAGAGCTCAGCGCCAATTCGCTTGTTTAGATACGATGAGGTCAGCACCGACGTGTAATGAACGTATGGTTCAATCCGTTTTCTGGCATCCATCACATGTTGGTATGTTAAGTCGGCTGCAGTTCCGACTCGTTCCATGCCTTCGCATTTAATTGTAGGAATTTCGGCTGGCAAATCTACCCTACTCATCGGAAATCACTCCACACTCGGAAAGCAAGCCAGCTGCAGGTTTTACTGAAATCGGTATGCGATACCACTCTTGGGCAGCCGCCACACCCACACCCGCATTAATTGGATAATCCAGATCGCGCATCGCCATCTCAATGGTCGCCAGTCCAGCGAGCATGTTCGGGATACTGAGTTGACCGAGATGTCCAATCCGAAAGACCTGGCCAGCAAATTGCCCGAGACCGACGCCAAAGGACATTTGATACTTTTGATGTAGGTGTAATGTAAGTTGATTTGAATCGCGTCCCTCAGGAACAAAAATCGTCGTTACAGTATCCGACGCAAATGAACGGTCATGGGCACAGACTTCAAGATTCCAGGCATCTGCAGCGCGGCGCACTCCTTCCGCGATAAAAAAGTGCCTTGACGCCACTGCATCCAAGCCTTCTTCTAGCAATATTTTGCAAGACTCATTCAGACCAGCCAAGAGTTGCATCGGTGGCGTGTAAGGAAAGCCACCGGATGAAGTGGTCTGCATCATTTGTCTAAAGTCAAAGAAAAATCGTGGCAAATCAGCAGTGGCTCCGCTTGCGATCGCTTTCTGGCTTACGCCGAGTATGGCCAGTCCAGCGGGCAACATAAATCCCTTCTGAGAGCCCGCGACCGCAATATCAACGCCCCAAGTATCCATTTCAAAATCCATTGAGGCAATTGAGCTGACGCCATCCACGAATAACATTGCTGAATGGCCTGCAGAATCGATTGCTTGACGCACCGCCGAAATATCCGATCGCACACCGGTGGCTGTTTCGTTATGAGTAACCAACACAGCTTTGATTTCCCCACGAGGATCTGAGCGCAGTTTTGCCTCGATCAAATCTGGATTAGCAGGACCTCTCCAGTCGCACTCGATGACGTCAACTTCCAAACCAAAGTGCTGGCATAAGTGAATCCATTTTTCTGAAAACACGCCGTGGCGACAGGCTAGCACCCGGTCGCCACGCGATAGCGTATTCGCGATGGCCGCTTCCCAACCACCTGTGCCAGTCGCAGGGAAGATAAAAATCTGACCATTATCGGTCTTTAATATGTTTTGTACTTGTCGAAAAATAGCTTTTAAGTCTGACGCAAAATTAGGTGAACGATGATCAACAGTCGGTAAATCAATCGCTCGACGAATACGTTCGGGTAAGTTAGTTGGGCCCGGAATGAAAATGGCGTTTGATAGATTCATGACAGCCGTCCATGTTTTTGCTTTTATTAAGCGTTACTTTAGACAACGATCAAGCATTGTTCTATTTCTCTATTTTTTATTTAAATTAAAATTTAAATAAAAAAATTTAATTTAAATCAATAGTTAAAATATTCCAGAAAAATAGTAAAATTATTTTTGGAGTATTTTATAGTGCAATTTTACAATTTAATTGTTCCATGGTGGACAAGGTAATAGGGCAACAAAAAAATGACGAAAGAAATTGAGGTAAAACGTCCACGCGGCCGACCTCGACTGGTATCGAAAGAAACTGGCGCACCAGCAAAGGCGCTCGATAAGGGCTTGCTGACGCTTAAAGCAATCGCCGAGACTGATGGAATCTCTCTCAATGATCTCGCACTCAACCTTGACATGCCTCAACCAACTGTCTATCGACTTTTAGCCACTTTGGAATCACATAGATTTGTCACGCAATCAAAGACTGATGCCAGTTGGTCTATCGGAATCGAGGCTTTCAGAGTAGGAAGCGCCTTTCCTCGCGCTGCAAAACTTCTCAATCTTGCTCGCCCGATTCTACGTGAGCTGGCTCAAAAAACTGGTGAAACTGCGAATTTAGGGGTGCTAGACGGTAGTGAGGTGATTTTTATTGCACAGCATGAAACACACCACGCGATTCGAGCATTTTTTCGACCGGGCTCAAGAGCATCGTGGCATGCGTCAGGTATTGGCAAAGCGATTGTGTCCTTCTCAGATATCCAATCACGGCAAGAGCTGTTAAAAAAAGGACCCTTCGAACAGTTCACCCAAACGACAAAAATTCAACCATCTGAGTTTTCGGAGGAATTTAGACGGATTAAAAGTCTTGGTTACAGCTTTGATGATGAGGAAAGATACTTGGGAATGCGCTGCGTTGCCGCACCAGTTTTTGACTCACAAAACCAACTGGTCGCAGGTGTTTCCATTTCTGGCCCCACTGCACGCATTATCAACAAAGAGATCCCGCATCTTGGCAGCTTGACTCGTCAGGCCGGCGAGGAACTCTCGAAATCACTCGGTGCATCTTTGGCATGACAGGTCAATTTGGGGTGACCTAAGCCACTACAAAGTTTCCATCCTTACAGAAAAAATGACCGGATTTCGACTGACTCATAAAAAAAGGTTTTCTGGGAAAAATAGATCGTTGAGATCTTCACGCGAAAACTGATTGAATGGTGCTGAGCACTGATGCGGTGCGGTTGGCTTGATTCTATGCGAAAAATTTGACTCAGTAGGATGCAATTGGGACAGGTAAGTGGACGGGTCTTGCGGGGAAGAATCGATTTCTCATGTAATTGAGCGTGTTTGGTTTAACTTATCTGAATATCATGAATGCCACCATGAGAAGTATGCCAATTATAACCGCCCCACCTACGAATATGAGCGCTGAGCGCAGTATGCTCTCGACTTCTTTATCCTCGTCCACACCTCGTCTCCATTGATATGATAATTTTTTGGCTTATAGATTGAGGCTACTCTTTTCGAGTGCCGCCGTCCTAGAGACCAATTTTTTCATAAGCGGCCTGACTTAAGCCCGACCTCCCGTCTACTGTAGGGTCTTCGTTGACTATGAGTATGTTCTCTTTTTGAGAAATTAATCTGGTATCGTTTATGTTCTGACTTATTGAGGTGAGATATGCGTGTTGCCGCGATGGTTCTATTGATTGCGTTTCCTGTTTGGGCAAATACGGAGATAACGTTCGAACAAATCCGTTTGGCTCAATGCAAAGGCTTTGAGCGTTATGCGGAGCTTGCTCAAACTGCTATTAATTTGGATAAAATTGCGCAGAGTGCATTTGAGCAGTTTCAACAAGTAAAGGTGGATCCAGGAAGTCGAGATTACAAAGAAATCTCTGACCATCTGATGGAGCTTGATGGAGACGCTGATAAAGCTCAGCAAAATCTGATTAAGTTTCAAAAGCAGCAAGGCTTTGAGAATTTAAGAGCGGATAAAGAATTGGTCTCTAATTTGTTAAATTCTTGGGCGGTGCTTTGCAAAGACTAATTGATCATTTTGATAGACGATTGGCTGAGGCTGTAGGCTTCTTGGCTGGATTAATTCTGTTATTCTTCTCTTCTAAATCTCATGGATACAGAAATGCCAGCAAGTTATTTCACTGATGAACTCAATATTGGACACGATGTGGAAGCGGTTTCTTATCTGCAAGAAGTTGCTCTTCGTCTAGGCTGTCGCTTTTGGGTAAATCCATCTGAGAATTCGGATGATGAGTTTGAAATCTACCTCTGCAATACCACCTTTTATGATGAAGAGGAGGAGGATGACGTTGGCGTTATTCTGTTTTTTGAACCAAATTCAGAGTTGTATGCTTTGCTCGTTCTCTGCCTGGAAATTAACTTTGATAAGAGCAAATCAGTTCCCGAGTTCGGATGGCACATTCAATTTGAGGCAGAAGTGCAAGGTGAAGACGATGCAGAAAGTTCTTCAAGAAATGTTGATGAGATGTGGGTATCAACAGATCGTGTCAAAGAGGTTCTTGAGGGATGCCTAGAGACTATTAAATCAATTGACGAAATGTTTCCCAACAAACTTACATGCACGTTTGAGTAATTAAATCCAGCATCACTACGTGCCCTATGTTTCCTAGTTTATGAGTATTTGTGTAATTCAGTGATTGAGGTTGATCAACACTCGTTGAGTTCTTGAGCGATACACTTGACTAGAAGATTTTGAGCAACACTCAGCTGTTCAGAATTTAATTTTTTTGCGGCGGCATCTCTCAGCTTTCTTCCGCTTTCATTGCCGAGTTGAGCCGCGAGGCCAGCCCAGAGATAAGCTCTGGAGTAATCTTGCTCAACGCCCTGGCCGTTGAAGTACATAATGCCTAGGCTGAATCTAGCCAGATCATGGCCTGATTTTGCTGACTGAATAAACCAATTGTATGCCTCATCCCAGTCCTGTTTCACGCCTTTGCCCTCAGAGAATAAAAGGCCGAGATTAAACTGTGCCGTGGGGTGAGCTTCTTCTGCGGCAAGTAACCATTCCAATCGTGCGCCTTCAAAATCATTGTTCTGAAAGGCGCTGAGTCCATTTTCATAGTGAAAGTCTTGTTCGATCGCAAATGTATTTGCCGCAAATATGCAGGCTAAAATGCTAATTGATAAAAGCGACTTCATTGCGATGTTCCTTGAATGTGCTCGAGTTTTTGATGCACTAGATTGTTACTAATCGAGCGAATAAGATTTTCTAGATGTTGGAAGGCGATTATGACACCCGCCAGTGGCGTTTTGAGTCTGGATTAATCGAATCGATCCGGTCGCCTAGTTGGCCGGCGATCCAATACTTAAATGCATTAGCTTCTTCATCATTTACCAAGAGGCGAAGGCTCTTGATTACGCGTGAAATACGTAGGTGGTTGTGATCGTTTTCACGCTTCCATGCCTCTGTTTCAATTAAAACCTGTTTAAACCGTTCAACGGCATGTTGCATTGCCTCTTGTGCCGGCTTGGAACGAAGAATCAGTTTAATGTCTTCATCGTCTAAAACGGGTGATCCGGAAACGTTCTGGCTTTCGACGTTTAAGGGAAATAGCCACTGAATGAAGTCGTGGGTCTGTTCCCAGAAAAAGTTATCTTGTCTGAAGATTTCGTCGATGTGTCGACCTCGCGAATCGGTGCCAACGCCTTCAAGAAATTGAACAATTGAGTTCGACATGAATAACTTAAACTTCCTTAGCTTGCTGTTTAACGTGAACAATATTATCACTGAGCAAGTAATGCAAAATAGCGGGCAAATTTATTGCGGCCAGCGTGCCATCATGGTTCTCGACAGTTTGTATGGTACAGATGTTAGAGCCCGGGGCCGTGATTCCGATGGTCGCGCGTTCGCGTTCTGTCATTCACCCCATTTAATACTTATTTTCAAATGCCAGTTAAAAAGCATCGTGATAATTAATGAGTTTTTAATTGCGCTCAATGACTGAGTACGGTTGCCAGCGGAAGATCACTTCGTTCAATTCAGATTTGCAGCGTGAATAAGCAATTCGCGACTCAAGCGATGTTCTTTTTGTTCGTTGGAAAATTTGAAAAATGGTTGTAAATATCTGATTTTAAGAAATAAGTTATTGGATTAAGGTCTATCTGCCCCTGTTAATACTCCCTTGATATAGTGGAAGGTAAAAAGATTTTAAGAAAAAATATAAATTACTCAGAACCTTAAGGAAGAATCATGGCGGGCAATAATTGGACTGGCACCGATGAGTCTGAGCGTTATGTATCGGGTGGTGGTGACGACACTTTAGACGGTGGTCGTGGTGATGATGAGATTTTAGCGGGTGCGGGCAATGACACGATTGAGGGTGGTCGTGGCAATGACATTGTCTAAAACGGGTGACGTGGAAACGGTCTGGCTTTCGACATTTAAAGGAAATAGCCACTGAATGAAGCCATGGGTCCGTTCCCAGAAAAAGTTATCTTGTCTGAAGATTTCGTCGATGTGTCGACCTCGCGAATCGGTGCCAACGCCTTCAAGAAATTGAACAATTGAGTTCGACATGAATAACTTAAACTTCCTTAGCTTGCTGTTTAACGTGAACAATATTATCACTGAGCAAGTAATGCAAAATAGCGGGCAAATTTATTGCGGCCAGCGTGCCATCATGGTTCTCGACAGTTTGTATGGTACAGATGTTAGAGCCCGGGGCCGTGATTCCGATGGTCGCGCGTTCGCGTTCTGTCATTCACCCCATTTAATACTTATTTTCAAATGCCAGTTAAAAAGCATCGTGATAATTAATGAGTTTTTAATTGCGCTCAATGACTGAGTACGGTTGCCAGCGGAAGATCACTTCGTTCAATTCAGATTTGCAGCGTGAATAAGCAATTCGCGACTCAAGCGATGTTCTTTTTGTTCGTTGGAAAATTTGAAAAATGGTTGTAAATATCTGATTTTAAGAAATAAGTTATTGGATTAAGGTCTATCTGCCCCTGTTAATACTCCCTTGATATAGTGGAAGGTAAAAAGATTTTAAGAAAAAATATAAATTACTCAGAACCTTAAGGAAGAATCATGGCGGGCAATAATTGGACTGGCACCGATGAGTCTGAGCGTTATGTATCGGGTGGTGGTGACGACACTTTAGACGGTGGTCGTGGTGATGATGAGATTTTAGCGGGTGCGGGCAATGACACGATTGAGGGTGGTCGTGGCAATGACATTGTCTAAAACGGGTGACGTGGAAACGGTCTGGCTTTCGACATTTAAAGGAAATAGCCACTGAATGAAGCCATGGGTCCGTTCCCAGAAAAAGTTATCTTGTCTGAAGATTTCGTCGATGTGTCGACCTCGTGAGTTGGTCCCCACGCCTTCGAGAAATTGAGCGATTGAGTTCGACATAAATCTCCCTAAACTTAATTAGACATTAGTTCAAACAGATAGGGAATTACAACCGAATAAGCATATGGTAACTGCACTTATTTAACTTAGTGGATGTCAAAGAAACCGAATATATAGCTATGTACGATCATAATTTTTAACGGCATTGCTTTTGAGGCGCAATGAGTCCTCTTGATGCCGAAAACTTCATGTCAAATGAGAGAAGAAAATGGCAAACCGGAATACATGGACAGGTATTAGCTCCGATGATCGATATGTCGGTACGGCGGATGATGACATTTTAGACGGTGATGGCGGCGACGATGAGATTTTGGCGGGTACCGGTGATGATACGGTTGAGGGCGGTCCTGGTAATGACGTTCTGTACGGTGGTGATGGCGATGACGTCATCACCGATGATGACTTAACGAGTACTTCGGGCCAGGAATTACACGGAGAGGGTGGTAATGACTCCATAACTGGGGGTGGCCGGATTTATGGCGGCGGCGGAGATGACACCATTACTGTCACAGCGGAAGGAGATAACCGCTGGAATGCATACGTCGATGGGGGCGCAGGCAACGATACGATAATTGTGGATGCGCCCACAGCATCTATTAACGCAGGGGCTGGCAGTGACACGATTACGCTGCGAGCTGAAACGGTGCACGATGTTGATGCTGGTGAGGGCAATGACACGGTCACCTTGATCGGTGATTGGGATCGACCCAATTTGGAGGGCGATTTCCGCTTATCGGGCGGTAATGACTCTTTATCGATTGAGAACTGGACAGGGAGTTTATCGACATTTGCGGACTTCCGTGGAGGGAGTGGGAATGACGTGTTTGTCGGTCGTGATGTCGAGCGCGCGAACAATACGTACGATGCGTTTCACGGTGACGATGGCCAAGATGTTATCACCGGGGGCAGTGCCGATGAATATTTTGACGGCGGTGCAGACGCGGACACCATTGATGGCGGCGGCGGAGACGACGTTCTGTACGGCGGTGCTGGCAGTGACGTAATAGTCGGTGGAGCCGGTGGAGACACGATCACGGGTGGCGAAGGAATTGATTCGCTGACAGGCGGACCTGGCCAAGATATTTTTGTTTTTTCTGAAGAAAGCACCGTTGATCTTGCGGGTGATGTTGTTACTGATTTTACGCCTGGATCGGGCGGCGATCTTTTGGATTTCCGTCCGTTGCTCTCAGACTTAGGGTACACAGGTGCGGATCCGTTTGGTGATAATTGGTTGGGGTTGGAGCAGGAGGGCTCCGATTTGAAGGTGATCCTGATTTACGGTAACGCCGCGAACATGGCTGCCGCACCAACGTTGGTGACGTTACAGGACGTCACTCTCTCCGATTTTAGAACTCAAAATGCATTGCCTGCGGGGCCCTTGAGTAATGATCAGGTGACTTGGAGAGGAACGTCGGCAGATGAACGCTACGTAGCTGGCGGTGGGAATGACAATCTACACGGTGATGGTGGTCACGACGAGATCTTAGCGGGTTCTGGTGCGGACACGATTCGGGGCGGTCTTGGTGACGATGTATTGTATGGTGGTGCAGGCAATGATCTCATCATCGATGAAGACCTCACAGTTACCGCGGGACAAATAATTCATGGTGAGGGCGGTGACGATACAATTACTGGCGGCGGTCAGATTGATGGCGGTGATGGCGATGACATCATTACGGTCACTGCGACGGGCGATAATGCTTGGAATGCTCGCGTTGATGGGGGTCAGGGTAATGACACCATTGTTGTAGATGGCGGTGAGGCGGGGGCCATTTACGCTGGGTTAGGGCACGATACCATCACACTACATTCCTCAACGATCGGTCATCTTGACGCTGGCCCAGGCGACGATGTGGTGACGCTTAGTGGTGAGTGGGATCGCCCCGATTATGTAGATTTTCATCTAGCTGAAGGCAATGATTATTTATCCATCCAGGCCTGGATCGGTAACTTAGATGTTACGCCAGACTTGCGTGGTGGGGCTGGCGATGATGTTTTTGTCGGTCGGGATGTGACGAAGACCAATAATACATATGACTATTTCTACGGTGGACACGGTCAGGATACGATTACGGGTGGTAATGCGGATGAGTCCTTCCACGGCGCGGCCGGCGAAGACACGATTTCCGGTGGTGGCGGAAATGACCTGATAAACGGTGGAAGTGAGAACGATGTTATTTCTGGTGGCGCGGGTTCGGATACGATTACTGGTGGGCATGGTTCAGACACGTTGACGGGCGGAGATGGCCAGGATATTTTTGCGTATGAAGCAACCAACCATTTTTTCGATGGTTCAGGATCTTTTGGTGATGTGATCACCGACTTCGCGCCGGGGTCTGGTGGCGATGTGCTAGATTTCCGTTCTTTGTTTTCCGAATTAGGTTACGGAGGTGCGGATCCTTTCGGTGAGGGTTGGCTGCAATTGGAGCATGATGGTTCTGATCTAAAAGTGAACCTCGATAGTTCGGGTAGTGGTGAGAATTATTCCAATACAATAACCACTTTGCAGAACGTGACTCTTTCTGATTTTAGAACTCAAAATGCTTTGCCCGCCGGGCCCCTGAGTAATGACCAGGTAACTTGGAGAGGCACTTCTTCGGATGAGCGTTATGTGGCCGGTAGCGCCGACGATGTGCTCGATGGTGATGCCGGCGATGATGAGATTTTAGCTGGCGCTGGCGCGGATACAATAGAGGGCGGAGCTGGCAACGATCTACTCTATGGCGGTGCTGGCGATGACGTCATCACCGATGACGATCTAACAACAACTCATGGTCAGTACATTTATGGTGAAGGTGGCAATGACACTATTACCGGAGGTGGTCGTATCGATGGCGGTGACGGAGATGACACGATCACGGTTACGGCGACTGGCGACAATGTTTGGCATTCCCGTGTTGATGGCGGAGCGGGCGATGACACCATCATTGTTCCAGAAGGCAGGGAGGCTGGTGAGATATTCTCTGGAGCTGGAAACGATACGCTCACGCTGTCTGCAAGTACGGTACATCATATTGGGACCGGAGAGGGTGATGACAATGTCACCTTAAGCGGGGATTGGGACCGACCAGACTGGGTCGAATTTGATTTGGCTGATGGTAATGACCGTTTGTCGCTTCAGGACTGGACAGGAAGTCTAGATGTTACGCCATCATTTTATGCCGGCAGTGGCGGTGATATTTATGTCGGTCGTGATGTTTATAAGACCAACAATACATACGACGCTTTCTACGGAGAAGGTGGTTCAGACACCATCACGGGCGGTGATGCAGATGAGTATCTTGATGGTGGTGCGGGTCGAGATCTGATTGAGGGTAATGGAGGGAATGATGTTCTTTTAGGTGGTGGTGGTGATGATTTAATTAGCGGCGGTGTAGGCGCGGACACTATTACCGGTGGTTTCGGTGCGGATGCCCTCACGGGCGGCAACGGCCAAGATATTTTTGTGTTTACCTCCCGTGATGATATCGGCGATACCATCACAGATTTTACGCCTGGATCGGGCGGCGATGTTTTGGATCTTCGTTTATTGTTTTCTGAATTGGGTTATACCGGAGCGGATCCATTTGGTGACGGTTGGTTACAACTTGAGGAGGTTACCTCACGGTGGATTAGTCGAAGTCGGAGTCTCTCTGAACTACAAATTAATTTGGATCGCAATGGCGGTGGGGACAGTTTTTCCGAGACCTTGGTGACATTGGATAGCGTGATCTTGTCCGATTTTAGAACTGAGAATGCTTTGCCAGCCGGCCCGTTGCCGGTGGATTCGAGTTCTGATTCTGATTCTGATTTAGCGCCAACGATTACCAGTATCGATGATCTGGAGCTAATCGAAGATTCCCGGGGTTCCGTCTCGTTTACTGTGGGAGACGATTCGACGGAATTAGATCAACTCACTATTACTGCCTGGTCCTCAGTGCTCAATGTGATTGATGATGAGGGGCTGACCGTAACGGGAACTGGGGCTGATCGATCTCTAATTATTCAGCCCAGAGAAAATGAGTCTGGTGTCACAACAATTACGCTTAACGTCTCTGATGGCAGCAATGAAACGCGCCAAACGTTTGGCATTAATGTTGTGGCTGTCAATGATGCACCAGGCGGTTCGGAGACAGCACTTGAATTTGAAGTGTTGGAAAATGCACCGCCAGATACGGCACTGGGCTCTATTAGGGCTAATTTTGGTGATCCTGATGAAGGGTTTGGTGACACATTAACGTACACCATCAATTCGGGCGGCGCTGCGGGTGTCTTTGCACTCAATGAGACTACGGGGCAGCTAAAAGTGAATGAGGATGGTGGTTTGGATTACGAGACTGCCTCCAGCTACAGTCTCGTCATTCAAGCGACCGATCAGGCTGGTGAGTCGGCGACCTCGAATGTGAATATTAGCGTGATTGCGGTTGATGGCGATATCACGGAGTCCAACGATTCCCTTAAAACAGCGTACAATCTCAATAGTCGATCTGGACTCGAATTTAGTGAAGTCTTGGTCCGTCTTTCTGAGGGGGTGGGGCTGAGTATTTCTAGTCCAACCGATGATGACTATTATTACTTTACTCATGAATCCAATAATTCTTTGAGTTTGTCAGCAATCTTCTCGAGTTATGATGGTGATCTTGATATCTCGTTGTTGGACGTTAATGGGGAATATTTATCGAGCTCAGCCTCGGTATCAGATAATGAGACGGTTCAGGTTGATGGGCCAGGTGAGTATTACTTGCGTGTGTACGGATACGCTGGAGCCATGGCCGATTACGAGCTTACGACAGGCTCTGTGGGTGGAGTTAATGTGGATAGTTTTGAAGACAATGATGAACACAACACGGCCAGTGTCATGGGTGCATTTTCACCAAATGCCGATGGTTCGTGGGAAGGCCTGACGATTGATGCGCCTTATGATGAGGATTATTATCGATTCCAGGTAACTGGAGAAGGAACTACCGATGTTTCTCTTACAGTGAGCTTTGATCATGCTCAGGGAGACGTGGATATCCAGTTGCAAGATGCAAATGGCATGGTGATCAATTCCTCGACCTCATCGTCTAACCAAGAAATTGTGACAGGCGACTCACTCGAATCCGGATTTTATTATCTGCGGGTGTTCGGATATGGTGGTGATACATCACCTGATTATTCGATTCGCACAGTAGCTAGTGAGGAAGAGCTTTCCAGTTCAGCCGATGCTTACGAAAAAAATGAAAACTTTTTGGATGCGTACTCTCTGGGTTTGGTGACTGGCGATAGTTCTAATGTCGTTTCTAACGCAACCATTCACAGTTCGACAGATGAAGATTTCTTTAGCTTTACCATCACAGATGAGCAGAATCTTGGGCTTGAAGTGTTGTTCTCGCACTCGGATGCGGATCTCGATATTGAGCTGTTAGATTCGGATGGCTATTGGATCGACAGCGCATCCTCGGTCAGTGACAACGAGTACTTGTCCTTAAGTGGTCTTGCAGCAGGTACCTATGTACTAAAAGTATTCGGCTATGCGCAAGCGACCATTGATGATTATTCCGTTCGTTTTGTGGATGAAGTAATTGAAGATTGGGAAGCGACCTATGATGATTGGTGGGACTGGCAAGAGACGGTCGAGGCGTCCGGGATTGCGGCGGATGCTTACGAGCAAAATGACTCTGCAAGCACTGCCTATGATTTAGACACGATCTCTTCTGATCTTGAGTTTGCTGATCTGACGATCGAGCAGGCCGGTGATGCCGATTGGTTTAAATTCACCTATGACGCGGATACGCGACTCGATATCAGTCTGGTGTTTGATGGTCAGACGTCTGACATCGATTTGGAGCTTTACGATGCAAACCAGAATTGGATCGATGGTTCGTACAGTGTTACTGGCTTTGAAGAACTGACCTTGGCAGGCCTGGAGGGCGGTGATTACTACCTTCATGTCTATGAGTACGGGGATGGCTTGTCTGAGGCATACGATCTTCGGTTTGCCGCCACCGATGCGGCTGATGCCTCCGATCTCAACGATCAGGCCGAGCCGAACGATACTTTTGAAGATGCCACTGACTTGGGTGAAGCGTCTGGCGAAGGGTTGATTGCTGATCTGACGTTGACGAGCGGTGATGAAGACTGGTTTCAAGCGTTTTTAGTCAATGATGGCACTCCGAATCAATATGTGTCTGTGTTGTTTGACCACAGTGATGGCGATATTGACCTCGAATTGTATGATGCAGATCGCAACCTGTTACGGTCGGGAACGAGCGTCACGGATAACGAGACCATTTATTTGTCGGATATTGACAGTGGTCAATATTATCTGCGGATCTTGTCCTATGGTGATACCAATTTCCAGGAATATTCGCTGGATTATGCGTTCCCGATTGATGTTGGCGCGACAACTCCTGATGCGGATGGCCAAGAAGGTGATAGCGGCAACGATCTTTACAGCGCGGCGTCCAGTTTAACTTTAACGTCGGCGCTGACCGATCTGACGTTGCATAACGCGACTGATCAGGATTGGTTCCAGTTTGCGACACGTAATCTCTCGAGTACGTCATCGCAGATCTTCGTTGATTATGATGACGCATTTGGGGTCATCAGTCTGTCCTTGTGGGCGATCGAGGTGGGATCGACGGAACCAACGATGGTGACGCGGACTGCCAGCGGCTCTGGCCGAGAGCGGATTAACTTTGATGGCTTTGGCGCTGGCGACTATTACCTGCAAGTGACGGCCGAAGACGGCGCATTGATTCCTGACTACAGTCTGACCATGGGCATTGATGAAGTCGAAGCCAGTCAGTCGGCCTCGAGTGTGATCTCGGCCGATCAGTTTGACTCAGGCGATGGCAATAATACGGCCTCTGACGCCACCAGTCTTGGCACCTTAGAGACCGTTCTGACGATCGAAGGATTGGGGATCCACAGTGCTTCCGATGTCGATTATTTGCAGTTTCAGACCGCCTTTTCGGGCGAGACGCAGATTGATCTGACGTTCTCGCACCAGGCGGGTGATCTGGATACGGTACTGCGCAATAGTAGTGGTGCTGAGGTGGCTTCATCGATCTCTGGTAATGACAATGAGTCGATCAGTTTCCAGTCCAGTTCAACCGAAACCTATACCCTTGAGGTGTATGGGTATGGTGGTGAGACCAACCGTGATTATGATCTCACGATTACGCCGAAGCAGTTGAACTCGCGTCGCGATGAGTATGAGAGTAACAACTCAGCATCGCAGGCGGTTGAGGCCCGTGATACACGGGCCTCCTTTAATGATCTGACGTTGCATGATTCGACCGATCAAGATTGGTTCCAATTTACGATAGCTGATACCGCCAATGGAACCAACAAAGTGCAAATCACCAACTTCCTCGGTGCGGATGCTGAACTCACTATCTACCGATCAAATGGCACGACGGCTGAAGCGTCTGCAGATATTGTGAACGGCGCGGCCTCAATCGATGCCAGTGATTTTTCTGCCGGTGATTATTACGCGGTGGTCAACTCGTTGGCGTCCGCAAGCGACCCTGCATCGAGCCAGGTGAGTAATTACAATTTGTATATCGATCAATCAAGTGGTGTGGCTGCAGAAACCGCAGACAGTTGGACGGTGATGGTTTATATCGCTGGCGACAACAATCTGGCGTCGGCAGCTGTTGATGATCTCAATGAGATGGAAGGCGTGATGCTGCCTGAGAACGTCAATGTGGTGACATTGACGGATTTGTCTGACAGTTACATAACCAGTGTTGGTTGGTCCGACACCCGACGTGGTGAAATTGCACCAGATCCAAACGGGTACAACCCGTATGGCTGGGCGGGCAGTTACTGGGCAAGTCCCGCCGATGAGTTGACCTCCGATCTTGAGAGCGTCGGCGAATTGAATATGGGTGATCCGCAAACACTTACCGACTTTATTGATTGGTCAACCACCAATCATACTGCTGAAAAGTATGCGCTGGTAATTTGGGATCATGGTGGTGGGCTCTCAGGAATTGCCTGGGATGACACCGATGGTCACGACAATCTGGATATTTCTGAGATCAAATCAGCGATTACTGATTCGACCGCATTCTCTGCGGATAACTCGCTGGATCTGGTCGGCTTTGATGCCTGTTTGATGCAGACCTATGAGGTTGGCCTTGAGCTGGCTTCAATTGCCGATGTTATGGTGGCGTCCCAAGAAACTGAGCCGGGTGATGGTTGGGATTATCAGGGCTTTTTAAATAGCCTGGCTGCCAATCCATATGCGTCTTCTGCGACCTTGGGCGGTTACATCGTTGACAGCTATGACGGTTGGTATGACTCAGTGTCTGAAACCCTGTCGTCTGTGGATCTCTCAAAGTATCAAGCGATTGATGATGCGATGACGATCTTTAATACAGCCGCCTTAACGGCGTCTGGGTCTGATTGGTTGACCATCGATGATGCGGTTGAGGATGCGTGGAGCTCTGCTGCCTGGGATTATGGCTGGGCTGGTGAGGAATATGATCTGGGTCAGTTCTTTAGCTACATCGCAACCAACAGCGCGAACAGCACGTTGCAGGCGGCGGCGGCGGCGGTTGAGGACGCGATTGATGTGGCGGTGCTGGATAACTCCAGTCGTCAGGATTTGTCTGGTATCCAGGCGGGTCTGTTGTTGAGTAATTCCAGTATATGGACCGGCGAGGGGTTGATTGGTAAAGATGGCAGTGCCTGGGGTGTCTTCCAGTCGTTGTATGACGTCGCGGATCGTTCGGTGCGCTCAGCCTCGGCGGAGAATCTGACGCCGGATTACTCGGAGACCAAAGATGCGCTCGGTCGTGCTTCGCAGGGCAACAACACCAGTTTAACGGCGTTTGAGATTGGTTCTGTGAGTAATACGACGTCATTGACTGATTTAACGATCCATAACGCATCTGACGTGGACTGGTATCAGTTCTCAACGCCGACAGGTCTTGAGAGTGTTGGCAATGTACTGAAAGTGTCCTCGATCAATACCGTCGCGTTGAGTGTCACTTTGTATGATAGTGACCGATCTGTTCTGACACAAAAAGCTGGTGTCGAAAATAACTTAGACTTGAGTGTAGCCTCTGATTATTACCTCAAAGTAGAAACCAGTGAGGGACGTCAGGATATTGCTTACTCAATTGATGTCGACCTTGTGCTGGATGAAACACGTTCTGTCACACAAGTTGCGGATCTTGCCGAAGGCAGTAGCTCCAATGACCTGTTGTCGAAAGCGTCCGAACTTAATTTTGACACCGAGAGTGATACCTCATTATCGAATTTGAATTTATCGTTGACTGCGGGTGATCAGGACTGGTTTGAGATCAGTGCGGGTCGGATCAGTGAGCAAAGTCCGAATCTGTTCAGTGTGACCTTGGTTGATGACACTGTCAGTGCTGATGAAGATGTGATCGTTGAGATTTCTAATGCCAGCGGGACGGTGCTTGCGAGTTCAACAGCGGTTGGTTTGCATGAAACGTTGATCTTCGAAGACTACGACTCGGATATCTTCATCAGTGTGCGCTCTGAGACCGGCAAAGTGCTGGATTACAAGTTGGATCTGCGTCACGCAAGCTATGATGTTGATGGCAGTGGCTCGGTTGCGGGTCAGACTGACGGTGCTGCGATTTTGTCGGCCTTGTTTGCAGACAGTACCGCATCTGAAGTTGCCGGTAATTTGCTGGAGGGCACCAGTGGTGCGGCATCGCTGGATGAATTTCTGGCAAGTTACTCGAATACGTTGTTGGATGTTGACGGTGACGGTGTGACCAAGGCATCGACGGATGGTGTGATTATCAATGCCTATATCGCGGGGGCGTCGGCCACTGACCTGTTGCCGTTCATTTCCTCGGAATCACCTATCCAGACCGCCGATGATCTGCTGACTCACTTGCTGGATGTTGTGTAATGGCTGAACTTTACAATCCATTACAGCTGCCATCAGCAGCATCCGAAAATCGGATTTCCGTTTATTTGAGTGAAGTGAACTGGGTTAGTGATACCAGTCTTTTAACATTGACGGTTGGGATCTTGACTGATGCGGCCGATGTAACAAGTTTTGGTCTTCGCTTGCATTATGATTCGAGTCAAGTGAGCTACACGTCCGATACCAATTATAGTCTTCTTCAAACATCATCCGACACAACGGGCCAAGGGATCGATGCGATTCTCGCTTCAGGAATTGTCAGCGGCTCTGGCCATGTTCAGGTATCTGATACGACAAGCAACTTTGATGGTGAAGCAGATACGGATTCTTTCGTCAAAGCCAACTGGGCCTCAACATGGAACGGCACCGCGATGGAGCCGTGGCCAGGATCAACTAACGTCGAGCTTTATCAGATTAACTTTACTGTCACGGATACGTCGTCAGGAATTCTCTTCGGATTTTCTGCAGACGCGAATGACTTAAAGGAAGGTTACAGCTTGAGTGAAGTCTCCAGTGGGGATTTTAGGGTTGACCTGACGCTAAGCGCCGCGGAAGTGGAGGGCAATCTTGTTGTTCGTTATCTCGATAGTGACAGTAATTCAACAACATTAGGTAATCAGTCGCTTGTGTTTGTTGATCCAGGTTCTGACAATACGACAGTTGATGTGACGTCTGGAACGCTCGATGAATTAGCTGCAAGTATTAGTTTTGATCATGTTGAAATGGCCTCATCAAGTTATGATGACGGGATTGCTATTAGTGATGCGGTCAAAGTATTAAAGCAGATCGTTGGTCTTGAATCGCTGTCTGGGGCGAGCCTCGTTGCGGCTGACGCGAACCTCGATGGTGGAGTCACAATTAGCGATGCAGTGAGTATTTTAAAGCATATTGTTGGCTTGGATTCGATCGTAGAATGCGCATTACTTGATTCCTCGGGCAATTTGGTTGAGGGCTTGACCTCATCGAGCGCCGGTGCGTATACCCTTGTTCAATATGGAGACGCCGATTTATCGGGCACTTTTGAAATTATTTAGCCTATTCAGTTGATTCCAAAAGACGCGTGCGTATCTAATCCAAGCTGGTCAATAGGGTGCTACGATCAAAATAGATTAGTTTTTTTGTGGGTAAATATTCCTTCACGAAATCAATGTGGTTTTTAATTGTTTCTGTTTCCGGGGCGTAAGGACATAACATATTATGTTGCGATATTTTTTAGGTGCGCTGAACCTCGGTGTAGGGGGAGTAAATAAGTTTCTTGATTCGAAAGAAATATACTCAGTAGTCTTTATGGGAATTGGAAGTATAAGTGACGTACGCCTTAGTTGATGGAATAGAGATTACAGTTGCCGGCGAAGGTGCAAATGGAACGATCGGGATTAAGTTTTACGAGGTAGCAGCACCGCTCCATGTGTCTCGAATTGTCAAATTGGCGCGTTCGGGAGAATATGATGGCGTGGCATTTCATCGAGTAATCGATGGATTTATGGCCCAGACGGGCGATGTTCAATACGGAGTCATTGATCAAGACCTTAGCCGCGCAGGCCAGGGCGGCTCTAGTTATCCAGATCTTCCGCTTGAGACATATTCGCCATGGACGTTTGTTCGGGGCGCGGTCGGTGCGGCACGCTCATCGGAGCCAGATACGGCAAATAGTCAGTTTTTTATGATGTTTGAAGATTCCTCTTGGCTTAATCCCACTCTTAATAATGTCGGATACACCGTATTCGGTCATATTGAGTCATCTGATGTTGGATCGCTGGATGTTTTGGATGCGATCAAGCGGGGTGAAAGCGGTAGCGGGGCCGTAGCGGAGAATCCGGATTATATGGAGTCTGTGACGCTAACCACTGCGCTTGAAAATGATCTATTCAAAATAGACAGTTCAACGGGGGCGTTGACGCTTAAGTATATTCCTAATTTTTCTACATTTGACGCCACTGAATTATTGGTAGCAGTCGAGGGTGGGGCGGAAACTCAGTACCAAACTATCAGCTATGACGATGGCATTACAATTACAGACGCGGTTTCCCTTCTCAAACACATTGTGGGACTTGAATCCCTGTCTGGACAAAATCTGGTTGCTGCAGATGCTAATATCGATGGCGCGGTCGACATCAGTGATGCCGTTGAAATTTTAAAGCACATCGTTGGGCTTGAATCGATTTACGAACACGGTGTCATCGATGGAGATGGTGAGACGGTTTTAGTCGCGCAATATTATGGCATTGGAGAGGATGTTTCTCTCTTCCATTTTGGGGACGTCGATCTGACCGCAACATTCGAGCTTGTTTAATTCAATTCTGAGTCACTCCTTCTCTTAAATAATGAGACGTCAGTCATTTGGCTGACATGATTAAATCCCCTGGAAAACGTCTGAGCAGTTACTTTCTCTGTGGATCATTTTTATATTGATTTATTAGTAAGTCGTTTTTTACGGACTCCAATATCAAGTATCTCGAGACACGATTAGGAATGTCATGTGATTTCGTATAGTGTCGATATTTAGATGGCTGAGGCGCTGTGCCCATGAATAGCAAAATGGTGATTATTGTCATCTGTACCATCGGTGTTTTGTTCTGTCTTTTTGCCATAGGGCATTACACGTATGACCAGCTGAACTATTTATTTAATTACAGCAGTCTTAAAAGTGCGATGTAGCATCTATTTGATGTGCAATTGGTGATTAGCGAAACAACATAAAAAAAGATGGGGGCAGTAATGGACGGATTTTGGAGAGATGTCGTAGCAATTGCACTAGGCGTTGTCATTGGCGGAGTGATCTTAAGTATTGGGTGTGAATATTTTGAGATCTATAAGTTTGTCGGCCCACCGAATTAGCGGTTTTGTCAGTTCTTGTTTGATGACTTGGAGAGCCTGGCATTTTTGAATAAAGATTCTTTGAACATACTTACACTTAATGGAGGCTGCCATAGTGAGTCAATCGATAGAGGTTAACTTGATGGACGGCGTGCTGTGCGCTGACTTCAATGAGGGACGTTTGATCATTGATACGGGCTCGCCGGTATCTCTTGGTCCAGATGTCGCAATTCAAATTTTGGGGAACTCAGTGCAACTACTTCCCAATTTACTCAATTACTCATGGGAACAGATTAAGGCAACACTGCCTTTTGAGGCGGCCGGTCTCGTTGGAGTTGACGCATTTACGGGTAGCGTGATTAGCTTAGATTTAAAGAATAGCACGTTGGCTGTTCTTGGAGAGTCGATTGAAGGGCCGATGTCTTCGTTCATCATGGGATCACCGGCAATCCGGTGTCAAATTGGAGAGGAATCTGTTCTTTGTGTCGTTGACACGGGTGCAGGGCTGTCTTATCTCACGGAAAGAGAGCTCTGTGAGTCCAGCAGGTTCGTGGGGCTAGAGCAAGATTTCCATCCAATACTTGGAAGTTTCGAAGTTGAGACTTATGAACTACCCGTTACAATTAATGGCAAAACGATTGTTGAAAAATTTGGTCTGGCTCCAACTGAACTGAAAACGATGCTTGAGATGGTCGATGTTGGGGGAATTCTTGGGACTTCTTTTTTCGCCCATGGTGTTCTGAACATCGACTTTAAAAACGAAGTTGTTGCCTTCGATGTGAGCTAATTGCTTATTTAAAGATCAAGAGATGGGTTTGTCGCTCGGGGTCTGCTAACTTAAATGAACGAATGACTAATTAGATATAATGGAGATTTTTATGGCGACTTATGAATGTGGACTCTGCGGAATGGCTGTTAACGCGTCATGCGCAAAGTGCGATATGCCTCTGGTTGATGGTTCATTAACTCTTGATGACGGGACAATTGTTCAGATCTCAAAATGCCCAGGGTGCGAAGGAAAAATCAAGAGTCCGCAATGCTGCGGTGCAGATATGCTTGCCGCGTAGATAATAAGTGCCGCGCGAGCGCGGCACTTTTGTGGCTTAATTTAGTCCCAAGAAGTGAGATCGGTTGTGCCCGACGAGCGTTGCAAGCAATCGAATTTCCAAGTTCCGTCAATATTTCTGAAGAATGCAGAAATTGCGTAACTGTCGTCATTAGTTTGGCCTTGATAGGTAAATAAACCTTTCATTGTGAAAACAGCAAATGCGACATGATCAAATACATCGAGTCTGTGGATCTTAACCAATTCTGAGCTTTGAATCGTAAGATCACCCGTGCTGAACATTTTTCCAAATCCAACTGCGTCGATTGGATTTCCACTTGGGCGAATAAATAGAAATTGCTCAGTGGCGTTCTCCAGAAAGTAATTTCCCATCCGGTCTTTAGAGGCGAATTCTTCAATTAGTTGTTTTATTGCAGTATTACTCATAGGGAACCCTTTCTAGATATCGTTAAATGAAAATTTCTATATATTTTGGTCATCTAGGGTTAATTTCTCAATAGCCTGATGCTGAATTATTTTGAATATTCAAGCTCGGCCTGTTTCAGGCTTTAGGTTATTGTTCACGTAAAGGGCTCGGCCACTTATTACTTTTGCGGTGACAAAAAAAAGGCTGGTGTAAAACACCAGCCCCCAACCGAGCTACTCACCCTCCAGCCTTGATCTAAGTCTGAACAGAATCCTGTTCACAAAATTGCGGCTTTCGCACAATGGCTTGCTCTTAACTCCCGCTTGCATGTCAGAACATGCCACTGTTACCAGTTTACGGAAGTGCCGCGCCTTGCAGAACGGCTCAATTTTTTAACTCTCTAGCTAGCAGCCTTTTACACCTATGTGGTGGGAGGCCCTTTCGCTTCCGGTCGTCGTCCTCGTTTTTGCGAAGACAATCTTAATTATCGATGGATTCGCTTTTTTAACAAGCATTCAGTAGTCGAAGATAATTGGTGCAATGCCTCATTGTTCTTATCCTAAAATCTATGCTTTGGCATGCAAGATGGCACCAGTCCTGGCTTACTTAATCATGGGGTTTCTATCGAACCGATCTCTCTAGTCTCCCGCACTGTTTCATTGCGGCTCCGTTTTAGGGTTTCCGTACTAAGTCCAGTATTGCTTCGTTCGGCTTGTGGCTGGGTTCTCGGTTCATTCAAAATGAATATGCTCAGATTTTGATGCAGTATTTTATGTAAACGCGTCTGGTTGAGTAGCCTCTACGTGGCTATAAATGGTTTGGAAGTGAAGCCATCCAATATAGTCACTGCCTACGTGTTCTCTGCTGTATGCGGCAGTCTTGTCGGTGAGTAGCTGCGGCTCAACGCCGCTGGCTTTGATCAATAACTGTTGTTGGCAACATCGCTCTAGGGCAATAAACCAAAATGCAGCGTCATCAATACTGTGTTTACTCGTCGAGAATAGCCCATGGTTTTGATGCAGTATCCCTCTGTTTGTGCCCATGGCTCTTGCGACTGATAAGCCACTTTGTTCTTCGATGGCTACTGCGCCAGCCGATGCCCCGATGACCGTATGGCTTTTATGGAATGCCGCAACATCCTGACTAATCATGTCGAGCGGTTGTCCGGTTGCGCACCATGCTGTGCCATACAGCGTGTGTGCATGGCACATGGCCATGACGTCTGGATATTCTTGATGCACAGCGGCATGAAGTATAAACCCGGCCCGGTTGACCGCGTGCTTACCTTCAACAACATTGCCATGGTGGTCCACGAGGATAAGGTTTGATACTTTGACCTGTGAGAAGTGAACGCACATTGGATTGGTCCAATACAGCTCTGGATGCTCAGGATCTCGCACCGTTAGATGCCCAGCGAACCCATAGTCGAATCCATATTGGTCAAACGCTCGGCATGCCGCAACGAGATGTCGTTTTCTATAGAGACGCTCTTCTTCATGAGTCTCAAAAGAAGGAATTTCTGGAAAAATAAGGCCCTCTTGATCGGGTTGGTATAGGGAGATTTTTGCCGTTTGAGACTCGGTGTTCTCGGGATGAACTTGATCATTTTTCAGGTCATTTATGAGCATGGATTCTCTCTATTTCTCAAATTGGTGCTTTATTATTCTAGTCAATTATTCACAGATTGGCAGGTTGAGCCAAATAGTATTTTTGGTATGTGTTGATCGCCTTTGCGTTGCGATTAAATCGGTGCAAAACGTCATATCTAAGAGTTGGCCCTTTTTATCGAACCGGTTCGCGAACAATCACGCGACGACCAGAGAGACATGAATATTATTTCGTGTTGCGGTCGAGTATGGACAAACTTGATGGGCCTGATCAACGAGTTTCTCGGAAATAGCGCGGTCTACTCCGGGTAACGTAATCGATAGCCGTACGGCAAGTCCGAAGCCATTTCCGGAGTCGATTGGGCCGAGATCAACTTCGGCATCGATCGCTGCATCTTCAGGAATTTGAATTTTTTGCTCGGCTGCAACATATTTTAAGGCACCCATGAAGCAGGCTGAGTAACCTGCGGCAAATAATTGTTCTGGATTTGTGGCACCACCCTTACCGCCAAGGCCTTCTGGGGCGGCCATTTGCATGTCCAGGAGACCATCGTTACTGAGGGCTCGGCCGTCGCGTCCTCCCGTTACACGTGTGATGGCTGTGTAGAGAACCTGGGTAAGTGTACTCATGGATATTCTTTCCTTCTGTGAAGCTCTAAGTTGTGTGAGAGCACATGGCATTTTTAGTCGAATCTAGAGATCTAATGATTGCTGATTTATTAACTTTAATAATAACCAATTTTGGTCGACCAAAAAAAATGATTTATTAAAGAAATTTCAATTATAAAGCAATAAACCCTAGTTTTGGTATACCAAAGTTGAGTCCTTTTTTATTGAAATTTCGACTTTTGTGAGCCAGCATAAAGTAAGTTAAAATATATTAAGGAGAATTGGTCATGTGCGAAATCTTTGCAGGACAAAATCCGGACAATTATCAGTGCGTCACTCGAAGTATTCGGCTTGAGGGTCAGGTGACGAGCATTCGTTTAGAGGGGCTTTATTGGTCCGTTCTTAATGATGTTGCCGAATCTCAAGAACTCAGCACGCCCGCATTTATCTCGAAATTGCATAGGGAGGTTATGGAATTGCGTGGAGCGCCACAGAATTTCACCTCACTACTAAGATCAGCTTGTTTGATATACATGGATACCGCGTTATCTACGCGTCTTGCCGAAGAAAAGAAATTACATAAGAAGGTTGGGTAGTACCCGATTACTACCTATAAAGCTTTAAATTGATTCATTGTCTCTCACTTATCTGGCAATAGTTACAATAAACCGCTCTTCAAATTATGGATAAGGAGCTTGCAACGTTGCTGAAGTTGGGGCAAACGGTTTTTTAACCCTTCGATTTTCGTAACATATTGGAAAAGCTAAGTTGTCCTAAATGGAGGAAGAATCGGTAAGCGATCCTTCTGGAGATCATGATTTGGTCAACTTTTTTGATGTTAAGAGTGGTGTTGGATTAAAAGTTTTTGGTGAATAAAAACGGATGTAGAGGGCAAAATTTTGGCGAACGTTGGCAATAGACTTAATCATTGTATGTTACGGATCAAAGATCCGGGTAAATCAGTTGCATTCTATGAGGATGTACTGGGCGCTCAATTATTGGAGCGCTTTGACTTTGATAAAATGGGTTTTTCATTGTTTTTCTTGGGTTTTGAAGCAGGCTTTGATAAGCCAATGCCCGAGGATCGAGGTGAACGGATTATGTGGTTGGCGAGTCAATCGGGTGTTCTCGAACTGACGCACAATCACGGCACGGAATCGGACTCGGATTTCGATGGTTATCATAACGGGAACAGTGATCCAAAGGGATTCGGTCATATCTGTGTTTCTGTACCTGATGTTTACAAAGCATGCTCAAGGTTTGAAGAGTTGGGTGTCGAGTTTGTGAAACGGCCAGACGACGGTTCAATGAAGGGAATTGCTTTTATTAAAGATCCAGATGGTTATTGGATCGAGATATTCTCACCAGTTGAGCTCAAAAATCTAATATTAAATGCAAGCTGATTCAGCCGAGTGACAAATAGAAACCTAGGTGGCATATAGAAAATCAATATTTAAGGGGTGAGAAAATCTTGAAAATAGCGAGCGTAGTATTTGGTTACTACCCAACCAAGATGAGGTCTTGTCAAGATGGAAGAATGGCGGTAAACATCAGTAGTGAATGGCGTGCTAATGCAAATTGAAAAATTTTTCTTAGCTCGCAACGATTGCAAAAGTTAAGTGTTGTAAAGGCACGAACTTTGCTAATAATTTAGAGAGGAAATGTAGATGAAAAAAATAATAACATCTAAGGGGATTTCACGAAGAGATCTGTTGAAAGGTTGTATCACGGTGGGCGCAGGACTGGCTGTTGGTGCTGGGTTCGTGGCAGGAAGCACGGCGGTGTGGGCCATGGAAACAAAACACGTGACCCCGAATGAAATGGCCACTCTGATTCAAATGTCACGAGATATTTACCCACACGACAATATTGGAGACCAGTACTACGCAGCGGCTGTAAAGGGCTTTGATTCAGCTGAGTCAAAGGACCGAGTAGAGGCTGGTGTTGCTGCTTTGGATGCCGCTGCACAAGGTAATGGTTTTGCAAACTATCTTTCAGTTCCTTGGGAGGCAGATCGCGCAAACATACTCCGTGGAATGGAGCAAAGTGCTTTTTTTCAGACCATGAGAGGAAACTTGGTAACAGGTCTCTATAACAACAAAGAGGTTTGGCCATTTTTCGGTTACGAAGGGGAGTCATACAGCAAAGGTGGCTACATTAACCGCGGTTTTGACGATATCACCTGGGTTTGAACATCGAGAGAATTGGAGATAATAAAAATGAGTGCAAAATTTGATTTAAACGATGATGGTGTGGTTGTCGTCATTGGTTCTGGGGCCGGAGGCGGTGTTTTAGCCAATGAGTTGGCGCAGAAAGGTATTAGCGTTGTTTGCTTGGAGGCGGGTGGCCGTCATCTGCCACAAGATTATCAGAATGACGAGTGGGGTAGTTTTGGACAGATTAGTTGGTTAGATGCCCGAACTACTTCAGGGGATTGGCGGGTAGCTAAAGATTTTTCTGGACTACCCTCATGGATTGTAAAGGCTGTTGGTGGTTCCACTGTGCATTGGGCGGGCGCATCGTTGCGTTTTCAAGAGCATGAATTTAAAGCAAAAACAGTCTACGGCGAAGTGAATGGAGCAAATCTATTGGATTGGCCGATCGGTTTGTCGGAGCTTGAGCCTTATTACGATAAAGCTGAAAAGAAACTTGGAGTGACCCGTACTAATGACATCCCGGGTCTTCCTGGTAACAACAACTACAAAGTTTTTGAGGCAGGCGCCAAGAAGCTCGGATACAAGCAAGTACACACCGGTCGTATGGCCATTAATAGTCAGCCTCGTGATGGCCGTACCGCTTGTCAGCAGGTTGGATTTTGTTTTCAAGGATGCAAGTTTGGGGCGAAGTGGTCGTCGGCGTATGTCGATATCCCACAAGGCGAGGCCACTGGTAATCTTGAAGTGCGAACTAATGCACACGTGTTGAAAATAGAACATGATAAAAAGGGCAAAGTAACAGGGGTAGTCTATGCGGATAAGGATGGCAACCAGCATCTTCAGAAGGCTCGAATTGTTTCCGTAGCGGGTAATTCCATTGAAAGCCCTCGACTTCTTCTGAACTCAGCATCAACTATGTTTCCAGACGGTCTCGCGAACAGTTCTGGGCAAGTTGGGCGAAATTACATGAGGCATATGACGGCTTCAGTGTATGCCTCTTTCGAGAAACCAGTTCGGTTTTGGCGGGGCACAACAATGGCTGGAATTATTACGGATGAATCACGCCACGATCCGTCACGAGGCTTTGTAGGTGGGTATGAGCTTGAGACACTGGCTTTGGGCGTTCCTTTTATGGCAGCATTTTTGAATCCAGGTGGCTGGGGGCGTGAATTTGCAGCAGCTATGGATACATACGAAAATATGGCCGGTATGTGGATTGTTGGTGAGGACATGCCTCAGGAAACGAATCGCATTACCTTGAACCACGCGGTCAAGGATCAATATGGTCTTCCTGCTCCAAACGTCCATTTTGATGAGCACCCAAATGATGTTGCAATGAGAAATCATGCATGGAGGCAGGGTGCCGCCTTGTATGATTCTGTGGGCGCAACACAAACCTACCCGACCCCGCCGTATCCTTCTACCCACAATTTGGGTACGAATCGGATGTCTGCAAAAGCGCGTGATGGTGTTGTGAATAAGTGGGGACAGACACATGATATTTCTAATCTGTTTGTATCGGACGGTTCTCAGTTCACTACTGGGGCATCAGAAAATCCAACCTTAACAATCGTAACTTTAGCGATTAGGCAGGCTGACTATATTGCTAAGCAGATGGCTGCCAAGTCGATATAATCTGTAAATACTTAGTAGAAAAAGCCCGGTTTAGCCGGGCTTTTTATTGCTCGTACATTACGTTAATTCTTGCTACATATTTTGGCGTATTTCCTCGCACAATATCTCCTGCGTGTAATACAGATTCAGCATGAATTCCATGCCTGAAAAAAAGTGCGCGACCGGCTTTTGGAGTGACCCGATGTTTGACAGTTTGTCCCTCTAATAGCAACGTATCACCTCCTTCAATGCCATCTTCTTGGCCGTTAAGATAGAGGATCATCGAAAGCATGGAACGTCCTGACGGCCTTACTTTCATATAGGTGCCTGTTTTATCCAGTCCAAATGCGGGCCAGTCCCCATCAAGGTGCGGGCGAAACTGGTCTCCAGAAATATATCGGTAGGTATTGATCCGCTGACTAAGCTCCCCGGCTAAGCGTCGATTAGCGATCGTAGGTGGCAGTAAGGGTTCGATGCGGTTGTAGATATTTTGCATATCTTGTGCATTTGCAATCCAATGCACAGTTTGGTTCTGCCTCATGCCTGGCGGCGTTTGAATTCCAGGTGCTGCAGGGTCGAATCCGAGTGTTTCTGTAATTTCAATAAACTTTCGACACTCATTGGGATTTAAAATGTCATCCAAGTAAAACGCAATTTTTCGATCCCAAGACAGGTCGACTACTTGAATGCATTGATCTGCGTGTTCATCAAGAAAACTCTCTTTGACATGGTAAATCGGAGTGCCATCAACCGAGCCGCCATCTGGCAGAGACCCTCTATTATAGGCAACTTTTGCAACAGTTATCTTCATGGCGCAATCCAAGTTTAAAGCTATTTTTATCATAGGTCAGCATGGCGCATGCGATCTAGATCAAGAGCTGGTTATCTTCTGGTTCGTTATTTAATGCGGGCGAATCTCAAGATTCCACAGAATTAACCGATTCTGCCAATAGAAGGTAGAATTTTATCCATTCATTCGGTGTGAAAAGGGTTGTCGTTTTGATTCGTGTTTTCCGAGATTGTCTCGCCGGCGCAGTATATTGCTTGCTGCTTGGATCTATGGCCTTTGCTGAATCGATGTCAGGTGCCGAGAAAATAAAGAGTCTCGATCAATTTTCGAATTCTATATCTTACCGCAATGGAGATGTTGTCTTATCTCTTTTGGATGCCACTGATAAGCATCGCCGCTTTTGGAATCGCGTGGTTGGTTTAGGTGGGATTACATTGACCCTGAATGGACTGGATCTTGGGACTTTTCAACGTGATTCGATTATTTTGATGACGCCACGCCTTGGTCTCAATGAACTTATTCTCTCGGTCCCACAAGATCCTGCGCAACAAACTAGACTGACATTTGGTGCAATGCGTTCCGCGGGCTCTGCTAATCAAGTGGTAGAGCTGTCTCTGTCAGGTGGCATTGAAACTGCGCGGTTAAACCAGCTAAGGCAGGCAGATATTGAAAGGATAGGCGTGGCGCTTGGTATGAGTGACTCAGGTGGGTTAAGTAGGGCACGAACATTAATCCGATCTCGTGGGCGCAATGATGATCTGCCTATCAAGCAAGATTTAAAGCAGATCCTGGGAGGCATCATTAATGATTTAGACTTCGGGTCGAATGATAATGACGAACAAAACACACGAAATTTGGCTCTCTCAGAGCAAAAGTTCATTCAGCCTATTGAGGAAACACTTATCCAGCCAAGTGATGTGGCAGATGAAACAGGGCGGAATGATGCTTCCTTTAATGTAAGTGCAGACCGGCGGTAACGTTCTGAGTGGCAAAGTGAATGCTGGGCTCGCTAAAAAGTAAATATCAAAGATTGTTTCTTCGGAGTTGTAATCTCCCTCCGGCCAATAACTTTAGAAGTTTAGGTAAATTTCTGAAGTTATTGGTTCTTATTTGAGAAGAAGCTCCAACTGAAATTATTAGTGATTTTCTTGGTTATAACTCATCAATTGCTTCAAGTAATAATTTACAAACGGCGCCTGTTGATTGTGGGTTTTGTCCGGTAACTAGGTTTCCATCACGAACAGCATGTGACGTGAAGTTGGCAGAGCATTCAAAAAGCGACCCCAGCTCGCGTATTCGAGTCTCAAGAAGGAATGGCTCGATGCCGACTAATTCGATCTGCTGTGTTTCCGCATCTGTAAAACTATTAATGCGTTTTCCTTTGATAAGCGGGCTTCCGTCTTTTGATTTTGCTTGGAGGAGGCCTGCGGGACCGTGGCAAACCGCACCGATTACGCTGTTGTTTGCCCAAGCATCACTAATAATTTGACCAATCATGTCAGTGTCGAAGTCCCACATAGCTCCGTGACCTCCGGGCAAAAAGACGCAATCGTAATCCGCGCCATCTAATTCGCTGGTCTTGATAGTGTTATTTAGTAGATGCATTGCATGCTGATCGTCCATAAATCGCGCAACCATCGGCGGGCGTTTTTCTGGTTCAACAAGGGTTTTTGGATCAGGTACGGCTGCCCCTCCAGCAACGGATGCAATAGAGACCTCTAATCCGTGGTCGACTAGGGCCCAATAAGGCGCAGCCATTTCATCATAATAAAATCCTGTGCCACGGCCTGTGTTACCGAGCTCGGTGTGTGAGGTGAGTATTAGGAGTGCTTTTTTCGCTGGTGTCATAGTTACTATCTCTGATTATTTGATGTGTCTATTAAAGCATCGCACCGCTACTGAGCGTTGGAGGCCATATTCTTCTGAGTTTTGTTTAAAGAATTGTTTGCTTATCGCTTCGAAAAGGCAAATTTCGATAGGAAAAGAATTTTTTTGAGAGCTGAAGCAGAAGGTTTTGGACTGTATTTTAATTCTCTTTTTGATCGCTATTTTCTTTTGGAGCTGGGTGATAGCCCTTACGTCTTGATTGCATTTCAACCGCTCAGAAAAGGCTGGATTGAAATGTTTTTTTATCTATATTAAAATTTTATTATGGTAATTTTTTAGCTGGCTAAAAACTTTTTTTGCGTTGATTTTTTTGTGGGCTGGCCTAAATAAAGTGTTTGATTTTACTGAGTGTGAGTTTGCATAGCGATGGATTGGCTGGAGAGATATGGAGAGAATTTCTTTGTCTGGACGTTGTTCGCTGTCATTGGTCTGATCGCTCTTTTTGGAATTTTTGAGCATGAATTTAACCGCTGCCGTTACAACGATATTCGTGGGTTTCATGAGGTTATCAGTCGAACCTGGTTGTGTTTATTGATGTAATCAAGCCATCTGGGTTTAATCTGTTGAAGGAGGTAACTTAGGCTTTCGCGGTATAGAGATTTGCGTGTAGTAACATCTGTTACCATGATGTGGCAGGGATGCATGACTAATGACAGGTCTGTCAAATAAAACCCGCTGCAGAAAGCGGGTTTTATTACATTTTATATCGAGTTTAAATCACCAGGCTAACCACATCTTTCGACTGGTTAGCATTAAATCTCAGGTCCTTTGAAATTCACTAATTCAGAAATTTTAGCTGGCTCGAAAAATCCTTTTGCCAAGGCGTCTACTGCGTATTTATTATCCAGCTAGTGACGGCATCGGCAGCTTCTTTTTCAACCCCCTCAAATCCATGGTGATTCAGTGGGCCACATTCGCGGCCGGTACTAAGTCCGCCATCGATAGTGACTATTTTTTTAGTCTTCGCTTGCAGGGACTTCGTAAAATCGTTCGCTTTTTTATAGGGCGTTACTTTGCAGTTGTCTTGTTTGTGATGGACAACTAGTACATTTGTCTCCAATACTTTTTGAGCAATTTTTTGGACCGAAAAAACCCCTCTTTTGTAGACGCCTGACATCAGTATTATTCCCTCAATCGAGTTCGGGTATTTTTTTGCGAAATGCGTCGCATCAACGGAGCCTCTGCTAAAACCTACTAAGTAGATCGGAAGAGAATTGCGTTTGCTGATTTCTTTGACCAGATTATGGATCTTTTCTAGGCGCCCGCTGCTCGCCCGAAGTTCGTAGGTTGCTTTTTCTTCGGTGGATCTGTTCGGAAAAATATAGTAGTTAATGCCTTGTGAAATGAAATACTCTTTTTGGGTGATGAGATAATTTTTGCTGGCGCCGCTCGGGTTTTTCATTCCCTTGCCGCCAATAATGGCAACAATATTGGCCCTTGCGATGCTTGACTCACTTGCATGAATTGGGAGGTTGGATACGTTTTCAATTAGCAGCTCTTTTTGCTCGGACACAGCCGTGGAAGAGAGACACGTCATAGTTAATAGTGTGATCAAGCGCAAAGTTGTAATTCGATCGTTCATCATTTTTTTTAGTTGCCAAGTAGAAAGATCTGACCTAAATAGGTGTCAAAGGTTGCTCTCGTTAAGGGGTTGTATTCAACTCATATTTTTAATGGTTCTGAGGCTGGAGCCTAGATCTTCTTCGTCCTTGATGTGCGTTTCTAGATGCATTTTTTAAGAGTTAGAAATCAGACATGTTCGGCGAACCGAGTAGCATCCAATCGAGCATAATAATTTTTATCTTTTGTTCGTCAAATGAGCTTTTGATTTGCTCTGAAATCCGCATCGGCGCGGTGGCTATATTCTCTTTTTTGACCCAAAACCTGGCAAGAAGATTGAGGTCATGCTTTCCAATGCTTTCAAGACCAATTGATGGTTTTGTTTGATTTTCGATCAATCCACTTAATTCCAGTGTTTTTGCGATGAGGTCATTGACCACTGTAATATCATTTTGGTAGGAAATGGTGATTCGGAGGTCAACTCTTCGCGCTCCGAATGTTGAATAATTAACAATGTTTCCGCTCATCAAAGCATTGTTGGGGATGATGACGGACTTATTTTCGGGTGTTGTTAGATACGTTGAGATTAGACTAATTTTCTCAACACGTCCCGTAATCCCGTTTGCCTCGATATGATCACCTTTTTTGAACGTATTGTTGAGTGCGAGAAGGAGTCCTGCAGCAAGGTTGCTGAGGGAGTTTTGTAGCGCGAGCCCAATAGCGAGGCCTGCGGCACCGACAGCAGCGACTAATGAGTGTGTTTCGATCCCGGCCGCACTTAAAATTGCGATCGCAACAACCACATACAAAAATATCTTTAAGCTAGCCGTTAAAAACTCAACGATTAAAGTGTCAATGCCAAGACCTGCTGCGATTTTTTCGATTCGATTCTTTAAGTAGCGTGGCAAAACCAAGGCAAATACGATGAAGATTAGAATCATTCCAGATGAATCGATCAGGTCGTTTAAGAGCGCAGGGAAAGAAAGGGGAAAATCCAATTATTGCCTCGAGAGAATACTGTTCCTTGTTTAAGGTTTGATGATTGATCGTCAAACCAGAGATGACTTGAATAGTCTACACCCACGTCGGTTATTGGGCAGTCTTTCTTCGCACAATAGCTTACTCTAGGCTTAGTCGATTTTCTGGCAGGTTTTGCACATACCATGCACTTCAATCGTCGATTTACTGGGCTTGAGGCCAGTTTTTTCTGCAATGACTTTTAGGTGAATGGCAAAGCTTGAATCTGAAATCTCACGGACGTTATCGCATTGATCGCAAATCGCAAACGCGATTGTATTAGGCAAGCAATCTGGTTGTTGGCAGCTCATAAAGGCATTTAGGCTTTCAAGCCGATGCACCAAACCAAGTTCGATGAGTTTATCAAGAGCGCGGTATACCTGCGGTGGTGCTCGTAATCCATAGGTGTGCAGGACATCCAAGATGTGATAAGCGGTCATTGGGTTGCTAGATCGTGAGAGCGCCGTCAAAACCAGGGCTTGGTTTTTTGTTAGATTGTTGGAAGAGAGACTACTCATGTCCTATATTCCGTGAGGCACCCAAATTGCTGCTGAATAAATTCACAAAGGGCGTGAGGGAGACTAAAAAAAAGATCAGCGCAGCCACAACAATACTGGGTCCGGATGGGGTGTCCCAGGTCAGCGAACTGAGTAGCCCAGCGATGACAGAGAGTACGCCAATGACCGAACCTACTATCAGCATCTGGGCTGGGCTTGTCGCGAATCGACGCGAAGCGGCCGCAGGAATAATTAAAAGTGAGGTGATCAATAGAACGCCGACGATTTTCATCGAGATCGCGATCACAGCTGCCATCAGTATCATGAATATTAGTTCGGTGCGCCTTGGCTCAAGACCTTCGGCCTCAGCTAATTCCTGACTCACGGTGGCTGCAAATAAAGGTTTCCAGATCCAGGTAAGTATACTTAGCGTGCAGACTGCTCCGATCCAGATGAGGAGTAAGTCATTCTCTGAAACCGCCAAAATGTCTCCGAATAATAATCCCATCAAATCCACTCTGACCCAGGTGAGAAACCCTAAAACAACCAATCCGATGGCGAGCGCAGAATGCGACAAAAGCCCCAGTAAAGCATCCGATGAAATCATAGATCGACGTCTGATTGTAAATAAGGCTAGTGCGATAAAAGTGCAAACAATGAAAACAGCTGTGGGGAGATGTATTTGTAACAATAGACCGACTGCAACGCCCAACAGAGCGCCGTGACTTAGTGTGTCTCCGAAATAGGCTAGTCTACGCCACACGACGAAGCATCCGAGAGGCCCAGCAACGAGAGCGACGCCGATCCCGGCAAGTAGGGCTCTAACAAAGAAATCATCGAACATGGCCGGACTCCTTTTTTGTCGGATGGATGTGCTCAATCTGTCCGTCTGGCATATGCTTGTGATCATGATCATGGGTATATAGCGCTAAGTTGGACTCCCCACGGAGTCCAAATAAACTTTTAAATTCGGGGCTTTCTGCTACGGCAGTCGGCGAGCCAGAACAACAAACGTGTCCGTTTAGGCAGAGGACTCGATCGGTGGCTGCCATGACCACGTGTAAATCATGTGAGATCATTAATATTCCGCATTGAAGCTTGTCTCTGATTACGGAGATGAGTTCGTATAATGCAATCTCACCATTATAATCCACCCCTTGGACGGGCTCATCGAGCACTAGAAAATCTGGTTTTCTTGCCATTGCTCGTGCAATCAGAACTCTCTGAAATTCTCCTCCAGAGAGACTGCTTAGTTGAGACTGATTAAGATGTTTGACGCCGGCTGCCTCAAGTGCCTGTGCTACATTCTGGGCGGGTATCGATCCCGTTAAGTGCATAAAGTGTTGAACATCCAATGGTAGTGACCAGTCGATATAAAGTTTTTGAGGTACATAAGCAATTCTCAAAGACTTGGCTTGAGTGGCCGAACCTTCGGTAGGTTTGAGTACTCCGAGTGCTAATTTTGCGGTAGTCGATTTACCTGAGCCGTTGGGTCCAATTAGTGTCACGATCTCACCACGCTCTACGGTGAGATTTACGCCACGAACACGCCAATGGCCGCCTTCAAAAACGCCGGCATTATTAAGCTCAATGAGTGATGTATTCGACATAACTATCCTGCTAATCGCACATTTGCAGCAAATAAAAACGAAATGTTATCTCATAACAAGATAATTTTTTATACAATAATGTCTGATTCGGATCTAAGAGAGCAATATGCGGCAGAGAGTGCGGTTCATCAGCGTTTTAGTTTTTTTGGGGTGGATGAGTATTTCTCAAACTTATGCCCTGAGTGTTGTGACGTCTATTAAGCCGATTCACTCGTTAGTTGCTGCCGTTATGGACGGGGTTGGCGAGCCTGAGTTGTTAATTCAAGGATCTGGATCACCACATCATTATGCACTTAGACCTTCCGAGGCCAAAATGTTACAGCGAGCCAATCTGATTTTTTGGATTGGTCCGTCAATGGAAATATTTCTTGTTAAGCCATTGTCTTCATTGGCGCGCAAAGGGGCCTCTGTGGAGTTGATGGACGCGCCGGGTGTGCGTCATTTGGGTTATCGCGAATGGAAATCTGCCCTGGCAAAAAATGGGCAACAAGAATCGCATATTGATCATGTCTCTCAGCATGATCATTCAAATTCGACAGAAGATCCCCACATTTGGCTGGATCCGTTAAATGCAAAAGCTTTGGTTGAATTTATTGCTCAATTATTGGCTGCTCAGGACATCGCGAATGAAGCAGTCTATGTTGCAAATGCCACCAAGATATTAAAAAGACTTGATGATTTAACCGAGAGGACTCGTAAGCGGTTAGAGCAAGTTAATGAGGGACGTTTTATTGTTTTTCATGACGGATATCGATATTTTGAGGAGCGATTTGGATTGCAGGCAGTCGGTGCAATTACGCTGTTACCGGAGTCGAAGCCTGGGGCTCAGCATGTGCGTATGATTTCAAAAGAAATGGTAAAAACAGACACTCAGTGTGTATTTTCTGAACCTCAATTCACATCCTCCTTGGTCGACATGATCGCTAGTTCTACTGGTGCAAATATTGGCGAGTTGGATCCCTTGGGTGCATCGATTAAATCTGGCCCACATCTTTACGAACAGCTAATAGAGCAAATGGCTGATCGTTTCGTAGAGTGTTTGTCGGTTCGAAATATTGCAGTACCCTAAATATCGCTTGAGTGTGCGTCTTGATTTATTGGGTTGTCCTTTATTCTCAGCATTTACCTTTTATGATGTTTGATAGACTCGACGCGCTATTTGAATGCGTTGCTGGGAGTCAAGCATGTCCACAGATGTTATTCGCGTCTTATCACCAACAGCAATTTTGGGATACGGATTCCCTGTAGCCTCGTTTGAAGATGGACTTTCCCGTAACCCGGACGTCATTGCTGTGGACGCCGGGTCGACGGATCCTGGTCCTTACTACTTGGGTGCTGGTGTTTCGTTTACTGATCGACAGGCTGTAAAGCGCGATCTGGAATATCTTTTGATTGCTGGACGATCAAGAAAGATTCCTGTTTTGATTGGTTCGGCTGGAGGTGCGGGAGCAAGACCTCATCTGGATTGGTGTGTTGATATCGTTAAAGAAATTTTCGAGGAACAGAAATTATCTGGTCGCTTGGCAATCATTCCATCTGATATCTCTGCCGAAGTAGTTCTTGAAGCTCTTGAGGAGCAGTGGATTGAACGCGTCCCATCAGGACCTGAATTGTTCTCAGAGGCTGTTGAGGCATCGACTTTTATTGTTGCGCAAATTGGTGAAGAGCCGATTATGGCTGCATTGGAGAAGGGTGCTGATGTCGTGATTTGTGGTCGCAGTTACGATCCATCGGTATTTGCTGCATTACCTATTCTCAGGGGATTCTCCCGGGCACTTGCCTTGCATATGGGAAAAATTCTTGAGTGTGCCGCGATTGCGGCGATCCCAGGCAGCGGCTCAGATTGCATGCTTGGCACACTCGATCACGATGGGTTTGTATTAGAAGCCTTAAATCCAGAGCGGGCTTGTACGGTGACGTCGGTGGCTGCGCATACGCTCTACGAAAAATCGGACCCACGATTACTTCCTGGCCCAGGAGGCGCACTTGATCTAACCGATTGTCGGTTCGAGGCACTTGATGATCGCCGAGTGCGGGTCACGGGTACTCGGTTTGTGCCTACCCAAGATTATTTTGTCAAACTTGAGGGTGCTCGACCCATTGGATATCGAACAGTATCGATTGCTGGAGCGCGTTCGCCAGATTTTATCGAAGCCTTGGATAATATTCTGGATGGCGTGAGGCAGCAGGTTCGAAACAACTTTCCGGAAGTGCAAGAGGACGATGCAACTCTTTTATTCCATGTTTACGGGCGCAACGGTGTTATGCAGGCGTTAGAACCTGAAACAAAGGTAAACCCACATGAGATCGGACTCGTGATCGAAGCAGTTGCGAAGACACAAGCCTCAGCGAACACTATTTGCTCCTTTGCCAGGTCAAGCTTGCTGCATTTTGGATACCCAGGACGTTTGTCGACGGCCGGTAATTTGGCATTTCCGTACTCGCCGTCGGACTTCCAAGCGGGTGCTGTATTCCAGTTTAGTATTTATCATTTAATGGCGATCGCAGATCCAGTTTCCCGGTTTCCATTCGAATTACTTGATTTGGAGGTGGCATCGTGAAGACGTTAAAAGATGTGGCGACAGTGATTAGATCCAAAAATGCGGGGCCCTATGAGCTCACATTTGATGTGTTGTTTCCTGACATCACGACATACGAACGTGTGGTTGAATCAGGTGTCGTTAATGCTCAGTCAGTCAGTCAGTTGTATGGGATACCGCTTGAGGACGTCAAAGGGATTATTCACTTTGCGCCGGCGCTTGCAATTAAAGTGACGATCAAACGCCCCAGAGTATCTGGGAATTTGGGTGAGAGCGATGTGTATGGTGCTCAACAGCACGCACCTTTTCTAACCTTGGCAATTAACTAATTTTTAAAAATCAGTAGCCTATTTACTGTGATCGCTGCGAATTAATTATTAACGCTGAAGTTTCTCGGCGTCGGAGACGATTGCATTTTGCAGGAGGTGGTAAATTAGATGTCTACGCAGATGAATAGCCTGCGCTTAGGCTCTTTGCAGAAAAATTATTAGTTCGTCACTACGCAGTTGTTGCACAGTCCCTGTAGTTCGACCACTTGACCTTCAGTTGTAAAAAAATTTAGATCCTCAGGAGTGGCTAATTGTGAGGAAGTTTTGCAACGCTCGGCTATTCTGCTACAGCCGGAGCAATGCAGAAGAACATGTAAATGATTGCTATGGGGGTCGGGGCATACCACATATGTATTGTTTGACTCAGCTTTATGAATAAATCTCATCTCAATCCAAAAATCAAGAACTCGATAGATGGTACTTATATTGATTGAATGCCCATTTTTTTTGAGGATGGACTGTAGTTGGTATGCGGTTGGGTGGTCGTTATGATTAGTCAATTCTTCTAAAATCATTATCCGTTGAGGCGTTACGCTTTTACCTTCTTCAGAACATCTTTTTAAAATACGGCTTCTATCTATCACCATCTGCCCCCGGAGGGATGGCGTTATCTAACCCTTCAAGTGGTTCGATGACGACGTCAACAAGAGTATACCCACTGTCTGCCATACTAAATGACTGCGCGCCAACGGAGAGCCGCCCAGAAACGATTACTGGTTCGTAGAGGTCACGTAGCTTTGTGGGTTGAGAGGATGTGTCCACTACCAACGTTTGGTTAAGTGGTGGGGGTGGAACATGAACGCACTGTCCTGCCTCAGGCACAAGCAAAAACTGGCTAACGTCTGTGCCTACTGTTTCGATCGGAACCATGAAACCAGCGAGCTCTATTCGCTGTCCTTCTAGAGATTGGTTTAATTGCTTGCCGGCGACATCAAGCTTTTCCTTAAATGTGGGATCAAACATGATATCGAAGGTCACATCTTCTGGGACAAAATCATACGCGCCTTCTGGAACGAGATTGCCCCAGTTAGTTGTCCATTGGGCATAGTCTGACTCGGTCGCTTCTCGAGAAAAAGCTGTCAATGAAGAAAGAATTACAGAACAAGTGATGAGCCATCTGATCATAATTTCTAACTGAGCCCCTGGTGCAGATTTCTTCGGTAAACAAAAGCTGCAGGAATTAAACTGCTCAATAATCCGGCACCGAGAATAATTCCAAACACGATCAATTCATCGAGGCTAAGGAAGCTAGTTTGTAGTTTTATACCAAGCATAGAACTCAGTTGATGCTCCGCAAAAGAAGTCGCTATTGTAACAAAAAGAACAGCTCCCGATACCGCAGTCAACCCAATCACTAGCGATTCGAATATAACGAGCCTTGCCAAATAGAAAAGGGAGGCCCCATTCGCTCTTAAAATTGTCATCTCTCGTTTTCTACTGTCTAAACTAGCAATGGTCAAGGTAACGATTGCTATTAAACAAATCAAAATAATCATCCAGCTTAATAGGTTAAATGCAGACTCAACTAAGCCTACGATCGACCACAACTCAGCCAATGCAACTCCTGGAATAATCGCAGAAATAGGCTCCGTCGGAAATTTGTTGATTTCCCGAATAAAGGGAAATATTTTGAATTTGGATTTGAGTCCGACGAAGGCAGCGGTAACAGTTTTTGGATCGAGAGCATGGTCAGGAAGAGATTCGATATTGACGTTATTGACACCGAAAACTTTGGTGCCACTTTGCCACCCCAGATGCACTAGTTCATATCCTCTTAGGTTCACGAATATGGCTTGATCTATAGGTGTCCCAGTCTGTGCAAGAACTCCCGAAATTTGAAATGCAAAATCATCGTGAGATTTTTCGATTGCATTACCTGAGCCGTGCGTTATAAAAAGTTCGGCCCCAACTTTGTAGCCCAGTTTTTCTGCAGCTGTTGATCCAACTATTGCTGCTGATATTTTCGAAGAAGCGTCGCCCTCAGCAAAAAGAATTGGAAGGTCGCCACCGTATCGCATGTGTTCAAAGTAGTCCGGAAGATTGGTTGCTACTACTCTAAAACCCTTGTGACTATCGCCTAGCGCAATTGGAACTAACCAGTCGATATCAGGTGAGCTCTCAATTTCATTCATAGTTTTCATGGTCACGTTATTAATTGGTTGGCCCAAGTGAAATACTGTGTACAAGACCATTTCTATTGATCCGCTTTTTGGCCCAATTATGAGGTCAACCCCTGATACGCTCTGGCTGAATCCCGCTTCGGTGGCTTTCTGGATGCGATCTATGCTTAAAACCAGAACCATTGATGCCATTAAGGTGAAAGTGACAAGAGCGAGTGGTAAGGCTCTTGAGCGCATGGATTTAAAGATAAGTCCCAACACTTTAGTTATCGAGTTCGATGACAGTATTGAAAAAGGGCACCATCGACGGGTCGTGGCTGACTATTAAGATTGCTTGCTTCGAGGGGTCAAAAGTATTGATGAGCTCTTGAACGAACTCTGTTGTCGATTTTGGATCTAGCGATGAAGTGGGCTCATCGGCCAGAAACAGTTCGGGTTTGCCAAGCAGTGCACGTGCGCACGCAACTCGTTGTTGTTGGCCTATGCTTAGGTTGCTGATTTGCCGATTCAATATATTTTTGGGCAAACCGAGCGCACTTAAAATCCGAGAAATCTCTGGTTCAATTTCGGGAGCTTTTGATGTTCTTTGATGTGAAAACTGTATGCCCAGTCTGACGTTTTCCAGAACGGAAAGAAAGGGAATGAGATTAAGCGTTTGGAAAACATATCCTATGTGGTCAGCCCTGATTTGATCAAGAGATGTAGGACGTAACGATGAAAATCGATTCCCAATCAAGTCTATTTCACCTTTCTGGATTTTAAGCACGCCAGCGATTAGGTTGAGGAAAGTTGTTTTGCCGCAACCTGATCGACCTGTCACCAAGACGCGGTCTCCAACCCTTATTTTTAAATCGGGGAAACGGATGGTTTGACCGCTACTGTATAAATATTCAAGACGATTAGTTTCTAAAATCACCAGCTAATGAAATCCTGCGACTTATTGAGGGTCCTTGCTAATCCTTTATTATTTATCACGGCTTCCACTTTTATCGATTCCAGCTCATCGAAATGTTCGAAGGCTTCGCCAAACTCTATTTTCGTAAGATTGGCTGGCGTTTGACACTCAAATTCGTAGGTTAGCACGACATCTTTGTGACCGCTTTCGCTATTTCCTGTGCTCGTTACGCTTTGAAATTTCGCGTCGAAATTTTGAAGTGCACATTTTGCATCATGAGATAATTTAAAAATGGTTGAGAAATTTTCGTACTGATCCGCGGATTCGTGGTGTTCTTCTGAAATCTCAAATGAAACGCTCTTGTGCTCGTCTTTGTGCTCGTCTTTGTGCTCGTCTTTGTGCTCGTCTTTGTGCTCGTCTAGAGTTAGCTGTACTAATGGCATGTCGTATTGAACAAACAACTTCCTGTTTTCTAGAACTACTTTTGCATTATTAATGCCGTGGGCGTGCACGTCTGCGTGACGATTTTCTTCAGCATTTAGTCCAGCAGTCAGTGTAATTGCCGCTGCAAAAATAAATATTTTGATCATAGGGTTTTTCCGAATTATATATTACGAATGCAATGTTATTTTATAACAATTCTCCATGCAAGAAGTTTTTGGGATGAGTCTTTAGATTCTTAATTTATATTCGGTGCACATTTGTTTTAATCGCTAATGATGTGGTCTAGGAGCAGGCTGGAACCTTGATAATTCAGAAAGCGGGTTGTTTGCGGTGCGCGAGATACAACGGATCAACTCTTTTAAGCCGCCAAAGGCCGCCTCAATTACACAGTGCAATAGGAGCCAGTTGATAGAGCTGATATGGCTAGCTCCGGGGAATGCACCTGACTCGCCAATACCTGCTTAATTTAATGATTTGCTTAGAGTCTAACGATACATGGCTTCCATCGCTTTTCGTGTTGAAACAGCCTCTGATGTGAGATCGATTTCAACATCTGCCCACTTAATGGGATGATCCTTTGGAACGTTGGAAATTAATTTCACGTGATGGGCGAGGCCTATGGGAAGCCCACCCAGATCCAGAGATTTTTTTGCTGGACAGAGTCGGCCGTAAACAGTAAAGCCTCCTTCGCCATCCAATATTTCGCCGGCCTTTAGATCACGCTTCGCGGTTGCAACAACATCCGCATTGAAGTCCATCGTTGAACCGGTCGGTTTATTCAAAAGCGCTGCGGACAAAATTGATATATTGAGTTCAAGTCCGATCAAATGGAATGGTTTGTACATAGCTGAAAACCGACCAGTCTCGTCTGTATTCATTCCGTACTGTTTAAAGCAAGCTGAGGCGTAGTCGTTCGGTGCTTCAATCACAACATAGACGCCCCAACGAAGGTCTCGATAGACTGGACGTTGATCGCGTTCGATGGATGTCACGACTTCCACCATGCCGGTCTCATCTAGCTGCCCACCGACCGAGCGGGGCCTTAAGACGTGGGCTAAATCATCCATGCCTGCAGCAGGGAATGCCAATCCATTTTCAGGAGATTTTAGTCCGGTTGCATTGGAAATCGCAGCCATTTCTAAGGCTGATTTTGTGCCGTCCAAGAAGCTATTGAACATCTGACTGTTCATGCCTGCATCGGCTGCTTGTTCCGGAGTTAGACCGTAATGATCCCATACTGTATCTGGTGTTGAGTAATGATAGTTTGGTAGATATTTTGTACCCTTGCCTGCCGCCACAACGTGAAATCCGGAGGCTCGAGCCCATTCAACCAGTTCGATCGTGAGCGCGGGTTGGTCTCCATAGGCCATCGAGTAAACAACCCCCGCATCCCTGGCTTCTTTTGCGAGAATTGCGCCCGCTAAGACGTCGGCTTCCACATTCACCATCACAATGTGTAACTTGCGTTCAATTGCCATTTTTGCGTGACTAATTCCGACGGCTGGATTTCCGGTGGCTTCGACCACGACATCAATCCGCGAACTATCCAACATTGTCTGGGTATTCTCGAAGAACTTCGTTTTCGCGAGTTGTTCCTCGGACCAGCCGACCTTTCGACACGTATTTTTGGCGCGTTCTACATCAAGATCTGCAATGGCGGCGACTTCGAGGCCAATAGTTGTTGGTATTTGGCTCAAAAACATGGATCCGAATTTTCCGGCGCCAATTAAACCAACTTGAACGGGTCGATCTGCTCGTGCCGCTAATTCCTGATAAATATACATCGTAAAAATCCCTACTACGCGGCGTATTCTTTGGCGAGTTCCGAAAGGCAGTTGTCTTCCAGTGCCTTGATTGGCGTGAAATCTCGGTGTGCAATCCATTCCTTGCGATTGAACGCGCGAATATGGTTGTCCACATGACACAAGGACAGGTAAGCAATGGTTCGGCCAAACGGTGAAATATTTGCGGGGCTCGCATGCACGAGTAGTGATGAGAACATCAGCATGCTTCCTGCTGGCCCCGTTGGTGCGACGCAGCCACCACGATCAGCAAGTTCGGTGACCTTGTCTCGGTCAAGAGTCCATAATGGATAGCTTGTCGTTTCAAGATCATGTCCAGCATCGATAACGCCTACTTTGTGGCTGCCTGGAATGAACAGTAACGGACCGTTGGCTGCAGTCACATCATCAAGAAAGACGGCAATATTCATTGCGCGAGGTTCTGGCATTTCATCGTCGCGTTTCCATGTGCCGTAGTCCTGATGCCATTGCCATACCGCTCCATCGAAAGCCGCTTTGGCATTGACCTTGTACTGATGCATGTAAATATCACCATCCAGTAATTGTGATACCGGCTCGATCATGCGGGGATGAGCGCCAAGACGGCGAAATCCCTCGTTATATGTGTGCGCAGCGAATGCGGTCCTGGCAACGCCGTTACTCTCGCGCCAGACTTCTTCACGTTCTTCTTTGTAGATTTTTTCAGCTTCCCCTTTGAGATAGCTGGCCTCTTCAGGTGAGAAAAGGCTGGGGAAAAAGAGGTAGCCCTCTTCATCAAATTGTTTGGTTTGCGCTTCTGTGAGTTGCATTGCGACCTCTTATTTTCGGTTATTTGTCATTGGGGGAGTGCTTGTCCCTGGGATAGGCGCTGATAGGTTGCCTGTCCACTGGATTCCGCATGATGAGAGGCGAGTCTTGCTGCCTCATCTGGGTTATGTTTAATAATTGCGTCTGCGATGGCTGCGTGATCGCTCCAAATTTGTTGATACAAACGATCGTCTTCGAGTACTCGATGCATTGACCGAACCATGTGCGCCCAGCTCGCGTCTGCGATTCTTGCGATTTCAGGGTTTTCTGACAATTGATACAGTGCTCGATGAAACGCGATATCGGAGATGGCCAGGGCATCTTTATCGTGTGCCAAAACGGCTTCCTGACCTTGTTCGATGAACTGATTGAGCTGATTGATGCCTGTTTGCGAAATTCTCTCAGCCGCTAAGCGAGCTGCTAATCCATCCAGTGCACCACGGACCTGGTAAAGCGATAAAATCTGATCTGGGTCAATTGGCGCAACCATCTTTCCTTTGCGGCCTTTGTCCACAACTAAGCCGTCTCGCTCAAGGATAACCATTGCATGACTGACTGGCTGGCGGCTTACGCCCATGGTATCCGCAAGCTCTTCTTGACGAAGGGTTTCAAGAGGGGCTAAGCGACCGCTTAAAATTCCTTCTTTGATGGTGTCGTAAACTTGTTCAACCAAATCTGTTTTTTGAATCTGCATCATTTTTATCGAATTCTGAATTCAGAATTCAATAAACCTTATTTGGTAAGATTATGTCAATTTTTATTTTAGTTAACACTTCCACGGGGGAACAGATTCAGGCTCTATGGAGAATAATTCAAGGGCTTTTTGACGGTTTGACTCACCTAATTTCCCCATATTTATCAATGCATGAATAGCAGCTAAAGCAATGTGGGCTGAATCGACCTCAAAAAATTCGCGCAGTGCGGCCCTATTGGCTGATCGACCAAATCCATCGGTACCAAGAATCGTGACGGGTGCCTGGAGAAAGGGTGTTATTTGACTTGGTACAGCACGGACGTAGTCGCTGGCAATGATAATTGGCACGGTGTCGCTTAATTGTTTGTTGATCCAAGCCACTTCCGCTGAATTGGTCAGGCCCAGTCGTTTGGATCGTTCGTGATCGGATGCTTCTCGTGCAAGTTCGCTAAATGAGGTCACCGAATAAATTGTTGCCCCGATCTGGAAATGTTCGTTGAGTAACTGCGCGGCCTTAATGACTTGAAGTAGGATCGTACCGGAACCAAGCAGTTGAACATCTACTGAGCCTGACTCGACGGGTTGCCTAAGCGGGTACAATCCGCGAATAACGCCTTCTTCAATATCGACTGGTTGATTTGGATGGGCATAATTTTCATTCATGACGGTCACATAAAAAAATTCATCCCGTTTTTCGTCAAGCATGCGTTTTAAGCCATATTCGACAATGACTGCCAATTCGTACGCAAAGCAGGGGTCGTAGGCGCGGCAGTTCGGAACGGTTGCCGCCATCAAATGACTCGAACCATCTTGGTGTTGCAGTCCTTCTCCTGACAAGGTGGTCCTTCCGGCCGTGGCCCCGAACAAAAACCCTCTTGGCCGCTGGTCTGCAGCTGCCCAGATTAGATCGCCCACTCGTTGAAAACCAAACATCGAATAATAAATGTAGATCGGTAAGAGTTCGATTCCGTGCACAGAGTAGGCGGTAGCAGCAGCTGTCCAGGAACTAATTGCTCCTGCCTCGGTGATCCCTTCTTCGAGAAGCTGTCCATCCTTAGCTTCTTTGTATGCAACCATTGAGCCTGCGTCCTCGGGTTCGTAAGTCTGGCCATCGGGTGCATAAATACCAATTTGGTTAAATAAGGTATGCATGCCAAACGTACGGGCTTCGTCGGCAACTATTGGTACGATTCGACGGCCAAAGGATTTGTCGCGTAACAAGCCGCTAAGGATGCGAACCAGAGCCATGGTTGTCGACATTTCCTTGTTATTTGCTTCGATGGCTGATTTTCCATAGGCCGCAAACTTTGGTCGGGCAGGCAGCGGTGTTTTTGCAGTTTGCGAACGGCTAGGAATAAAACCACCCAAACTGTTTCGGCGCGACATCAGGTATTGAATTTCTTTTGAGTCATCTGATGGCTTGTAGAATTCCAGGTCTTCAACTTGTTGATCAGTGAGCGGGAGGGCAAAGCGATCCCTGAATGCCAAGAGTGCTTCGGAGTCCATTTTTTTTGCTTGATGAGCGGTCATTCTGGAGTCACCCGCACCACCCATTCCGAAGCCTTTTTTGGTCTTGGCTAAGATTACGGTTGGTTGTCCTTCATGATCCGCAGCCGCTTGGAATGCTGCGAATAGCTTCTTGAAGTCGTGGCCACCACGTTTTAATCGATTGATGTCTTCATCAGTCATGTGACGAACGAGCGCGGCACTTTTAGGATCGGCCTCAAAAAAACGCTGACGATTGTAATCACCATCTTTTGAGCCAAGTGTTTGGTATTGGCCGTCCGGTGTTTCTGAGAAACGCTTTAGGAGTGTGTGATCATTGTCGTTTGCGAATAGTGTGTCCCACTCGGAGCCCCAGAGCACTTTGATCACATTCCAGCCCGCACCGATAAAAAGTGATTCAAGTTCCTGAATGATCTGCCCATTTCCTCTCACAGGGCCGTCAAGTCGTTGTAGGTTGCAGTTGATTACAAAAGTGAGGTTGTCGAGTTTTTCGCGGGCCGCGAGAGTTAAGGCGGCAATAGATTCGGGTTCATCCATTTCGCCATCACCAAAAATCCCCCACACTCGTTGTGATGATGTGTTGGCCAATTGTCGATTACTCAGGTAACGCATGAAACGGGCCTGGTAAATCGCAGAAATGGGTCCGATGCCCATTGATCCGGTGGGGACTTGCCAGAAATCTGGCATCAGCCAGGGATGTGGATAAGAAGACAAGCCTTTGCCCGGGACTTCTTGTCGGTAATTTTCAAGGTCTTCTGCTGACAATCGGCCCTCAAGGAAAGCCCGTGAGTAGATCCCCGGTGCAGAATGCGGCTGAAAGTAAACAAGATCGCCATTAGAGGACTCAGTTTTTGCTTGAAAGAAATGATTGAATCCGATTTCGAAGATCTCTGCAGCCGACGCATAAGAGGCAATATGACCACCGAGTTCGCCAGAAGCTCGGTTTGCTTTCATGACCATCGCCAGAGCGTTCCAGCGAATAATCGAGGTGATTCGTTCTTCGATCGCCAAATCACCCGGGTACGGTGGTTGCTCTTCGAGTGAGATGGTATTGCGGTAGGCCGAAAAGGGCGCTTCATTGTTGAGTAGTCCGAGCATGCGCGCTTCGTCTTGAAGATTCGTAACAAGGGTGGACGCGTAGGCCTTTCCGCCTTTACGAACGACCGAGCGCAAGGACTCGATCCAGTCCTCTAATTCATTGGCATCAATGGTCACGTTGTTTGTATTTTGGTGTGAATTCATTCGAGCGCCTCTAAAAGCACATTATATTTATGTTTTTTTGATTTTAAATGGCAAATATTCTTATATAAATCGTATTAATTGGTGAGATTTACTAGTATTTTGTTTTTTATTAGAGATTAATTGGATTGTATATGTTGGATGCTATTGATCGTCGTATTTTGAGTGCTCTGCAGAGAGACGGGCGACTCACACAGATTGAATTGGCCGATAAAGTGGGACTGTCCGCGTCGCCGTGTGCTCGACGTGTCAAGCGATTGGAATCGGAAGGATTTATTCGTGGTTACTCCGCATTAATTGATGAGGAAAAACTGGGATTCGGATTTAGTATTTTTGTGTCTGTTCGTTTGGATCAGCAAGTCGACGATCGTCTCGTTAATTTTGAATCAGCGATACGGGGGTGTCCGGAGGTCGTCGACTGCTGGTTAATGACCGGCAGTTTTGACTATCTGCTGCGTGTCTCTGTGAGTGATTTGCATGAATTTGAACGTTTTCTGACAGCTAATTTGACCCGGATCGGGGGTGTGGCTTCTATTGAGTCTTCGATTCCTTTACGTCGAGTGAAAGAAAACGCGGCCAGACTTATTTAACCAATAACTGAGGCACGGATGCGTCACTTCATTACTCAAAGGCCAATCTTGGTCATCGTTCTGGCTCAGCTCTGTGGCTGTTCGCTCTGGTTTAGCGTGAATGGCGTTTCAATGGGCTTGACAGATTCGTGGGGTCTGAATGCGTCGGACCTTGGGCGGTTGACGAATGCGGTCCTGGCCGGATTCATTGGTGGGACTCTGATTCTCTCGATTTCGGGCTTGGCGGATCGTTTTAGGGCATCTCATATTTTTGTTGTAAGTGCATTTTTGGGTGCCCTCGCTAATCTCTCATTTCCTCTGGTTGCTAGTAACTTGCATGAGGGGCTCATCGTACGCTTTTTGGTTGGGCTCTGTTTGGCCGGAATTTACCCGACGGGGATGAAGCTTTTAGTGAGTTGGTCTGAGTCATCGCCAGGACTTGGACTTGGTTTGTTGGTGGGTATGTTGACGCTTGGAACTGCTCTTCCGCATGGGCTGACAGCGCTTGAGTTGACGGCGGATTGGCGGTCAACATTAATTCTTGTGTCGGGGATCGCGTTAATTGGTGGGGCTATGGTTTGGTTGCTTGGTGATGGTCCTTACACGACTCGTCAGGTCGGATCACTTCGCTGGGGCGCGATCATGCAATCATTTCAAATTTCCCGTTTTCGTGCGTCTGCGATGGGATATTTTGGCCATATGTGGGAACTGTATGCGTTTTGGACACTCACACCGTGGTTAGTCCGAGAAAGCTTGGGCTCGCGGGCACCCTCTGAGGAAGTGGCATTGTGGTCGTTTGCGGTGATTGGGATTGGCGCATTTGGGGCATTCTTTGGTGGATGGATGAGTCGAGTCATCGGCAGTGCCCATGTCGCGCGAATTTCTTTGGCCCTTTCCGGTTTGATTTGTGCCTTTTATCCGTTGGTCGCATCTTCTATGGGTGTTTTGACAATTGGAATTTTGCTGGTGTGGGGCTTTTTTGTGATCGCTGACTCAGGACAGTTTTCGGCAATTTCATCTCAAGCATGTCCACGTGACTTGGTTGGGAGCGCTTTAGCAATGCAAAACAGCACAGGCTTCTTACTCTCGGTCGTGTCAATAAGCTTGGTGACGGGCTTGTTGGATGAATGGGGGTTGTCCGTGTTGTGGGTTTTAATACCTGGTCCCGTTCTTGGTGTCATCGCAATGAAGAGCCTATTTGTGCAGGGTTCATTGGCTAAGTAGTTTGGTTGCGAGGGAGAGTTGGGTGTTTGGTGCAAACCGCTGTATTGTGCCGTCCGGGCGATGGCCCTGTTACGTGAGTTGTTATCCGATCATGTTTGGATTTAATAAATAAGATGAGAATCTCGTTCATTTTCCCACTCACCTTTGTGGTCTTGTGGGCGTCTGCTTTTGCGACAGGGTCCGTGGTCACTCAGGATGCTACGCCATTTGCGGCACTTGCTTTCCGATTTTTCATTGTCGGCTTTGGTTTTTTTGCGGTTGCTTTGCTGTTTGGTGAGTTGCCCCAGTTTTCACGAGTGGGTCTTAGTCATGGTGTTGTTACAGGACTTTTGTTCCATGGTTTTTATCTTGGAGGATGTTTTTATTCTTTCAGTGTAGGGGTTCCTGCAGCCGTTACTGCTTTGATTGTTTGCCTTCAACCAATTCTTACAGCAATTTTCGCAGGCTTATTACTGGGTGAGCGAGTCACACTAAAAAACTGGATTGGTCTTTCGCTTGGATTTATTGGTGCGGGTTGTGTTTTGGGAATTGATTTCGAGTCTGAGTTTGCCCTCAGTGGATTGATTGCTAGCGCAATCGCATTGGTCGCGATTACCGCTGGAACAATTTGGCAAAAGAAATACTCAACAACGTTGCCAATGGCTACGAATAATGCAATTCAGGCAGGGGCCGCTTTTTTGTTCCATTACCTAGCAATGCTTCTGGTTGAGGACGGTTCGATTCAATTTACCACTGATTTCATTCTGGCAATGAGTTGGCAGATCATTGCGGTCAGTTTCGGGGCATTTTCGATTTTGATGTATCTGATCAGTCAGAACTCAGCCAGTCAGACGTCTGCTTTATTTTTTTTGGTACCCCCTATTACAGCAGTCATCGGCTTTTTACTCCTTGATGAGGGTCTCAGTCTCTTGGATATGATCGGATTTTCCGTTGCAAGTTGTGGCGTCTATCTAGCAACGCGAAAACCCAATCATGTTAAGGCAGAATAATTGATGATTGCATCGATCGAATGAGCGCATTCAGATTGAATTTTCGCTCAAATATTCACCTGATGAGGAATCAGGATCTTAACAACAAGCGGTTAAATGAACGCGCAATAGAATATATTTCCCTGACCGTTACGCTACTGATGTTAACTTGGCCGTATCAGTCAGTTTGGACAGATACCTCGACCAAGGTTTCATCCTTTTCCGCCGCTCGCTAAGAAATATTGTGCGGTTAACCGGACGTCCATTGGGGTCTCGGACGGCGTGACTAATTTGTTGCTCTACCTAGCCCTCTTCTTCGGGTAACATCTATTCTCCAGAATCTTCACATTTCCTGTAAAAATATTATGAGTAAAGTTGCCCCGGAAAGTCGGGATAAAGGTGAATCCCTTCAACCACTGCGTTCATTGGTACCTTTTATTGCCCCCTACAAGGGGATTTTAGCACTTGCCATGGTGGCCCTACTCATCTCTTCAGCGGCGCTGCTGGCTATGCCAATGGCTGTCCGAAATGTGATTGACCAAGGGTTTTCTGTCGAGGATGCCGCTAACGTAGATCGTTATTTTTTCATCTTGCTGTTATTCGTCCTCGTCATCGGATTTTTCGGTGCGACGCGAGCCTGTCTCGTGAACTGGCTTGGGGAAAGAGTAGTCGCTGACCTGCGCAGCAAGGTCTTTGCTCATGTCATTTATATGGACCCTACATTCTTTGAAACGACAAAGATCGGAGAAGTCTTATCGCGTCTTACAACGGATACAACTCTTATCCAATCTGTCTCCGGCGTTAGCATTTCGATTGTTCTAAGGTCATCGATTCAGTTTATCGGCGGCTTGCTGTTGTTGGGTTACACCAACATTAAGTTAATGGGCATTCTACTACTCATCTTTCCATTGATTGTGCTGCCAATCATTGTCGTAGGGCGGTGGTTACGAAGGCTTTCACGCGATAGCCAAGACAGAATTGCAGATGCCAGCGGCCAGGCTGCCGAAATACTCGGGAACGCAGAAACTGTGCAGTCGTTCACCGCAGAAAATCTTGAAATAGAGCGGTTTTCGGCTTCTATTCAGGAAAGCTTTCGAACCGCTGTCCGAAGAATTAAAGTGCGGGCTCTGTTAACGATGATTGGGACAGTCAGCGTGTTTGGCGCATTGATCTTCGTGCTGTGGTTAGGGGCGAAAGAGGTGCTGGCAGGAACAATATCCGGTGGTGAACTCGGTCAATTTGTTTTGTATGCAATGTTTGTTGGTGTTGCTGCCGGATCCTTGAGTGAAGTCTGGGGTGAGGTCCAGCGAGCAGCCGGCGCGATGGAACGACTGACAGAGTTATTGCAGATGGAATCGAATATCCGGACGCCGGAAGTCCCGGTCGAGTTCCCCAGGCCTTGTAATGGCGCAGTTAGTTTTGAGCAGATAGATTTTGGCTATCCATCCCGAAAAAATGAGTTAGCTATTAGAAATTTTTCTCTTAATATTGAGCCGGGGGAACACGTTGCGTTTGTTGGGCCTTCAGGTGCAGGTAAAAGTACTATATTTCAACTATTACTTAGGTTTTACGACCCTCAGTTGGGTCGGATTTGTATTGATGGTATAAACATCAATCTTGCCGATCCTAAGGACATCAGATCCGCCATGGCGATGGTTCCTCAAGATTGCGTGATCTTTGGCGCTAGCGTGGCGGAGAACATCCGTTTTGGTCGTCCAAGTGTGACCGATACGCAAGTCATTGAAGCAGCTAAGGCAGCGTCGGCTCATGATTTTATTAGTCAGCTTCCCGATGGATATAAGACCTATTTGGGAGAGAAGGGCGCCAGATTATCCGGCGGCCAGAAACAGCGAGTAGCGATTGCTCGTGCAATTCTTGCGGACCCAGCCATTTTGCTGCTCGATGAGGCTACTAGCGCTCTGGATGCGGAAAGTGAGCGCTTAGTTCAATCCGCGTTAGATACATTGCAGAAGAACAGAACCACCCTGGTCATTGCTCACCGACTTGCAACAGTACTTCAGGCCGATAAAATAGTGGTCCTGAACTCCGGTAGAATCCTTGATGTAGGGAGGCATAGTGAGCTTGTGACCCGCAATGCAATCTATGCACGGATGGTCGAGTTACAGTTCGGAGAACTTGCCATCCCTACAATAGTGCAATAGGTAATGTCTGATAGGTTTGTGTCTTTGGCTGAGCTTGAGTTTGGTATTTCTCCATCAGACTGGGCGCTCCAGCATTTTTAGTGTGATGCGGTTTGTAACCCTTGCCTCGAGCTTTTGCTAAGTAAGAGATGTGGTTGAAGGCCTCGCAGATTTTGTCATGGTCGTCTCTGTGGAAGTGATGATGCTTCGAGATGCAGTAACCAGTGCCTCGCAGATCTGCCCGAATCTTTTTTCTTCTTGATGAATATAAAAGGGATTCCTGATCTTGTTACCGTTGATCATCAACACTAAGTGGTAGTGCTATTGGCTTTGTTGATCTCTCCGACCGAGAGGTGTCTAAATTAAGTTTTAAAAAATATTAATTTAATGTTGGAAAGATCCTCATACTTTTAATGTGATGAGATATTTCTGGTCTCATTGCTAATAGATTTTCGCGAGTGCGCCAACGATTCCTGAAATCGTTAACATACTGACCGCGGTGGAAACCAAAATGGCCACTGAGATTCGTTGATCAATAACGCAAGCTTTTATGGAGTCTTTGAACGACGATTGACAAGTCTGAAAATTGATTGCTTAAACAATATCGAAGGTCGCCGACAGATCAATATCGCCACGCTGAATTAACGTGTAGTCATCGATTGTTTCTGGGCCGAGCGTTGTGATTTCAGATAAAGAAACGTCAATCAATGAACAGTTCTTGATCGGGTCTAAGCCAACAATATGCTTCAGTACACTCACCGCATCACTGATGTTAACTGCGTTATCCATGTTTGCGTCAGCCGCTAAGACGTTCACACCTGTCAGTGTCTGCAGACCGACAATATGCTTCAGTACACTCACCGCATCACTGATGTTGATGCCATCATCATAACTGGTCGATACCATCTCAATGTGATCGAACGAGACTGTTGACGCTAAGATTCCTAACGTTCCATTGGATACATCGACCGAAACGTTGTTCGCATCTGCAATCGACAAAACAATGGATTGATCCTTTATCACCAAGGTTGTCGATGTCGAATCCACATATCCAATTGTGATCTGCTGATCAACATCGGCCACGTTTAATGTGACGCCGATCGTATCGGTCAGTTCGCCATCGGATGCCGTGACCGTAAAAGCATATTGATTCTTGTTTTCATAATCCGCAGGCGCGTTGAGAGTTACTGCACCAGACGCGGAATCAATGGTTAATAAAGACGCATCGGTTCCTGACAAAGAGTATGCAAGCGTATCTCCATCCACATCCGATGCAGAGGCGGTATAAACAACGGTAGAGGCACCGGTAGTTTTAGCAATCACGACCGAAACAACTGGAGATGCAAAAGCAGGCTCCTCATCCACATCCGTGATATCGAGAATGACCTCGAGGCTGTCTGTCAGTGATCCATCCGATGCTGTGACAGTAAATTGATACTGATCCTTGGCTTCGTAGTCTGCAGAAGCCTTGAGCTTAACCGCACCCGTTGAGGCATCAATCGTCACAGATGAGTAGTCGGTTCCAGATAAGCTGTACACCAGCGTATCGCCATCCATGTCTGATGCTGACGCTGTATATACAGAGTTGGATACAGCAGAGTTTTCAGCGACAGTGGCGGACGCCGCTGAAGATGCAAAAGCAGGCGCCTCATTTACATCCGTGATATTGAGTGAGATTTTATCTATAAATAAAGCACTTTCGTTCAAGCCGGTACCATTGATATAAACGTTTACTAATTCTTGAGTTGATTCTATAAACGTAATGCCCAATGAGGTCGGTAATTCACTGTATTCAAAAAAAGTACCATTAGCATTGTTGATGTATAAGTAATCTGATTGTTGTGTGGAAATTAAAAAGTCTATGCGTAAATCATCATTTATATGGCCCAAATTGATGTTTACCGGCCATGTCTCATAACGTAATTCTTTGCCTGTAATTGACAGCGTTTCATCGATAAAATTACCGTCTGGCTGCTGGATTAGCAGTTGAATGCCACCGCCTTCATAAAACGGATCTAGAGGAGTTTGAGCTAATATTAAATCACTAAGGCCGTCTTGATTCAGGTCAATACTCTCGATGTCAACCGTGTGACTATTTCCATCTCCGAATACACCGGCAGGAAGTATAGTTTCTTGATTGTTAAATTGGCTGTCAGACTCCGAATTAGAACTCCCCCAAAAAATCACATCCCCTTTGGAAAAACTCCCGATAATTAGGTCTTCTTTTTCATCACCATTTAAATCTGTAAGTAGGCTTGAAACAGGTCTATAGCCTACTGAGAAAGCCTCGGTTCCAATAGAATTAGGTAAATCAGCAGCGTTAAATCCGTTTGATGCACCAAGAAGTAAGGATGGGGTTGTAAGAGCAGAGCTCCAGATATTTCCCATAAACAGATCCGAGAAACCGTCATCGTTCAAATCAGCAACTGCGAGTGAATGTGTGAAAGCGGCTTCGTCAGGCAACAGATCAGATTTGTCTACCCAAGTATTTTGACCTGTATTCTGCCAATAAATTGAAGTCTCACCAGGAAATGGACTTCTATCATAACCGTGCCCAGCAATAACTATATCGGTAAAGCCATCGCCGTTGAAATCGGCAGAAACTATTCTCCTAGGGTGAGTTAACCCATCAGACGGATTTTCAATTATCTGTTCTTCAAAAGCGCCACTAGTTGTTTGAATGAATAGTCGGGGGTAGAACTTTTGATAATCAAGTATTCCAATTCCGACTATAACGTCGAGCAGGTTATCCCCGTTGACATCATATACATCAGAAAATAAAAAATTATCCCAAGTCAGAGGAGAAGATCCGTCAACGAACAAATTTTCTGTCACTGATTCTGTCGTAAAACTCATAGCTCTTAGTCCGCTAAATTGAGGAGCATATTAGCCCTCGGTCGTTGAGCCTCAAAGCCATTTTGACGAGATTTTTTAGGATTTATTGTCAGTAAGTGCTTGCGAGTGCTCCAACGATTCCTGAAATCGTTAAAATACTGACCGCGGTGGAAATCAAAATGGCCACTGAAATTCGTTCAGACTTGATCCCGTAATGGGTTGCGATCATGTAAACGTTGCCCGCAACAGGCATCGATGCACAAGTGATCATGACGGCCGATGCAAATGGGTCAAGTTGGAAAATAAATAGGGCGGCGATTGCAACGAGTATCGGGTGAAGTACGAGCTTATTAACCGAAAGCATGGCAGGGATTGCCGGTCGGTTTGACGAAGCAAATGCCATTGATGCGCCAATCGCAAATAAGGCGCCCGGCGTGGATGCGCCGCCAAGAATAGTCATAAATTGATTCAATAAATCAGGAACTGGCAACTTCAGTCCTGCCCATGCAAGTCCCGAGCAAATCGAGAGAACCATCGGATTTTTCAGTAAACCCTGGCCAATCGTCGTAAACAGTCTGAGGCTTAATTTTCCTTCTCTGTGTCCCACAATCAGGATAACGATCAGCGGCCCAAAAAATACCAGATCAATGATCAGTACCATGATCACGTAACCGATGGCCTGTTGCCCCAGTAACACAGGGATCATTGCGAGTCCCATCCATCCCATATTACCGATCACAGAACATTGTGCCTCGATTACGGATTGTTCAAAGGACTCGCCGCGGAAGTGAGCGATGAGACCAGAGAGTATGTATAAGCTCAATCCTCCAGCCAAGTAAGCCAGCATGAAACGTGATTCAAGTGCTTCGTTTAAAGATAAGTTGGATGCGAATTTGAAGAGCATTGCAGACAGAGCAAAATAAAAAACAAACTTAGTGAGCGCGGCCGTTGCATCGCGACTGAAAAGCCCAGTTCGCGCGGCGCCGTACCCTAATCCGATGAGTGAAAAAAACGGGAGCGTATTGAGAAAGATTGTAAGCATGCTATGTCCAACGTAAATGACGGCGGGATTATGCATGAAATTTCCACGAGATAGCGTATTCAGAACCAATTTCTGGGCATAAAAGGTGTTGCGGAGTCGAAAATAAAAAAGCCCAGGTGCTTTGAGGCTACCCAAGCTCTTTATTGAAGCTGCGAATTTTAGTCAATTCGCATTAGTTTCTAATGTTTTAGATGATCATCTGTGAGCAACCACAATATCAACAAGTGCTGGTTTTCCTGATTTTACGACAGCAATTGCGCGTTTAAGGGCAGCAGCAATCTTACTGGGATCCTCGATTGGTCCTTCCCCATGCATCCCCATCGATTGTGCGAGCGTTGCAAAATCAGGTTCTGGGCCAAAAATATCCATTCCGATGTGTGCTTTTTCGACATCCGTGCCACGAAGGTGAGCCATCCGCTCTTGATGCTCCCAGTCATTGTAATAAGCCCGGTTGTTACACATCACAATCAGGATTGGGATTTCGTGCTTGGCCGCAGTCCACAGTGCGCCTGCGTCGTACATTAAGTCACCGTCTGGCTGAAAGTTCAGAACGAGCTTGTCTGTGCCTCGATAGGCGAGAGCGACTCCGAGCGACATACCGATTTGCGTTGAAGTTCCAAGAGAGCGCCCTGGATGTCGGTACGGCTTGTCGAAATTCCAAAGTTTTCTGGCCCATTCCCGCGCAGTTCCGACCGCTAACACCCAATCTTCGTCACGGATAACTTCTCCTGTGATCGTGACGAGTTCTGCATAACTAATTGGGTCTGATCCAAGCTTTGCCTCTGCCTGCTTTTTCCAGCCAGCGAAGAGTTCATGGTGCCTTGCTGCGAATTTCTCAGATCTCTTATCACGGTTTTTGACGAGGCTAGAGTCTTCTTTGAGTCGAGCATTTGCGATCTTTGTCATTTCAGGCATTGATATTCTGGGGTCACCCATAGCGATGTGTTTCTTTGGTTGGTAGCGACCGTAATCGAATGCCCAGGCCGATATTTCGAGCTCAGCAAATCCGAGCTCCATCCAAACGCAGTCGTCTGGCACATGTGAGGTGACTTCACGAGTGGTCGAGATCAGTTTATGAGTGGGCTTTTCCCAGTCCCGAACATCAATCCCTAAAATGACGTCTGCATCCTTCAGTGAATCGTGATCAAGTGAAATGCATAAGGGGTGTTGGTTTGGAAACGCCAAAGAATTATTGATATCCCAAACGCCACAACCAAGGGCCTCAGCAAGTTCGACGAGTTTTTCGAAGTTTCCTTCCTGACGACCAATGTAGTCGACCAAGATGATTGGATGTTTTGCATTGAGAATGACGTCAACCATCTCAGCAAGCTTGTCTGGATCCGCACCCATTGGGGAGGGCGCTTTCTGCATATCGGGTGGTGGCATATCGAGATCAGCGGTGAGCTTTTCTTCTTGGAGCCAAGCGTCGTAGCACATATAAATTGGGCCAGCAGGCTCAGTAACCATCGCACTGTATGCCCTCATAAAGCTTTCGGGAACCCCTTCAATCGCGTGGGGCTGGTAGTCCCACTTAGTGTAGTTACGCATTGCTTCGCCCTGAACCAATGCTGAATGAGACCAGTCAATGTGAGGGCGTCGTTTGCCTTCATGCATTGGACCTGTGGCCCCCATAATAAAGATTGGTGCACGGTCGATGTAGGCATAATAAACAGCCATTTGGGCATGTAGCATACCGACTAGGTTGTGCAGAATGACGCCCATTGGCTTACCAGTGGCGCGTGCGTAACCATGCGCAATTTGCACAGCAATTTCTTCATGCTGGCAGACCATGAGCTCAGGGTTATTTTCACCATAGTTGACGATTGAGTCATGCAGTCCGCGAAAACTTGCACCAGGATTCATTGAGATATGTTTGATATCGTATTGCTTCAGCAAATCAACGATGACGTCTGACTGGTATTTTTCGTAGGTATTTCTGTTCATGACGACTCCAAATTTCTTATTAAGTTTTCGGACTATGACGGGCTAACGCTGTCGTGACGACTAATAATTTGAAATGGCCCAACTACGAATTTTTACTAGGTTCTTTTATTGTGAATATTTTGCACTCGATATGACCACAACGCCGCCAATGATGAGGCAATGCCAAAGGCGATCAGCGTGATAATGCCAATGTTTGTATTTTGATCCGCGCCCAACCAAACGGCTAGAGTTCCTGCTACGCCACCTGAGGTCATTTGCAAGGCACCAACAAGACCAGTCGCAGAGCCCCTTAGGTATGGGATTGATGAAGACGCAAGAATGATTGAGTTGGCAATGATGACGCCATTTGATATCCCAACAAGGAACATGGGAAGTGCAAGACTGACGGGATTGGACGGATCTAGATTGTAACATCCCCACATCAAGGCTAGATTCAGAATTGATGCGATGGACCCATAAAAAGTAATTGATTCGATCGAGTAAATTTTAAGTAAGCGTTTATTTAGGAGATTTCCAAGTACGTACCCGAGTGATGTTGTCCCCATCCAGAATCCGAATTCTGCCGGTCCGATATTCATTCTGGCAAATGAATAAGCAATGAACCCCATTAACGCAAAAAATACACCCGTTTGAAATGCGGTAGTTAAAGCTGCGGCCAAAAAATGACTCGAACGAAGAAGTTCTGAATACCCTAACATTATGGATTTAATGGATGTTTGTTTACGAGTGGTATGCGTTTCTTTGATCTTCGTATGGACGCAAAAAAATAAAATTCCGCCGGTGCACGCGAGCACTAAAAATGCGCCTCGCCATCCAATGAGTTCTGTCAGCACGCCACCAAGAGAAGTCCCTAAGACTGGGATGACGGCCATCATTGCAATAATTGATGACATGGCGCGAGCCGCGCCGTCTCTGTCGTATGAATCCAGAACAATTGATCGCGACATGGCGATTGATGCGGCCGCACCTAATCCTTGCAGTACGCGAAATATGATAATTGTTGTAGCGCTGTGGGAAAGGGATGCACCGATCCCGCCAACTGCATATGCGAGGGATCCAAAAATGAATAAAGGACGCCGGCCAAATCGGTCTGACAAAGGCCCAGCGATTAACTGACCAAGTGCAATCGAAATGAGTAATGTGGTCAGTACTAACTGTGCGATATTAGGGCCAGCAGAAAGGTCGTCTCGCAATGCCGGGATCGCTGGTGCAACGAGAGTCACAGCAAAAGGGCCAAGCCCAGCACCCAGAGCAAGAATCCAGATTGGAGGTTTAATAGAAGATGGCTGGCTGCTCACGTGATAATCCTTAATTAGTAAAATATGATAAGAGCGCAGCGCGTTAGTACCCGATATCTTTTTTGCCCGTAAGAGAAGTTAAATTGGTTTTGCCATTCGGTTATTGGCAGATCTGCATCGGATATTATGGCTTATTAATGACATAGATTGGTAATCATGAACAAACCATTTGAAACGTTTTCTGGCCCTGTGATTTCATTTTTGCTGGCCAGAATCGCGTTTGGTTTATCAATGCAAATGGTTGCAGTTGCTCTTGGTTGGCATATCTACGAAGCCACTAATGATGCGTTTAAGCTCGCATTGGTCGGCCTGGTCTTCGTTTTACCGATTTTTCTATTCTTCTTTTTAACCGGATACGTCATTGACCGGTTTAAGCGCAAGAGTATATTGATTACGGCAACCACAATCGACGGGATTGCTTTCTTGGGAATGGCTTTGGCCTTTGGGGCTGATGAGCTAAATCTTGTTTCGATCTATTTTTTTATTTTTGTCCATGGCTTAGCGCACGCATTTTTCACGCCGGCACAAGCAGCTTTTTTGGCTAATTTAGTCGACCCAAAAATTCTGCCGAAGGCGATTGCTTTGAATTCGACCATGGGCCATCTGGCGACAACTGTGGGGCCGTTTGTTGCCGGCTTACTGATCACGGTGATTGACCGGAATGTGTATTGGTTGATGTGCGCGATCGTTTGGATGTGTCCACTTCTTTACTTATATCTCCCGGCCATTCCGGTTCCATCATCGGATAATTCAAGAAACCTCAAGGCCGTGTTTGCAGGGCTCACTTATCTGAGAGCAAACTCGATGGTCTTGGGAGCGATTATGCTGGATTTGGTCATTGTACTTTTAGGGTCAGTGATTGCCTTGCTGCCAATTTATGCGGTTGATATTTTAAAGACTGATGCCGATGGGTTGGGCTTGTTGCGAGCCATGCCGGCCATTGGTTCAGTATTAGTTGGGATCACTTTATCGAGAATGGCACCGATGAACCGAGTCGGTCAAAAACTTTTTCTTGTGCTCGTTCTTTTTTCTTTATCAACTTTAGTCTTTGCATACTCTGAAATACTTTGGCTGAGTTGTTTGGCGCTGTTTGTGTATGGTGCGGTGGATATGGTGAGCGTTAATATCAGAATGTCGATGGTTCAGTTAGGAACGCCCAATGAGCTGAGGGGTCGAGTGAATGCCGTGAATGCGCTGTGTACGTCCACCTCGAATCATATGGGTACTTTTAGGGCGGGATGGATTGCATCAATTATTGGGCCTGTGCCGACTGCAGCAATTGGTGGGGTCGTAGCACTCGGGATCTCGGTCTGGGGATGGCTCAGTTTCCGTTCGATCCGTGAACTGGATCGTATTGCAGACATCAATCCAGAAACGCCAGTGGGGCAAGAAAAATACTAATGTTGAAAATGAATTTTAGATCAGTTCCCAAAGAGATGAGGGAGATTGCGTGGGTCGGCTTTGTAACGATTTTCAGGACAGAGGTTCGCCGATTCAGTCGCATCTGGACTCAGACACTCATCCCGCCAATGATTACGATGGTTTTGTATCTGTTTATTTTTGGATCCATTATTGGCCGAAAAGTAGGCACTATTTTTGACATCCCATACATCCAATTTATAGGCCCTGGGATCATTGCAATGGCCCTGATCAATGCCGCGTATTCGAACGTATCGAGTTCTTTTTTTAGTTCTAAAAACCATCGCTACTATGAAGAAATGTTTGTTACACCAATCCCCAGCCTTTCGATTGTTGCTGGTTATATTTCGGGCGGAATTTGTCGCGGTCTGATTGTGATGTGCTTGGTCGGTTGTGTTGTGTTTGCATTCCACCCATACCGAATCGAGCATTTGCTGGTTCTTGTTTTCGCTTCGTTGATGACGTCGATCATTTTTTCATGTTTGGGAATGATGAATGCGATCGCGGCAGGCGATCATGATGAGGCAAATTGGGTGAACAATTTTGTCATCACACCACTAACCTACATGGGCGGCGTTTTTTTCCCGATGTCTTATCTTCCTGCCGTTATTCAACCAATCGCCGAATTAAACCCGATCCTAATGGTCGTGAGTTCATTTCGTTACGCAATCCTCGGAATAAGTTCGGGGCATACCGGTATTCATCTGATTGGATTGGCTTTTTTGGCGTTCGGGCTATTTGCATGCCTTGTTGTGATGGTTGGCCGCCGGGTAAGGCTTGGCGACTAATCCGGCGAGTTTGTTATTTTATCCAAGCTCGTTTCAAAGGCGGGATTCGCTCAGGATGTGGGAATATCTGGCACTCCTGGCAGCCTAGCGCGGCTTGGTCAGATGGTAGCGACGAGTCCCACCGGTCAGAAACAAAACGGCAGCCATTGAAGGGTTCGGAGTCCTCCGAAGCAAGCCAGACCGAGAGTGGCTTAATAGTCTCTGGTGGAAGTCCCTTGCCCGTCATTTGCCCAGTCCCGAATTTTGTATTGACGGCGCCGCCGGGTGAAATTGTGTTTACGGTTACATGAGTGTCTGCCAATGATTCGGCCCATGCGATGGTCGTGGCTTCGAGCGCGGCTTTAGTTGGCCCGTAAGGTGTCCATGATTTTCGATGCATTGATTCTGTTCGTTTTGAAATATTAATGATTCGACCGGAATCAGCAGCCAACAAATAATTGAGCGCCGAATGTACCAAAAAGTATGGTCCGATTAGATTAGTTTCAATAATTTCTGAAATACCTTTGGGGTCATGATCTGCAATTGTTTTCGAGCCATCGCCAAAGTGTGCGTAGCGGCCTGCTTTACCGGCATTGTTGATAACAATATTCAGTGCAGAAAACATGCTTATATGACTCTCGACCGCATTTTGACAGTCACCGATACGAGAAACGTCTGAGGTTTGGGGATTACAACGCACGCCTCGTGATTCTAATTCTTGAGCGGTTGCCATGAGTTCGGTTGTGATCTCATGCGCGGTCTCATCAGAGCCAGGAGCAGCCGTTAGTGTGATGCCGGAGATCCCTGCATCAGCATATGCGATGGCGATTTCTCTTCCAAGACCTCTGCTCGCCCCGGTAATTAATGCGTATTTACCTTGTAAATTCATATTCTGATCGCCTTTCTGTTCTAAGCAAACAATACTATTAGGGTCGAAGTCTAACCACAGGTTAGTAAAACCATGTGCTGAGGACAATCAAATCAGATTGGCATTGGTGTATCTGCGATGGGATCGATATTCTTATTTTCAGTTTTATTAAATCCATAGGGGAATACGATGAAGTTAGGTGGTTTGTTGGCAGGTTTTGGTTCGTTGATTGCGGCCGGTCAAGCATTTGCGCACGGTGATCATGGAGCAATGGCCTATGCTCAATCTGTTTCACATTCAATGACTGGCGAGCATTTGATCGCTGGATTTGGAGTGGTTGTGTTGGGAGCAGCTATTTTTGCTGTTGCTCGCAAAGTGTTGCGTACTCAGTAATATTTAGTCCCCTTCGAAAAAAGGCTGTCATCACTGACAGCCTTTTTTTTATCTAACTATTTATGATAGTTAGTTTCTTCCAGGGAAAGGCTGCCATCACTGACAGCCTTTTTTCGCTTAACTTTTAGGAGGAAGATCCTCAAGTTCTTTTTCGTAAGAACTTTGCATTTGGCTTTCGAGGCCCTGCTCTGCCAGAGACTTCGCGAATATATCTCGGACTTCTTGTGTCTCATCAGCATAATCAATCTGATGGCCGCCGATGCGCTGACTGATCCATGCTTTGGGCACGCCTTGCGTATTCCTGATGGCGACACCTTCATACTTGAATGCCAGATAGCGAGCAGGCGTCGTTCCGGTGTTAAAATGCTGATGGAACCACATGTTTGGCGGCACGATCATTGTCCCAACTTCCCATTCAAAGCGCTCAGGCTCACCGCCTTCAGGCCACATAAGAGAATATCCAGAACCACTCAAAATGATAACGTGAGCGCCCGGGCCATGCATGTGTGCTTTTTTGTAGGTGCCCAATGGGAACTGAGAGATGTGACTGTTTAATGAACTTTTGGCAAAATTGAACCGGATGTGGCCACCGCCTGCACCACGCTCTTTGGCCTCGATGAGCGGAAGGTTGACGCCATCAGGAACAAAGTTGGTCTCGAGTAACAAGCCTTTTTGCTCGCCCTTAGCTGAAAAATATTCAGGATCGCCGTTAAACCGCTCTGGAAAGTCATATTCCGTATTAAAGACAAATCCAGGGTCACCGTAGGTATTGATTATTGGCGGCGCGTTTGTGACTGCTACGTAACGGGCTGGTTCTGAACCTGATAAATTAAAATGTTGGTGTATTGTGTTAAGAGGAATTGCGAATAAAGCGCCTGGGCCCCACTCAAACTCGACCTCGGCGCCCGCAAAGTTTTTAACAGTGGTTTTCCCGTGACCAGATAAGACCATAACCGTTTCTTCAAACAACTGACTTTGTGGTGCAAGTTTTTGACCGGCTGGAATCTCGCAAACGTAGCAATCGTTGGTGGTTCGCGATGCATCATGATTGATGAATACGCCTGATCCGCCACGACGAGCCCAAGGCTTTAATTCCACGTTGTTTAGATTTTGAATATAAAAAGCATCAACGACATCGAGGCCTTCATCTCGAATCCATTTCAGGTAGGGTGTATCTTTTTCTTTTGCGAACTTTTTGGCGAGTTCGTCAGAAACGATTGCGTCTTTTTTCATAAGTTTCCTTCAGTCATTGTTAGTACGGCAAGTGATGGCGTTCACCCGCCAGATGAAAAAGTGTTTTCTATAGTTAATAGAATAGATGTTAGCAATGAACACTGTTTGATAGACCAATGAGTCATTGAATTAACGAAACATTATTACTATGGGGGCTAACCACCTTGACTAATTCTAATTCATCGAAGCCTACGAAAGATATTGATTTAATACATGATCTTAATGATCACGATTATGGAATTTTTGGTACGCATGCGCATCTCCCGGGCAATAAATATGATCATGATCATGATGAAAACTTTGATGAGGGCCCACTCGAAGACAATCCGCTGTGGCAACAAGACAACATTTTTCTGTCTACGGTAGGCGTGGATATTGGTTCATCCAGTACTCAGATCGTATTTTCTCAGGTTCATCTGGAGCGCCAGGGCGAAGCATTAAGTTCACGTTATGTGGTTGTGGATCGTAGACTGTTATACCAGTCACCCATTTTTTTTACGCCATACATAGGTGAGACTCAAATTGATTCGGGTGCGTTGGGTTCATTAATTGACAAGGCCTATCAGGAAGCGGAAATACGTCCACACGATGTGGATATTGGGGTTGTATTGCTGACAGGCGAGGCCTTACGCCGAGAAAATTCCGAGAAGATAGCGCATGTTATCGCGCACAAGGGAGGCGAATTTCTGAGTGCGAGCGCCGGTCATCATATGGAGTCCAATCTAGCCGCTTACGGATCAGGCGCTGTTGATTTATCTGGCCAAAAAAAGTCGAAAGTGCTGAACGTGGATATTGGTGGCGGCACAACAAAACTAGCTATTATTGATAGTGGCCAACTTGTTGGAACGGGTGCTTTTCATGTGGGCGGTCGTTTGCTGGTATGGGATGATAGTTGGCGGATTGTTCGGCTCGAACCACGCGCTAAAACATTTTGTCATGAACTAGGTATTGATCTGTCTGTTGGTGATTTATTTAGTCAGGAACAAGCCGAGTATGTGGGTTCTAAGCTTGCTGAAATCTTAATCGATGTGGTTAACGGGATTGAGAGAGACGATGCGCTTTGGTTGACTGATGTGCCCAAATTCCCGAAAGATCTTTCGAATGTAGTCTTTTCGGGCGGTGTATCTGAGTACATAGCTGTTCCAGAACAATTAGGGCACAACGATCTGGGATTGTATGTCGGACGTTGTTTGTCCAAAGCCCAACTAGACAACCGATTTATTTTTGAGGCGGTTGTTGCGCCGGGTGGGATTCGTGCAACGGCCTTGGGTGCGAGTGAGTTTAATATTCAGGTCAGTGGCAATACCGGTCATATTTCAAATCCGTCTATTTTGCTGCCTGTCAAAAATTTACCGGTCGTTAAATTGCTCGTGGACGCCGATCACATTACCCAAGCTGGCTTGGCAGAACGCTTGGCCCAGGCTGAACAGTCATTTGACTTGGCCGATTACAAAGAGTTTTCTTTGGCGTTTGAGTGGGTCGGTGAGTTTGATTATGTATTGCTAAAAACGCTATGTGACGCCGTATCCTCTTATGTAGAATCTCAGTGGCACGAAGATCGAGCGCTGTATTTATTGTTTGATCGTGATTTGGCTCAGAGTGTGGGCCGCATCTTGACCGATGAAATCGGTATGCAGCGGCCGTTGTTGGTTCTCGATGGCTTGCGTTTCAAGGATTTTGAATTTGTCGACTTAGGCCGCGTTCGTTTGCCATCTAGAACGGTCCCTGTGACTGTGAAGTCGTTGCTATTTCAGAACCATGGTATGTCTCAACAAAAAGGAGTGGAAGATTGAAAGTTCAGATTAAAGATGGTGTCGGCTTTGAGAGCGGTGATGATTTTGTGCTGAGGGCGGCTCTAAGCCAAGGCTTGGGGTTTCCCTACGAGTGCGCGTCAGGATCTTGTGGGAACTGTCGTTTTGAATTGCTTTCAGGAGACCTTGAATACCCTAACGGCCATCCAACGATTCTTACTGATCGAGATGCAAAAAGGAATCGTCATCTCGCGTGTCAGTGCATCGCAAAATCAGACATAGAAATCAAAGTGCGTTTGTTTGATGAGTATGAGCCAATTCATAAGCCATCTAGCTTTCCAGCAACACTGGCTGAGATGGTAACTGTGACCCACGATATTGTTGAGTTTCGTTTCTCGGTTAGTTCACAGCAAGCGTTTGAGCCCGGCCAGTTTGCTTTGCTTGATTTGCCAAACGTAGCAGGCGCTCGGGCGTACTCAATGAGCAATCTCTGCAATTCCAAGGGTCAGTGGGATTTTCAGATAAAACGAGTTCCTGAGGGTTCTGCGACCACTCGATTATTTGATCATGTTGCGATAGGTGATTCGATCGACATCATTGGCCCATACGGGCGTGGATATTTTCGAGGATTTAGGGGTCGTGACATTGTGTTAGTTGCAGGTGGATCAGGCTTATCACCGATGGTTTCAATAGCCAAAGCAATTGATCAATTAAAGGATGGCCGCAATCAAGAGCGTGTTCATTTTTTCTATGGTGGTCGATCGGAAATCGATTTGGCAGGTGAATCGTTTCTGTCTGAAATGAGTGGTTTTGGGGATTGGCTTCGATATGAAGCCGCCTTAAGTAACCCGACATCAGATCAAGCAGATGGTATTTTCCATGGTTTCATTCATGAATTAGTTAAAGATCGGATTGGTTCTGATCTGGCAAATGTTGATCTCTACTTTGCGGGCCCGCCATTAATGGCCAATGCAATGGAGACGGTGATACGTGAGTATAAAGCACCGTCTGAACATGTGTTTTATGATCGATTTGGATAAGGGTGGGATTAATTAATGAGTAAGAAAATGACAGTGTCCGAGATACAGGCCATGAAATTGCGTGGCGATCAGTCAGTCGCCATGGTGGTATGGGATGCGCAAATGGCTGCGATCGCTGACGATTGCGGCGCAGATTTTTTAATTGTGGGTGATTCGGTTGGCGTGAATTTGTGGGGTCAATCAAACAATCTAGAAATCACGCTTGATGAGATGATGATTGCAGTGAAGGCCGTGCGTCGAGGTGCTCCACAGGCATTGTTGTGTGCCGACATACCATTTGGTCCAGTCCAAATTGGGATCAAAGAAGGTGTTGAAGCAGCGATTCGTCTTGTTCAAGAAGGTGGAGCTGATTTAGTGAAGATTGATTCGGCGCCGGACTTCCCGGAGGTCATTGAGGCAGTCACACGTGCTGGCATTCCTGTATTTGCGCAAATGGGTGTTAGTCCGCAGTCTGCATCAAAGTATGGATTTGCAATCAGTGACCTTCAACAACCCGAAAGCCTTGTGCCTGACGATATGCTGGGCCAATTGATTGAGGAGGCGAAGATCGTGGAGCGCGCTGGTGCAGCGATGATCGATTTCACTAATAGCGGGCCAGTCATCGGAAAGGCTGTGTCGGAGGCTGTAAAAATTCCTGTCATTGGCGGAATGGGCGGAGGTCCATGGTTGGATGGGCGGATTAGAATGCTTCATGCCGCGATCGGGTATGGCACTAAATTTCTTGATGATGATGCTCCGAGTGCGTACGCATATGTTGCAAGAATTGCTCGTGATGCGGTCACTGAACTGATCAACGACGTGCGCTCGGGTCGTCAGATCAAGGGCGGAATTGGACGGAAATAAACAAGGCGAACGGATATGAGTGATTGGATTGAAGCTGACGGCGTAAGGACAAGGGTTGAAGTGTCTGGTAGCGGGCCGCCTTTGCTAATGTTTTCTCCGGGGGGGTTTGACGCGACTCTAGAAAAATGGAGCGCACTCGGGATTTATAAAAAAATCGACATCATGTCTTACCTTGGTGAGCGATTTACCTGTATCTCATTTGATCGACGCGAATGCGGCCAGTCGGGTGGGCGTCTCGAGGTATTGAACTTTTCCGGTATGGCTAGGCATGGATTGTTTGTGGCCGAACACTTGGGATTTGATCAGGTTCATGTAATTGGTGGATGTTTAGGATGTGCGCCTGCCGCACAATTTGCTGTAGATTATCCCAAAAAAATCAGTAGTTTGAACTTGATATGGCCAGTTGGTGGTGCTCGTTATCGGATGCGGAATTTTGCGCGATTCTCTGCACACATCAACTGGGTCCAAGAGAATGGCCTTCAGGCCTTGGTTGAGCGTAGCCATCAAAGCACAGAGGGTTTTGCAAAAGATTCACTCCTTGGCCCATGGGGGAGCTCGATACGTTCTGACGAATCACTAAGAAAATCTATTTTGTCGATTGATTTGGGGCAGTATTTAGCCCTAGTGCATGGAAGTTATCAGGCAATGTTTAGTGTCGATACTGCACCTGGTCCAAAACCAGAAGAGCTCATGCAGATAGACTGCCCCAGTCTTTTGATTCCGGGCGCGGATGATAGTCATGCTCGATCAGCAGGACATTATATGAATGAGTGTCTTGCGGGAAATGGCTGGCTTGATATTCCTGTTGATCAACAAATTCCTGAAATCATTTTCGAACTATTCGATCAAATGTATCAGGCTCCAAGTACCGAATAAAAGAGATCTTGGCTCATGGACTGACTAGCAGTCCATGAGCCCTTTGGCTAGGCCTCTAGTGCTAACGTGCTCTCGCAAAAGTAGTCAGCCCAGCCGCTCGTAGGCTTCAGAATTTTTTGTCTGAGCCCTGAATTTATAAGTTCGTTGAGCACTCGCTCATTGGGCTTTACTCCATACGGCAAGGGATCATAGCCAAGTTTTTGGAGATTCCGGTTGCGCGCGTTGGTTGGGTCATCATGCTCGGCAGATTGTTTTGCCAAACTCTCGAGGTAAGTTTTCTTTTGTGCCGCGAAGCATTCAAATAAGGCAGCCGGTAAGTCTGGATATTGATCAACAATTGATTCGGTTAAGGCAATTAAATGATTGATGGGGTAAAACCCTTCGCTGTCCAATGCCTTGAGAGCCGCCTCTTCTGGTTGAGTAATTAATGACCTGAGACTCTTTGCTTTGAATTCATCTGGGGACATTCCGGCAACTGCTGAAAGTTCTCCTGAGAGAAGCATTGATTCGAGCGTTTTGGTTCCCGAAATAGTTTCCACATTGTCTGGGGGTTGATATGCCTCAACGTGCTCATCGCCGGATCGGACCCACTTTACACTTTCTAAATCCAGTCCTTCGCGGTCTAGGATTGTTCTGGCCCAAACGCCAGTCGTTACTGTGTAACCTCGATTAACTCCAATTTGAGAGCCTTTCAAGTCACTGACTTGCTTAATCGGTCCATCATCCAAGACTGTGATCTTGTCATGATGAAATCCTCTTAAGAGAAATATAGGAATACCTATGATTGGAACGCCGTGTTGGCGAGCACAGATGAAGGTAGTAAGCGCCATTTCTGCGACATCAAATGCTTGCTCGCGAACCATGGCTCGGAATGCTTTGACAAGAACCGGCCATTCTTCGAAAGCAAGTTCAAATCCGGCCGGTTTGATTAGGCCCGACTTGATGTCTTTGTTCGCACCTTGCGAGCGCGAAACGGATTTTAGTATTGCCATCAGTGTGTCCTCATATTTAACAACAGCTGCATCCCATTGGTTCAAAGGATTGGAGCCTGGTTTTCATCCATTTAGGAGGAAAATCTGCTTCATGCACGTCCTCCATTCTCTTGAATATTAAGAATCCATAGCGTTGCACATCTAGCCAAAAATAGATCTGCGTCATCCGTGGCGGAAATCCTGGGTCAATCGGCCAATGCTCTTCAATAAGCGTTATTTCCGAGTGATTCAATTCAAAGTGAGTTCTTGTTAGTCGATCTATCTTATCGATCAAAAGACTCAATTGTTTGCGGCTTCTCATTAGGGCATGATTTCAAGGCTTGTTCACAGAAGCGAGCAGTTTGATGAATCAAGTTGACTTGAGTGTGGTTCTGAATTGGATATAGCTCATGATTTCCCAGCAGGTACACTGCTCGGTTAAACGGATAGGAGTTTTTTATGACCGAAATGGTAAATGCAATGGTTCGTGTGGGGCCGTCTCAGATGGAGATGTTGGAATACCCAATGCCTGAAGTTCCAGATGATGGTGCCCTTATGAAGGTTGTTGTGGCCGGCATTTGCGGAACAGATGTCAAGATGTATAAAAAACCGCAAAGCGACGACCGGGTTATCATGGGCCATGAAAACATCGGATACATTGCGAAGGCCGGAAAACTGTTCCAGGAGCGGCAAGGTGTCAAAGAGGGTGATCTCGTATTTGTCGAGCATTATGTCACTTGCATGCAATGCGAATGGTGTCATCAGGGTGAATACCGCCATTGTGCGTCGACCGATTGGCGGCACAACCCGAACGCGATTCGATATGGTTATACCTCTTGTGAAAATGCGCCACACTTGTGGGGTGGTTTTGCTGAGTACATGTATCTGCCGTGGAATGCAGTTTTGCACAAAGTTCCGAAAGGCGTTTCTCCAGAGTTGGCTGGAATCGTGACGCCGATGGCGAACGGGATTGAGTGGGCGCTTTTTGATTGTGGGGTTGGTTACAACTCTTCTGTACTGATCCAGGGGCCCGGCCAACAAGGAATGGCGCAAACAGTTGCCTGCAAGCAGGCTGGAGCATCGTGCATCATTGTAACTGGAACAGCGAAAGATGTTAGACGTCTTGAAGTTGCGAAGATCCTCGGCGCCGATTACACGATCAATGTATCTGAGGAAGATCCGCTCGAGCGTATTCAGGAAATCACTGCTGGAATTGGGGTGGATGTCTCGCTTGATTGCACCTCGGGAGCAGGAACGATTCCAGTCACATTGGGTGTCGAGGCGTTAAAACGGAAAGGCGGTACAATATTGCTCCAGGGCGAGTTAGCGGAATTTCCAAACTTTCCGATCGGAAAAGCGACCGTTAAGTATGTAACGTTCAAGAGCGCACGGGGTCATGGGTACAAATCGTGTGAGTTGGCTTTAGAGCAATTGGCATCCAATCGATTCCCGCTCGATCTGGTGACAACGCATACGTATCCGCTGGATCAGGCAGACACTGCGGTAAGGGCTGTTGCTGGAGAAATTAGTAACGACGTAGTGCACGTCTCGTTGTTGCCTAGTGGACCGCTCGAGTGACACGACCGGTCTTCATTGTCAGTGGCTTCTTAGGTGCTGGAAAAACATCTCTGATTCTGAGCTTGATTCGTCGTGGCTCGATCAGAGATGCGGTCCTGATCGTCAATGATTTTGGAGATATTTCACTCGATGCTCAGTTAATCGCGAGCTCCGGCGAAACTGTTGTTGAGCTGGAGTCTGGTTGTATTTGTTGTTCAGCGAAAGATGATTTGATCAAAAGTTTGCACGACATTGCACAATCGCACCCTGAAAAAAAATCGGTGTGGATTGAGACCAGTGGGATATCAAGTCCTGGAGATCTTCTCCCATTATTTACTTCAAACCCAGTCATAGCCTCGAACTTTTTTGTTGAGCAGGTGATTACGGTCGTTGACTCTCGGACTTCTGTAGAAGACCTGTCACGAGCGGGGACGGTATTTGAACAATTGGCTTTTGCTTCAACTATTTTTGTCAATATTTTTGATGATTATTGCGAGCCATCGTCGAAGCTATTGGAGTGGCTCAGGTCCGTGAATTCGGCTGCAAATTATTTGATTGCTCCGATCGATGACATCGAACTGAGCCAGTTAAAATCAGGGTTTGATTATCGTTTTAGTTTGGAGCGAACCGATCATTTGGTCGCTATGAATAATGGGATAAAAGAACACGGTTTTCAGACTTTTACGATTCGCTGGGAGGGGTCTATTATTATCTCCGATCTCTCGACGATTTTAGACGATTGGCTAATGTCAGATGGTAAGAATTTGCTTCGGATGAAAGGCGTGGCTTTTTGTGAGGAGTCGAACCTCTCGATCATAATTCAAGGCGTGCGAAGGCAAATTATTTTTGATGAACCCTCGAATATGGATTGGAGTGAAGGCGGCTTTTTAGTTTTGATAGGATCTGAGATTGATCAAGAAAGTATCGAACGACTAGAAACGTTGATTCATGATTCTCAAGTATTAAAGATATAGATTGATTAGGAGATCGGTATGCCGAAAGTTATAACTGGAATTCCATCGATATCGGATGAAATAATCAAAAGATATCAGGGTTTAAGTGTCGCCACCATCCATGAGGCTCAGGGGCGGGTCGGCCTATTGAGCCCCGAGATTCGGCCGATTCAAGATGGATTGAAGGTAGCGGGCCGAGCGGTGACTGTATTTGCCACACCGGGCGATAATGTGATGATCCACGTGGCTATGGAGCAGTGTATGCCCGGCGATGTAATGGTGATGGCAGTAAATTCACGCTCAGATTGCGGGTACTTCGGGGACTTGCTAGCAACTTTGATGCAGGCCAAGGGTGTGGCTGGTCTTGTGATTGATTCGGGCGTGAGAGACTTGGCTGATTTGAGAAGAATGGGCTTGCCTGTATTCAGTCGTTGTATTTCTGCGCAGGGCACGGTCAAAGAGACTTTGGGTGATGTAAATGTTCCTATCGTTTGCGGCGGCCAGTTGATTAATGCCGGTGATATGGTGGTCGGTGATGACGATGGCGTTGTTGTTGTTCGTCGAGACGATCTTGCATGGGTTGCTGACAGCTCTGATGCTCGAGAAGAAAAAGAAGCTGGGATCAGGGAAAAATATGGCCAAGGCATTCTTGGTCTGGACATGAATAATATGCGTCAGCGCCTTGAAAATATGGGCCTTGAGTACGTTGAATACGAAAAAGAGTAACGGCTAGAAAACAGGTTGGAGACAAGTATGATTATCGATTGCCATGGTCACTACACCACAGCATCATCAAAATTACAGGCGTTTAGGGATGAGCAATTACAGCTTTTCGCTGCCGGGAAAAGCACTTCAGTTGCTCAAATGTCAGCGATCTCAGACGATGAAATCGTCGATTCGATTGAGAATAATCAATTGAAGTTGCTAAAAGAGCGTGGCGGCGATTTAACTATTTTCTCACCTAAAGCATCGGCGATGGGGCAGCACCAAGCTGATATTGCAACATCAGTTCGTTGGGCCCAAGCATGTAATGATTTAATTCACAGGGTTTGTGAGTTATTCCCAGAAAATTTTGCCCCTGGTTGTCAGTTGCCACAGGAGGCGGGTCAGCCGTTGACGGATGCCGTAACTGAGCTTCGTCGCTGCGCGGATATGGGCTTTGTTGGGGTTAATTTAAATCCTGATCCGTCTGGTGGGCATTGGGCCTGTAAGCCATTGACGGATGAGTCCTGGTTTCCCTTATATGAGGCGTTGGTGGAGTTAGATGTTCCGGCCATGATTCATGTTTCTGGTTCTTGTAATGAATGCCATCACACAACTGGCGCTCATTATATCAATGCGGATACGTCAGCATTCATGCAATTGATTCAAGGTGACTTGTTTGCGCGCTTTCCGGATCTTCGTTTTATTATCCCACATGGCGGTGGTGCGGCTCCTTATCACTGGGGTCGTTACAGGGGCCTTGCTCAGATGCTTGGTAAGCCGGAGCCATCCGAGCACGTAATGAAAAATGTGTATTTTGATACGTGTGTTTACCATAAGCCGGGGATTGAGTTATTACTCTCTGTCGTGGGCGTGGACAATATTTTATTTGGATCCGAAATGCTGGGAGCGGTCAAAGGAATTGATCCGGATACGGGCAACTATTTTGATGACACAAAAAAGTATCTGGATCAGTTGCCACTCTCCGAGACTGACTATCACAAGTTGTTCGAGGGGAATGTACGCAAAGTATTTCCAAGATTAGACAACAGATTAAAGGCTATGAACCTCTAATCTGTTGTCAGGCAGGCAGAGTGCCTATTAATGTAGGCAACTGCCGCCATCAACGACCAGTGTTTGACCTGTAATGAAGTCACTGTCAGGTCCAATGAAAAACGCAATTGGGCCAGCCAAGTCATCTGGTGTCTGAACTCGTTTGATACAGCGAGAATTCGCCGCCTTACCCCTGGCTTCGATAATCGCATCGGTTGGGTTTTCTTCGGATAAAGTACTTCCTGGCGCAATGCAGTTGACGAAAATATTGTGTTCACCGACCTCCATTGCTAACGACTTCGTATAACCGATGACGGCAGCTTTTGAGGTAACGTAGTGAATCCTTGATGGGGACCCTTTGAGCGCCGTCCCGGAGCTAATATTTACGATCTTTCCATACCCTTGATCTCGCATCTTAGGAATAACAGAGCTGCAAACGTTCCAGACACCCTTGACGTTGATCTCCATCATTTTATCCCATTCTGCTTCGGTGAGGCTTAATGAGCCGACGCGGGACATGGGTACTCTGGAGAACATGGCTGCGTTGTTGACCAAGCCATCGATTCTACCCAACTTATCTGTGACAAGATCAACCATCGATTGCACTGATGATTTATTTGCCACGTCCGTTTCAACAGCGGTCGCTTGAAGTCCCAGTGTGGTAAGTCTGTCGGCTTCGATTTGCGCGCGCGCGCCATCAAGTTCTGCCAGTACAACATGTGCGCCTCGGGTTGCCATCAGTTCAGCGGCAACAATTCCGATACCGCCAGCGCCCCCAGTAATGATTACAACTCGTTGCTTTAGATTTTTCATGCGATTATTTCCTCAGGCTGGCCTTTGATTGTCGGTGATAGTTGTTCGAAATAGTAACCGGCGCTCACCACTAGGGAAGTCCGTTCTGGCATGCATCGAACAGCGGTTGTCCCAGATTAATAAATCCCCAACGGTCCAACTGTGCTTGTAGATGTGCTCTGGTTGTTCTCCATGGTCAAACAGGTAGTCCAGTATTTCCTGGCTGTCTTCAGAAGAAAGGCCTTCAATTGATTCGGTCATCAGTCGGTTGACGTAGATGCTTTTTCGGCCAGTTTCATGGTTCGTTCTAATGATTGGGTGGGTGCATTCACCAAAAGCAGGAGTGCCTCTATCATCACCTTTTTGAGTCGATCCGTAATGGTACAAATGACTGGCTTTCAGGCCATCTAATCGCTTTTTCCACTCAGGCGGCAAACTATCGTATGCGCTGTATCCACTGGCGAACCAAGTGTCACCCCCAAAAGAGGGTATTTCAACTGCGTACAGCATCGTAGCCTTGTCGGGGATTTCTCGGTGAATCATGTCATGGTGAAACATCATCTCGCCATCGGGCAAGGACCCAATTGGAACACCATCTTCTCTGATATTGGAGACCATCATGATCCCATCTGGGAGATCAGAATACGCTTTTGGTTGAAATTCTCGTGGCCGGTGCAGTTGCCCGGGTTCTCCAAAAATATTCGCCGCTGCGAGCTGTTGTTGATGCGATAACTGTTGCCCAGGGAACAGAAGTACGGAATGATCTAAAAAAGCTTTTCTGAGTTTGTCCTGAACGGAGTTGTCTATAGTCGTGGAAAGATCAATTCCTTCCACGGTCGCACCGATCGCTTTCGTTAGAGGTGTTATTTTTGTCATATCTATTCCTCCCAAATCTAAATTGTCACTAGTTCTTCCCGCTTCACAAATATCGGTCTAGTTTGGGCCTCCAACCAATTCTTTTGAATTGCTTTTTTGCAATTTCAAGTAGGGTCTCTAAAAACATTGAAAGGGGACTTGTGATGACTGATCGAAAAGTCATAGGACTCATAGGCGCAGGCCGAATGGGGCTGGCTCAAATAAAGCATTTAGTGGCGGCAGGTTATGACGTACGTTGCTGCGAACAGAGTGATTCTCAGCAAATTAAAGCATTGGCTTTGGGCGCTATTCTGATGGAATCACCTCGTGCCGTCTTTGATGTCGCTGATGTTGTGTACATCGCTGTTGGATTTGATCCTGAAGTTGAGACGATCTGCCGTGGTAAAAACGGTTTACTTGAGTCGTCTCGAAGTGATGGCGTGGTCGTCGTGAATAGTACTTGTGATCCTGATTTTATGGTGTCGCTCGAGTCTGACTTTGTTGCGAGGGGAATCGGTTTTCTGGACGTTCCAATCGCGAGAGGGGGTTGGGCTGCAGACAATGGGACTTTGCTGGCAATGGTTGGTGGGGATAAGCAAGCTTTAGAAATTGCCCGTGAATCTTTGCAAACATTTTGTTCTGATATTGAGCATATGGGTCCGGTCGGAACAGGCCAAGTGACTAAGGCGATTAACAATCTTTTGCTGTGGCTTAACGGTGTCGGACTTCTTGAAAGTGCGAGCATTGCCAAACAATACGGTTTGGAATTGAAGCATCTTAGAAGCGTGCTGTTGCTGTCGAGTGGCCGCAGTGCTGCTCTCGAGGATTGGCCGAAGATGACTTTTACTTGGGCAGCGAAAGATATGGAGATCGTGACTGACATGATGGAGCGGCATGATCTGGATTTGACTCTGCTTAAGGAACTGGCGTCTCGAGCTCAGACTGCGAAGTCTGAACGTGATGAGCAGCGAGGGTCGGATCGGGATTGGGCAGATCGTGACTAATGCCTTCTTTGGTCAGTTTTGTGCGTTCGCGTCGGCTCTGAGTTTTGCGTTCGCAAGCATTGCAATTAGCTCCAATAAGAGGCGAGGGTTGGCCAATGATGGAGCTTTTCTTTCTGTTGTGATGACCGTTGGCTTCGCATTTGGCCTATTCATTTTTTTCGAGCGTGGTGACATTCCTGATTATAAGGACCCGCGGTTTTCCGAAGGAATCTTGTGGTTTTGTATGGCGGGTTTGTTTGCAATGGTCTTTGGGCGGACTCTCGTTTTTCGCTCTATTGGGTTGCTTGGAGTCACTCGCGGCACGACCGTTAAAAAACTGAACCCATTTTTCTCAATTCTATTTGCATTTATTTTTCTTGCTGAGTCGATGATCCTTCCAGAATTGCTTGGAGTGGTTGCTCTTGCTATTGCAATTACACTTTTGATCTCTGATCAGAGTCGTAAATATGAGCACGAAGAAAATATTTCGAAGAAAAATTTAGCGCAGATAGTTCCCCTTTATTTGCCAGGAATATTGTCGTGCCTCGCCTACGCTATTTCTTATATCGCAAGAAAAAATGGATTAATTACGCTTGGCGCACCTGCGTTTGGCACGTTTGTTAGCGCGTTGTCGGGTGTATTTTTCTATCTGATTCTAGCGTTGGGGTTTTCTTCGTATCGTCGATTTGTTATCGAGGGTGTTAAGAATATTCAGCCGATCACCCTAGCCATTGGGGCTAGCATGTCAATTGGACAGGTCTTATTCTTTACGGCGCTAGCCTACGAAGAGCTGTCCACTGTTGTGATGATCGGCTCATTGGAAACGTTTATCGCAATTTTCCTGTCGGTGGTTATCTTTCGTATGGAAATCAGACCATCGGTAAAACAGGTCTTGGCGGCTTTGTTAGCTGGATTAGGTGTTTCATTAGTTTCAATTTACTGAGTTTTTTAGGAGAATTTTTCAATGACTGATTGGGTCGAGCCGACAGAAGAGAATCGTGCGGGTCATGGGACGTTTGGTCGTCCTAAGACTGACTATGATTTGTTTATGGAATCCGAGGGCGTACCGATTTTCCGCGATGTTGGTGTGTCGAGATGCCAAGACCTACCAATGAAGCCGTGGGATCGCCTCGGTGGAAATGGAACTTATGTTCAGTTGTACGGAACAGAGGGCACGTGGGGGATGTACGTTGTTGAGATTCCTCCTCGCCAGAAATTGAATGTAGAACGTCATCTTTACGAAAAAAATATTATGATTTTGGAAGGTCGTGGTGCGTGTGAGGTATGGCATGACGAGAAGAATAAGCAGGTATTTGAATGGCAAGCGGGTTCGCTGTTTTCGATTCCGGTAAATGCCAAGCACCGGATGATTAATATGTCTGGGCAGCGGGTCATTTTTGTTGCAGGGACGACGGCGCCGAATTTAATGAACTTGGTTGGCGATAAAGATTTCATCTTTAACTGTGATTACCGGTTTGGTGATCGATTTGATGATTCTTTGAGTGACTTTTTTGAAGAGAAGACTGCGATTGAGTCGGATCCAGTTCGTGGTTTAGCAATGCGCCGAACCAATGTGATGGCTGATATTGTGAATGCGGAGCTTCCTTTGGATAACCGTAGAAGCCCGGGGTATCGTCGAATTGAACCGCATATGACCAACAATAAGTTTTACCTGTGGATTGGGCAGCACGAAATTGGTCGGTATTCGAAGGCGCACGCGCATACGTCGGCGGCTATTTTGTTCTGTCTGACTGGTAAGGGCTATACCACTAGCTGGCCCGAGCATCTGGGGCCGAATCCGTGGAAGGATGGTAATGGTGACCAGGTCGTCCGGGTTGATTATGAGTATGGTGGATGCGTGAGTGCGGCTCCTGGCGGTGCGCGTTGGTACCATCAGCACTTTAACGTCTCGAACGAACCATTCCGTTTGACTGCTTGGTTTGGTCCAAACCATCCAAGTAGGTTGCCTGGTACTGCCCCTGGACAAAAAACAACTGATTACACGGCGATGGATATCCATGAAGGAGGGACTTCGATACCTTACTGGTTAGAAGATCCTTACGTTCGTGAAGAGTTCCAGCGCCAATTAGATTTAAATGGTGCCGTATCTCGAATGGAGCCGCATCGTTACCAAAAGCCAGACCACATAAAAAATTAAAATGGGGAAGTAAATAATGACTGATTGGGTCGAGCCGACAGAAGAGAATCGTGCGGGTCATGGGACGTTTGGTCGTCCTAAGACTGATTATGATTTGTTTATGGAATCCGAGGGCGTACCGATTTTCCGTGGTTTTGGTGTACCGAGATGCCAAGACCTACCAATGAAGCCGTGGGATCGCCTCGGTGGAAATGGAACTTATGTTCAGTTGTACGGAACAGAGGGCACGTGGGGGATGTACGTTGTTGAGATTCCTCCTCGCCAGAAATTGAATGTAGAACGTCATCTTTACGAAAAAAATATTATGATTTTGGAAGGTCGTGGTGCGTGTGAGGTATGGCATGACGAGAAGAATAAGCAGGTATTTGAATGGCAAGCGGGTTCGCTGTTTTCGATTCCGGTAAATGCCAAGCACCGGATGATTAATATGTCTGGGCAGCGGGTCATTTTTGTTGCAGGGACGACGGCGCCGAATTTAATGAACTTGGTTGGCGATAAAGATTTCATCTTTAACTGTGATTACCGGTTTGGTGATCGATTTGATGATTCTTTGAGTGACTTTTTTGAAGAGAAGACTGCGATTGAGTCGGATCCAGTTCGTGGTTTAGCAATGCGCCGAACCAATGTGATGGCTGATATTGTGAATGCGGAGCTTCCTTTGGATAACCGTAGAAGCCCGGGGTATCGTCGAATTGAACCGCATATGACCAACAATAAGTTTTACCTGTGGATTGGGCAGCACGAAATTGGTCGGTATTCGAAGGCGCACGCGCATACGTCGGCGGCTATTTTGTTCTGTCTGACTGGTAAGGGCTATACCACTAGCTGGCCCGAGCATCTGGGGCCGAATCCGTGGAAGGATGGTAATGGTGACCAGGTCGTCCGGGTTGATTATGAGTATGGTGGATGCGTGAGTGCGGCTCCTGGCGGTGCGCGTTGGTACCATCAGCACTTTAACGTCTCGAACGAACCATTCCGTTTGACTGCTTGGTTTGGTCCAAACCATCCAAGTAAATTGCCTGGTACTGCTCCTGGACAAAAAACGATTGATTACACGGCGATGGATATTCATGAAGGAGGGACTTCGATACCTTACTGGTTAGAAGATCCTTACGTTCGTGAAGAATTCCATAGACAGTTGAATATCAACGGCGGGACCTCTCGAATGGAACCACACAGATACGAAAAACCAAAAGATCTTTGATAATGAAAACAGAACGACGATTCACTTCAGCGGATCGAGCGCTGGTAGAGGCAGATGTGATCGAGGTGATTACGTTGGGACTCGATATTGGCTCCGCGACTTCGCATGTGTCACTTTCAAAACTGACGATGGTCAGGGGGCACAATCGTTACACCGTTGCTGAGACGGAGGTGATATACCAAAGCCCGGTTATAAAAACGCCCTACGGCGGCGATAATAGAGGAATCATTATTCGCTCTGAGCTGGAGGCGATGATTGATGACTCCCTCAAGTCAGCCAAGGTTGCACGTGACCAAATTGAATCGGGTGTGGTGATTCTTACCGGCAACGCACTGCGTCGGCACAATGCGCGTGAGATCGCGGACATATTGGCTTCATTTTCGGGTAAATTTATTTCAATCAGTGCGGGTGACAGGCTCGAGTCGACGATGGCGGCGTTCGGTTCGGGCGCGGTTAAAGCATCTGTCGGATCTGATCGGCTGAATATTGATATCGGGGGTGGTACCACGAAGATTAGTCGTTGTATTGATGGGAATGTAACCGAGCTCACGGCGATTGAAGTGGGAGGGCGGATTCTTCAGTTCGATGTTGAAGGGAAGGCATCACATTGTGAACCAAACCTTCTATTGTATATGGATTCTGGGGTCCTTCCTGAAGTGGGAGTTTCGCTTCAGGATGGCGTGTTGGATCAAATTATTGAACACATGACGCAGACCGTGATTAAAGCAATTAAGGGGATGGATCTGGGCGAAGCTCAAAGGCTTGATTCTATAAGCTCATTCCCGTTGGGAGGTACGGTCGTTCTGAGTGGTGGCGTCAGTCAGTGGTTACTTCCAAATCATCAAGCAGATATTTGTGATGATTTGGGCCAGCTCCTGGCTTACAACGTTCGCGAATCAATAATCTCTGAAGGTTATAACGTTGAGATAGCCGATGATCCAATCCGTGCGACTGTTCTTGGGGCCTCTCAGCAGAGAATGCAGGTCAGTGGGAATACTGTGTTTATCTCTGATGAGAGGTTGCTTCCCATCCGTAATGCACCGGTCTCTCTGATTACTGTTCCGGCCGAAGATTTCGATGCAGCGTTTATAGGAACGCTTGCAAAAGACTCGATTGCGAAGTCACTGTTTGAAAGTGATCTTGGGCTTCGAGTGTTCGGGATTGACTGGGTTGGGTCGGTAACGTACGAACGGGTGGATGAGTTTTGTCGAGGAATTTTGCTGGGCCTTCAGGGACTAAACACCCCAGTTACCCTGCTTTTAAAACAGGATATTGCCGGTTTGATAGGCATTCACTTCGCTGAAGAGCTCAATTACAGCAAGCCAGTTGTTTGTCTTGATGGATTGGATCGTGTTGACTTTGATTTTGTGGATATTGGTGAGGTGATTAATCAGACAGGACTCGTGCCGGTGGTTGCCAAATCTATTTTATTCAATAGTGGGTCTAAGTTAAGTTGAGGTAAAGACGTTGTCTCAAATATTTTCTTCAAATATAAAGATCGGGGATATAGAGATTCCCCGGCTCGGACTCGGTTGTATGGGTCTGACGCAAGCATACACGCCTGTTGATCATGATAAGGCTAAGGCATTTCTTGATCGGGTGATGACCGATGGCCCCGTAATGCTTGATACGGCGGCCACCTATAGTGGTGGTAAGAATGAGCGTCTCATTGGATCTGTTATAAAGCCGTTCCGGAGTCAGGTGTTTTTGGCTTCAAAAGCTGGCATGTACAAGCGGTCCGACGGCACTAGAGAGATCGACGGTAATCCTGACCGAATTAAGATCAGTTGCGACGAAAGTTTGGTCCGGCTCGGTATTGATCAGATTGATCTTTTTTATCTGCATCGAGTAGACCCAATGGTGCCAGTTGAAGAGTCGGTGGGAGCGATCAACGATCTTAAATTAGCTGGCAAGGTTCGGGCAATTGGTTTGTCTGAAATTAGTGCCAGTACGCTCAAGCGAGCTATGTCGGTCACCCAAATTGATGCTGTGCAATCCGAATACTCATTGTGGTCTCGGCGAGTGGAAGAAGGGATTTCGGCGGCGTGTGTTGAGTTGGGCATTGCCCTGATCGCATACAGTCCTGTCGGGCGTGGGTTTCTTGCCGGTGGCGTTCCCAACCTAGATGGTTTATCGAGTAAAGACATTCGCAAGCAGATGCCTCGCTTTCAAGGTGCTAACTTTGAAAGCAATCTTGAGACACTGCTCGAGCTAGAAGTGCAGGCTATGGAGTGGGGCTATTCGCTCGCGCAGCTCAGTCTGAATTGGCTTTGGTCTCAAGGTGCTCATATTGGAGCAATACCAGGCACATCGCAGTTGGCTAATTGGCAAGATAATAAGCGAGCTCAAAATACTCTGGATGCTGGCCAGTTGCATCTCATCGAGCGGATTTTACGTAATAAGCCTTTTCAAGGTGAGCGTTACGAACCAGAAAAACTTAAACAATTGGATTCCGAAATTTAATTGGGGTAGCCGACTTTTTCTGGCGTATCCCCCTGACTGTTGACTTTGAGTAAGCGCAAACGATCGATGCATGCTTGCATCAAATAAAGAAAATGAGAGGAATTTTTATGAGTCTAGACCCCCGATTTCAGGTTACCAAACAGATAGAAGGCCGAATGCTGATTAATGGGGAGCTTCGATCTTCGGGAAATAATAGTTGGTTGAAAAGCTTTTGCCCAGCAACTCAGGAGTATCTGGGCCGAGTCCCAAATGCCTCTGCTGAAGAAATGCAGGAGGCTGTAGCCGCTGCGACTGAAGCTGCAAAGTCCTGGCGTAATACGTCACAAAAAACACGTGTGGAGCTCATAGAGGCAATTGCAGCAGCCCTAGAGGCACGTGCTGATGAGTTTGCGTATATTGAATCATTGGATACTGGCAACACTCATGGCCCAATGAAGAATGATGTCCATAAGGCCGTCGAACGGATGCGTTTTTACTGCGGGCTTGCTTATGAGATCAAGGGCATGACAGTTCCTTCGACGCCGGAAAATATTCATCTAACGTTGAGGGAGCCATATGGTGTAGTGGGCCGAATCATTCCTTTTAATCATCCGATCGGTTTTGCCGCTTCGAGAATTTCACCTGCATTGATTTCGGGCAATACGATCATCGTGAAGCCCTCAGAACAGGCTCCATTATCGGCTAGTCTTTTGGCAGAAATTTGTGCAGAACTTGCACCTCCTGGTGTGATTAATATTGTGACCGGGGATCGTGTTACTGGAGATGCTTTAGTGCGGGACCCACGGGTCAAGCGAATAGCATTTATCGGCTCGGTTGCTTCAGGTATGGCAATTCAACGGGCTGCTGCTGAGACCTGTGTAAAGCACGTTAGTCTGGAATTAGGTGGAAAGAATCCATTTATTATTTGTAAAGACGCAAATCTTGATGACGCTGTGAAAGCTGCCACTAATGGGATGAATTTTGGCTGGCAAGGCCAGTCTTGTGGGTCGACCAGTCGCCTGATTATTCATCGTTCTCAGTATGAAGAACTGAGTGCGAAAGTCGTTGATCGAGTTAGATCAGTGAAGGTTGGACATCCGCTAGATCCTGATATCAATATGGGTCCAGTCGTCTCTCAGGCGCAATATGAAAAAGTGCTTTCGTATATGGAGATTGCCAAAGAGGGCGGAGCTGACCTGCTCTTGGGCGGGAAAGCACTAACTATTGATGGATGCCCCGGGGGCTTTTTTGTTGAGCCCACCGTGTTTGGTAATGTGAATTCATCGATGCGTATTGCACAAGAAGAAGTGTTTGGCCCAATAATGAGCTTGATGCCATACGATGATATTGATGAGGCAGTTGATATTGCCAATTCAACAACGTACGGACTGACAGCAGCTGTTTGGACAAATGATTACTACACGGCGATGGATCTCTCTCGTCGTATAGAGGCTGGTTATGTTTGGATTAATGGAATTGGAAATCACTACCGTGGATTACCATACGGCGGTTATAAAAATTCTGGCATTGGTCGAGAAGAAGGTCTTGACGAAATGCTGAGTTATACAGAGGTGAAGGCTATTAACTTTGCTATGGGTCAAGCTGAGCGAGCGAAAAACAACTAAGGTTAATGCCCTTTGGACCTGCGGTCTGAAGGGCATTCTCTATAATCGCCTGGATAATTCGACGACGATATCAACCATGTTAATTAATGAGAACCGACTCATCAGAGTGCCGAAAAATACTCCATGAGTAGCTCTTCAGGGATCGCTAATAGGACAGCTCCTGCCAATGACACTCCGATCCCTATCCAAATCCAAATCCCAAACAGTTCTGTCGTCGGGTTGACTATTTTACTGAAGATTACTCTGAATATTGTGGAGGTTCGTTGAACTGGTGAGACGATATAAACCGGAGCCAATACGAGCGCCACATATCTAAGCCCTTGCGAGAGAAAGACGAAGACTGCCGAATATATGAAGAATGGAATGTTCTTTGGGTCTGTGCGCTTTACTTCGTCAGTTAATCCGAATATTAAAACGATAGCGAGTAGAACGAGTGTGGCAGCGAAATGGCCAATAAATGCGCCGAAGATCGCTAACTGCCATGTAGATGTAGTAGCCAGCCCAGTGTTGTTCTCCTGAAAGGCCAGCGCGATTAAAACTGGGCTGGCGCCGTAGCAGATTGAGCTCGCTATACCGTAAAAATATCCCTCGGCAAGTTTGAACTCGAACTCAAGTTTTTCGACTTTATCTTTCTTTTTTGCTTTGGCCACAGCTAAGGGGCCAACAGTAAGAAGCACGATTCCAATCCACCCAAGCCAGTTGATGGATTCTTCTAAGACTAGAATTGCAAGAACTACAGAAACAACAACCGTGAACTGTTGGATCGGACCACCAATATTTGCCCCGACGGCTTTTGTACACTTGTAGTTAGTGTATCGACCGACTAGAAAATGGGCTACACCCGCGGCTATGAAATACCAAGTAGCCGTCCAGTTCAGTGTCTCAATATCCGATACATCAAGTAATACTAGGGACGCTAGGCCAAAAAATAGGGCGCCCAGTGGTAATGTGAAAGAAAGCCCTTGGAGTGCTGATCCAGTCAACACCCCGCGTCTCATCATGACTGCGTTAAATCCAAAAAACGCTGCGCTAAGAAATGAGAGAAGAGCTCCTAACACTTATATTTTCCTTATTTGTTACCGATCAATTTTCGGACCCAATCTGCATCAATTTCCGTATCTGGCGAATACTCTGGTGCATTTTCAATTTGCTCCAGATCATTGAGGCCGCACATCGAATAGACGCGATTGGTTGCCGAAATGAGTCGAGCAGGCTTGTTAGGATCACCATTAAAATGTTGGTGGATAGTATTTGGTGGAATATAAATTACATCCCCAGCTTCCCACTCAAACTTCTTAACCTCGTCTTGCGCCTTCCAGTGGTAGGTATTAGTGATTTCTACATCACAATCTTGATGCAAGTCATAGCCATGACCTTCTAAAACATAAACGCATTCTTCTGCAAGATGCCTATGTTTTCCCGAATGACTTCCCCGTGGAATAATTTGCATGTATGCATCCACAGTTTCCATTCGGGTATTCATATGAGCATTAAGAAGGTGTTTTAAGATTCCTTGCGGCGAGAGCTCCCATGGCATCTCGTTTGGATGAACTACTTTTTTCCGCAGAGCATTTCGCTCATCAGCGGTGAGAGCGTTTTCAAGAACATCTTGATACGTTTTACTATTAGCTGATCCATCCAGCCAGTGTTCTGATTCTTGCCAAGCCATTGATTAATACCCCCCGTCAGGATGGTTGTAGTTTTCTTCAGCCTCACGAGGCTCAAAATCTTCTGCACCTGGTGCCGCTTCCGTATGTCTTGCCTCAACAGTTTGCTGAAATAGCATGTTTAGAAATAGGTACATTGGTTTAGTTTTAATGACGAGCGCACGAGCTGGCTCAGTTTCACTCGCATTAAAGTGCTGATGCACGCAGTTATTGTGCACGATGGCTACATCGCCTGCTTGCCAGTCATACTTGATTTCATCATGAATCTCGTAGCCTTTTCCATCAAGGATGTAGAAAGCGGCCTCGTTAACATGTCCGTGTTTTTGGGATTTACCGCCTGGACTGTATTCTTCTAAGTGCAAGTGAAATGTTTGAGTAATTCCGTCTTTTGGTTCTACGTAGTGCCTGGAGTAAGCTTGCGGCCCATCGACCATTTTAAGGTCTTTTGCCTTACGTACCCTTGGCTGTGACCGCAGTCGATCAAGCTCTTGTTGAAGGTTGTATGCGCCCTGTACGCCACGCACGAAAATACGATCTGTTTGATCATGATATCTGGACATTATTTATGGTCTCCTATCGCCATTTATGTTGGTCGATAATTATTTGAACCCGAGATACTCTATTCAACACTGAGTTGTCTCTGAAAGATTAAATCCGTATCCCTTTGGAACGGAATTCGTCATGACAGGATCTTAACTCCTTGTGTCATGCTTATTTTATCTTTTTTCTAGCTGTTGAATATTAATGTTTTTGAACAAGCACCTACTTTTTAGTTGGGCCGTCGGAGTTGGCGGCGGTGGGCTGCTTTTTTTGCAAGAAATCCCTTTGGCATGGCTACTTGGTTCAATGCTCGCGACATCCCTCGCAGCAATGATGGGACTTCAGATTACAACCTTTGTCCGTTTAACTCCGTGGGCTCGTTGTGTTTTAGGGGCTATGGTCGGGACTGGTTTCGAAGCTGTCACTGTCCAAGAATTTGTGGGATACGGGTCGACGATCATATTTGTTCCAGTGTTCCTGGTTTTGGCGACCTCAATTAATTATCATTTATTAAAGCGGTTGTTTTCGCTTGATCCGCGAACTGCTCTTTTTTCTGCGCTTCCTGGTGGAATGGTTGAGATGGTTACGAGTGGTCGAGATGTTGGCGCAGATGTTAAGATGTTAACAACAGTCCATCTTATTCGCGTCGTGACGATTGTTGCGGGTGCGTCAGCGATCGGAACCTTGGTGGGGGTTGAAGATCTGCGAATGCAGACGCCTACGATTGATAACTATGAATACGTATTACTGCACTTAGCCTTGGGTTACGTAGGATGGAAAGTGCTCGCTGTATTTCGGGTGCCAAGCGCACCATTAATCGGCCCGATGTTTTTTGTTGCCGCGCTTCAGGGTTTTGATATTCTTCACTTAAAATTATTTACTCCTCTTCTTATTCTTGCGCAAGTTATGATCGGAATAGACATCGCACGAGCCTTTTGCGGGGTATCAATTGGTTCTATGCGAACAGCTGTTTTGGCCGGCCTAACAAGCGTCATGGCGATGGCACTGGTTTTGGGAGGGTGTGCTTTGTTTTTGACTGCTTTGGCCAACGACTTACCATGGGTGCAAATTATCTTATCCTTTTTGCCAGGTGGGCAGACTGAACTCGCATTACTTGCCTTTGCGATGAAACTAGATCTTCCTTTTGTGGTGACGCATCAAATTTTTCGCATTGCATTAATTATGTTTGCTTTGCCTCTTCTAATGATTTGGGTAAATCGGTTAATGAAAAAAGAATGACGCAACGACCGTTCGGCTATTTCTGCTCAGGATTTTTGGCATTGGGTTTAGTTCCAATGACTGCTGTGATTATTCCGCTGTATGCATTGAGTATTGGTGCCTCACCTGGTCAAGTCGGGATTATCATGGCAATGAGGTCACTTCTGCCATTTCTAATAGCAATCCCTGGCGGCGCAATGATGGACCGTTATGGGGTTCGGTTTATGGTTACAAGACTCTCGCTGGCGTGTGCCGTGCTGGCTCTGATTTATCCATTCACCAGTACATTTTGGGAACTCGTGCTTTTGCAATTGGTCTTTGGACTGTGTCAATCATTTTGCTGGATTGGCGTGCAAACCGGAATCGGAAAGACTTATCGCGGTGATCCGATTGTTACCTCGCATCTTGGTTTTTGGAGCATGGGTGGCACATTCGCTGGCCCTTTTATGATTGGATTTGTTTGGGATTATTTCGGTGCTACAGCCAGTTTTGTAGTGACTGCTATTTGGTGTTTATCACTCATGATTTTAGCGAGGCAGTTGTCGGAGGAGACGGCGAGTGCGGGAACTCGGTCCGAGTCGAAACGGAAAGCTTATGGCGGAGATTATTTGGCCGCATTTGCACTTTTGCGTGATCCGATCGTTTTCTACATCATTTCGTGCTCCGCCGTCCGTCTTGGTGCAGTTGCTCTGCAGACTAGCTTTCTTCCGGTTTACCTCTCCGATCTTAATTTCGCGGCGTCGCAAATTGGTATCCTAATTGGTGTGAGTGCAATTTCATCGGCATGCTCTTCCTTTTTGCACGGGGTGTTAGTGAAGTGGTGGACGCCTGAACGGATATTGGGCGTCTTTATATTGGGTGCATTGGTGGCGGTATCATCAATTTCCTTTTCGCAGTCCTACGCGGTCCTTCTGGTGCTTAATATTGTTATGGGTATGGCGATAGGTGTCACCCAGCCCGCAATGTTCTCAGTTCTTGGAGCGCGTATCTCTAAAGAGACTCAAGGGCTAATTGTTGGTCTACGAACCAGCTTGAATCGGTTGGCGACGTTTTTGATTCCACTTGGTGCTGGATTAACGGCAGAAATTCTTGGTATTCAGGCGAGTTTTGTTGTTGTTGGCCTTGTTTTGTTCTGTGCGATGTCGCTCACACTGATCCGCGCTAAATTCAGATGATTTGTGTCTATACGCGGGCGGTTTTCGAGTCATCCCGAAATGGGATAGGTTGGTTAGCGATTAATCTGGACGATTAGGGTTGAGCCCGTGTACCGTAGATTTATCGCTATTCGAGTGGTGAGTTATAAATATAAAATTGATGGAGGCATATCATGCGTTTTCTGACAGCTCTTGTTGCACTGACTATAGGGTTCGTGAGCCCAGCTCAGGCGGCATTCCCGGAAAAAAATATAACGATCGTGATTCCTTACGGTCCTGGTGGTGGTTTTGATACCTTAACCAGAAAGCTTGCTCCTTACGTTGAGGAATACTTTGCGAAAGCTGCTGGCAAGAACTATAACAAAATCAAAGTTGTGCCAAAGAATATGCCAGGCGCGTCGGGTAAGAAAGCGGCGGTTTATACGTCTAAGCAAAAGCCTGATGGACATACGGTTCAAATTTTCAATATTCCAGGACATGGACTCCCGTATATCCGAGGTGACAAAGACGCTGGTTATGACATCGAATCCTACAGCTGGCTAAACCGCGTTGGTGGAGATAACTACGTAGTTATTGTGTCAAAAGAAGGTCCGTATAAGAAATTGGACGATTTGTTGAATAAGCCAACTGATCTAAAAATTCCAGAGCAGGGACCCGGTTCAACGTCGAATATGGCAAATAGAATCACCTGGGATACGTTCAAAAAAGGTGGCGAGTATATCTATGGCTATAAATCATCTAGAGCCTACTCAACTGCGGTTCTTCGTGGTGATGGTGACGTGACGATGTTGGCGTCCGGTTCTGCCAAGCGTTATAACAAAGGTGGAGATTTCCGAATTCTTGCACACTGGGCCGATGAAATTGATCCAGCTTTCCCCGATGCAGTTAATGGAAATGATGTTGGTCATCCTGAGTTACATAATCTTGGCCTCTTAAGAATGATTGCTGGACCTGCTGGCATGAGTGATGAGCTCGTGACTGAATGGAACAAGGCCTTGGCGTATGCGGTTAATCATCCGGATATCCAAGCTTGGTCTGCTAAAACGGGTAATCCTGTAAAGGCCTACGATTCTGCAGCAAAAACAAAAGAAGTACTGATGCAAAACCTCGGTTACTTCAAGCAGTTCAAAGATGTGTTCGCTAAAAAATAAATAATTCTACTAATAATGCGAATAGGGGTCTTAAGGGCCCCTATTCGTCACGAGATAATGGAAAAAATACATGGAAGCCCTTGATTTAGCGATAATTGCAGAAGCTTGGTTAAAGCTGCTTGAGTTTGATTCGATGATTTACCTGGTATTAGGAACGGTCATTGGTTTGATTTTTGGAGTCCTTCCTGGACTAGGTGGGACCACTGCACTCGCTTTACTTATTCCATTTTCGATGAATATGGAACCTGGTGATGCAATCATCCTGATGGCAGGGGTAATGGCGTCCACACCGACGAGTGGGGCTGTGACAGCGATTTTGCTCAATACGCCGGGGACCGCGCCAAATGCGGCGACAACACTTGATGGCTATCCACTCGCCCAGCAAGGTAAAGGTGGACTAGCGATTGGTGCGGCTGCTACAGCTTCGGGAGTTGGCGGTCTGCTGGGGGTTATATTCTTGATTGCTATGGTGCCAATTACTCGGGAAATTGTCCTGATGTTCGCACCACCAGAATTTTTCTTGCTGGCCGTTCTAGGCTTGGTAACGGTATCGCTTTCTACGGGAAAAAAGTTTGTAAAGAGTCTGATGGTGGGCCTATTCGGCGTGATCATTGCTTCTGTTGGTTATCACGAGGTAACGGGTGAAGAACGATTTACATTTGGTGTTGATTATTTGTGGGATGGATTCAAATTAGTCCCTGTGATGATTGGATTTTTCGCCGTTAGTGAGATGATTAATTTGTGGGCTAAGCGGGGCACTGTCTCAAAGTCAGGTGATATCGAATCAGTCAATCTTAAGCAAGTGTTACAGGGTTGTCTTGAGCCATTTAAGCAGTGGAAGATAACGCTTAGGGGCGCCGCGATCGGCACCGGCGTTGGAGCGCTTCCTGGAGTCGGTGGCACGGTAGCTGCTTTTATGGCTTACACGTTCGCGGTGACCACGGCAAAACCTGAAGATCGAGATTCTTTCGGTAAAGGCAATATCATTGGTGTGATTGCGCCAGAATCAGCAAATAATGCCAAAGAGGGTGGTGCTCTGGTGCCAACACTTGCATTCGGTATCCCAGGTAGTGCTGAAATGGCTGTTTTTTTGAGCGTCTTGATTTTGCACGGCCTGACTCCTGGGCCGACGATTATGACCGAGAGCTTGGATATTATTTGGATATTGATTGCCGCGACAGTCGTCGCCGGAGTTATGGCGTCGGTGATCACGATTCTTTCAGCGAGTTCGATTGCGAAGCTTACGTTTGTTGATTCTCGGACGCTGGTGCCAATCGTTTTAGCGTTTGCCATGATTGGATCATATTCGCTCGATAATGAAATTTATGATGTATTCACTACACTTGCGTTTGGAGTGATTGGATTCATATTTATGCGATTTGGATTCCCTAGAATTTCGTTCCCATTGGCAATTGTTTTGGGGCCATTGATGGAAACGAGTTACTTCCAGTCATTGGGAATTGGCGACGGGACACTCAGTCTTTTGTTTGACCGACCTCAGTCGATTATCATTTTGGTGCTCATCGCGGGTTGTATTCTCTACTACTTGAAGAATTCCGTTGGTTCTAGTCCTAAGGGCAGGAGTAAGGTTTCATGAAGATACGTATTGATCATGAGAATTTGGCACTAACAGGTCCTTTGTTTGCGTTTGCAGTCGGCACATTAATAATTGGTGCGGAATACTCCGACATTTCAGAATTTGTTCCATATTGGGCATCAATATTTATGCTGATTACATGTCTCTTTGTCATATTGGGATTTGACAATCAAATGACAGATGAGGAAGCAGAAGCAGAAGCAGAAGCAGAAGCCAATGCTTCGGAAGAGATTAGTAAATCTCGGATTTATATTGCAATTTTATGGATTAGTGCGTTCGTTTTCATATCCTATTTTATAGGATTAATCTTAGGCTCAGCAGTTTATGCGTTCTGCTCAATGTATCTTTTTGGCGACAAAAAACTGTTACCGACATTGTTAATCAGTGTCCTTTTAGGATGCAGTTTGTTTGGAATGTTCGAGTACGTGCTTGAGAAAGAATTGTACATGGGAATTTTTGGTGAAATGTTGCTTGAGGATTATTAGATGACGGATTTTAAATTTGCTGACATGTCAGGAAGGCGGGTGCTACTGACAGGTGCGGGACCAAATATTGGTAGGCAGATTGCGGTCACGCTTGCAAAAGCAGGAGCTGAAGTAGCTCTTAATGATATCAATCCGGATAGCTTAAAAGGGACGGTTGCGGCGGTTGAAGCTGCTGGTGGCAAGGCATATGGAGTCGTGGCGGATGTTTCGGACCCAAAGGCTGTACAAGCGATGCTGGATGAAATTTCAACTAAGTTTGGCCCAGTCGACGGGTTAGTAAATAATGCGGCAATTACGATTCGTCAGGGCGTATTGGATTCCACTTATGAGGACTGGATGCGGGTTTTAAACATCACCTTGACATCGGTTTTCTTGGTTGGACAGGCATTTATGCGTCAGATGATTTCAAATGATGTAAAGAAGGGAAGTATCGTAAATATCGCTTCTACCTCGGCTCATCGTGGACGGCATAATGCGGCGGCATATTGTTCTGCGAAAGCCGGCGTTTTAAATCTAACCCGTTGTATGGCGGTCGAATTTGCACCTTATGGAGTTCGCGTAAATTCTGTGACGCCAACTCGGTCGGGTAATCCCGTAGGTGAATCTACAGGCAGCCGTGAGCCGGTTGGTATTCCACTTGGACGTTTGGGTGAGCCTCAGGATCAAGCCAACGCGGTATTGTTTGCTCTAAGTCATGATGCTGCATTTATTACTGGTATTGATATACCGGTTGATGGTGGCACATTGTGTACCGCGTCAGGACTCAGTGGTGCAAAAAAGCCGGGTTAGCACCAGTTTAAGATAGCCATTTTCAGAATCCAGACATGTGGCGGTGTGATCGAGATTTAGAGAGCTGTACTGGGGTGTGCTTAAATTCCGGAATTTTTCCGTTTGGATCGAGTTGATCTGAAGTAAGTATATTCGCAGCGGCTTCATAAAAAGCAAAAGGCAAGAATACCGTGCCTTTTGCCAATGTTTCGTCTATTCGTGCAGATGCACTTATATCGCCTCTAATCGAAAAGATTGAAACCATATCACCTTTGAGAACGTTTAGATCCTCAGCATCTTTCGGACTCAAAAAAATCTCAGGACATGGTTGTAGGCTGTTGAGAGTGAATGCTCTTCGGGTCATGCTACCAGTGTGCCAGTGCTCGAGCAGCCGTCCGGTGATAAGAGAAAATGGATAAGTATGATTGGTTTTCTCGGTTTGCCCTCGATATTGAGTCGGTAAAATTCTCATTTTCCCTGACTCAGTGGGGAATCTATCGACGAAGACCACTGAGCTACCTTCTTCCGTGGTCTTTGCGCATGGATAGGTAACAGATTTCTCAATCTCCAATCGGGCCCAGGGAATACCTGCAAAAGACTCACCCATCACGTCCCTCAATTCACTGTATATTCCAGACACTCCGTGATACTCGCCTGAGTATGCCCAGTTCAATCCGAGACGATGGGCTATTTGTTGAATAATCCAGATATCGGCCTTTGCTTCTCCTGGCGGATTGACGGCAGCTTTACCCAATTGCACCACTCGATCTGTATTCGTCACGGTACCTGTTTTCTCGGGCCACGCACTGGCAGGCAGTATGACGTCGGCCAAAAGAGCGGTCTCTGTCATAAAAATCTCTTGTACGACCAAATGGTCCAGGGCGGCTAATGCCGCTCGCGTGTGGTGCAAATTCGGGTCGCTCATGGCTGGATTTTCACCCATGATGTACAAACCACGGATCATAGGTGAGTCGGAATTTGGATTGGAAACCGCTTTCATGATCTCAACGGTGGTGAGCCCCTTTTTAGGGCTTAAAGAAGACGACCAGAAGTGTTCGAACCAGTCTTGGTTGTTCTTGTCTTCTACAGAACGGTAGTTCGGGTACATCATTGGTATCAGGCCGGCATCGCTAGCCCCTTGAACATTATTTTGGCCCCGAAGTGGGTGAAGGCCTTGTCCTCTCTGGCCAAAATTTCCAGTGATGCCGGCTAATGCGATTAACGCTCGAACATTATCTGTACCATGCGTGTGCTGACTAACTCCCATACCCCAGAAGATCATTGCTCTGTCGGCTTTTGCATAGAGCCGTGCAGCGACCCGAATTTGTGTTGGAGAGACTCCGCAAAGTGGAGCCATTAATTCAGGAGAGAAATCTTGAATGTGGGCTTGGAATGCTTCAAAGCCATCCACTCTGTCGTCGATAAAGCATTTATTGACCAAGTCTTCTGTAACAACTACGTAAAGCATTGCGTTGATTAGGGCTATATCGGAACCAGGAGTTATTTGAAGGAATTCGGCAGAGAAGTCACTGATTTCAGTTTTTCTGGGGTCGGCTACAATAAGTTTGGTACCACTTTTTGTGGCGTTTTTAATCCATGTTGCTGCGACTGGGTGATTGACGGTTGGATTACATCCGATCAAAAAAGCGACGTCGGCATACTTTATCTCTTGGACTTGATTGCTGACAGCTCCTGAGCCAATGCATTCGAGAAGGGCGGCTACGCTTGACGCGTGGCAGAGCCGAGTGCAGTGGTCAACATTATTTGTACCGAAACCACTTCGAATAAGTTTTTGGAATAAGTAGGCTTCTTCATTACTGCCCTTGGCTGATCCTAGGCCAGCAAGGCAGTCAGGCTCGTGGTGATCGATAATTGTTTTAAATCCTGTTGCTGCTCTTTCTAGGGCCTCATCCCACGAGACTTCTTGAAATAATTCAGACCAGTCAAAACTGCCTAAGTTCTCAGTATCAAGTAGCGATGGATCTTTTGGGGCCCCAGTTTTTCTTACGAGCGGCTTTGTTAGTCTGCTCGCACTTGAGACGTAGTCGAATCCAAATCGCCCCTTGACGCATAGCCGCCCGTGATTGGCTGGCCCATCGCGCCCATCAACACTAATAATTTGCCCATTATTGACATGAAAGTTTAGCGCGCACCCGACGCCGCAGTATGGGCAGATAGACTCAATCGTTTGAGAATCTGCAATGGACTGATTGGCTATCAACGCCTGAGTCGGACAGGCTTGAACGCATTCGCCGCATCCCACGCAAGGGCTGTCTAAAATTGATTGATTTAATCCGAAAATAATTTTTGAGTCGGCGCCACGGCCCGCGACTCCGATAACACCATTTTCCTGCTCTTCTTGGCACGCGCGAACGCATTTGTCGCATTGAATACAAGCCGTTTGGTCAAAAATGAAAGCAGGGTGTGAGTCATCAGGCTTAGGAAGTGAATGAGTCATTTCATCGTATGCTCTGCGAGGTCGTATATTGTATTCGGTAAGCCATTTGGAGAGTTCGTTTGTTGGCGTGGTTTGATCAATGATTTCAGGTGTTAATCCAGACTCCGTGGCAAGTAACTCCAGTACGGTATTTCTGACCGACTGTACGCGTTTGGAATTGGTTACAATCTCGATTCCATCGGCGACCAGTCTGCGGCAACTGGGCACAAGCGTTCTTTCACCATGGACCTCTACCAAGCAGGCTCTGCAATTCCCATCTGGCCGCCAACCTTCTTGATGGCAGAGGGTTGGGATTTCGATACCGGAAGCCTTAGCGACATCCAAGATAGTGTGAGAGGAATCAACGACAAGACGGACTCCATTCAGAACAATTGAGACTGTGTTTTCAGGGTGGGTTTCACTCATCGTTGATTACCTCACTCGAAAAAAAACGGTTGACCGATTCAATGACATTTGGCGCGGCTTGTCCGAGTCCGCAGATGGATGCATCTCGCAATACACTGATCAGGTCGCCTAAGGATTCTTGATCCCATTTCTCAGCATGCATCAGATTTAATGCGCGGCCTGTGCCTATGCGGCAGGGACTGCACTGCCCACAACTTTCATCTGCAAAGAAGGCCATCGCGTTTGTTGCAGCATCGCGCGCTTTGTCAATATGGCTCATTACCACGATTGCTGCTGAGCCAATAAAGCACCCGTATTGACTCAGTGTGTCAAAGTCGAGAGGAATGTTATTGAGTCGTGCAGGAAGGATTCCGCCCGATGCTCCGCCGGGAAGATACCCGTATAATTCATGCTCTGCTTGCATCCCACCACAGTACTCCTCAATGAGCTCATGCAGAGTAATTCCGGCAGGCGCTAATTTGACGCCAGGACTTTTAATGCGACCACTCATGCTGAAACTTCTTAATCCACTACGATCTCGACGGCCATGACTAGTGAACCAATTGGAGCCGTGCTTGATGATATCCCTTATCCAAAATAATGTTTCAAAGTTATGAACCAATGACGGATGACCAAAAAGGCCGGTTTCTGCTACATAAGGTGGGCGATGACGGGGCTCACCACGTTTACCTTCAATTGATTCGATCAAGGCTGATTCTTCGCCACAAATGTAGGCGCCAGCACCGCGTCGGAGATCAATGAAACCACGATCGATGATGCCTGCCTCTTCAATTTGTCTAATCGCATCAGATAAAACTTGGCGGCATCCGTGATACTCGTCACGAAGATAAATGAAACAACGAGAGATCCCAACAATGTAGGCGGCAATCAATAAGCCTTCGAGAAATCTATGAGGATCACGCTCTAAATAGTTTCGATCCTTGAAAGTTCCTGGTTCTCCTTCGTCTAGATTTGCGACCAGGTATCGTGGTCCTGTGTGCTTCGAGACGATATCCCATTTTCGTCCTGCTGAGAAACCTGCGCCGCCAAGGCCACGCAGTTTGGAGGCGATCAATTCGTCAATTATTGAGCTTTTGGACATATCTCCTTTTCGCAATGATTCCAGGAGGTTGAATCCACCATTTCTTTTATAGGCTTTAAGTCCAACCCAGTCTGGATTAATAGTTTCACTGATCTTGATTTGTCCGTTGTGTTGGTGAACGACTTCGTTGAGGCTAAATTGATTGCGTTTATCGGATGCCGGAGGATGAGATATGTTGTTTTCTGCAATTGAGGAAAGCACCTTTTGGGTAGTCGCGTTGATGATTGGATATTGATGTAAAACCGCAACAGGAGCCTGTTCGCATCGTCCAACGCATGGCGCATCAACGATATTGATGTTTGAGTTAGTTGAGAGTTCTTGTGATAACGACTGTGCAAGTTCTCTGCTGCCTGCCATGCAGCAACTGAAACCGTTGCATATACGTAACGTCGTAATTTTTTTGAGGGGGGTATGGTCAACAATTTTGAAGTGGTGGTAAAAGGAGGCAACACCGAACACGTCAGCTTCATTGCGTCCTATTAGTTTTGATAACTGACTCAAATGAGGCTTTGGTAAGCAGCCAAAGTAGTCATTAATTCGATGCAGATACTCGATTAATCGATCTGGAAAATACTGGCTTTCATTGATTAGAGTTTTCGTCTCAATTTTTGAATTTACCTCGAACATACCTACCTAGTTTTGAATTTTGCAGTTTATATATATCTCATACTGGCTGAATAAATAAGTTAAAAAGCAACCGGCGCGGGGTATTTTCAATAAACTTAGAAAATTTCCCTCATTTGAGCCCGAGCGATTAGAAATTTTTTAATCGACGTTATTTACATACTCGATGGCTGGTTTTCTAATCCATGAAACATTCATTTCCACACCCGCAGCTGAAAATAAATTCATAACAGGGCATCGAAACTCTACATTTTTGGAAAGCTTTAGCAGTCGTTCATCACTCTCATCGGTAAAAATAGTTATTTCTAAGGAGAGTTCTTCAAAGTAAGGCCTTATCCCAGGAACACCTTTCGGACCCCTAACATCAATTTGGGATTCGCAACGAAGATCAACGCCGACATAGTCAAAATTCATGGCAGTAGCTACCCCATGAATGATTACCCCATCACACCCAACCAGGGCCGCAAGAGTCATTTCTAGGGGACTTGGTGCCGTATTCGTGCCTCCAAGTGTATCCGGTTCGTCAGAATAGATAGGCTTAAAGTCCCTGACTTGAATTTTTGTTCTCGTGCCGGAAGCGTTGGTCGCTTTGACATGTCTAACTGCGATCTTTTTTGTATTAGGATCAATGCTTGGTTCAATGATATCAGGATCAATTTGCATGAAAATTTCTCTATATTAATGGGCCAAAAATGCCATCAGGTGCCCCATTTCGCAGGATACTGAATAGCAAAAAACTTAGGGTGCAGATTACGGTTCCGTAGAGCAATCCCGTATGAATACGCATTTTTGCGCAAGAAAAAAGCATCCAGGCCACAAAAGGGGGTGTTGCTATGGTAAATCCGACAATAAAGATAGCAAACACGTAGAGACCTAAAGACAAAAGGTATGGCAGTTCTTTGATCGATTGGGGCATTAGATCTTTGTCTCGCTCTCGGCATAAGTAGCCTCTGATCAGGAGAAAGCAGGTGACCGGGATTCCCGGAATAAGCGCTAGCCAGGGAAGGAGACGAGAATCGGGACTATAAGTTAAACTCTCAAAGAAAGCCCATGTGAATAAAGATAGAACAGTCAGGGAAAGAGCGAGATTAACAGGGCTTCCTAAGCCTTTTTCTCTTTCAACGTCTTGTACTTTTCCTTCTTTTTCAAACCTCGATTTCCAGAGACGGTAGATGAATGGCGCCAGCATGAGGCCGATAATGATCAATACGCCAGGCCTCATAAGCCACGACCACCCATGGATTTGATTGGATAACCAGAAGTATTGTTCCATAGGGTCAGCCAAAACAAATCCTACAAGAGCCGGGGCCCTCGGCCAATCGGCATGCTTCATGGCCCATCCAATAAGTCCCATTAAAAGGAGCATGAACATATCGCCCATTGTGCTTGTCGATTGGTAAGCACCCATCACCATCACGAGTACTAATGGCGCGGCAATTAAGGCAAAAGGGAGTTTGGTTAGTCGCGCTAGTGCCGGAGCGATTAAAAAACAGATGATTGCACCGATCACAGAAGCAAGTGCCACTGACCAAACAATTAAAAACATAAGTTCCGGATTTTGAGTAATCATTCTAGGGCCAGGGTAGTAACCAAAGCTAAATAAGGCGCCTAAAAATATCGCTGCCGCCGGACCACCTGGAACACTAAATAGTAGCGTGGGAATTAAATCGGAAATAATAGTCGCATTATTTGCCCCTTCGGCAGCTGCGACTCCCCGTATGTCTCCTTTCCCAAAGTATTTTGGTTCTTTGCTCGATCTAATTGCGTGACCGTATGCGACCCAAGTCGACGCCGATGCTCCCACCGCGGGCACAAACCCACCAAATACACCGATTAAGGCGCATCGAAAAATTAGCCAACGATGCTTAAGGAATTCGAGAAAACCATCCTTCCAATGAGTAACAGGTACTTCGCCTCTCGAAATGCCGCCACCAGAGGCTAACATCGATATAACTTCAGCGACGCCGAATAGCCCAAGAGCAACGATCGTTAGAGAGAGACCGTCTAATAAATACACTTGGTCGAATGTAAATCTGAAGTCTGCGTCTGCAGAAGCTGGCCCTACTGAGCCTAAAAATATACCTAAAAACGCAGCGGCCAAACCCCTAGATAAATTTTTCCCTAGCATAGAGCTGGCGAAAAATAGGCCCACTATTGCGAACATAAAAAGCTCAGGTGTGCCCAGTGCCAGCACTATTGGCCCAGCTACGGGAATTGCAAAAAGTAGAATTAATGCGCCTAGAAGGCCTCCAACCATACTGGCCAAAAAGCCTACGCCAAGTGCGGTTGCCGCCTTCCCTTGCTTTGCTAAGGCGTGACCTTCAATTGCGGTTGGTGCTGATGCCGGGGAGCCGGGTGCACCTATTAATACGGACGTAATGGTATCTGCAGTGTAGACAACTGAGATTGCACCGAGAAGCATTGCTAGGCCAGTGTAATCATCTAGAAAGTAGATGAACGGCAGTAAGATGGAAACTGCTGCAACTCCGCCAAGACCGGGGAGCATGCCAAAAATCATTCCAACAGCCATGCCAACAAACAAGGCGGCAAGCCGAATGGGGTCAAGAAGCGCCTCAATGGCGGGGAGGGCGTGTTCTAGCACAGAATCTCCAAATTATTTGTTGATCTCAGCGCGCCAAAGCGGCTTGCTGAGATCAACATATTAAGAGTCTAAAACTTTACGCCGAACTTGGTCGATAAAAGTTCACGGAGGTATTTTTTAACTTCAGGAGAAGCGCTTAATGCTGATTTAACAGCTTTTTCTGTCGCTGGTCCTGCAGATAATCTAGCTCCATTCGTCACTTTTTTACTCTCTTTTTGGAACTCGGGGTCGGCATTTATCGCGGCGGCCGCTTTTGCAAAAGCATCCAAGACGTCTTGCGGGGTATCAGGATGCATGTAGGCGGTCAGCCCGTAAGCATACGTGACCGAAGCAATTGCCTCGAATGCGTCCCATTCAATACCTGATGGATCCTTACCATAAAGATTTTTGTAAACTTCATAAACGGACGGGAGGTCAGGTGCTATCGGATCACGCTTTCTGAGATTTCCGTTCGCATCTACTGCACCGCCAGTCCATAAAGGAACAGCTTTGCCCTCAGCAACAGAAGGGACCACCTGAGTTAGGTACACAGGCGTGAACTGGTAGTCCAAGTTTGTTTCACCTTGAGCGAACGCCAAGCGAGCCGGTCCACGACCTTTGAATCCGAGCACTGATTTCACGTCTAGACCAAGCACCTCAAATGAAAGAAGCCCAGGTAAGTCGGAGGCAGAAGCAGAGATGCCACCATAAACTAATGGTTGCTTGGATTTCTTGATATCCGATGCAGATTTAATTCCTGTGTCCGGAGATGTGTAAGCGACTGCGCTAAATGGATGGCTGTATGCGACTCGGTAATCTGCCAAGCGATATGCAACGCCCTTCTTTCCTAAAACAAATGGGTTTGCCGTAGACGAGGTTGTAAACAGAATGGTTGTTCCATCTGATTTTGCGTTTTTCTCAAACCAGTTGGCTCCTAAAATAGAACCACCGCCTGGCCTATCAACAACGTTGATGTCTGGATTGCCTGGCAAGTGTTTTTCTAAGTAGGGTTCGAGAAATTTTGCGGATACAAAGGTGGCTCCGCCGGGGCTGAATGGCACTACGATCTCAATCGTTTTACCTTTGAAGTGACCTCCTGCAGACACTTCTAAGGCAAATATCGCCGTACTGAGAATCGCCATTTTTTTTAGACTACAACTGAACATAGCATTAATCCTTTTTCTTATTTTTTTAGCGGCGGTCAAATCTCTTTGATCGCCAAAAGTAGGCCACTTATATTCAGCCAACTGTATTAGTCAGCGTGCCGCAGCCAGCTATAGACACACTAACTGTGTCGCCTTTCCCCAAATATTTAGGGGGATTGAACCCGATCCCAACGCCGACAGATGTTCCTGTAGCAATTATATCGCCTGGGAGTAATGTCATCGTGCGGGACAAGGTTTCAATTAGAGTCGGGATGTCAAAAATGAGATCCGACACGCTAGCTTCTTGACGAATCTCTCCATTCACGACCGTCCGCAGTTTTAAATCACCAACATTTGCTACCTCATCTGCGGTCAAAATCCATGGGCCCATCGGACAAAAGGTATTTAGGCTTTTGCCAATCAGCCACTGATTGTGTTTCTTCTGAAGCTCTCTGGATGTTACATCGTTAATATTTACGTAACCAAATACGCAATTCATAGCCTCACTCTTTGTAACTCGAAAGGACTCTTTTCCAATAATTACACCCAGTTCGCCCTCATAGTCGACGCTTTCTGTTGGATCTAGCGACCCTAGGATCACGTCGTCTGGTCCGCACACGGAGGTTGTTGCTTTTGAGAAAATAATTGGATGTGGTGGCACATCTTCTTTGCTTGAGTCATAGCCACTGCCATGAAATTCAAGAGCATGGGCATAGTAATTCTTGCCTACACAAAAGATATTACGTATCGGTTTTGGTATTGGAGCGATTAATTGAACATCAGTAAGGGCGATTTCCGAACGCGCATTACTGGCATTTAGCCAATCTTGTGCAACGCCAGACTTTATTAAATTTAGAATAGATTGGTCTGATTCATGGCCCGATGCACAGACAACGATTTGATCGTTTTCCGTTAGATATCCCGCTCCTAGATTGCCAGATTTCTTCTCTTTAAATGTGACAATCCTCATGAACTATAAATTCCTTTTTCAACTTTATAAAATTTTTAACACAGAAACCGAAGGCTTACTTATGCAAGTTGAGGACGTGATATGTTGCTTTGGCATAATAAGAGACTGGAAATTCAATCTATCGTTAATCTAAATATATTCAGACGTAAATTTTTATTATCTTCAAATTGTGTTACCTGTTAGAAAATCATAAAGAAGGTGATGATAAGAAGCAGTTTCAAAAGAAAAACAATATAGGACTTAGGAGTGGTCAAATGTTTATAGCTAGTTACGAGACCGGCCATGGCGTGGTGTCACCTATTGTTATTGAAGATGCCTCTTATTTTTTGATCAACGAAATTCCTGGTCTTGAAGGGATTGTGTCGGTCAAGGCTGTAATTAAAAGTTGGCCAGAAGTGGAGGGGAGGATTAAGTCAGCGTTTAATGCTAATCCCGAAATAGTTAGGAATGAGTTGGATCGAACAAGGTTACAAGCTCCACTTTATCCCTCCACTATACTCTGTTCGGGAAGTAACTATAGGGCCCATAATGCCGAAAAGAAGGGCTCGCCAATTAGCGGTAGCGAACCAGAATTTTTTATCAAAACTGCTGATTCTGTGATTGGGACTGAGTCCTCAATTATTTATGACCCGCTACTGAGTAGCAAGTTGGACTGTGAGACAGAACTAGCGATTGTGATCGGAAAAAGTGGCCGCCACATACCCGTCGAAAAGGCGTTGGATTATGTTTTTGGTTATACGATAGCAAACGATGTGACGGCTCGAGATCGGCAAGTTAGAACTAATAATGACGGCTTTACATGGTATGAATTAGGACGCGGTAAAGCATTCGATACTTCATTGCCATTGGGGCCCTGGATTGCATTGTCTGACGCCATACCTGATCCGCAGAATTTAATTCTTTCTACTCATATTAATAGCGAGCTCCGGCAGCGCACTTCTACGAGTCAAATGATCTGGAATTGTGCGGAGCTCATTCATTTCTTTTCGATAAATTTTACGCTTAAACCGGGAATGGTGATATTGACAGGAACGCCCGCTGGAACGGCATGGTCGACGGATGTGAGTCTTGGCGGGAATTGGGTGTCAGACGACCCTGAGATCATTCCTGCGACCAGATATTGCTTGCCTGGAGATGTTATTGAGTCATCGATTGAGGGCATCGGAGTATTGAGGAATACGGTGGTATCTTGATGGGTATGAGGTCAAGCCGCCATGGGTATTCGTGCTCTGGATCTTCAATGAAGAGTTGCAAATACTCCGGTGGATGTTCTCACGCTGCGGCGGATCAATGCTTCGCTGAATTGCGCTTGGCTTGCAGAGTAATTTTGATCAACCCTTCAGTTCGCGAAGAACATCGTCAGTCACGATTGTTCGCAATTGCGGAGTAATGGACGGATCGATACCAAACCACATGCGCCAGGCGGGCCTCACTTGATGGAGCAACATTCCGAGTCCACCGATAGTTCTGTGCCCAAGTGCTTTTGCGTCCTGAATTAACGGGCTTTCAAGTGGAGTATAAATAATATCAGCGATAATTGCTTTGAAGTCCACGTGTTGTAGCTGGAGATCGAGTGGTGGCTGTCCCACCATGCCTTGATTAGTTGTATTAACCACCAGAGCACTGCCGGCGAGAGCTTCATGACGATCGGCCCAATCAATCACTACGACTTTTTCGGGGAAAAGCAGGGCAATGTCAGCGGCATTTTGTTTGGTCCGGTTGATCAGCTTTATTGTTTTAAATCCCTCAGTGGCAAGTGCATAAACGACCGCTCGACATCCGCCCCCGCCGCCTATGACAGTGGCCGTATCGCCTTGTTCCTTCCACTTTGGATAGGCTTCGTAAAGATTTTCTTTGAATCCGATCCAGTCATTATTCGTGCCGAATAATGAGCCATCTTCGCGAACAACCACGCAACTGATCGCACCAATTGATTTGGCAATAGGATCAATTTCATCAACGATATCAATAGCTTCTTGTTTGAGTGGGATCGTTAGATTAACTCCGACGAAGCCAAGTGGCTTCAGCGCTCTGAGGGCTGGCTCTAAGTGCCCGGGCTTTACTTCGATGGGTATATAGCAACCCACGAGACCATTTTCTTGGAACATTGTATTGTGCATTAACGGGCTTCTTGAGTGGGTAATTGGATGACCCATTACCCCCGCAAGACTAAGACTTGATTCTCGGGTTAGACGCATGTGTTGCCTCATCGACTGCCGTTAAAGCGATACTTTAGGTAATTTAGCTTTAAAGTGATTCCACGTTCTTTTGAATAAATCGGCATTCCAGAGTTTTTCGCGACATTTTTGCATTTCTATTTCTGTGAACCCATAAGGCTTCCCGATTTGCATCGCCATGTATTGTCGGTAGCTATTCTCTTCGAGATAGTTTGCCAAGACGAATGCGTCTTGTATTGAATCACCAACGGTCACTGAGCCGTGCGCTTTCATTAATGCAGCTTTGCTGTCACCCAAGGTGTCAGCCAGGCGCTTCGCCATTTCTGGGTTATTAATTGAATTGGGTGAGTCGAGTAATGGCAGGGGATAGACCAGAGTACCTTGCGCGAAAACGGGCTGGTAGGTGTTTCCAGTCATTGTCAAAAAAGTTGACCACTTGGGATGTGCATGCACGATTGCTTTTACGTCAGGCCTGGCACGATAGATTCCCACGTGCAGGTGAAACTCAAGGGGCGGTTTGCCGATACCGGTCAGTACATTACCATCGAAGTCGATCTCGCAGATATCTGCTGTTGTTAGGCAACTTCTTTGGCAAGACCCAATATTGATTAGAAAGCGATTGTCATCTAGCTTGATACTTGCATGACCGTTGTAATCAATAATATCTGACGCTTCTAACATTCGGATGCAGTCGACTAAGTCTTGTTTTAAAGATTCCATGATTTCTACCAATTTGTTTGAGCTCTAATTTGTGTACGCCAAAGATTCCATGCACGCATTCCAGCGGTCCGATTAATTTTGTCAGCTAAAATACCTTCTTGTGTTTCAAGTGCTTCGATCTCTCCGTCCGGTGAAATGCTGATTGCCGAAAGCTGTATTCGAGCGTTGACTTCAGTATAAACCGCACGAAAGACTGCCGTTGCTAGTGAATCACCGCAAGCAACCGAGCCGTGGGCACGCATCAATGCTACATGCTTATCTTCCAGCGTTTCAGCTAATGCTAACCCTTTCGCGCAGTCGCAGATGAGCATATCGGTTGTTCCAAAGCCTTTTCTTATATCAAAAACAGGAACTCCTGCAGCAAGAAAAGCGGCGTTATGAAACATTGCTCGCATGTTATTTTTAACCAATCCGAATGGAATAACTGATGGTGAGTGTGAATGTACGACCGCGTTAACGTCATCTCTTAGCTTATAAATTTCGCCATGAATGAAGCGTTCTAGAAACGAGCCCCGACCGAGATCTTCACACGGCTCACTGTCGAGTGTGTATTCGATGATATCTCCTGGCCTGACGAGCGCGGGGGCCAGTGATTTGGCCATTAGAAAGCGGTCTGGTGCGTTGGGGTGTCTCATTGAGACATGACCAAACCCGTCGACAACCCCGCGCTCAGCAAGAATTCGACTTGCTGCAGCAAGATCTGCAGTGATATTTGCATCCACTGATCCTGCTGATGGAGGATGTTTACGACTCATATCAAATACCTTTTTTTTAAATAATCACTTTTGTAGAAACGCTTGATGGGAAGATTTCCTCAGGCGTAAACACACGATGAGCGATGCCTTGTTGATATGAATATTTTGCCATTTGTTCCCAAGTGGCACGGTTTGCCTCGACTCCATAAGGGAATGGGTCGCCACTCATCAAGTCTCGCATGTTTCGAGCGTAGGTCGCGAGCCAGGGAAGTGGGTATCTGGAAATTGCAGGGTCTAGCAGTCTGGATACACTGCGTTCTTTAGATTCTAAAAACGCGTTATACAGATTTCGTGCAACCCACGGATGGGCATCATGTACCGCTCGTTTCATTGCAATAATATGCATGATTGGCCAGATGCCAGTTTCCTTAAAATAAACTTCTTCGCGTTCGATATAGTCGGGGAATAACCTAACGATGTCAGGGTGACCATCAAGGAAGCAGGTTGGCGGCCTCGCGATGATGGCGCAGTCAATTTCACCACTGGCAAGCAATTCACTTAATGATTTGTCATTAATTCGCTCAAGATTCACGCCGTCGGGCAAGTTTATTTCAACTTTTTCTTCTCGGCCCGGAGCATTGGCTCCTGCCTGTACCCAATGAATATCGCTAAGATCGATGCCCTTGTCGTTTTGCATCCAGCCCCTCATCCAGACAGCTGCTGAATGAGCCCACTCAGGGGAGCCGACCTTCTTTCCTTTAAGATCTTCGACAGTCTTGATCCCGCTATTCTTATTTACGTAAAAAGAACTGAATCTGAACAGCCTTGAGCAAACGATGGGTAACCCGATTATATCGGGATCTTTTCGAGTTATTTGTGCCGTGAACTTAGCAAAAGACAGCTCGGAAATATCGAACTCGCGATCGGCCGTGAATCGGGCAAAACACTCGTGGTGTGTGAAAATAAACCAATTGAGATCGATGCCCTCAGCAGAGACATTATTAATCCGTAGATCTCTGAAATGATCATAATCGTTGGTGGCAATGGAAAGGTTTAGACGGCTCACGTACTTGTTCTTCTTTTAGCTTAAAATGTAACCATAACGGTCAATGATCTGAGTATCCAGAATGAAAGACTGTATTTCAAAACTATTTTAAGTGGACCCCGCTCGCGAAATGAGTCGATCGATGCTTGAGATTTTTTAGCGTCTTAGAAAATTTTGAAGGAGTTGAAAAGATCATGCGCGTCATAACGATTAAATCTCGCGCTGATTTTGGTTTGCTGAATCTGTTTGTGCGATAGTAGGATGCTTTTTAGGAGATTTTCAAAATGATAAAAATATCGAAAATAACAGCAATTCTGGCATTGACTCTGTTCTCTACTGCAGCCTCGTCAGCTCAGTACGTGATAGGCACTTCGGGACAGGGCACCGCAACCTATGGTATCGGATCTGCAATGGCGAGCGTTTTAGCAAAAGACGCCGGCGATCAGTTCGTAGTTCAACCACATGGTGGCACGGGTAAAATCGTACCACTCGTAAACACAGGAAAGGTCGATTATAGCCTGGCCAATATTCTTGAGGTCGCCAATGCCGTTAAAGGTCGTGGCCCATTCAAAGGAAGAGTTAGCGAAAACTTGAGAGTTGTTGCCGTGGTCTATCCGTTTGAGGTTGGGTTTTTTGTTAAATCCGACTCAGATATAAAAACAGTCGCGGACCTTAAGGGAAGGAAAGTGTCTACTGAATACAGTGGACAGAAAATAATTGGGATCTTATCTCGTGCGGTACTGGCAAATGCAGGTCTTAGCGTAGCTGATGTTGATGGTGTTCCGGTAACAAACATCATTGGAAATGCTGATGATTTTTCTGCGGGAAAAACTGAAGCTGGTTTCTTTGCTGTTGGTGCTGGAAAAATGAATCAAGTCGCTGCTGCTGTGGGAGGAATACGGTTCTTGCCCGTCATTAATAATGACGAAGCTGCCAAGCGCATGCAGAAGGTAGTACCACCTTCTTACGTAACTGTAACGAAGCCGCGCAAAGGATTAACCGGAGTAGAGGTTGATACCCCACTTATGGCTTATGATTATCTGTTATATGCCGGTAGTCATGTGCCTGATTCTGCCGTTGCGAAATTAGTCGCAGCAATGGCAAAAAATCGTAAGGCGATGTCTGAAGCATATGGACCATTGACTAAATTTGATCCAGCCAATATGGCAAAAGATATCGGGTTGCCCTTTCATCCAGGGGCAGAGAGTTATTACAAGGCTCAGGGCTTGTGGAAGCGTTGAGTTGTAGTTGACTGGGTCCGGCAGGTCTTGCATTGCCTAATGGGCCCTGCCGGTAACTCAACCAATATACCGTTACGATAATTTCGAGCACGAGGTTTCCATGAGTCGGCTAAATGACGTGATTGCATGCGTTATAGCTATTTCTATCGTTGTTTGGACGGCTGATTTACCAAGAGCCATTCTGGGCGCGACACTGATGGCGCAGGAATTTGCATTGTGGATTCTGGGTCTTTGTCTCTTACTCACGTTTTTGTCTAGGGATTATTCTGGGTGCAAACGTGATATGACTTTGTTATCACAAGCCCCGGGCTGGGCTGCATTTGGTCTCTGTGTTTATATGGCGATTCGTTATCGCGTGATGGCTGAAGAACTGTATTACCATTTAAATGAAGCGGCTGTGATTGGAATTTTTTTGATTCCTCTGGTCTTGGAGGCGCTCAGGCGGTTGGTTGGCTACGCCTTAGTTGTGATCGTGCTTCTGTTTTTGGCCTACGGAATTTTTGGAGTTTATTTACCCGAGCCGGTGACCGCAAGACCTTGGGCTGTACTTGATTTAGCGGCACACCTAAGTTGGGATACCACTGCGATGGTGGGTCTTCCTTTAAAGATCGGAACCACTGTTGTTCTCCCATTTATCTTGTTTGGGGTGGTATTAGCGAAATCGGGCGGTGGTGATTTTTTCTCCGACCTCGCTGTTGCGACTATGGGCGGGCTTCGGGGTGGCAGTTCAAAAATCGCAATCGTTGCTTCTGCATTGTTTGGAACGATTTCGGGAAGTGCTGTATCGAATGTTGCATCGACCGGTGTGATATCCATTCCATTAATGAAGCGCTCAGGCCTTTCTGGAAAATTGGCCGCGGCAACAGAGTGTGTCGCATCGACTGGTGGGCAACTGATGCCGCCAGTGATGGGCGCAGCTGCTTTTTTAATGGCTGAAATTTCTCAGATTCCATATCAAGAAATCGCGTTGGCCGCCTTATTGCCCGCGGTTTTCTTTTTTGCAGCAGTATTCCTTCAATCAGATGCTGATTCCGTTAAATTAGGCATTAAAGCAATTCCGGCATCTGATCGAAAAAAAGCATCGTCTGTTTTGAATGAGGGTTGGCATTTCATTCCACCATTCGCGGTGCTTATTTTTGCTTTATTTGAACTTAACTGGACACCCGAGTTATCTGCACTTTCAGCGGCCGCGACGACTGTGTGTCTTTCCTCGTTCCGTAGTTATGCGGGAACCCGTTTTTCGCTTGGAATACTAGTCAATTCATTCATCGATACAGGCAAGCAATCGATCGATATTATTGTGATCGTTGCAGCCGCAGGATTCGTCATCGGGGTCCTAAATGCGACTGGCTTAGTCTTCAATATGGCGCTGATTGTTATTGATCTTGCGGGTGAGAGTTTACTGATTCTGTTATTAGTGACCGCGCTTGTCAGTATTGTTTTGGGAATGGGAATGCCGACGGTCGCGGTATATGTGCTATTAGCGACTTTGGTTGTTCCTGCACTTGTCAAAGCCGGAGTAACACCAATTGCGGCGCATTTTTTTGTACTGTATTTCGGTATGATGTCGATGATCACGCCTCCTATTGCGATTGCTGCTTTTGCTGCTGCATCACTTGCCGGGGAGAAACCTCTACAGGTCGCATTTTGTGGGATGCGCTATGCTTGGCTCGCCTATATAATTCCATTCATTTTTGTACTACGTCCAGAATTCTTGCTGGGTACTTCAAGTGATTTTTGGAGTGAATTTGAAGTCATGGCCAGCACAATTCTCGTTTTATTATTAATGGGTAGTGCGCTGTCTGGTTTCTCAATTCGACTTCTGACATTGCATGAGCGTGTGCTGGCCGGTTGTATTGGGGCAGGAGTATTTTTCTCTCTGGTGACAAACCATTTTCAAATTTACGCTCTGCTCGCGGGTAGTTTGACAACGCTATGGTTATGGTTGGAATTGATTAAAAATGGAGTTCTAAAGCGCGATTAACGTGCGTAGCATTTCTAATGCATATTATTAAAAAGGTATTAAGCCGACTGTTATTGATCCCAGCGATCGAAGAAAGATCCCTTCGCCATGGGATCAAGGTGTACAGTCAATGCAGGGCTAAGCCTAATCGGTTTTGTGGGTCCTCCACCTCTCGTTTGCTTATTCAAAACGCTCAATCGAACCAATTCCGGCAATCTGGCTTGAGCATCGCTGGTAATAAAGTAGCGAACCAATTGGCTGCCTAAGTCAGGATTATCTGATGATTTCGGGACAAAAGCGGTGCGAGGAATAGCTAATTGGTAATCTTCAAATCTGAGAATTTTCAGATGAGGCGATTCGTTAAGCTTCGGCAAGATATAAGATTCGATTACGTTGTAAGCAATTGCTGCCTCGCCGGATACAACCGCATCAATCATCTCGCCAGAACAACAGCTCGGCTTAAACTCTTTGGTTTGGAATCGCCGGATCAGGCTCCAGAATGCATTGTCTTGCAGTTCATCTTGACGGCTTAAAAGGTAACCAACACCAGAAACTTTTGGGTCGTACATCATAATCCGTAGATTTGCACTTGATTGCTCAATAGATCGAATGAGCTCTCGTCGAGTCTTGATCTTATTAAATTCAGGGTTTGTCTTCTCATTATAAATGGAAACGATTGGTTCAACGGAAATTTGCACTAATTCTTCACGCCAGTGCGTCGCTAATAAGCCATTTAAATCAATTCGCGTAGCGAATCCATCATTAACTGCCTTAATTTGCAGATCAATTGCTGAGGACATGACAAGATCAATTTTTGGGTGCAAACCCTCTTTGGTGGCGCGATCTATTTCACGGCTAGATGCCTGTAAGTAGGCAACATTGTAACGTGGATTAATTTCGGAAAAACGAGAAAAAACAGGCTTTACGCGCTCAAAATCATTTGTTCCCAGTACTGTAATCTGGGACTGACCATTTCCCACTTGAAAGGTACCTTCTAGTTCTAGAGCTCTCGTGCTAAACGCGCAAAAAATTAAGATAATCGAAAGCACAAACCGCATCTCGCACCCCCTTCAGGTTGATTGGAAAGTATCAGATCTGCACTGTGATAATGTGCAACACGTTTAACAATAGATAAGCCAAGGCCGGTACTTGCTCTATTCTCTGTTTTACCGAGCGAGGCCTCGATGCTTAAATGTGGCTCAGTTGTAAATCCGGTTCCGTGGTCAGAAACAATTAATGACACGGTTTCCTCGCCCTGGAATACACTAATCGTTACTTCAGACAAGATGGGGCTGTGCCGAATAGCATTATCGACAAGGCATACCAGTGCTTCTCGCAAAGCAACTTTATCGCCGACTATGTTTATTGAACGGGAGGGTGCGTCAACGGATAATTCAATCTCTTTTGACTCAGCGATGGGGTCGAACGCCCTGATAACACTTTCAGCTAGCTGCGTAAGATTAACGTTTTCCCGGATCTTGAGCATTTCTCGGTATGCCAGGCTTGCTCTGGTTAATAACTGAGTCACAATTTTGCTTGCATAGCGTGCACGGACGATTAGCTTATGTACCTTCTCTTTCTGGTGATCAGCAACTTCACGCTCAAGAATTTCTGCGGCTGTTAACATTGCGGCAATAGGCGTTTTGATCTGATGAGTAGCTTCGGCAATGAAAGCTCGGTTTTGCCGCAGTAATTCTTGATGTTGACCAAGAGTTTCATTCAGCGTTGTAACCAAGCGGGTTATTTCTGTTGGCGTGTTTCGAGAGATGGGGGAGAAGTCGTCCGCAGCACGCTGAGCTAAATCTTTTTCTACGGCAGCAAATGGCTTAAGTGAGTGTCTAAGACTCAGCTCAGCCCACAAGGCAAGAATACAAAAAGCGGCGAATACGGTAACGGCAATCCAATTTGCGATCGTAGATGCGAATTCGAAATAACTTCCCGAAGTTTGTCCGATTATGACCCAGATTTTTTCGCCTGAGCCGAATTTTATAGGCTTGGATGCATATACAAATCTAGTTTCTTCACCACGATATAAAGCCGTACGAAATGATACTTTTGAAGTATTTTCGGCGGATTTAGGTAAGTCGTCGTAGCCTGCCAAAAACTTGTCATTCAGCGCGACCTGATAAAACAGGCGCTCTGGTGCTGAATAAGCCAGTACTTCAAATGCACTATAAGGCAAATCAAATACCAGCCCATTCGGTGCATTTACCATGCTGTCGAGGATCACAAAGGCCACCGCGTTGAGATCGTTATCCTGGCCTCGTTCAAGCGCTTTTTTGGCGATTGTTCCAGTCACTAAATAAACGGCGCCGCATACAATAATTAGCATGACGAGCCATAAACTAAATAATCGGCGGCGGATACTCCAATTACTCGTCATTATTGCTCCAAACGAGCTGATACCCATGCCCACGAACGGCCTTGATGCGAATTTGATATGGTTCTAATCGCTTTCGTAAGCGACTCACATGCACTTCAACCGCATTTTCGGAAGCCTCTTGATCTAATCCATACATGCGATTAAAGAGGCGGGATTTTTCCATTAAATGCGAAGGGGCTTCAATTAATGCCTCGACTAATTTCATTTCTTGGGCCCTCAGTATTATTTGGTTTTTTCCGGACCAAAGTGTTCTATGGAGGGGGTCGTATTCTAATGGCCCTATTGACCGAGAATTTATTGTCTTTGGCAAGTGTCGCCTGTGAACAGCACGTAATCTGGCATCAAATTCTTTGAGAGAAAAAGGTTTCGTCAAGTAATCATCAGCTCCAATATCCAGTAGATGAACTTTGTCGTCGATTTCCGACCGCGCTGTGAGTACTAAAACACCAACTGCCAACTCAGTGCCTCTGACCTGTTTGAGTAAGGACGTGCCTTCTCCATCGGGTAATTCGATATCGAGAATAATGAGATCGTAATATTGCTTATTAAGCCGCCAGAAATGAGTGGCTTGATTAAGTGTGGAAGCATAATCAATTGTATGGCCGCCAGAAATCAAATGCTTGCATAGCGCCTCAGCAAAATCTTGAGTGTCTTCGACTAAAAGTAATCGCATGTCAGGTTGCTGTCAGCTTCTTATGGTTATGTGAGTGCGGACAATTATGTGTCTGAAAGAACAATAACAGGAGAATACTCATGAAACGCTTATTTTTGAAGGCGGTTACTTTGGCTGGGCTTGCGGGCCTTGCTGCTGTGGCACCTGCAACTTACGCTGGAGGACACCAGCAGTTAGACAGTATCCATTTTATAGTTCCAGGCGGGGCTGGCGGTGGTTGGGACGGAACAGCGCGTGGTACTGGCGAAGTCTTGACTCGTTCAGGTCTGATCGGTAAAGCATCATATGAGAATATGTCGGGTGGCGGCGGCGGAAAAGCCATTGGCTATTTGATTGAAAATGCCAAATCAAGTACTGGAACACTAATGGTGAATTCGACTCCGATCGTCATTCGGTCCTTGACTAAAGTCTTTCCGCAAAGTTTTCGTGATCTAACCCCAATTGCTGGGACGATTGGTGATTATGCGGCTCTTGTGGTGAAAGCAGATAGCAATATTAAATCATTTAAAGATCTCGTAAAAATCTACGAAAAGAATCCCAATAATTTGGCAATTGCCGGTGGTTCGGTTGCCGGTGGCATGGACCACTTGGTGGCTGCGCTTGCAATGAAATCAGCTGGTGCGGATCCACTTCAAGTAAAGTATCTTCCTTTTGATGCGGGTGGAAAAGCGATGGCGTCATTGCTCTCTGGTGAGGCTGACGCGCTCTCTACCGGTTTGTCTGAGGCTGTTGGCTTAGCTAGTCAAGGCGAAATCCGCATTCTGGTAACGACGGCACCCAAAGCGATTGACGGCATTCCATCGCTAAAAAGCGAAGGCTATGATGCGGAATTTGTTAATTGGCGTGGATTTTTTGCGGCACCAGGAATTTCAGAAAGTCAGCGTAAAAAGTACACGAAAGTACTTGGTGATATGTACAACACTCCTGAATGGGAAGAAGTTCGGGCCCGCAACAAGTGGGTCAATATTTATAACCCAGGCAATGATTTCGTGAAATTCCTTGAGAAGCAGGAATTAGAAATTGGTAGTCTGATGAAAGAGCTTGGATTCCTATAATCTATGATTCGTCTCGATCGTTGCATTGCAATCGCATTGTTCGCTTTCTCGATCGGGTACGGGTATCTGGCTTGGATACATCCGATATTACCGTTTGAGGTCCGGATGCCGTTCAAGCCGAATACGATGCCTCTCGGTCTAGCTGGGTTGGGAATTCTACTCTCCGGACTTCTTATTATCTCATCTCACAACGACGACTTCGTGAAAGATGCTGAGGGCTGGAGAGGATTTGCCTGGAAGCAGGCAATTCTTCTTGTCGTGTTTATGGTGCTCTATGCTCTTTTTCTAAGAATGTCTGGATTTATCCTTGCGACCACATTGTTTTTGGTTGCAGGCTCAAGACTTCTTGGTGAAAAAAATTACGTGCGATCCAGTTTTATAGGCCTATTTGCAAGCGTTTTGATATGGTATCTGGTAGATCCCATTCTTGGGATCTACCTTGCTCCGTTACCGAGCATGGGAGGGCAATGATGCTGGAAGGAATGCTAGCTGGTTTGGGAGCTGTCCTGACGCCATTTAATTTATTAATGGTGCTCGTTGGTTGTTTCTTAGGAACATTTATCGGCATGCTACCTGGGCTTGGTCCGATGTCGATCATTGCAATTATGATCCCTGTTGCAATTCAATTAGGTGATCCCGCTTCTGCTCTGATTTTACTTTCAGGTGTTTATTATGGTGCGATTTTTGGAGGATCTACTTCTTCAATTCTAATCAATGCACCGGGCGTTGCTGGGACTGTGGCGTCTTCCTTTGATGGTTATCCAATGGCCCGAGCTGGGCAGGCTGGTAAAGCACTGACTATCGCTGCAATTAGCTCATTTGCTGGCGGGACTGTCGGTGTCATCCTTCTCATGATTTTCGCGCCGGTGCTGTCTAGTGTAGCCAAGCTCTTTTGGTCTGCTGAATACTTTGCGCTGATGGTGCTCGGTTTAACTGCTGTTGCTGCATTTGCAGGTCGTGGGAAAGTGATTAAAGCCATGGCAATGACTGTATTTGGGGTCATGCTTGCTACGGTTGGTGAATCTGCATTACATAATGCCGCCCGATTCACGATGGGCATTATGGATCTTCAAAGTGGCATCTACTTTGTGACGCTTGTAATGGGTCTATTCGCGTTGCCTGAGGCTTTATTCCTGGTGCTGGATAAGGGCCGCAGTGAATCGATAGAGAATAGCGGTAAAATCGAGAATTTAAGGATTTCTAAAGAAGAGGCGATAGAAATAGCACCGGTTATTGGACGGCAATCAGTTCTTGGCTTTTTGATTGGCGTGCTCCCTGGAGCTGGTGCCACGATGGCATCATTTCTTGGATATGCCATCGAACGAAACTTGGCGCCGCCAGGAGAGCGAGAAAAATTTGGCAAAGGATCAATTCGAGGTCTCGCGGCTCCTGAGACGGCTAACAATGCTGCGTGTACGGGATCATTTGTTCCAATGCTCACTCTCGGTATCCCGGGTTCGGGAACCACCGCTATTTTACTTGGTGCGCTGATAGCACTCAGTGTCACACCGGGTCCGCGCTTGATGGAGGATCAGCCTGAAATTTTTTGGGCGGTGATCATGTCCATGTATATTGGCAATATCGTGCTATTAATTCTAAATTTACCGCTCATTCCGTATATTGCCAAATTACTGACTGTGCCTCGGCATTATTTAATTCCATTTGTCGTATTCTTTTCCTTGGTTGGAGCATATATAGGGCAAAACAACGGAACAGAATTGTTGATAATGATCGGCCTTGGATGTATGGCGACACTGCTCCGTTTTGGTGGGTATCCCCTTCCTCCATTAATTATTGGTTTTATTCTCGGTGGGATGCTCGAAGATAATCTGGGCCGTGCAATGCGTAAATCGGGTGGGCTTGAATTTATGTGGGATCGTCCAATGACGTTATGTATTTTAATGCTGGCCGTTGGTCTTTTAATTTATCCGATCATTAAAGATAAACGTCAGCCATCCCGTGAACGATAAACCACTCAGTGGATTTAGAATTATTGATGTCACAAATGTGTTGTCAGGACCATTTTGCTCCTACCAGCTCGGTTTGTTAGGTGCAGACATAATCAAAGTCGAATCCCCTGATGGGGATTTAGCTCGACAGCTTGGAGCGAATCCAGATTGGAATGCGGATAAGCTGGGGACCTCTTTTTTAGCTCAGAATGCAGGTAAAAAATCTATTTCCATTGATCTAAAGTCGTCGCGTGGCAAGGCTGTATTTCAACGTCTTGTATCCACGGCCGACGCCGTTGTAGAAAACTTTAGGCCTGGCGTTATGGATCGGCTTGGCCTGGGTTTTGATAAGTGCCAAGAATGGAGTGACCCGATTGTTTACTGTGCAATTTCAGGCTTTGGACAGCATGGACCTATGTCCGGTCAACCTGCTTATGATCAAATAATTCAGGGGATGTCGGGAGTTATGGATATAACAGGTGATCCTGCGTCACCCCCGTACCGCGTTGGCTACCCAATTGCAGATACAATTGGTGGTTTAACTGCTGCGTTAGCAATCTCTTCTGCACTCCATCAAAAAAAATCACAAATGATCGACGTTTCAATGCTGGAAAGCGTGTTGACAACGATGGGTTGGGTTGTGTCCAACTGGCTCATGGCCGCTGCCAACCCCCAGCGTATCGGAAATGAGAACATGACCTCCGCGCCGTCAGGAACGTTTCGGACGCAAGACGGGCTTATTAATATTGCGGCAAATCAGGAAAAGCAATGGCTTGCGTTGGTCGACGTATGCGAGCTGTATCATTTACAAGGTGATCCGAGATACTGCTCACGAGAGGCGCGCAAAAAAAATCGATCTCAGTTAAATAGAGATATTGAAGAAGTGCTAGGGAAGAAATCGACACTGGATTGGGTTGAGCTATTTACAGAGAATGGAATTCCGTCAGGGCCGGTGTTAACTGTTCCAGAAGCTTTACAGCTTCCACAAGTTCTGGGCCGAGAATTCATTGTGTCGATGGCGCATGAGAATCCTGCTAAAAAAATCGATTTGGTTACGAATGGTTTTTTAATTAATGGCGACCGACTCAAGCCCGAATCGGGAGTGGATCAATTAGGAGAATCATCTGCCTTGATTCTTAAGTCGATTGGGTACAGCGATTTCGAAATCGAGCATATGATTCAAAATGGAGTGATTCGATGAGTCAAGAATCTGATGTTAAAGCCTGGTGGACCACTGGCATTATCAATATGAGGCCTGGTGTCATTGAGATCAGGAACCATCCGATCCAAGAATTAATCGAGTCGAAAACGTTTACTGAAATGATTTGGTTAATGGCATTGGGAACACAACCGTCAAAGTCGCAATCTCGCTTACTTGAGGCGGCATTGGTTGCTGCCGTTGATCATGGGCCTCAAGCCCCCTCCATTGCAGCAAGTCGGATGGCCATTACCTGTGGGGTAGGTATCAATAATGCCATTGCCACAGGAGTGAATATGTTGGGTGATGTTCATGGGGGTGCGGGCGAGCAGGCAGTCGAGCTGTTTGTATCAGTAGCAGCCCGCATGAAAAGTGAGACACTTGATGACGCAATCTTGAATGAGCTCGACTATCGCGCAGAGTTGGGACAGAAATATTTACCAGGTTTTGGGCACCGATTTCATAAGCCTGAAGACCCCAGGGCTCAACCACTTTTGTCTATTCTCAGACAGTGTTCGTTAGAAGACCAGAGTATCGAGGGCCAATACGCGACAATCGCAGAAAGAATTCAGCATACACTTCATGAACGTTCAGGAATTGCGATCGCATTGAATATTGATGGGGCCACAGGCGCTATATTTGCGGCTCTCGGAATTAGCCCCATGCTGGCCCGTGGTCTTTTTTGTCTATCTCGAAGTGTCGGCTTGATGGCTCATTCTTATGAGCAAGCGCAGCAGGGGGAGCGTAACAAAGGGCCCACACCACCGCATTATCTCTGGAAATATGACCCAACCTAGGCAGTTGATAATAAGTTGTGTTTTGTGCGATGAGCTACTCTCTGGTTTCGCATCTAATCCGATTTATCTTTCTGGCCACCCAGATTTATTTTTTACTCAGTATTTCCGGTGATTTTTGAATGAATTTAACCAGTACTGAAAAATCGGTAAAATTAAACTCAAAAACCATCTGTTTTACTTGTAATTATATTAATCAGTACGGGTCGGTCTCCTTTTAGTAATGCATTTAACGCTTTGTTGAAACAGGGCTTTAAATCGGTTGGTTTTTTCACCGTGTATGCGGCAATACCGCTAGCTTTTGATATTTCTGCAAAATCGAGTTGGTCGTCTAGGCTCGTCAAAATAGGCGATGTATTTTGCATAGCTTGCCCATTGGGATACATATTGTGGGCTGCTCGTCGCGTAGCATTCCAGGCGCTATTATTCATGACAATAATCAGGATCGTCAATTTAAGATTAATTGCCGTATGAATGCATGCCAATGGGTTTGCGAACAGAAATGAGCCATCCCCAATACAGGCGATTATTTGCAGTTTAGGAGCTGCTAATTTGGCTCCGAGTGCGCACGGAACGCCCCACCCGAGCCCTCCAGAAAACGGTGGTGTAAACCACTGATTTGGGTAGCGTGGCGATGCAGACGCTGGCGGAGGGCCCAGCTCAGAAAAGACGCGAGTGGTTTCAGTCATGTGCTCAGCCATTGCTCGCCCAACCATGGCCGGTGTAATCTCGGATGATGCTTCCATCTGTTCTTTAAGATTCGATAGAGTCGCAGCGCGGTTTGATTTTTCTTTTTGAATCCATTCCCAGCGTTTTTGGATTGACAAATCTGCCACTGTTACCGAGCTATTTAAGCGGTCCAGAGTATCAGCGGCATCACCCGCAATACTTAGTGTCATTCGATGACTTTTTGATGGAAGGTTCGTCCAAAATGGATCTTGTCCAATATGAACGATGGCTTTCGCGTTGGGAGATTCAAATCGTTGTATCCATGGGCTTTGGCTCTCAACAACTAGAATAAGGTCAGCCGCTTCGACGAGGCCTCCAGACTGATAGCCAAGATGATACGGTTGCTGGCTATCTGCAGCATTCCTGGTTGTGAATGGTTCTATAACCGCGATGCCTTGATTCGAGGCAAGACTGTTCAATGCCTCTGCTAATGCACACTCATGATCATTTTTTTGGATAATGAGGAGTGGTCTATCTGCTTGGGTCAAGAGTCGCTTAACTTCGTCGATTTCTGATTGTCTTGCGATTGGTGGTTTCGGAGGGCTTGGAATGCTCAACTGACTGGTTCGAACTGCCCCGACATTCCCAGCTAATGGCTCCCTAGGAAGGGAGAGTAAAACCGGCCCTTTCGGTGACTGCTGCGCGATGCCTAGTGCACGGTCAATAAGATCTATAATTTGTTCTGGATCTCTGAGCTCAGAGTCCCATTTCACGAATTGGCGGGCAATCCCATTTTGATCAAATACATCCTGTCCACTTTGCTGGGGAGTCATTCGACCCCCATGCTTCAGGAATTCAGTAATCGGCGTTTTTCCAGCTAACACTAGAATTGGAGATTGATCGCTCTGGCAATTGATGATCCCCATGAGTGCATTTGCGAGCCCAACATGAACATGAACCATGATGGCCTGTGGATGCCCCGAGACTATGTAAGCGCCATGGGCCATGCCGATTGCAACCGTTTCATGCGAGATCGTCAGGAGTTCTGGGAATTGCTCGCGTTCATCATCAGTCGCAGCCTCGTAGGTCTCTATGATCGGCGCGAAGTCGGTACCTGAATTGCAAAACAACCATCGGATGCCATGTTGTTTTAGGCGAGCAAGTAATTCCCAGGAGGCAGTGTTTTTCATGTTGGTCATGGGATAATAGCCTTTTTTAACTGGCCAACTGGGACCTCAGAGTCATTGCCACTTGATGCAACAAAGTGATCGGGTCGAAGTAGTATCCATGACCGATTCCATGACGCCATTTGCTTGAATGTCATTGTGATGGCTTGGATGGGTATTTTAAGCTGCTTTGATTCATGCATGATCTCGGAAAGATCGGTATCTTCCGCGCAAATGACGGTAAAGTCTTTGCTAAGGGATGATTGAAAATCATCATAGTCTGGAGGGGGTGCGAGGTGATGGCCTGCACGAGCTTCGATCTGATGATCGCCGACGGCCGAAATTGAGCCGCCATCTTCTCCGTCCACAATGCTGGATCCCGAGTAGTGGGGTTCGTATTGCATTACCGTAAGGTTGTCCGTAGTTCTCTGGCCCCAAGCGGTTTCAAATTCGGGCTCTAAATCTCTGTCATCCCAGGTATTGAGGAATTTGCGATCTTGGTGAATCAAATGTTCAATAAAATGATCCGCTGTTGACTGAAAGACTAGGCGTCGTTCCTCGTCATAGGTATCAAGTAACTCGTCTGGAGCGAGCCCTTTCTGACAAAAAGATAATTTCCATCCAAGGTTTCTAGCATCTTCGAACCCAGTATTAATGCCGTATCCACCATATGGCGGATGACTGTGAGCCGCATCACCAGCGATTAAAATCCGATCAGTTCGATACCGTTCGGCCACCGCAAATCGTAAGTCCCAAAAACCGACATAGCTGATTGTGAGTGAAAATGGTTGACCGACTGTTTCGTGTAAATAGGCCGTAAAGTCGAAGTCATCCTTGCTGCAGTCATTAGCCACCGGTGCGTGAAAAAACCAGTCGCCTTGGTCATTGACCCGACCGATAAACTTCCAGTAGCCCTGAAGTTTAGGGTCGAGCGCGTTATAAAATGCGCTGAAAGGCAGGGTGGATAGCAGTTCATCGAGTTCTTGTGAGCGAAAAACAATCAAAGCCATTTTCTTGTCATGATCATTGTTTGTTTGTTTGATCATTGCAGCGTCCCTGATCACTGATCGACTGCCATCACAACCAACGAGGAAATCACTTTCTATTACTATTTTTTCACCGGTTGATCGATTCAGGAACTGGGTGTGAACGTTCTTCGTTTTTTGTGAGCAGCCGGTTGCTTCACAATCGGTCAGTAAGTGGATTGACTCAAGTTGTTCGGCTCGGGTTCGCAGGGCTTGTTCGGTGAGGTATTGAGGGAGTCGCTCAACAGTTTGGTAATAAAATTGTTGGACATTTTCTCGGTTGAGCCAACTGTAGTGGTGCCCACTCAATAAGTTCTTCCAGCAGTTTAAGCCGCCGTTTCCGGTCTTTCGAGAGGTTGGTCTTAGAGCCCTTGCAAAGCCGGATGCTCCCCATGCAGTCAAATGCTCCATTGTTCTGGGCGTCAAGTTTTGACCCTTTGGAACCTGCTGGAGGTGCTGATATTTTTCGACTACGGTAATTTCGTGTCCACGTTGAGCTAGATCGATGGCCAAGCCTATTCCGACAGGACCTCCGCCTACGATTACGATTTCTGTCTCAATGGAAGTCATTATGTCACCATTCTCCAAATTCAGAGTAAATATGCTTTGTTTCTAAGAATGGCGCTAAGCCCTCAACCCCATGCAGTCGCCCGAGTCCCGAAGTTCGGTAACCGCCAGTCTCTGCTTCTACCATGAGCCGATTATGACAATTGATCCAAACAGTACCTGCTTTGATTTGTCGAGCCGCACGTTGTGCCCATTTAGTGGTCTTGGTATAGACCGATGCTGACAATCCGTAGGTTGTTGAATTTGCACGATGGATCGCCTCATCCTTGTCTACAAACGTTTCGACTAATAAGAAGGGCGAAAATAATTCAGTCTGGACTAGTGAGTGATTCACGTCATCGATTGATGCCACTGTTGGCGATACATAGCATGCCGATCCGAATTGATCGGAATCGAGGCGTTCACCCGTTAAATGCATTTCACCGTCTTTCTTTGCTTGGTCTACAAACTTTGAATAGCGTTCTGCAGCCGCTTCGTTGATCAAGGGACCTATTTGCGAGTCTGAACTAAGTGCGTGGCCGATTTTTAGCTCGGAGAGCCGGTTGACTAATAACGCAACCACTTGTGAATGCAGATTCTTGGGGACTAAAACACGTCCGATTGCGGTACACATTTGACCAGAATGTGGCATAGCGCCGCGGACGATTTCATCTATGGCTTGATCAATGCTGGCATCTTCAAAAATGATGGCTGGTGATTTACCACCAAGTTCCAGAGATAGCCGTTTTAATGATCCGGCAGCGGCCTCCATGATTTTTTTCCCGGTTGCTGTTGATCCGGTATAACTGATTACGTCAATCTCAGGATGACTTACCAGCATTTGCGACATGGCAATTCCACCATCGTTCACAGAATTAATCGCCCCAGGAACGAGTGAGGAACAACGGGCAATACATTGCATGAGTATTCCGTGAGAACCAGCTGATTCATGAGCGGGTTTGATCACGGCTGTGCATCCAGCCGCAACTGCGGGAGCCAGTGATCGAATTAAAAGCGTTGCTGGCGCATTCCAAGGAACGATGATTGCGGCGACCCCAATAGGTTCTCGGGTGAATAAAGATTGTTGACCTGAGTCAAATTCGGCGACACGACCAAATTGAGCGCGCGAGAGCCCTGCATAATAGATGCATTCGTTTATTGCTGCTTTGACTTCGTGACGTACCTGGGAAATGACCTTTCCACTTTCAGATGTGATCATTAAGACCAATTGTTCCTCAACCGATCGAATGCCGTCCGCGAGTTCAATCAGGAACTGCGCTCTTAACCGTGACCGAGATTTCCATTGGTCAGATTCGAATGCGGTCCTTGCCGAATGGATTGCATCCTCAAGGGTCGATTGGCTCCCTTTGTGATAATCGCAAATTTGAGATTGATCACTCGGGCTTTTGGTATAAATGATATCGCCGTTACTGATCCATGCATTACCAATGAAATGCTTTGCCGTCATGACACCCCCTGCGTGCAGTCTTTTTATTAATCATATGTGAAGCTATTCGCTTCGCCTATGAGAGATTTAAGTGCCTTAAATTTGTGGCTCAAACTGAAGTAATTTGGGCAGACCCCGTCTCTTTTAGGCAGTATCAGGATACGCAGTTTATTTGATTCTGTGATGTTCTCGTGTAATTAGGGATAAATGTAATGCAAGAAGGCCAAGAAGGCTCGCCCGGTGATAAAACTATCGGGCCTCGAGAGACTTGCGCCCGGTTGAGTTTGTTTCAGATTTTCAAATTATTTTTCCGGCTAGGTTCTGTCTGTTTTGGTGGCATGTGGGCTGCTATGGATCGATTGGAGCGGGAGCTGGTTGATAAGCGAAAAATCATCACATCCGAAGAGCAAAAGTCCTTGATGCTCGCAGCTGCAATTATCCCAGCACCAAAGTTTTTGGCATTTGCGGCAATGGTTGGGTATCGAATTCATGGTTTTGGCGGTGCAGTAGTCGCCCTGATTTCCATACTATTTCCTGGTGCATCACTGGTCTTGATTGCTTGTGTGTTGTCGACCCAAGCGGCTGATAGTGCATTGTTAAATGCTGTTCAGCACTCGGTCGGCCTTGGCGTGATTGGCTTATTGCTTGGCAATGCGGCACGCATGTTTTTCGCAGGGAATCATTCAATCAGTATCCTTATTCGTGGCCTTTTTATCACTGCAGGTATTCCAGTGTTTGTTTATCTGGTTCAGGGCCCTTTGATTGTTGCAGCCTGCCTTTCATTGATTTGTGGAACCTTTATCTTGCGCGTTGGGGAGGTTGTTCCGAATGATTGAGTCGACTGAAAGTCTTTCCGTTGGTGTTGTTGAAGTCGTTTCGGTTATTGCGTTTAGCACCCTGTTTTCGCTCGGTGGCGGCAATGGCCAGTTGGCGATTATTCAAGACCACTGGGTCGCAGCAGGGGTATTGAGTCCAGCTTTGTTCGCTTGGGCGTATGCGATTGGTAATTTTGTTCCGGGCCCTAAGGTCAGTTTTGTGGCCGGAGTTGGATACTTTCTGGCTGGATTTCCAGGCGCATTCGCCTGCCTGATTGGGGTCGCTATTCCGACCGCAATTGGAGCCTCGTTGGCGGCTCATTGGTATGAGCGGATGCGTGGATATGTCGAAATATTTCTTCCTGTATCAGGATTCGTTATTGCTGGCATGATGCTAACTGCGGGTATCGGCTTAGCGGTTCATGTTGAGATCGCTCATTGGGAAGTTCTTTTCGTATTTGCCGTGGCGGGACTAGTTTGGTTGAGACGATGGGACCCAGCTCTTGTGGTTGGCCTGGCTGCAGTTATTGGATCGTTGAGGGGTTTTGTTCTTGATTCGTGGGTTCTTTCGATATTTTAACGGCGGTTATTTTGATTGTTTAAACGTTGGGTCATTAGTTTGCCGAAAGACATATTTAGTCTGGAAAAACGGGGATTAAATCACTGAACTTGGGGTAAATTGTTATCAGAATACACATGGAAAGTAATAGAGGTTAATAGATGGAAAGCGCGAAAAATAAGTATCAAGTATTCAAGTATGAAAAGCCCGAGGACATGCCGGGTCAAAAGGCGATTGTTCAACTTGCCGGTAGTGATCTTATTCGCGGCCGTGTTCAGGTAGTCAGGGAAGGTGGTGAAAATAATCTGCATTCTCATCGTGGCATGGACGGGTTTTGGATGGTCTTATCTGGCACGGTCCGTTTTTATGGGCCTGGAGATGAGTTGATCGGTGAATTTGGAAAGCATGAAGGAATTCTCATCCCGCGTGGTGAACAGTACTGGTTTGAGAGTGCCTCGGATGAAGAGTTGGAACTTCTGCAGATGGCAGCTTTTGAAACGGGTGTAAAGGTTGAGCGTGTTGATGCCGAAGCTCAGAAGTTAGATGTTGGTAGCGTTGAAATACGCGCTGTGACCGAAACACGATAGCCATTATTTGGGGTTGTATTAGCCATGGATATCACGCTAGCCCTTGATCGATATGATCGACATTTCCCATTTTTTGATGGGTCGCTCGGTCAAGTTGAAGGTTTGAAGATCGAACCTTTCCAGGTCGGCCAGAGCGCCAATTTGCGGGACGGTAATGATCGGCATGAACGTTTTCTGAAAGGCGAGTTTGATGTGGCAGAGTTTTCCATGTCATCGTTTCTGGCTGCTAAATCTAAAGGCATCCCAATTGTCGGGGTGCCGGTCTTCCCGCGTCGACTGTTCAGTCAAAGTCAAATGTGGGTTCGTCAAGATTCTGGGTTAGTCACGCCGAACGATTTGGCTGGAAAGCGTGTTGCCTTGAGCGCATTCCAGACAACGCTTTCTTTGCTAGCTAAAGGCGATCTTGAGTTTCATTATCAGGTGCCTTGGCGATCGATTAAATGGAAAACCACAACCGCAGAAAAAATCCCCTTAAACCTTGAGCCAGGTGTCGATGTGGAATTTATTGGTGGAAGGGATCGGCTGGGTACTCTTTTGATGGAGGGTGAAATCGATGCATTTTTCTTGCCACATCCCCCGGCAAATGTAATGTCAGGTGAGATTCCGGCAAGACGTCTTTTTTTGAATCCAGTTGAAGCTGAAGCGGAGTATTTTCAGAATCAGGGTTTTTTCCCGATTATGCACCTGATCGTTATGCACCAAGAACTTGCGGATTGTGATCCTGAAATGACACTAAAACTGATGGCATTATTTCATCAGGCCTCTGATATTGCAGAAAATTACTATACGGACCCTAACTGGTCTTTACTTGTTGGATGTCGGCATCATTTTGAAAACGAACGGAAGTTGTTTAACGGTTCGCCTTGGCTTCGTGGATTTAAAGCCAATCGAAAAAACATCGAAGTCATGATCAGGTACGCTAAAGATCAGTCAATTGTTAGTGGTGAACTTGAGCCTGAGAATTTATTTTCAGCGATTGGTTTGGAGACCTGAGAAATGCTTTTAATTAACAATACAGAAGTAGCCTCATTGCTCTCTATGTCGGATTGTTTGAGGGTTCAAGAAAAAGCATTTCGGGATATTGTTGAAGCCGGCGCGGTTCATCGTCCGCGGGTGGATTTATATTTTCCAGCCGATATTGATGATGGTTATTTCCGCTGGGGTTCGATGGAAGGTGCGAGTGGCCAGTATTTTGCTATTCGGATGAAATCGGACATTGTTACTTGGCCAAAGACAGATGACGGCAATTGGACTGAGGAAAAATTCTGTACGGAACCCGGTGTGTATTGCGGTCTGATTTTTTTACTGTCGACTAAAAACGGGGCACCTCTGGCATTTCTGAATGACGGCTACTTACAACACATGCGTGTTGGTGGTGGTGCAGGTATTGGAGCAAAGTACCTATCACGGCCTGACTCAGAAGTTGTTGGTTTGATTGGATCTGGTGGAATGGCGCGCACGTTTCTGGATGCATTTTGTTGTGTCCGGCCGATCAAGAAGTGCCGTGTTTACAGCCCGACTCCTGGGCACAAAGAAGCATTTGCGGCTGAGATGGCTGATCGATTGGGAATTGAAGTTGAGTCTGTTGCTAGCGCAGAAGAAGCGATCCGCGGATCAGATATTGTTGCTTCTGCGACTGATAGTATGAAGCCTGTTTACGATGCCTCGTGGCTTGAGAAAGGTCAGCACGTTACGAATCTTGGTAGGCGTGAAATGCCTGAGGAGGCAATGTCCCGATTTGATGTGGTCGTGAGACAGGGTGTCGCTGGCTTGCAAATGCGCCAGACAGATGTATTTCAGGCGGAGAGAGGTCATTCACCAGCCGCTTTCATCGGAGGTACTAAAGAGCAGCAACGTGTCATTCCTTCAAAAAACCCATCTCCTGGATTTGGTGGTGATACCCCTGAGTTTATGGACCGAGGTAAAGGCGGTGATAAGCCGGAATTTGCTGATTTGATTAGTGGGCGTTGTGCGGGAAGAGAGTCGCCTGATCAGATTACCTTCTATCGCAATGTCGGTAATCAAGGTTTGCAATTTTCTTCGGTCGCGGGCTGGGTTTATGAGCAGGCGATTGCTCGCAGTCAGGGACGTGAAATCCCTACGGATTGGTTTTTACAGGATATTCGCGACTAATTTTTGTTTCGTTTAGATTTCGTGATCAGGCTATAGGCAATAGGGCCAAGGCTTATAATGGTGAGCGATCTTATTACGTGGAGCACCATTACGACGGCTAAATTTGCGTTTAATGCGATAGCAATTAATGCGATTTCAGTCTGACCCCCTGGCGCTAAGCCAAGTATAAGTGACGCGATATCAATTTCAGTGAGCCCTCCTAAAATCAGTGCGGTGGTCACCCATATCGGTATAAATAGGAGTAAAAGAACGAACACTTCTTTGAGTATTTTCAATAAGGCACTAGGAGTTATGCCATCAAACCTTGTCGCGATTCCCCATCCAATAAAGTATTGAGCCGCGATCAAGATGAAATCGGTTAATCGTAGTTGCAGATCAAAAATTAGATTAATCGCAAGACTAGCAAACAACGGCGCCATAAAAGAATGGGCTGGTATTTTTAATTTTTTGCCAGTCCATACGGCGATTACAACAGTGGCTAAAACAATCGGCTGAATAGACCAGGACACTGCGCCGAACGTTAGTGATTCGGTCGTAATTCCTGCTACTAGGTGACTGATCACGGACGCGCCCGCTACCAGACAAAAAATTCTCAAAGAGTGGGAAAGAGCGACTTTAGCGATGTCAGCACCAAAGGCTTCTGCGCTCGCAATCATTTCACTCATGCCTCCGGGGAATGCAGCAAACCATGCCGATGGTTGATCCCATCCACAAAAGTGACGAAGCCAGATAAAGCCGATTCCTCCCCCGATAGCGATATATGCAAATAATCCAAGACCCAGTCCAGGGTGAGAGGCCATCCAGATAATATGCTCGGCTGTAATACTGGCGCCAATCGCAACACCGAGAAAGCCTCGTCCGAGGTCACCGAAAAAGTAGTCAGAACCGATAGGCTGTTCCCGTATTGCGAATAAAAGACCGATAGTCGCAGGGCCCAGCATCCAGGCAAGAGGAAGATCTAAGATTAACCAAACAAGCGCGCCGAAAAGCATTTTCCCATGATCTGGGAGGGATAACTTAAACATTGGCGTTTACTTTTCGATCCGTTTTTTGAGGGAGGATAGGCGGGTAGTAAGAAGACTCACCTCCTTGGAGGTGAGTCGCGCATAAGTAAGTGGTTACTTGCAGTTCACCACAGACGCTTCATTTTCAGCGTTGCCTGGATTGTACTCAATTGTGCAGTCTAGGCCTGCTTTTAGTTTACTTCGTTTGGCACTTTTGCCACCAATCGTAATCTTAGTTCTGCTTTTCGAAATAGATGAACTAACTTGTGATCCCTTCCCTTGGAACTTGATCACTTTTCCTTTTTTTCCAACTTCATCAAGCTTGGCTGTGACCTTAGTTGATGGGACTTCAGAGAACTTGGCAATGACTTCGTCTGACGCGGCCAAAATATCCTTATAGAGCGTTGCTAAATCTGCTGCATTCATATAGTCGATGGGGCGATCAGATTTTGCCGCTTCTGCGATTAATGCAGGATCTTTTAGTGCTTTTTCAAATGCGTTTTGAAGAATTTTTACGCGATCTGCAGGTACTCCCGGAGTTGTTGCAAAGGGTCTGCCAGCAGCTAATGGGGCGACAGCAACTGCGAGTGTCGGCTTCTGATTGTCTGGTATAAAAGAGCTCAGTTGCTCGAGGTCTGGACGCGAAGGGACTTTGCCTAACAAACCGATAACCTTTAAGCCTTCAGATTCTGCTTGCTCTGCGATACTGCCAAAGCTTCCTGCCGTTCCCTGGACTTCCCCACGGATGATGGCCAGGAGCTTTTCCTGAGTTCCAACATAACCAGAAATCAGCTTTACTGGCATGCCAGCATTTTGGAGAAGTTCTGTGTAAGTGTAAGAATCGGATCCAGGACCGGTGGCGCTAAATTTCTGCTCTTCACCAAGTGCCTTCAGTTCGCTCAATGAGTTGAATGGAGCGTCTTTTGCAGCCACGTATGCATAGGCTTCACCAGTTGCGCTGCCAAGAAGATTCCATTTAGTCACATCATATGCAACGCCCTCTTTACCAACACGTTGTGTGAAAGCGGCGCCTCGGTCAAATATGGCAATTACGGTGCCATCTTGACGGCCCTGAGAGTTGAGATAGTTGGCTGCAACAATTCCACCAGCACCCGGCATATTTTGTACGATTACGTCTGGATTTCCAGGGATGTGTTTGCCAATGTGGTTCCCGATTAGTCGTCCGTAAGTGTCATAACCGCCACCAGGACCCGACCTTACGATAATTGTAATTGTTTTGCCTTTGTAGAAATCTCCATGAGATCCGGCTTCCACGTTTGTTGCGGTGATCGCCGCCTGGCCTATTACGGCCGCAACGGCAACCGTTCCAAGCAATTTTCTTATCTGCATGATCATGCTCCTTTTTTATATATTTTAGTTGCCAAATAGCAATGTGATCAGGATTCCTCTTGGAAGAGGGAGTACCAGACCTTTTTGGAATCCCCAGTAAAGGATTGCCAAAACCATACCTGCAAGCAAAATTGCTGTCGATAGCGTCTCTTTGCATGCGAGGAGATATAACACCACCATTGATGGCAGCGCGATTAAAAAACCAAATAAATGAGCGGCTAAAATGAGCCCAGCAAACCATAAAAAAAACCAGGAAACTCGTCTAAACGCATCGGTCGAGACTTCAGCCTCACTGACTGCAAGGTCACCCGATGATTCATCTATCTGTGAACCTGTTTTTTGTGCTCGCCTTGCGTCGATAATCATCGCCAAGATAACGAGCGGGATGGCTGCTATTGATGTCAGTACGGGCAATAAACTTGCTCGAAATGGCATCTCCAACCCTGAAAAGAGTGCGTATGAAAAAAGACCTAAGAGGCTAAAGCCTAATATTACTCCACTGATTCTGAGACTCATACGGTGTCTCCTTTTTTATTGGTGCCGAAGACTTTTTTTAGGAATGGCCATGCCATGATTAAAAACAGCAAAATTAAAAGAGAACCTGTGATGGGCCGGAAGATGAATTCCCATTCATACAGTTGGTAAGACGTCCAGAGATGTCTTTCGGCTTCAGGGCCAAGAACCAATCCAAGTAGGAGTGGAGGGCGGGGCCAGCCATGTAGGCGGAGCCAATATCCCGCGAGTCCGCAGAGTGCCATGATTACAACATCACCAAAATTGTTAGAGCTAGCAAAGGCTCCAACCACAGACAATGCGCAAATAACAGGGACAAGAAGACTTGGGCGAATTTGCGTTGCCTTCGCTAAGGGTTTGATAAAGATAATGCACAAAATTGAGGTAATGACACTTGCAATGATCAGGAGCCATATAAAAGAAAATGTAACATCGAGATTGGTGGTGAGGATTTCCTTTCCTGGTTTAACGCCGACTATTAATAGCCCTCCAAATACCAAGGCGAGTGTTGATGATCCTGGGATGCCGAAAGCAAGGGTCGGAATCAGTGATCCGCCTTCTTTCGCATTGGTGGCTGCATCGACAGCAATGACACCTCTTACATCACCTTTGCCAAAAGTTTCTTCGGCATTCTTCTCAGTGGCTCTGGCGTGCCCATAAGCGAACCAATCAGCGACAGATGAGCCGAGTCCCGGAATCATGCCTACCCAGACACCAACCAAGCTTGATCTGATGATTAACCACCAATTGGAAAAGGCATCACGAATACCCTGACGTCTGCCACTGTCCAGGTCGTTCAATTCCATCTTTGATATTGCGGTACCAGATGCAACTAAAGAAAGTAACTCAGGTACTGCAAAGAGGCCTATCGTAACTGGGATGAGGCTAAGCCCTTCCATCAATACTAGGCTCCCAAAGGTGAACCGGGGCACGCCACTGACAAGATGGATTCCAACCGCGGACACCAATAATCCCAATAGTCCGATCACTAGTCCTTTAGCTTTGTTTTTACCGCTCAGCGTGGAAACCATGGCAATGCCAAATAAAATCAGAACGAAAAATTCCGAAGGCCCCAAGAGGATTACCAATGGCTTTAAAATGGGCAAAGATAGGGCCAATACGATGGCGCCAAAGACACCACCCAACGCGGATGACGTAAATGCGGCTGCCAACGCTCGGGCAGCCTCGCCGTTTCGAGCCATTGGATAGCCGTCGAGAATCGTTGCTTGCGAACCCGAACCGCCGGGCACCGCGAATAAAATGGATGTGATTGAATTTGCGGTGTTGCTGACTGCCCAGACACTGACAATTAGGCAAATCGCTTCAAATTTTTCTAGCGTAAAGGCGACTGGTAAAAGCAGGGCAATTGCTGTTTTTGAACCGATGCCCGGAAGTGCGACCAATGTTGAGCTAATAACGATGCCTAGCATCATATACATGAATGCTGATGGCTGCATAATGGCGGCCAATCCACCCCATACTGCATCCCAAATACTCATGCCGCACCCTCAGACAAAAGTGATTTGTATTTAGGCT
>JAOLBK010000006.1 GCA_028339155.1 Litorivicinus sp.
ACACCCGACTGAGGAATGGTATCGTGACATACGTGAGTTGCGATCAAGTCATCATGCACACCGAAAGCCCGGAGAGCACTTTTTCCGAACTCGCACGCATCACCGATCGAATCGATGGCGAGGTCGCATGTTATTTCTATGCCAAGAAAGCCCTGCCACGAGAACTCCTTGACGACCATTTTCGTATCCAATGCTCGAAATTGGAGGGGCAAGACCTCTGGGCGATGTCGCAGCAACTGACTGAGCTCGGCAAGAATCTCAGTGCTCTTAGTGTAAGTTTTGATTGTCCAGATATCCCTCAGCTCGGCATTAAAGGTGGGAATTACGATATCCAGCGGTTCATTTATTGGAATTTTCTGAAATGCTTCTGGAACGAGCATCTCGGCGAGGAGACATCGGTATCCACCAATTTTGATTGGTACAGTCCTAGCAATGCACGCAGGTTTAGCAAAAAAGAGGTTCGGGACATTATTTGCGCCAATGGTATGATTGAGAAATTTTTTCACACCGAAGAGGCCTGCTATTCAGGCCGCTTTGCGCACGACATAGGCAAGAATATCGCTTCTTAGGTAATATACTTTGTGTAGTCCCATCCCTATCCCACCTGCACATGTGTAGATTGAGCGCCATGCAGAAATATCGGTGTAAAGAGTACCGTCATCTTGAGAACGATAGTTTCTAATATTCATTTTTATAAATATCTGTACTTGTCAATTCAACTTGGAAGAGCAGCAGTTAGTGGCGCTACAGGGACGAAATGCGAGAGTTAATTGAGTTTAATGCTGAAGCATTTCTTCCGTGTAGTGGATGCTTTTTTTTAAGATCTTTTTTATATGCTATTTATTTATAAACATTAGCTCAGGTTACATGCGTGTGTGGCTTTCTTTCATGTACCCTAGCCCTGTTTTTGATCTCTACATATTCCATGATAAATTTAATATTATTACCTTGCCGGGCTTATATGATGCATTTATCCTCTCTCCGCGATTATCAACTGTTCTTTTGTAAAATGGAAAAGCCAAGTGATCAAAGACTATAATCAACTAATAGTTTCCGTAGATCAGCACGTTTCGCATGCTTTGCAGATTCTTGACGAGACTGGAAGTGGGATTGTTCTGGTATGTGACGACAATAGTTTATTGCAGGGAGTGATAACTAATGGTGATCTTCGTAGGCAAATAACATTGGGCGCTTCGCTTATTTCTGAGTGCGTGACGAGTGTTATGCAGAAGAAATTTATTTCTGCAGAAGAGAAGTGTGACAAAGAACAGGCTATGCAAATTATGTTGCAGCATGGTCTTCAACATTTGCCGGTGCTCAGCAGCAAAGGACGTTTGGTTGGTCTTCGCTTTCTTGATGATTTCTTGGCTATTGCTAAGCAGCTCGCCAATCCTGTTGTAATTATGGCTGGAGGTTTGGGGACGCGTCTGGGCCAGTTAACTGTTGACACACCTAAACCAATGTTGCTTATTAAGGGTCGTCCTCTTCTCGAGATTTTGGTAGCTAAGTTGAGATCGTGTGGGTTTACGAATATCTATTTAAGTGTTGGGTATCGAAAAGATCAAATTAAAGCTCACTTCAGAGATGGTTCCGATTTCGGGGTTAATATAAATTATTTAGAAGAGGATTTCCCTTTGGGCACTGCCGGGGCGCTGCGCAAGATGATCGGGCTTTTGTCTTTACCAGTTGTCGTTGTTAACGGCGATATTTTGTCAAAAATTGATTTTGCGGAATTGGTGTCGGAGCACAATAAAGACAAAGCAAGGGATGCTTCGATAGGGTTGCGGTCATACAAGGTAGCAATTCCATATGGTGTGGTAGACCTAGTGGAGGATAAGGTAATTCAATTCTTAGAAAAGCCGTTAATAGAGAAATATGTAAACGCTGGAATATATGTGTTTAATCCCGATTTGTTATCAGAAATACCGAGTGGTGTAGATTTTGGAATGGATTCGTTCTTGAATGTTTTATTGGAAAAGGGTTATGAAATTAAGGGATTTAGAATCTCAGATTATTGGATCGATATTGGATCGCCCTCCACTTTTCATGACGCTCAACAGAGTTGGTTAGAGGAATAAAAATTGCACTAATTCCGGCAAGAGGAGGCTCCAAGCGTTTTTCGAGACAAAATATTAGGAGTTTTGCAGGAAAGCCGCTCATTGATTATTCTATTGAAGCGGCGTTGAAAAGTGGGAAATTTAATAAGGTTGTTGTATCTAGCGATAGTTCTGTACTATCACATTGCGCTAGAATTTTGGGCGCAGATGCGCTCGAAAGACCGCAGTTGTTATCTAGTGATGATGCTTCAAGTTCAAGTGTAGTGATTCATTTTTTGTCCGGATATCCTCAATGTGAGTGGTTTGCGTTACTGCAACCGACCGCACCTCTGAGATCGGTGGTCGACACTAGAAATGCGGTCGATTTTTATGGGGGAGGCGAGATTATTGAATCCGTTGTAGCGGTCTCCCAGTTGACCGTTCATTTTCAAGGGCTGTCGTTGGCAACCTCTGAATCCAAGCTGGTGTTTTTAGCAAAGTTTATGAATATGGCGGAAATTTTTGATGAAAATAGTCAATATGTTTACGTTAACGGTTCTATTTACACTAGTAGATCGGATCGTATTAGAGAAGGGTTATCCCTAGTTGATCATGATTCTCATTGTCCTTTGGGGCCGAAAATTAGGCCAATTGACATAGATGACGAAATAGATTGGGTGGTCGGTGAAGCATTAGCAGAGAAAAGGCAGCTTAATGGGAACAATTTTAGTTACGGGTGCTGATGGTTTTATTGGCTCTCACTTAGTGGAGGTGTTAGTCGCCAACGGTTATCATGTTAAAAGCATGGTTTGTTACAATGCATTTGGTCATTATGGGTGGCTCGATTCGATTGATCCGAAAATTACAGATAGTTGCGAGATTGTAATGGGAGATATTCGAGATCCAGTGTTTGTTGATGAAGCTGTCTCAGGTTGTTCGTTTGTGATGCACTTGGCGGCTTTGATTGGGATTCCCTTCTCTTTCCGTGCGCCAGATTCCTATGTCGATGTCAATGTTAAAGGCACTTTGAATATTTTAAATGCGTGCCGAAAACATGACGTTGAGAGGCTTATCCATACTTCGACTAGTGAGGTTTATGGAACTGCCCAGAGTGTTCCTATTGAAGAGGCTCATCCACTTGTAGGTCAGTCTCCTTACTCAGCCTCAAAAATTGCAGCAGATAGCCTCGCGCTTTCGTACTATTATTCATTCAATTTGCCAGTGATGATTTTGCGGCCGTTCAATACCTTTGGCCCCCGCCAGTCAATGCGAGCGGTCATACCCACGATAGCCGTTCAGCTTTTGAGCGATTCTCGTATAGTTAGGTTGGGTGATTTAACACCAACCCGAGACTTTACTTTTGTAGAAGATACCGCTCTCGGCTTTTTAGCTGCTCTCCGCTCAAGAGATATTGTGGGTGAGGTGGTAAACCTAGGTACTGGTTTTGAGATAAGCATAGCAGACCTTGTTCCGCTTATAGCCGGAGTTTTGGGGGTTGATTATGAAATTGAATCTGATTTAGCCCGAGTGCGACCAGCGGCGAGTGAAGTGTTTAGGTTGGTCTCAGACAATTCCAAAGCCCGAAACAGAATGGGATGGAGCCCAAATTTTGATGGACATGAAGGTCTTATCCGGGGTTTGCAGGCAACAATTGAATGGTTGCGTGCGAATCGAGTAGGTGGATTGTTTACTGGTCGAAGTGGATACGTGATCTGATGTCTGTGGATGTGCTCTCTACGCGACTCAGAAGACACTTCAGTTCTAAAAAAATTGGACTGCACGAGCCTCAATTTAATTGTGATGATTCTCATGCGTTACTTCAATGTTTAGAATCCTCCTTTGTGTCTTCTGCAGGACCTCAAGTTGATATTTTCGAAACCTTACTTTGCGAGTTTACGGGAACTCGATTTGCCGTAGCGACTAATTCTGGGACGTCAGGATTGCATCTGAGCCTTCTTGCTAACGAAATTGGCCCTGGCGACGAAGTGCTATTGCCGGCGCTAACCTTTTGCGCGTCAGCCAATGCGATTTTATATACAGGGGCAACTCCCAATTTTTTAGATATCGACAATGAAACTTTGGGGATCCATATGGATGCTTTATCTGAGTGGTTAAAACACTGCTCTGAAAAGTGTGGGTCGAGTTATCGAAACCGCTATACGGGTCGTCGCTTGGCAGCGATTATGCCAGTGCATCTTTATGGCCACATCGGTGACATGGATAGGCTTCAGGAAATTGCTGATGAGTATAAACTTAGAGTGGTAGAGGATGCTGCCGAAGCATTGGGGAGTTGTTATAATGGTGTTCATCCCGGAAACTTTGGGCAATGCGGCGTTTTGAGTTTTAACGGGAATAAAATTATCACCACCGGGGGCGGTGGCATGGTCTTAACCAACGATAAGGTGGTGTATAAAAGGGTTAAGCATCTTGCATCTACAGCGCGTGTAGCGGGAAGTGCGCCCCTGACTCATGATAGCTTGGGTTACAATTATACTATGCCCTCTCTGAACGCAGCTTTAGGAATATCGCAATTTAAAAAAATTAGAAGATATTTAAAAGAAAAACGTTATCTTTTCGATGTTTATAAAAAGATCTGTTCAGAGATTGACGGTATCGAGATCTTTGAGGAGCCAAGGTATTGCAAATCCAACTACTGGTTGAACAACTGTGTCTTCGATGAGCCGCTTGATGATATCGCGGGCACTATTGGCCGGTTTGCACAGGACGGCATTGAAGTTAGGGCGGCATGGGATTTAATGCCGAAACTGCCGTACCTAAGAGAGTTTCCTTGTGCGCCAATACCAAATTCTTCGCTGATGTCCAAGAGGCTTTTGAATATTCCGAGCGGTCCTAAAGCCTTTCAGAGTTGGAATCAAGCAGATGGTTGATCTTAATGTATTGCGCTTTTTTTATTCCATGTTGGGGGCTCGCATTTTTGTTCTAGGAGTCCTATTTGTGGTCGCAGCCTTATTTGAAGGACTGGGCATTGTGGCTGTGATCCCAATAGTTGAAAATTTGATCCAAAGTGGTAATGGATCGATTTTACCTGATTATTTCGAAGTTTTCGGATATCGGCTAAGCATGCAACTGAATTTAGGGGGATGGTTTCTGACTCTGACGTCTGCGGTCTTGTTGAAGACAGGGGCGCTTGTATTTATCTATAGATACAGTGCATCTGCTCGCTCGGATTTATTGTGCGAGTTAAAAGAACGAATTTTGAATTTACATGTTAGTCGAGCTCATTTTGAATTTTCATCAGCTTCTCATGGGTCGCTTTTGAACATTGCTGGGGAGCAAGTTTGGAGGAGTTTGCAGAGTTTTTTTGCGTTGACGCAGCTGTTTGGTGTCGCGGTCATGTTGGTGGTGTATTTAGTTTTAGTTGGATACTTGGCCGTTGAATTACTAATTGCTGCCTCTTTCATGGGGTTATTAGTTTTAATTTTTTTTAAGGCAGTTAACAAGCGTGTCTCTAATGCGTCAAAAAAATTGGCCGAAGCATCTCAGTTTGTTAGCAAAGAATATCTGACCATCCTTGGAGGGCTTAAATATTTTCGCATCACAGGAGAGCTCCCTAAATTTTATGCTGTAGCTGTGAGTAGAGTGGCTGAGCAAGCTTTCGCCGTAAGGGAGTTGGGTAATTGGAGTGCAGTGACAATGGGTGGGCGAGAGTTGATGATATTTGTGTGTCTATCTGGTACGTGGTTGCTAGTGTATGCGATGAATCCAACTCTGGCAGCTGGATCTTTTCTAGTCTCTCTGGCTGTTATGTATCGAGCGTTCAGCAGTGTTTTAGCCTTTCAAGGGAATTTCCAATCGTACCTGGAAAGTAGATCAAGCGTGTTGGCCGTGTCTGATCTGTTGAATGTCACTGAACAAGCATTTAAAAAAAATGTTGCGACGGTTTCAGAGAGACCTTCGGTTATAAATGAAGATCATTGGATTGAACTTAGAGCGGTATCTGTAAAGTATCCGTTGAGTGACAATGCTGTATTCGACCAAATTTCCTTTGATTTACGAAAGGGCCGAAGTATCGGCCTAATAGGCGTGTCTGGCTCTGGTAAGACTACCTTGATTGATACTCTACTCGGTTTGATTAATCCGAGTGGCGGTATCGTAGCGGCGGATAGCACTTTAATTTTTGGTGATGCCTTTGTCGGAAGCTCAGACTTCGGTTACGTTGGTCAGCAGCCAATGGTCTTCCATGGTAGTGTGCTGGAAAATATAACTGTGATTTTAAAATGTAAATGGGAATCAATAACTGACGCTCAAAGGGGTCGAATAATAGAGTTGTGCGACTCGATGGGTTTGACCGATTTGGTGTCCCAGTTGCCTGATGGCTTTGATAGTTTGATTTCTGAAGATCAAATTTCAGGAGGGCAAAAGCAGAAGATTGCGCTAGCCAGAGAATTGTTAAAGAATCCCAAAATCTTAGTGCTTGATGAACCATTCAGCGCCTTGGATGCAGCTAGTCGCTCTGATATCATTGCAATATTACAAAACCGCGTAGGGTTTAGTAACGATGCGACACTCCTCATTATAGGACACGCTAAAGGTGATATTGATTGGGTCGATGATCTTTTGATGATCGAGGATGGGAAAATTACAAATTCTATATCGTCCTCCGCGAGTAATTTAAATCGCGGTGATTTAAGTTATTTGTTGAAATAATGATCAGGAAAAAAAATTGTCAGTAATAGCTATTATCCCGGCGCGTGGAGGCTCTAAAGGGATCCCGCGAAAGAACCTATTGCCGATGGGTTCCTCATCATTGCTCGGTCATGCCATCGAATGTGCCGTAGAGTCTAAAGTGTTCGATGAAATTATAGTTACTACTGAGGATCAAGAGATTGCGGAAGAAGCCGCTAAATTTGATGTTGGTGTATCTCATCGCCCACTCGAGCACGCCGGAGATTCGGCTGAAGTGGACCCCTTATTACTTTGGACACTTACCAATCACCATTTTAAAAGTGGTACACCTGACTCCTGTGCGCTGTTGTATGCAACAGCACCTCTGAGGCGGTCAAATCATGTGAAGGAAGCTTATGAAGAATTCGTTAGTGGTGGATTTGACAGTCTGTTGTCTTTGGTTGCTGACAACAGCTATCTTTGGGAACGAAAGCTAGGAGGTAAGACGGTTCAGGCGACGAATTACGAACCAGCTCGCAGAGCAGCTCGACAGGATGAAAATTGGAATCAATTTTACGAAAACAAAGCAATTTACTTTTTTAATGTAAAGGGTTTTTTGGATACAAAATGTAGACTTTTTGGTGAAATTGGTTTTTACGAAATGTCTAAGGCGAGTTCGATTGATATTGACTCTAAAGAAGATTACGAACTCGCGAAGCTACTTAGATTGCATGGGCTTAGCTAAAATTCGGCTACACAATGGGGATAATATTGAAACAGTGGTGGATCAATCTTCTCTATTATTCGGGCAAAAAGTAGCGTGTCGTGAAATAGCAAAAGGTGAGCCAATCTTCAAGGGTGGGATCATTATTGGGGTCGCATTATTATTAATCTCTGTTGGAGATATTGTTGACAGAAACTCATTACGCTCCACATTTTCAGAATTCTGAAGGGTTTTATGGTTACCTTAGAGCCGGATCTAGGGGTATAGGGATACGGAATTATACAATAGTTTGTAGTCTTGCCCCATGCACCGACTCCTGGATTGTTGACGTTCCCCGAAAATTTGCTCCGTCAGTTAAAGCGATACCTTCCCCGGGGTTTTGCAGCAGGGACGCGGGTTTTTTAGACAGGCTAATGAAATTATTGTCAAATCCTAATGTCTTTTCGGTCATCTTTGTTGACCAGCGCTGTAGTAGTATAGATTTGGACTATGTGGTCAACGGACTCAAATCTCAGGGTATTCCTTCGTACTCTCTAGCAATTGATTCGTTTGAATGCTTGGCAGATTTTCATTGTCATTTAGACGCCGTAATTAATCAAAATTTGAATGAGGCATCAGCTATTTCACGCAGCTCGGCATCATGGTCCTCTTTGTGTATTGGTGCTAAGTGCGGAGGCTCTGATTGGACTACCGGTCTTTTTGCAAATCCTCTAGTTAGGTCAATTTTTGAGGAGTTAATTAGTCTCAACGGCTGGGGCATGGTCTCTGAACTGGGTGAGTACTTGGGTGTTGAGAGTCTTATTTTAGATCAAATTAAAGATGCCGCTTTGCAGGAGAAATTTCTTTATGCATTAAAGTTGAAATTCGATAAATTGAGAAGCTTCGGTACTGATGCGTTTATGGTGAAAGGCAATTTAGATGGTGGTTTGTTTACGCCCGAAGAGAAAGCGCTCGGTTCCTATGCCAAATTTTCTGGGCTGAAAATTATTGAAGTGCTTGATGTCAATCCTAAGGTCGAAGTATTCGATAGGATGCGACGAGATGGTGGAATCGTACTTCAATTGGGTTCGAATCAAGAGCCGCAAGTTTTTACTGAGATGGCGTATGCTGGTTGTGTTGGTGCGCTTTTTACAACTGGCTTAGGCGGCGGATTCAATCATCCTTTGACGCCGTTATTTGTAATATCACCGAGGGTGAGTGTTGAAAAAAAGATGTCTACTTTTTTTGCGGACTTTTCCCCGTCACCCGAAGAGTGCGTCGAAGATGTCGAATCGTTAAGAGATAAGCTATTTAGCAAATTTGAGCGGTGGATAAATGGTGAGCTAAGTAAGGTTGAGAAGGAAAGTGTTGATGCGTTTCAATGGAGTCTATAGTTGACTTTTAAAACTAAAGTAGTTGTTACTGGTTCTTCTGGGTTGGCTTGCAGTTTGTTGCTCGATCGGTTTTCACAACTTGAAGCTTATTCATTTCTGTTTACGGATAATAGATCTGGATGTGCTAGCGAAAAAAATTTTATTATGGGAGACATCACGAGTTACGAATTTTGTCTCACTCTCTTAAAGGGAGCGTCTTGCCTGATTCATTTGGCTGGGTGCAGTAACCCTGATGGTTCGGCTCGCGATATTTTGTCGGCAAATATTGTTGGGGCGCATAACTTATTTACTGCATGTGCGGAAAATGAAGTTAATAAGATTATTTTTGCCTCCTCAAATCGTGTTGTTGAGGGGTTGGAAGATGATTGCTTGAATTCAGTCGAATCTGTGCAAACGGAACATGATACGGAAAACCTTCAATTTTTTCCTACTCGGCTATATGGCGCCTCAAAGGTTTGGGGCGAGGCATTATTAGACGTCTTTTGTAGTGAGGATCCACGTCGAAAAGCGATTTCTCTGAGAGTAGGAACACTATGGCCGGTCGAGTTTGATGCATTGTCGACTGATGAACTTGTTCGTACGATCCTTGAGAATAATGGAGGTTTTTATAATGAAATTGATGTGGCATCGTTTCGCCGCCGCCAAAGTTTTCTTAGAGTTTCATCAAGAAAGTGGCAATCAGCAATTGAGAAGATTCTTGGCACAGAGTGGACTGGGCATGTAATTCGAGCGCTGGATGCTAACGGTGAGAGTTGGATAACTGAGCGGCGTGGTAGTAGTAATTTTAAGTTTTTTGGTGAGTAGTCTGCGGATTTTAATTATGGAAAAAATTAGTGTAGTCATTCGTACATTCAATGAGGAGGCCTGGATCGGTCTTGTGTTGAAGCAAATTTTAAAACAAAAAACTGAGCGCGAGGTTGAGATTGTAATAGTAGATAACAAATCCACTGATCGCACTGTCGATAGAGCTTTATCTATTTGCCCTGATGTCAAATATACAGAAATTAATGATTTTTTTCCTGGAAAAGCGTTGAATTTAGGTGTGGAGGCGTCTTCGGGCGATTATGTAGTATTTTTATCTGCTCATTGCGTTCCAGTCGACGAATACTGGATAGATAATTTAGTTAAGTCGCTCAAAGAAGATTCTGTGGTGGCTTGTTATGGCCGCCAAGTCCCGGTGGAAAGTACTAGTGCTCTTGATAAGCGAGATCTTTGGATTACCTTTGGCATAGAAGACAGGTATCAGATTGTTGATTCTTTTTTCCATAATGCAAATTCTGCCATGCTCCGTTCATATGCATGTCAGTATCCTTTTGATGAAAGTGTTACGAATCTTGAAGACAGGGTATGGAGTTGTGAACAACTGAAGAATGGTAATGTAATAAAATATAGCGCTAACGCCACAGTTTTCCATCACCACGGCATACACCATGGCGCGAGTGAGTCCAGAGCCAAAAAGGTGGTGGCGGTTATGGAAGAACTGCATCGAGACGATACGAATTATTCTGGTTTTAGAAGTCTCATTGATGACGTAAGTCGCTGCATAGTTTTCCCGATATCTTCCAGGTACGACAAAGCCGACATAAAATCGTTAGAAAGTAAATTGGACTCGTTGCAGAAGCTAGAGAAACATGGTTGGAACGTTGTAATAGCAACGTCAACAACGGAGCAAGGCAAGAGATGCAGAGAGCTCGGCCTGTCAGTCTGTGAGGCTCGCGACTACTCTGATGTGCAGGCTATTCCACCATTGGTCGAAGACATTTCAGTAATAGTAGAATTTTTCGATATGAAAAGTCAGTATTTTGATTTTTTTGGGTTTGCAGATATACGTAAGTTTGATTTATCCCCAGACGGTCTTGACAGCGTCTTAAGAGCGTTATGGCATTCTGATGCTTGCCTTGCGGTTGCTGCTATACATAGTCGAAGTCACAAAATGAATATTGTAAATATGAGCGATTTTCAAGGCAATCAAGCCGTCATGTCGAGAGGTAGATGGGGTGATAATTTAATGGCCGAAAATGAAAATGTGATTATCGATCCAGCGAGACTAATTTTGGGAACCCAATCAGCTTATCGTAGAAAAAATATTTTTGATCAGCCAGTATTTTTGTATTCTTTATCGGGTAAACTTTAGTTTTTAGATTTTTTTCGTGCTGAAAATCAGAGATTTACATAAGCATCTAGGTAATTAATTTCTTCGCCGAAAAAGATTTTGGCTTCGTAGGCGAATCCAAAATGCAAGATTCTCTATTCGTTAATGTTGCTGGTCTAACTAGGACTTTTCGGGCTCAGTAGATGAACTTACTTATTTTTTGGGGTAGATCATTGCTCCTCGAAGGTGCGCTGGATTCAATGAGTTATGAAAAAGATTGTGATCGTTACCACCGGGTTACGTAATGGGGGTGCCGAAAGAGCACTATACCAGTTAGTAATTGAGGCATCTAAAAAGATGGAGGTGTATGTGGTAAGTCTTGTTCCTCCAACGTACTACAAAAATGATTTTCTAGATCTACCTATTTCTTTGGTCGACTCGGATTCGAATAGATTTTACTTTATCAAACAGTTGTTGCAGTTATATTTTTTAATTCGTCGTCAACGCCCCGATGCCGTGCAGACCTGGATGTACCATGCTGATATTTTTGGTGGTCTTGTGGCTAAATTTGCCGGGGCAAACCGCATCATTTGGGGGGTTCGTTCTTCAGTTCTAAGGTGGGGTGAAGCAAAGGCAACAACTCTTTTGTTGGTGAAGGTTGGTATTTTATTATCCAGAATTATTCCCGATGCGATAATCTTTTGCTCGCGCGTCTCACTGAATGCTCATCTGAAAATTGGATACGACAAGAAGAAGGTCCAGTTAATAAATAACTCGTTCCGAGAGTCTGAATTCCATGTAATGACAACTCAGTCTACAAACCAGAAGTTTTTTCACTTGGGATTTATAGGTAGATTCGATCCAGTGAAAAATATACCATTAATTTTGCAAAGTACTAGTGAATGTATTCACCAAGGTGTGCCGGTTAGATTATCGATGTGCGGTACTGATATTTCTTCTGAGAATAAAAATCTTCTCAATCTAATTCGCCAGAAGAATCTCGAGTCTCACATAAATCTTTGCGGGGAAGTGAAAAACTTGAGGCGTTTATACAATTCAATGGATTTGTTAATCGTTGGAAGTTTATCTGAGAGTTTCCCTAATGTTATTCTTGAAGCGAAAGGGTGTGGTTGCATGGCGGTTTCCTCGGATGTTGGCGCGGCCCGCGAAATCATTGGTCGATATGGATTAATAGTTCAGTCGTATGATCCTCTCGACTTTGCGTCCGCTATTAAGCGGATATATTCTTTTAAGAATCGATGGTCGCCCCAGGCTTGGAAAAAGTTGCGTAAAAAAATTAGTCGAGATGCGAAATTACGCTATTCTCAGTTGGCTGCTTTAAGCGCTTATGAGCAAGTTTGGTTTCCGAAAGGTGGCAGTGGTAATGGCTAGTAATGGCATAATTTTTCGGGCAAATGGAAAAAGAGCCGAAATTTTCAAGGATGTAATAGATCAATTTAATTTTGACTACACATGTCTTATTAGTGATAAAGAGCCTCAATTTGAAGTTGATAACTATTATTTTTTTAGAGATTGTATATTTGGCGATACATATAAAGAACATCATATTTCCAATCTAGATGATGAATTTTTAAAGGCGATGTCTGATTCAGAGTCATTATTTTATGAAATGTTGGAGCGATATAATCTTTTTCAGCATTTTTGGCATTATAGAGAGAGGCGTTTTTTTTATCTTAAGTGCTTATCTTTTTGGAAAAAAATTCTTATAGAAAAGCGAGTGAAGGTTATCGTTTTCATGACGATCCCTCACACTGGCTTTGATTTCTTAATATTTAAATTAGCAAAAATTCTTAATATAGAGACAATTTCTTTTTATCGACTGCCGACTGTCGGTCATTTCTGTTCACTGTACCTGCTTCGTGATTTGGACGACCCTTTGCCTGCATTGAAAAACGTATCGAAAGAAGTGATCGATGGAAATGGTAATGAGTATTTATCTGATCGTATTTCTTGTTTTCTGAAAGTAAATGCGACCCCGGAATACGCTACTTTCACAGGAGCAGAATCAAGCACTAATTTGGTTGAATGTAGGAATTTTTCAAATCTTGAGTTCGCTTTGAAAAAAATTAAAAAGCGATTAGAAGCGATTTCAAGATTATGGAGTTATCTCAGATTATTGGATTTCATCCCTAGATTATTGATTAAATTTGACGATATCAGAGCAAAACAGCGAGTAAATGTTATAGATCCCGGTACGTTAAATCGTTTCGTGCTTGTCCCGCTGCATTTTCAGCCAGAGGCGTCTACTTCTCCATTGGGTGGCCATTACGTGTTGCAGTTTCTGTTTATAAATCAAATCGCCGATTTGTTGCCTGACGATGTGCAAATCGCAATTAAATTTAATCCCAGAAATGGCGATTTGTCACGTTTTTTGAGGGGTTTGATGCCCTTGTCAGATAAGATTGTATTTATTGATAAATCTTTTGATTCGTCGCTGCTAATTGAGAAATCGATCTGCGTGGCAACTGTGACCGGGACGGTTGGCTGGGAAGCAGTGGCGAAAGGTAAGCCGGTATTATTGTTTGGTGATTGTTTTTATAAATATGCACCTGGCGTGTTTAGGATCAGAAGTTTTGCCTCACTGGTTGAGGCGCTTGAGATTATCCTCGCCGGAGAGGGAGGTGCTTCAGAGTCGGAGTTCACAAAATTCTTATGGATGTTGCAGAAAAATACTTTTGAGGGGTGGGTCGATCATAGATATCAGGCAATATCGAGGCTTGATGCAAATGAAAACAACATTATTTTAAAAAATAAAATTTTTGAAGCGATAGATCAGTCTAGATGATTCTTTCAGAAGCCCTTTTCATTGCAATTGGCGTCGGGATTTTAAACTTGGTTACCAGATTAGGTTTGGCTTATTCCTCTCCGCCTGGCTTCGACTCTTTTGGGCACCAATATTATTGTAGTAAGGTATTGTCCTCGAAAGCTTTTTTTGGGCCAATCGAGGTCGATACTGTTCCCCCTTTAAGTTTGCGCCATCCTTTTATTTTTCATTTTTTGGTTGGTTGGCTCGATAGAATCAACCCCTTACCAGTTAGTATTTTTAAGGTTTTTAATCCGATATTGGAAAGCTGCTTCGTCGTGTGGCTTTTTTTAGTGCTCAATGAAATGAACACTGAATTATCGTTGGTCTTATCTCTTGCTTATGTTTTTGGCCCGTTTGCTTTTTCTTCGATTACCCTGGGTCCTCGATCTACGGGCTTCACTGGCCGTCTGTTTCCTGAGTTATCATTTGGCGTGTTCCTGTTTTGTCTCGAAAGCTATGAGTTAGATAGCGTCTATTTCTATGTTGGATTGACGATTGGATTTTTAGGTTTTTTGTCTAGTAAATTTTCAATCCAAGCCTATGTCCTGATTTTCTTACCAAGTGCGGTCTTTTTTTATCAACCTCTGTGGCTGGTATTTTTAGTTGCTTTTATTTTGGTGGGCGCGGCAATTTTTCCCACTTCTTTCATTCCTGCGTTGAGGCTTCAACTGGGGCATTTGACCGGATACTTTGCATTGCACAAACGACGACGGGAGATCTGGATTCACTTAAATGGTATTTCTTTGCGTCGAACTCTGCTGATACTTCATAACTTCAATCTAAAAAATGTCGCAAAGGTCTTGTATTTATTGATCAACAGCAATCCAATTTTTGCTGTAATATTTCGATACTCAATATTTGTACTATATTTGGTTGTTATTTTCTTTGAGTCTTTTGTGTACACCGGATTTGCGATGTGGGCGATTTTCGGATGGTTGGCCTGGTTGATCACTTCGGATGGGCCCTTGAGAATTCTGGGGGAGTCCGAGCGTTATCTCAATTATGTCACTGTGCCAGTTTTCTTGGGCCTTGCTCAGCAAGGCATCGATGATTTTCTATTGTGGGGCTTTGTTTTTTATGGCCTTGTCTATTTCACGGTCGAATTGTGCTCGTTTTATTTTGACGGATATTCTTGGAGGAAATGGCGGCAAGACGGTGAAGTTCTATCATTAATAAAAGAGCATCCCGAGATTAATTACTGGCTTCTTAATCCCGTTCATTGTGTCGGTGTTTGGCGAATGATGTTGCATGGGAAGAAAGTTTTCTTTCCTTGGGTAAATCTGGCTGAGTACTATAAGCAAGGTGGTACCGAGGCAGAGGCTTCTTATCCATCATTTAGTGAAAGTGCAATAATTCGAGCGATAATAAAATGGAATATAGAAGGAGTCGTTCTGGCAAAGGAGGAGTGTGGTTCTGAGGTTGTAGCTCGTATAAAGCAACATGGATTTTACGTTGCCAACGAGCCTCTTTCAGAATATCGGGTCTTGCTGAAGGAAGGAGTAAATGGATTCTCTTGATTTGCAGCTAGGCAGTAGATCCTTTTTATTTTTTATTTTTTTGGTTTCTTATGATTGATATTTTGTATGTAATTCCATTCGGTTCCTCCCTTTCTGAAGCAGAGTGTAGAAAGATGCTTTTGGAAACCGAGATGAGTTGGTCGGTCATGCATCATTCTAACTATGTTACCAATCAGGAACCCAAAGGCAGCTTACCGTATTCGATCATCGGGGTAGATCGCCAATTTTGTGATTATTCTCTTCAGTCAGGTAAGTTTCGTAAACGAAAAACTTTTTACGACGCGGTCAAGGTTGGTGAAGAAATCCAACGGCTTGATCCTCGATTGGTCGTCAGCCATGTCTCAGATAATGGATTTTCTCACTTGGTGACTTTAATTTGTAAGAGAATTGGGATACCTGCTTGCGCTCTTTCAGTCTGCCCTTTTTGGCCTGGCCGTCAGTATCTATTAGATCCTCTAAGGATGCTCCCGCTTAACATGCAAAGTATCGGTAAATATCTCCAGGTTGATAAGAGGCTGAATTCTTCTGAGCCGACTTTTTGTCCTCAATTATCGATCTCTAAATACAATAAGATCTCAAAATTTTGGGGCCGAGGATTTAGATTTAATAGGAATATATTCGGCATACTGAAAGATTTTTTTATTGCACTGAAACGTTATCGGTTTCAATTTATCCTAGGGCTACTTATTTCTTGGAATAAAAAAACCAAGCATTATTCGCAATGTATTAATAGCGCTTCAGAATGCAGGAAGTTTTTATTAGCGTTGCATATGCAGCCTGAGGCTATGCTGCTATGCGGAGACAATCGTTTTGCCGATTCAGCCAATCTTTGCGAATGGATTAGCTACAATATGCCATTAGACGCTGCGATGGTTGTGAAGGAGCATCCTGCGCAATTTTTCCGGACTCTTTCATTTCACAACAGATTATCTGCGTTGCCAAACGTTGTATATTACAGTGGAGTCAGTGGGGTTTCGGAGATTCTAGAAGACTTTGAGATAGTTTTTGTAGTGAGTGGAAATGCAGGCTTTGAGGCCTTGCAGAGAGGTTTGAAGGTTGTCATCTTCGATGAGGCATTTTTCAGTGGTTGTCCAAATGTTTACACGTTTGATTTCAACGTGCGATTAGATGATTTTTTGGCACATGTGATTGAGCAGCCGATTCAGCCTCTGAGTCATGTTAATGATTGGATGGCGTCTTACGAACTCTGGTTGTACGACAACTCAGTAGCCGTGAGCGAACAAGATTTGATTGGTAAGTCTTTTGAGACTGGGATCAAGAGGCTTGAAGCTCTGTATGAAATATACCAAGTAATCTGAGAGACCTACGCAGTGGAATTCAAGCGAATCATCATTGTCGCACCTGGTTCTTCTGGCGGGGGCACCGAGGTCTCGGCCGTAAAGTTAGGTCACTACCTAAAATTTATTGGAGTCGACGTTGTTTTTCTAGATGCATCCAAACTATTAGGAAAAAAAAGCTATGGTAAAGATTGCGTTTGTTTAAAAATTTATCTTTATTTAAAGAAGATATTTTATTTGAGGAGAGTGTTTCAAGAATTTAATCCCTGTGTTGTCATATCTCTGCTTATAAATACTAATCTACTTACACTGAGTGCAGGTGTTGGACTGTCTCTACCAGTAATTATTTCCGAGCGATCGTTCCCGGGCGCCAGAGATTATGGTCTGGTTGTAAGCGCGCTGAGGTTTTTTTTATACCGATCAGCTTCAGCTCTGGTTGTTCAGACTTCCAGTTCGGCTGACTGGTTTATGCAAAAGGGTTGGGAACGCTCTCGCGTATTCGTCATACCAAATTCAGTCGAATTCGCTGAAGGCGATCCTGAACACAAAGAATTTTTTGGGGCCACTCATTTTCAGTTGTATTCACTTTGCCGTTTGATCCCTTCGAAACGAGTGGAGTTTTTGATTTTCGCCATGAAGGAATTGGCACTGGTCCGTCACGATTGGCATTTTACAATTTTTGGCGAAGGGCCGTGCCTGTCTTCACTGCAGGAACTAGTCAAGTCATTGGGTTTGTCTGAGAAGATTTCCTTTGCGGGATGGTGTGGGGATAAATCCTTGGTCTCTACTCCAATGGATGTATTCATGTCTGCTTCGGTTGTGGAAGGTTTCCCGAATAGCTTGCTTGAGGCTATGAGCTATGGACATGTTTGCATGCATTCTAGGTGTCAGGCAGGTCCGTCTGATGTTATAACCAGTGAAGATATTGGGATTTTGATGGATATAGATGCATCATGTTTTGATTGGGCTAAGAAGTTAGATGAATTGTTAAACCATCGCGAAGATCTCAAAAAAATTTCAATAAATGCTATTTCGCGGGCGAAGGATTATAGCGACAAAAATATTCTAAAGCTTTGGATAGAACCTATTATGCAAGTATTAGAGTGAGATTATAATGTTATCACTTTTTTATGCTCTGCCCATCTATATGCAAATAATAGAGATATTTATCCTAATGTCATTTCTTGGCCTAGGGCTAAGACTTAAAGCTCTTTCTAATTTGTCAGTTTCGTTATTTTCTGTTGCCGTTTATATTCTTTTTTGGTGGATTCTAGGATCTCGCCTGCCAAGCGCTGATGAACAGTATTTTTTTGATGCAGGAACAGCGATTGTCGATAGTTTTGGAAATAGTAAAATTCTAAATATTAATTTGTTTTCATTGTTTGGTTGGCATTTTCTTTATCCTTTAATAAATTTTGGGTTTGGTTGGCTTGGGTTTCCTGAAGCTATTTTATTTTTCAATCTTGCGTGTACTTTACTGACTGCAAAAATTCTTTCAGTTATATACCGCGAAACATTCCCAAAATCTGTATTTGGGATTGATATTTTGACGGTGCTTTTTTATATCTCATTTTTATTATCAGGATGGCCTGTGGCCACAAACTTTAAAGGAGCACTAGCGAATTTTTTGATTGTCGGTTTAATCTATTATTTTATGCAAGCTAGTAAAGCTGTGACTGCATCAAGACTGATAGCTATTGCTTTTTTTGTTACTTGCCTGATATTTACGCGGTTTTATTCGGCTTTTGTCCTCGTTTTTTGCTTTGCCCTTTGCCATTTTTTGAGCAACCGTAGGATAATGAATCCTCTGGCTGTGTGCGCAATGTTTTTTGGGAGCGCGTATTTTTTTGTGATGTCTGGCCTAGCTGAATTTTTGATTGGCAAAATTAACGTTTCTTTTGAATCTTTTTATAATCTCGTCAATTTTTTAATCACACCTTTGCCTTGGAATATTGTTAGTGATTATAAGTTTGTGTTGTTGGGTGTGTGGCAATATTGGTTAGCGATTCCATTTTTTATGTTGGGGCTTGTACGAGCTCTCTTGTCAAAAAAAATAAATCTAACCGCTATAGCTATGATAGTGCTCGTAAGTATTGTTTCGTTCAGTATAATTCCCGGCTATGATGGTGTAAGGCACAGGCACGGGTTTTTTTCTTTAATAGTTTTTATGCAGATCGCGGGATTTGAATTGCTAGGAATTTCAATTAGGCGTAGGTTTTATGGTTAATCACTCCTGCACAAGTGATGCCTGCACTTTCCTTGTATGTCCCTGCGGCTCCAATCAAGCTTTAAATTTTGGTGCGAAAAAAAAACTTTTAGTTTGCACCGATGGGAGCTGTCCTCACTCTAAACTAGGGAATGAATTTCCGATTATTAATGGTACTCCGATATTGATCCCAGATTTGAAGTGCGACACAGCTTTCACTAGGGGAAATACGCGTTCCTACGTAAGTCGAGCGACACACGATCTCCCAAGTTTTATGTTGAAAATTCGTCAGTGGTTGATGGGAGATATTACTACTCGGGAAAATGTTGATCATTTCAGGCGACTTTTTGATTGTGAAAATAAAATTCGAATTCTGGTGATCGGTGGTGGCACCGTTGGTGTTGGATTGGATTTGCTAATCAAAGATCTTGATTGCGAGATTGTGGTGGTTGATGTCTACGCTTCCGACGCGGTTGACTATGTCTGTGACTCTCATTATTTGCCTTTCAAAGATTCCTCTTTTGATGCGGTTTGGATTCAGGCTGTTTTAGAACATGTTATTGACCCCAAAATGGTCGTTGCGCAGATCGCTAGAGTTTTGAAACCGAAAGGTGCTGTTTATGCGGAAACCCCATTTATGCAACCAGTTCATGAAGGTGCATATGATTACACACGTTTCACTGTGTTAGGCCATAGATACCTTTTTCGAGATTTTCGGGCTGTTAAGTTTGGCGCTAATCGCGGAGCTGATATAGCGCTCGCCTGGAGTTTAAAATATTTTATGACCGCGTTATTGCGTAGTAAAAACATTGGTCGTGCGTGCTTTTATCTTGCGATTATTTTCCTTTTACCGGTACGACCGCTTTTGTCTAGATGGATAAGTGCAGATTCCGCTTCTGGCGTTTTTTTCGTGGGAGTGAAAACAGAATCGAGATTGACACATCGCGAACTCCCCAAACTCTATAGAATTAAGTAAATTTTTGGGAATAAAGTTGTTTGAGGTTCGTCTAGATATTTGTTTTTTGGTCAAGAAATACTTTTTATTTTAAAGGATTCTTGTAAGTTTCCTATTTGGGCCGAAATTTTTTTTGGAATAAATAATGCAGAAAAGATTAGCGTTAGTTGGTTCTCCTGGGTCTGCCTTTTTGAATTTTCGATTGTCGTTTATACGGCTTTTGGTTAAACGAGGTGTAAAAGTGATATGTGTGGCACCACAGTTTAGTGATTCCGAGGAACAGATATTGCGAGATAGCGGAGCTGAAGTTTTTAATCTTGGGTTTGCGAGAATGTCTATTTCTATTTTTGAGTTTGGCCGAGTAGTGTTTCGTCTTGTCAAACTGTTTCGCAGCAAGAATATTAGTCATTGCGTCAGCTTTTTCCATAAACCAAATATTTTGTGTGGGTTCGCTTGTATCATTTGTAAGGGTGTGAAGTTTGTACCGATAATTGAGGGTCTTGGAACGCTTTTTGGTAAAAATAAAATGCTCAGGTTCTGGTTGCTGAGAAAGTTATTAATTATTGGGTATCGTATTACTTTGATTACTGCAAAGCGGGTGGTTTTTTTGAATCAATTTGATCGCACGTACTTTGTCGAAAGATCGATTGCTCCTGTGGAAAGATGTGAATTATTGGGCCCGATCGGAGTAGATTTAAAAAAATTCAATGCTAGTGGTGCCGAAGTAGAAAATATTGGGTTTGTATTCGCTGGACGCCTGTTAGTATCGAAAGGTATTTTGATTTTTCAAGACGCTGTCAATCATTTGGAAGCTTTAGGTCGGTTGTCTAACGTCGAAATAATGGTGGCTGGTGAAATTGATGAGAATTTTGATTCAATTTCTGCCGACCAATTAAATGATATTAAGTCAAATAAGAATATTTCTTATCTAGGACATTGTTCTTTAAGTGGAGTGTTAAGAAAAGGCCGAATTTTAGTGCTCCCGACATGGTATCGAGAGGGTGTTCCAATGGTTTTGCAAGAAGCGATGGCATCCGGGCTACCAGTAATTTGTACGGACTGGCCAGGATGCAGAGATATTACTATTGATGGTTACAACGGTTTATTGATACCGCCACAAGACAGTAAAGCATTGGCTAAAGCAATGATATTTTTTTTAGATGATTGTACGAAAGTTTTTGAATTTGGAACCAATGCGAGATTATATGCTGAGCAAAATTTGGGCTCCGCGGATAAGAACGATTTGCTCTACAATTTTGTGGAGTCCAGTTAATCCCGAAATGTCATTCGAATTGCTGGGCTTCAGTTTACCGCGGTGCAGTAAGTATTTATTTAGTACTCCCAATCTCAAATGGAGCGATTGCCTAAAAATTTGGTGCCATCCTAATTAGTGCTTTTGGTGGCGTTTTAGCTTGATATTGCGAAGCGGAGTAATTGGCGCAAAAAGAATCCAATTATGAAGCTGATATAATAAACGTAAGGAGCAAACCAGTTTGTAGTCGAGAATCTTCTCATGGATGTTATCCTTGAAAAGCTGAAGCTAAATAGAGCCGAATTTCCAGATTAATCTTAGGACTTAGTTACCAACCTTGAGAGATACGGATGTTATGAAAGACGCTAGACGAGTTTTATTTATAGAATTAAATGAGCTCAATATGGATATCGTGAAAGAGTACATCTCGCTTGGATACGCTTTGCCTAATTTTAGTAAATTACTCTCCGGCGGGATGGTTCGGACGTCAGCGGAGACAGAGGTTGAGTTACTCGAGCCATGGATTCAATGGGCATCGGTTCATACAGGAAAATCCTTTGATGAGCACAAGATTTTCCGCTTAGGAGACATTACACAAAACAAACAAAGGCAAGTATTCGAAGAAATTGAGAGTCGAGGCTACAAAGTTGGCTGTTTGTCCCCAATGAACAGTAGAAATGAGTTAGAAAATCCAGCTTTTTTTATTCCTGATCCTTGGACGTTAACCCATTCAGATAATTCATTCGCATCCCGATTGTTGGCGTCGGCTATGAAGCAATTAGTTAACGACAACGCACAGGCTAAACTGACTTTTGGAAGTGTCTGGAAGTTGTGTTTAGCGTTGTTGTTAATAGTACCGATACGAGATTTGCTTACTCTGTCTAGAACGCTAAAGAGTTCGGTAACTCAGCCTTGGAGAAAAGCTATTTTCTTCGATACGCTACTCCATGTCGTTTTTGAGAATTTAGTAAAACGAACTCAACCTGACTTCGCGGTTCTGTTCTTGAATGCTGGAGCCCATATTCAACACCACTATATGCATTCATCCAAGGTGCTCTCGAATTTGACCGGTTGCCGGAATCCAGAGTGGTATGTTCCTAAAGGATTTGACCCTCTCGCAGAGCTTTTGATGGCATACGATGGAATCGTTGGGCAGCTTACAAATCGTGTAGATTATGAATATGTTATTGCTACGGGATTGACGCAAAAAATTTATTCAGAGCCTGAATTTTATTATCGCCTAAAGGACCATGCAGAGTTTTTGAATCTCCTTGACATAACTTATTCTTCAGTAACACCTAGGATGAGTCGTGATTTTTTGGTGTCATTTATTGATAACCAAGATCGGAATAGGGCAGCAAAGCAACTGCTACAGGTAACGATTGATGGTATTGCTATTTTTCAAAATATAGAGATTCGGGATTTTCAAATCTTCGCTACTCTGGAGCATCCGAAAGAAATCTTACCCACTGCAGAAGTTTTGACTGGTTCGGGCTGTCGTTACTTTGCCTTGAACCACTTGGTTATTGTTGCAATAAAAAATGGCGGTCACGATTCCGAGGGGTTCTTATTTAAATCGGATTCTTTGCCAAACTATGGATATCTCTCAGACAAAGATCATGTAAAAAATATTTTTTACTATTTACAAGACCTATTCCCAAGCGCAACTTCTGCCCAGTAAAAATAGGTGGATCACTTGAGTTTGCTTTTTTTTCTTCAAGATTCGGCTGCACTCTATTGCGTTCTTCAATAGGCCACGTCCAAATTTTTCGCAACGTTTGCGTGGCAAGGCCACGTTTTAGCCTGTCAAAAAGTTATTGCGCTAAGTCTTTTGTCCTTGCGGGCACTCAGGTTACTGGTTTTTTTGGATTTTCTACTGTGATATTTCAATGTTCTACGGTGGGCTTTACTGAGAGATTATGATCCTAGGGGCGTGATTCGGGTCCAAAAGAGCGTTGATTGGTGGCGGCGGATTAACACTCGTTAACGAGACAGCGTATAGTCATAGATTGTGGTATCTTAACATGCATTTATTTGATTTATTTATATGGCTTTCAATCAAGTTATTTTTTTGGTCGGATTGCCGATTATTTCGGGAATTGCGGCTGTAGGTTTGATCATGGTGCTTACACCGCTTGCTGCGTTAGTGGGTGCGATTGACGAACCAGACGACCGTAAGCATCATGCTGGACCGACCCCAATGGTTGGTGGTTTTGCTATCTACCTAGTGCTTTTGGCAGTAATCCTTCTCATCGATCCTCCAGAGAAAATAACGTGGATCATGGCAGCTTCAACTCTGCTGCTTTTTGTTGGATTTTTAGACGATGCATTTGATTTGGGTGTAAAAGTACGCTTTTTAGTGCAGATCATAGCCGTTGGCATCATGGTATTTGGTGGGAACTTATCGATTCAGACGCTCGGTTTTACGTTTTTAGGCATGAATGAACTTGGTTTATGGGGTTTGGCGCTAACATGTCTGGCTGTTGTTGGTTTAACCAATGCCTTTAATATGGTTGACGGAATTGATGGGTTGGCTTCGGGACACTTATTGATCGGAATGCTGTCATTAATCGCCATTCAGTTAGTATTTTCAGGTGAAGTCTATCAATTAACTTGGTTATCGGTTCTGTTGGCGACTGTATTTGCTTTTTGGTTGGTGAATATGTCACTAACACCTTTGAGAAAAGTATTTCTTGGTGATGCGGGTTCATTATTGCTTGGCTTTTTAATGAGCTGGTTGCTGATTTACTACTCCCAAGATCCTATATCGCTGGTACATCCGGTCGCAGCGTTATGGTGCGTCACTTTGCCAGTTTATGACACAGTCATTGTGATTATGAAACGCTTGAGAAAGAGCATGTCTCCTTTTCAACCAGACCGAAATCACCTTCACCATCTTTTGATCGATGCGGGAGTGCCAGCCAAATTGGCTCTTTTTTGGATTCTCGCGGCATCAGTTTTGTTGAACGTGACGGGCATCGTAATCACCTATCTTGTTTCACCGATAGTGGGTTTGATTGCATTTTTCATAGTAATGTTGATATTCGCATTTTTTCTGCTGCAAGGCAGAGAGAAGCCAACAGGAAAATATTGTTGAGGATTAGAGTACTTGGTTAGTGATCCGCCTCGATGCTTTGGTGTGAGCATTCGTTTTGATAGTTTGAGCGCTATCGAACGTGTAACTAAATCTTCTGGAAACATTATACTTTTTAGTGTGGGTAAATTTTACAAGGTATTCGAACAGTAATTCATGGCGTTGTTATTGGATAAAAAATGTCACCGCAGGTTTATTGGTATAGCACTGCTTGGCGGATACGAACGGCATTATGGAATATACAATGATTAATAAATGCTTATTACCCGTCGCTGGCTACGGCACTCGGTTTTTACCGGCCACTAAATCATCGCCAAAAGAGATGTTACCTATCGTTAATAAGCCGCTGATTGAGTATGCGGTGCAGGAAACGGTTGAAGCTGGTTTGACGCGGATCGGTTTTGTTACTGGTCGGGGTAAACGTGCGATTGAAGATCATTTTGATAAGAACTATGAATTGGAAGATCAAATTCGAGGCACTGGCAAAGAAGACTTGCTCCAAGCGACTCGCGATTTAATTGATCAATGCGAATTTTCTTATACGCGACAAAAGGAAATGAAAGGCTTAGGTCACGCTATTTTGACTGGTGAGACTCTGATTGGAGATGAGCCTTTTGCGGTCGTATTGGCTGACGATCTATGTTTTGGTGGTGACGATGGTGTTTTAGCCCAAATGGTGAAGCTATTTGATCAGTATCGCTGTTCAATTGTGGCGGTCGAAGAGGTTCCTGACGACTCGATTCACCAATATGGCGTCATTGCTGGAGAGGCGATCCATGAGGGTATTTATCGAGTCACTGACATGATCGAAAAGCCCTCGATAGAGGATGCTCCATCGAATTTTGGAATTATCGGTCGTTACATTCTGACACCTGATATTTTTGAGTTGTTGCGCAATACTCTTCCTGGAAAAAACGGTGAGATACAGATCACCGATGCATTGAAAATGCAGGCTGAGCAGGGCTGTGTTCTGGCGTACCGATTCAAGGGTCGTCGTTTTGATTGTGGATCGATTGATGGGTTTGTTGAGGCGACTAACTTTTGCTATGAAAAATTTTATAAAAATGGGCTTTGAAAGTTTATGAAATTAGCGGTGATTGGAACCGGTTATGTTGGGCTTGTTACCGGTGCTTGTTTTGCTGAAATGGGCAACCACGTGGTATGTGTGGATGTGGATCAAGAGAAATTGGTCCGACTGAAGCGCGGCGAAATTCCGATTTATGAGCCAGGGCTTGGGGAGATTGTTCAACGAAATTTTGCTCGGGGATCTTTAGAGTTTACGGATGACTCAAAAGCCGCGCTTGACGGCACTCAGGTGGCGATGATTGCGGTGGGAACTCCGCCTGGTGACGACGGGTCGGCGGATCTCCGGTATGTGCTTGAAGTGGCGCGGGGCCTTGGTGAGCATATGACCGATTATTTAGTGATTGCTGATAAATCGACGGTTCCAGTTGGTACGGCTGACAAAGTCTCTGAGGAGATTCTGAGAGCACTTGAGGTTCGCGGCGTTGACATTGCATATGATGTGGTTAGCAATCCTGAATTTTTGAAAGAAGGTGCTGCGATTGAGGATTTCATGCGCCCAGACCGCATTGTGTTGGGTACGGATTCTGATCGCGCTCGCGAATTGTTGTCAGAGCTTTACGAACCGTTTAGCCGGACTCGAGATAAACTCATTTTTATGGGCGTTCGCGATGCTGAAATGACCAAATATGCGGCGAATGCGATGTTGGCGACGAAGATTTCGTTCATGAATGAAATTGCCAATTTGTGTGAGCTGCTTGACGTGGATGTTGAGAATGTTCGTAAGGGAATCGGCTCAGATCCGCGAATAGGATTCAGTTTTATTTATCCTGGTTGTGGTTATGGTGGATCTTGCTTTCCAAAAGATGTCAAAGCGATCATTGGAATGGCTAAAGAAGTCGATTTCTCACCCATTGTTATGCAGGCGGTTGAGGACCGGAATCAGTTGCAGAAATATCGTTTGGTAGAACGCGTTTTAGAATCTTATGGCGAAGATCTTTCTGGATTGATCTTCGGAATGTGGGGCCTTGCCTTTAAACCAGGCACGGACGATGTCCGAGAAGCTTCTTCCGCGGTCATTATTCACGAACTTGTAAAGCGCGGAGCCATTATCCAAGCGTTTGATCCGGCAGCGATGACTACGATCATTCAAGAAATCAATGCTGAGTGGGTCGGAGAAAAGGTGCTGCTTTGTGCAGATCAATACGATGCAGTGAAAGATGCGGATGCGTTGATCTTGGTGACTGAGTGGAATTTGTTTCGTCAACCAGATTTTCTGGCAATGGAACGTTCGATGAAACGCAAAGCAATTTTTGATGGCCGCAATCAATATGATTCCAAGCGCTTAAGGGAGCAGGGTTGGGAGTATGTCGGAATCGGACGGTGAGCCTGCTACCGATCGTCTGGGATGCCCGATATAGTCCGGTTTTCCCGGAATCGCACCGCTTTCCGATGGCGAAATTCCAGTTGTTGAAAGACTGGGTAGATCTACACGTCCCAAAGACGCGCTGTTACTCACCGACCCCCTGCGCGTTAGAAATTCTGACCGCTACTCATCACCCTGATTATGTTCAGGGGTTTCAAACAGGAACCCTTGATCAAAAAGCCATGCGTGAGATTGGACTGCCTTGGAGTGCTGGCCTTCGTGATCGGACGCTGTTGGCACTTGGCGGATCCATTAAGACCTGTGAGTTGGCCAGAGAGTTCGGACTGGCAAGCCATCTTGCTGGTGGCACCCATCACGCGCACTATGATCGTGGTTCTGGTTTTTGTATCTATAACGATTTGGCTGTGTCTGCACGGTATTTGGTCAGTCAGGGTTTCGCCTCTCGGGTGCTAATTTTTGACTGCGATGTGCACCAAGGTGATGGTACCGCTGCGATTCTTGCAAATGATGCACACACCTTTACTTGTTCGATTCACGCAAAGAAGAATTTTCCGGTACGAAAAGTCGGCAGTGACCTGGATATGAATTGTCCAGATGGCATGACGGATGATGCCTATGTCAGTCTGGTGTTAGAGACGTTGGATGCAGTGATCGCTAGCTGGCATCCAGATTTTGTCATTTATGACGCAGGCAGCGATGTGCATGTCGATGACGTACTGGGTCGGCTGTCTGTGACGACCGAGGGTTTGTACGCGCGCGATTATGGAGTGATCTCAAGGATCCGGGGTTTGGGGATTCCTTGTGCCACTGTCATCGGTGGTGGATATGACAAAGATCGTGTGCGAGTGGCTGCTCGTCATGGGGTTGTGGTTCGCGCAGCACAGGCGGTTTTTGCTCAGGATTAATCATCGAATTCTTTGTAAAAAATTCCAGTAGGGCCTTGCACTTCGCGCATGCACTGGCATAATGCGCGCTGTTTCGTTAATGCCCTACTAGGCCAGGGTTTAGGAACACTCGGTTAGTCCCGTTCGTCTAGAGGCCTAGGACTCCGCCCTTTCACGGCGGCAACAGGGGTTCGAATCCCCTACGGGACGCCACTTGCGGGAATAGCTCAGTTGGTAGAGCACAACCTTGCCAAGGTTGGGGTCGCGAGTTCGAGTCTCGTTTCCCGCTCCAAATTCAAAAGCCCGGTGGTGACATCGGGCTTTTTTTTAGATTGATCCTCTAATCCTCAAAATGACGGCGGTAACAAGAAACTATCGCAACGGAGAATCACGGTTTTAGCATGGTGTCTGGTATAATTTTCGTCTATTTTTATTTAATTCTTTTGGTGGCTTATCTGTCTCTACCTGAGGTTTGTGCCTTTTGGTTAAATGGGGGTTGGGGGCAAGTTAAAGATGTTAGCCGCTGGAAGGTGATGAGGTTTTGGCATTTTTGAATCATTTTATTCATTTTCAACAGTGGAAATTGGAGCATTGTGTCGTACGCACTCGAAATTAAAGGATTAAAGAAAACCTATGATAATGGGTTTGAAGCGCTGAAGGGGATTGATCTAGCGGTGGAAGAAGGCGATTTCTTCGCACTTCTAGGGCCAAACGGAGCCGGGAAAAGCACAACGATTGGCGTGCTCTGCTCACTGGTTAATAAAACGGCTGGCCAGGTTCATGTGATGGGTTATGACATCGATACCGATTTTTCAATGGCGAAGCGTCGTGTGGGCGTTGTGCCTCAGGAATTCAACTTTAATCAGTTTGAGAAAACACAAAATATTTTAATCAATACGGCTGGATACCATGGGATTCCGAGAGCAGAGGCATTGCCGCGTATTGAGCATTATTTAAAGCGTCTCGGGCTGTGGGAAAAAAAAGATAACCCCTCTCGGGCACTTTCTGGTGGCATGAAACGCCGGTTGCTGATCGCTCGCGCTTTGATTCATCAGCCTGATTTACTGATTCTCGATGAGCCTACTGCTGGCGTTGATATTGAGTTGCGTCGTGGGATGTGGGATTTCCTCAAAGAGATTAATGATCAGGGTACAACGATTATTTTGACCACCCATTACCTCGAGGAAGCAGAAGCGCTGTGCCGGAATGTCTCAATCATCAATAACGGTGAAATTATTGCAAATTCGTCGACTCGTGACTTACTGGCCACCCTGAATACTGTGACCTTTGTCTGCGATTTGGCAGATCCTTTGACAGAGGTACCAATTATTGAGGGTTATGAATGTTTACTGGCCAGCCCGCAAACTTTGGAAGTCGAAGTAGACCAGGGTCAGTCACTAAATGCAGTCTTTTCAGCCCTATCATCTCGTAATGTGTCGGTGACAAGTATGCGAACAAAGACAAATAGGCTCGAAGAACTTTTCGTTACTATGACCTCAGGGTCGAATGGATGAGTCAACTTGCAAATTACGAGCAGACTGCCAAGAATTTTGGCAACCCTAACTGGGTAGCTTATAAGACCATCGTTCGTACTGAAATTAGGCGGTTTGCCCGGATCTGGGTCCAGACATTGATCCCACCTGCAATCACAATGATGCTTTATTTTATTATTTTTGGAACTCTTATCGGGCGCCGAATTGGTGATATGGGTGGTTTCGATTATATGGCCTATATCGTACCAGGGCTGATTATGATGAGTGTTGTGACTAATTCGTACACGAATGTATCGAGTTCTTTTTTTGGAGCGAAATTTGGTCGTTTCGTCGAAGAAATGCTCGTATCACCAATATCAAATCAGACGATTTTATTGGGCTATGTTACCGGTGGCGTGGCCCGAGCACTCCTGGTTGCGATTATAGTAACGCTTGTCTCTCTTTTTTTTACACGTCTTCTTATCCATGACATTTTTGCTGTCATTTCAATTACCATTTTAACGTCGGTTTTGTTTTCTCTTCTCGGTTTTATTAATGGTGTTTATGCAACGCGATTTGATGACATCAGTATCATACCGACCTTTGTACTAACTCCTTTGACTTATCTCGGAGGCGTATTTTTTAGCATTGATTTATTGCCTGAGTTTTGGGCGAGTGTTGCCCAATTGAATCCAATCTTGTACGTCGTCAATGCATTCCGTTTCGGAATTCTCGGTATTAGTGATGTGTCACTGGTTTATGCCTACGGTATTTTAATTTCAGTGACCATCTTGTCTTATCTAGTGGCTTTGCATTTGTTGTCCAAGGGTGCAGGAGTTCGTTCATAGTGGCGAACCGAACGGGGCTTGAGGGCGTCCAAGACCAGTTGCCGCTTGGCCAAAACTCGGCGCAACCCATTACGTATGATCCTTCGGTGCTTGTACCCGTTAAAAGGTCCTTGTCTCGGAAGGTAGAGGGTATTAATGAGTCTCTATTTTTTGGCCATGATCTTTGGAATTGCTGGGAAGTTTCATGGTTAAATCCAGATGGTCGCCCTGAAATTCGGATTGGGCAATTGGTCGTGCCTGCCAGCAGTCCTCATTTGTGTGAATCCAAGTCACTCAAGCTCTTTTTGAATAGCTTCGCAAATGATCGCTTTATCTCAGATCAAGTGTTGATCGATAAAGTTTGTGGCGACTTGGAGGCAGTGCTTGGTGTGAGGCCTGATTTTCATCTCTATTCTGCGTCAGATCAGCGATTTGCTGTGGAAGCCCCGAAAGGGATCTGCCTTGATACTTTAAACGTTAATTTAGCAGTCTATACCCCAGATGCTCGGCTACTCCAGGTGGACCCAAACAGGGAAGTGTCTGAAAGGTTTCATACACACTTATTTCGCTCTAATTGCCCGGTTACTGGTCAGCCTGACTGGGCCACGGTGGTCGTTAAATATGCTGCCGGTGTCGCCTTATTTCCCCAGTCCTTGCTCGCTTACTTGGTCTCTTATCGAAACCATACGGGCTTTCACGAGGCGTGTATCGAGAGAATCTATCAGGACCTTTATGAGTGTCTTAATCCATCGGAACTTGTCGTGTGGGCGGGCTTTCTTCGACGAGGTGGTTTGGACATCAATCCGGTTCGTAGTCTGAACGTAAATAATTTCTTGCCACCAAGACTGTCTAGACACTAACGTTAATTTTTATTGTATGAAGGGGTATAAAATGACGCCTATTGAAACGCTACTGTCCCGTGTTTCCATTCCTCGGGTTATTGAACCAGGCGTGACAGGAGAGGAACTTGATTTAATACTCCGAGGAGGCCTTAGAGCCTGCGATCACGGCCGGCTGAAGCCTTTTCGTTTTATTGTATTAGAAGGTGATGCAAGAGCTCGCTTGGGTCACACCATGGCTGAGTATTCGCGCAGTAATTCGGCAGAAATGTCCGAAGAAATGATTCAGGCAACTAAAAACAAAGCACTGCGTGCACCCACTATTTTATCGGTAATTTTTTCGCCAAAAGAGAGCGCAAAGATCTCTAAAAGTGAGCAGTTAGTTTCTGCTGGTTGTGCTGCACAGATGATTGTGACAGCCGCTCATATGTTGGGTTTGGGAGCTATATGGCGAACTGGAGAGGCCTCATACTCAAGTGAAGTGGCAACTATGATGGAACTTGAAAAGCATGAGCAAGTGGTTGCGATGATTTATATTGGTCGCCCGGTCGCTGAGCCTCCATTACCCACCGATTTAGATCCAGTGGATTTTTTGACTCGGCTTTGATTCTGGAAAGTCAGCGGCTCAGCGGGTATAGTGCCCGCCTCCCGGAGAGGTGCCTGAGCGGTTGAAAGGGCTCGCCTGGAAAGCGAGTATACGGGTAACCGTATCGGGGGTTCGAATCCCCCTCTCTCCGCCAAATTAGTGCGATTATTAATATTGTGAAATGCGTAATACTTACACTTTGAAATATGCGCGATACCATTGGACGAAGTTAGCAACGCCGTCTTCAACGGAAGTTGATGGCTTGTAATTGAATTGCTCGATTAAATCATCAACGTTAGCGTATGTGTCTGGAACATCGCCGGGTTGTAGTGGAAGTAGATTTATTTTGGCCCTTTTTCCTAATGCTTTTTCTAGTGCACTGATGTAATCCATGAGCTCCACTGGCTGACTGTTACCGATATTATAAATGCGCCAGGGCGCCTTGCTGGTGCCCGGATCAGGGCTATCGCTGTCCCAGTTGGGATTGGATTCTGCTGGTTTGTCGAGCACGCGAATTACGCCTTCAACAATATCATCTACGTAAGTGAAATCGCGGCGGTGTTTTCCATAGTTAAAAACGTTAATGGGTTCTTCGGCCAAAATAGCTTTAGTGAACTTAAAGGGTGCCATATCTGGACGACCCCAAGGGCCATACACTGTGAAGAAGCGAAGACCTGTAGTGGATAGGCTATAGAGATAACTGTAGGTGTGTGCCATCAATTCATTGGATTTCTTGCTAGCAGCGTACAGAGATAAGGGATGATCAACATTGTCGTGTACTGAAAACGGCATACGTGTGTTGGCGCCGTAGACACTGGATGAGCTGGCATATGCTAGATGCTCGACATCGTTGTGGCGGCAACCCTCGAGGATGTTCGCGAAGCCCACAATATTACTGTCAATATAAGCGAGTGGATTCTCGATGGAGTACCGCACCCCAGCTTGAGCTGCCAGGGCCACTACGCGTTGCGGCTTATGGTCTTGAAATAGCTTGCTCATACCTTCTCGGTCGGCAATATCAAGACGCAAGTGCTTGTAGTTAGGGTGATCTAGGTGTCTCGCGAGACGGGCTTCTTTTATCGCAGGATCGTAATAATCATTGTGGTTATCAATCCCGATGACCGTGTCGCCGCGATCAAGGAGCCTTATGGTTAATGCAGATCCAATAAAGCCGGCTGCGCCGGTGACAAGTATTTTCATGGGCTCTTCTTGGGTCGTTCTGAGACGTAACTTAGCACTGCAGAGGAGGATTTTTTTGGTGCTGTTCCCAAACTATACTTCGGATTATGAAAACCAGACATTATTCACTCCAGAAGCTTTTAGCATTCCATAATAATTTTAATAAGAATACGGGAAATTAACTATCATAAATAGTTTGTTTCAGGTCAATATGGTCGACAAGTCTCTTTTATGGTTGCAACTTTTTCTACGACTAATTCTAAGGGATGTAGTCATTACCGCTTTATATTTATATGGGAAGTGACTGGCTTGAATGAGTTAGTGATTTTGGAAATCTAATTGAATATTATCCGTTAGCTTTATGATCTATATTAATAGATAAAACCCTCTATTGACAAAGTTGCCCCTAACGAGGCAAAGAGCGCAGAAAAAATGCACATACTCAATGGGCTGATTACTGAAATCCATCATTTCGTTCTGTTTCTAAACCAACCCGATTCGGGAGCTCAGTCTAGCGATAACCTCTGAGGTAATATAGATGTGAGATTAAGGATTAAAACTTAAGTACTGCTCCTGCAGTGCAGGTGATCTTGAGTCGATAAGATGACATCGCGTCTTTTGTTGACCAAGTTGCTCTGATAATTTCTATGATCAACTTAACCTTTTTAAGGATGACGATGCATTTCTCAAAAGAATCAATATTTACCGATGCTCGGTCACACAAAAAATATCATGGGAATTCATTAACTGAAAAAGAACTCCGCGAAATCTATGAACTTACGAAGTGTGCGCCTTCTGCAAACAACTCATGCCCGTTGCGAATGGTGTTTGTGAATACACCAGAGTCAATGGAGATGCTCGCGTTGTGTGCAATGGATTTTAATCAAGAGAAAACGCGCACCGCTGGAAGCGCCGCTATTTTAGCTTACGACCTTGAGTTCTATAAGAATTTTAGCAAATTAGCGCCTCATATGAAGCAGCCTACACCCCATTTTTCCTGGTCTGAGGAGCAACTAGACCGTTATGCTCTTGCTAATTCAAACATGCAGGCAGGCTTCTTTATCGCGGCTTCACGAGCGCTTGGGTTCGATTGCGGACCGCTGGGTGGGTTTTATACTAATGAAGTGAAAGATAAGTTCTTTAAAGACACGCACTGGAAATTCAATTGTGTTGTTCTTTTAGGGAGTGGGGACCGGTCTGTATTACATCCACGGGGCGCGCGACTCGAGTTTGAAGAAGCTTGTCGAATCATATAGCTGCTTGAAGCAGCTGAATGGCCTCAATAAAATCCTCATTGATATAAAAGCCCAGTCAATCGACACGAGCTGGCAAGTACGAACATCTGGCTAGGCGCCGATGTTTACTATGGCGATCCCGATGGCCTTTACGGGCAGTTCGATGATCAGGATCTCGTCACTGTTGGATTTGAATGGGGCTTTTAAGCCTTTCTCAACAATTCTTTAATCGCCATTAATTACTCATCCTTCGTCTCACCCCAACTCGGGAATGACACCAAATATAGTAGAACCAGAGTTAGGATGAATAGAGTTCTCATATTTTTCTTTAATTTTAAATTTATATCCAATGAACTTAATTTAGTTGGATAAGGCACCGGAGAAGACTCTTAGGTTTAGCACACTTTACGCCAAACACTCATTTCCGCGACGCTATGTTGAAATTTACGAGCCGTTTCGCGGATCACGAAGGGGATGTCTTGCGGGTCGCCAACCAGCTCAAACTCTGATGACAGATTGTCCGCCAAGCCTTCCAGCGTTGTATAGCTTTCACCTGTTTGCGCCTTGTATCCACCCAACCAATTTTCCTTGGGTGTGAAGTCTTCCAACCACGTGTAAGGAGACGTGATGACGAGCAACCCACCCTTACGAATGCGACCCTTAATGGCGGCCAGAAAATCAGTCGGTTTATACAGCCGGTCGATCAAGTTCCCCGCAAACACGAGGTCATAATCGGTGTATTTGTCAGTTAGGTTACATGCATCACCTTGCATGAATGAGATTTTGTCTTTGATCTGCTCATAACCTTCAAAGTCGGTCAGCTTCACCTCTTTGAAATCAACAAGATCGCCTTGCGTCTTGATGATATAACGCTGCGATCCAGTCGTCTGTAGGGTGGATGGCGCTTCGACGAAACGGGCCGAGAAGTCCAGTGCATCGACGTGGTCAAACACTTTGGCTAGTTCGAACGACGAGCGGCCTGTGGCGCACCCCAAGTCCAACGCACGCTCAGTCGTCATGTCCTTTGTGTGCGGGAGCAGAGCCTCGATACAGGCCACAGGAAAATTCTTTACACCGTAGTGTTCCTCACCGTAATGGAATTCGATGTATTGCGAGATTTGTTCGTCGGTTTCATAGATGTTCATGGCTGGGTTCTCGGCCTCTTCGCCTTCGATATATCGAAGGCCTGAGTATTGGACAAAGTGGCGACGGAATGCGTAGCGGGAATCTTTGATTGAGTAGTTACCCGTTGAAATCCAGCACCCTCCCTTAAAAATATTGTGTTTACCATCGAATGTAGGTGATGAAAAATCATCATAGATCGGGTGGACGTTGTAGCCCTCAAAGCCATCAATAGGCGTCTCGGTCCACTGCCACACATTGCCGATGATATCAAAGAAGCCACCTTGGAATTCATGGCGGTCCACTGGGCAAGGGGACATCTCGTATTCAAGATTGATGTTACCCGGCGCTTTCGCCCAATAGGGTTGATCCGTGTCGGTGTTTTGGTCGCGCAAATGGTACCACTCGGCTTCCGTTAGCATGCGAATGCTCTTACCGGTCTGCGCTGACTTCCAGTTGCAAAACGCTTTGGACTCCAAGTAGTTCAGGTCGGCTGGCCAGTTCCATGGCATATCGATCATTTCGAGCATTGAGCGGTATTTATAGTCGTTGCCGTCTTTTACCCAATAGACCGGATGTTCAGCTCTTACATATTGAACCCAGTGCCAACCTTCGTCGTCCCAGTTGCTGCGGGTTTGGTAGCCATCAGCCTTAATAAATTCTAGGAATTCCATGTTAGAGACAAGATATTTTGACGCTTTAAATTTTTTGATTACGGCTTTGGCATGACCAAACTCATTGTCCCAACCGTACAGCGGATTAGACTTATCTTTGCCGTAAGCGACCTCACCACCGGGCACATCGATCAGCTCGTTCAGGGGACCGGCGCCTGTTTCCGTGCAGATGTTACTCCAGATTTTATGGGATCTCACTTTATCCAAAGGCAGTTCACGGACCAATACAGCGGAGGTCTCAAGATGAATTCGCTCATGCTCGATTCCCATAATGATGACCCACATCGGATCGTCAAATGTGATGGGCAGGGTGAAATCGTAGGTTCTGATGAAGGTGTCGACAATGTCACGGGTTTTATCGCGATAGGCTTTTACTGTGGCGGGTGTCGGCCAATCGTAATGCGCTTCGTTCAGATCATCCCACGACATTTCGTCAACACCGATGGCCAATGTTGACTCGAGATGCGGATCAATCCGTTCGTTGATCAGCTTGGCCACGTTTAGCTTGTTGATATAGAAAACTGCTGTGTGGCCGTAATAGAATATCAGCGGATGGCGCAACATGTTGGCGCGAGCGTAGTACGCGTCATCGTCGACCAAGCAGTCAAAGAGACTCTCGTACAGAGAGAACGTTTTATGAAAGTACGCTAAAATCTCCTTTCGCTTTGACTCGACCGTACCGTCGTTTAGGAGTGGCGTCTTGGTCACAACAGATGTCGAGTTGAAAAATTCAGAACTGGTTAGAATAGCGTTCATGGGTCTCCTGTTAGATTGGATCATGGTTTTATAGCAAATTAGCGCTGCATCTAGCCTATTTTTTACTCACACTTTATTTATATGCGCCCTAGAGTGCGAGATTGATACCGCCATGCAATTCTTTCTGCCGCACCTAGATCAACTGATGGCAGTTACAGTGATATCTATGAAAGATTTCATCAAGTTTTTATATCTAGGCATTGGAGCGATATTTGATTTCCTTAGTGTGAATTAATGTGCTCTCTGCATGTTCTGGTTGAATCAAGTTTTGCGGATGCGCTCTTGAACACACGGGGTCCGCTGCTGCTGGATCGCCCAAAATAGCGAGTGCTTGGCAACGACAACCGCCAAAATCTATGTCTTTACGGTCGCAGCTTTTGCAGACATCAGGCATCCATGAATCACCACGATAAGCATTAAAAGCTTCTGACTCGTACCAAATATTCTCGAGTGATGCGTCATTAACGTTTGTAAAATTAAGGTGTTTGAGGTTTGTTGCGTTGTGACAAGGCAAAACAGATCCATCAGGTGCAACAATTAAAGCGACTCGGCCCCATCCGTTCATGCACGCCTTTGGGTATTCGGCATAGTGATCAACGGGTACGTAATCAATAAGTAATCGGCCTTGATGCTCTTGTCGAGCCTGATCAACAATTTGATTTGTTGCGTCCGATTGTTCTCTCGTTGGCATCAAAACTGACTTATTTAACTCAGCCCATCCGTGATACTGCACGTTTGCAATTTCTAAGCGACGTGCGCCTAGTGCGATTGCGAGGTCAATTGTCTCTGGCAGTCGATCCAGATTTAATCGATGCATAACGGCATTTAGCGTTAGCGGCACTGACGCATCAGTGACCCAGCGCGCAAACTTAAGTTTTTTCTCAAGACTGCCGCTTGAGTTACTGATAAGTTCGGCGCCATCAGGATCAACGTCTTGAATAGACAATTGAATGTGGTCGCAGCCGGCTTCGATGATCTCCGTGAGACGTTGCTGGGTAAATCCAATTCCAGAAGTTATGAGGTTAACGTACAGGTCGGCGTCGCGAGCAGCTTTGATTAAATTCGTTAAATCACGGCGAGCAGCTGGTTCGCCACCAGAAATACTTACTTGTAATACACCGAGAGAAGCAGCTTCAGCAAAGACTCGTTGCCATGCTTCTGTCGAAATCTCAGTTTGTTTTTTAATTAACTCTGTTGGATTCGAGCAGTAAGGGCATTGTAAGGGACAGCGGTGAGTCACTTCTGCCAAAAGCACTTGAGGTGCGAGGATCGTTTGGTTCATGGCATCAGTACTCGTCGCATTACCATCGACGTACAAAATTCAGTAACGTCCATCTCGATATCCCTCGGTTCAACTTGGAATTGTTCGGCCAAACTTTGAATGACAGTTTGTAAGTCTGCTTCTCCATCAACCTTGCTCATGATTGCGGTCCCAGTTTCGTTAAGCTCAACCAACATTTCAGGCCCTAAAACAACGTATCTGCTGCGCACCGCGTCATGCTTCAATCGCACTCCAGACTCGAATTGCAAAATTGTAGCGGAAGTAATTAATTGACTACTCACTTACATTGTCTCGTAGGGCATCACTTTTTATTTCTGGATTCCAAGCTTCTGGTGGGATTGTTCCGCCTAAGTGATAGGCAGATGCCAGCGCGTCAAGCATCGCCCAGAGTATGCTGCATTTGAATCGTAGTGCGTTCAGGCATAATTCCTGATCTTCGCGTGTGCCCGCGTGTCGGTCTATATACTCTAGGGCCCAGTTGGAGTCTCGGTTGGCTTGCGATTTTCGGTAAGAAAAGTAAGTCAGGCTCTCTTCAGTAATGAAATCATAGCTGTTGAGCATGCCTTGCACCCTTTCAACAATAATGCTTGGCGAAAAAAGTTCTGTCAGTGATGAAGCAACAGCTTCAAGAACAGAGCGTTCTTGAACGAAGGTTAGATAGGCGTTGGCCGCAAATTGGGTCGCAGGAAGCGCTCCTTTCATCGACGTGACGTAACTTTTATCAAATCCGAGTTGGCGTGTCAGTGCGAGCCATCGTCGTAAGCCACCTTCAGGATGATCAGCGATCTCTCCATCGTGGTCCACAACCCGTTGACGCCATTCCCGCCGATCTTCGACGTCGTCTAGGCGCGCCATGATTAATGCGTCTTTTGTCGGAATAATTCGTTGGTAACAAAACCGATTCAGAGCCCAAGCTCGTATTTCATCAATACTGCAATGCCCTTTGTGCATACGATGATGATACGGATGATTGTTGTGGTATTGACTCGCCCCGATTGCTTTTAATTCAGTTTCAAATTGTTGCCTGGAAAGTTTGGTCGTCATAAATCAATTACCATCCCGTCTCTGCAAATATCCCATCCAGCCTTCTGAATTGTCTTGTACTCGTCAGATTCATTGTCCCAGATTGGATTTGAGTTATTGATATGGAAGAATAATTTTCGAAATACTGGGTGATTTGCTATTTGAGCGATTGGTCCATCTGCAGCCGAGATAGGTAGGTGGCCCATACGACGCCCCGTTTTTACTCCAAGTCCGAAATTTTGCATCTCTTTATCTTCGAAAACGGTGCCGTCGAATAAAAGATTATCGGCCGTTGAGATTCGCTCTAAGAGAACTTGATCAAGTTCCGCGCAACTCGAAATAATCAGGGTCTTTGAAGAGCTGGTGCGCAGTTCAATGCCGCTCGTGAATCCAAGATGCCCTGATTCGCTACCAAGACTTTCTTCCAAATATAATGGCGCTTTCCCAGCAACGTTAAACAATTCAATTTCAAGACCTTTAATGGGCCGAATAACTTCGTTGGTTTCAAGTGGATATTGCTTTACGAAATCGGGATCTAGGACCTCAAAAATTGGGTTGTCACGTAAGATTTCGAGGACTTTGGTGGGTCCATAAATGGCAAGGTCTTGTTTCTCTCTCAGGTTTAATAGCCCCGCGACGTTGTCAACATCCGCATTGGTTACCACTACGCCCTTGATAGGAGTGTTACGTACACCATCAGGATGCTTTGGTTTTGGGTGAAGTTGAGGAGCCAGTATGATTTGTTGGCGTAAATCAGGGGAAGCATTAATAACAACGTACCCAGTCTCTTTACTACCAACCGCAACACTAGCCTGGGTTTGAGGTTCTAAAGATCCTGCCCATACACGACTACTTTGGCCACCAGCACAATTCCACTGAGGAAGGCCGCCGCCAGCTGCGGCCCCAAGAACGACTAATTCCAAAATAAACCTATTACTAAAGTGAATATTTCTTATCAAAATCTCAGGGGGTCACCCCCCTGAGAACCGCTCAGAACAGAGGGCGATCGCCTTCTGCTGGCGAATACATATTAATTTCACAACCACATGATACTTCGATTGCTGATGGCTTCGTCCACATAATTACTATCTCCAATAAATTTATTTTTTATTTGTTAAGTCAAGCGTACTTGACGACTTCCAAGGTGCATAAAAAAATTCCTTAAGTCAAGTGATCGCGACGGTTGCCTAGGTAAAAAGCTACCGATGGGTACAAATCCTCAGGGTTCTTACAAATCTTGCCTGATGAATTTGAGTCAATAATAAGATTTAGCCATTGATTATAAGATATTTTTTCCGAATAGGTCTCTGTTCTTATGCTGTGATAACTACTTTGATTCGCAGGCTATTATTAATCTTCCCCATTGCCTGTAAAACTTCGTCGTCTAAAGCTCTTATTCTTTTTTTTATACCTCTTTTAACTTTTAATTCATTAATGTTTGACAGCTGTGAAGCTATTAATGACTGGTGAAAGTGCTTTTCATAAACGTATCTAAGTCTCGCTAAAATTCATTAAATATTGTTAAAAATTTTTAAATGCTATGAAATGTAATTATATTCAGAGAGATTAGATAAATGTTGAGAGTTGTGCTTTTGCCGGCTTCGTGTGGAGACTGGGTTTGTGTGATTTTGGGAAAATTGACTCGGTTCTATTAGGTTGGCTAAGGCTTATCAAATTGCTTTCAAGGATTTAAAAGAGAAAAAGCTGACTATAGGTGTCGCCAAAAATGCAGGGTAGCTGAGGACGTCATCCTTTACTCAGATCCAAAAACCCTGAATATTTCTATAATTAAAATAGATGCTGCGATGCCAACCATTATGAACATTGCAGTCCGTACTTTATTGGGAAAGCTTGGGTCAATTGCTCGCCCTTTAGTGTCAGGCACATTGGACTGGATATTCCTCGGAATTTCTTTTGTGTGGGTATCGTCCAGAATTGCGACTGCTCTAAAAAAGCCAGAGACAGCTTCTGCATCATTTAATTCAAATGCTTGCTCTGAGGACGTTATTCTTATTCCGAATTGCGGTTTTTTTTCTATCCTGTAAACGCTGCCTTGGCTATCGCTCCATTCTAGTTTATCGATCATAATTATTTTTCCTCCATTATTTGGCATTCGTTCAACTGAGTTACTTGACTTACTCCTGTGCCAAAGCAAGCAATTTTTAATTCATAAATTAGTCTTGATAGTCTCGCGATTACTGCGTCAGTGGATTCCAGTGCGGATCCGAGTACGGTGCCAGCGACTCCGGCAGCCGAGGCACCCAAGCACAACGATTTCGCTATATCCAGCCCATCTCTGATTCCTCCAGAAGCCCAGAGTGTAGAGTCCGGAAAGTCAGAGTGCAAAGCTCTCAATGATTCAACGGTTGAGTAACCCCAGTTCTTGAAGGCAGTATTTGAAATTTCAGGCCGCTCTGTGCCGGCCGCGAGCTCTTGTTCAATTTCATCGAAGCGAGTGCCCCCTTGGCCAGCCACATCGAGCACAGAAACTCCTGCGTCTAAGAGTCGTTTGGCACTCTCTCGGTCAAGACCAAAACCAACCTCTTTTACAACAACAGGCACAGGGGCCCAGGAACAAACAGCGTCGATAGCGTCTAAAACACCTTTCCAGTTTGTATCCCCACGACACTGGAAAATTTCTTGCATTGGGTTGAGGTGAAGTATGATTGCATCTGCTTCTAGGGGATCCAAAACATATCCAAGATCAGAGATAGACTTTAGAGTGAGCAAGTTGACGGCACCAAAGTTCGCCATCAGCGGGCATCTGCCGATCGCATCTCGGATAGTTGATGTCATCCCTGATTTCTTTCCTTGTTCAATCGCGATCCGTTGTGATCCAACACCCATCGCTAAACCGAGTTCGCAGACGGCCTCTGCCAAGTGCCGGTTGATTCGCTCGGCACGTAGCGGGCCTCCTGTCATTGAACTGACGAAAAGTGGAGCTGATAGTTTATATGATAGGAATTGGACGGAAAGATCGATGTCTTGAAAATTCACTTCCGGAAGTGCTCGGTGCCTCAGGCGGACTTGATCGAAGTCGGATGAGCTGTCTTGTTGTTGAAGAGCGAGATCAATGTGTCCATTTTTTCTGTCGACGTCATTCATTAAAAGCCTCTCCGGTCCATTCCAGCAGAAGCATGTGCGGTACTGTGAGGCCAGCTAATCCGATAAAAATCAATTGATAGCTGAGGGTATTCAGATCTTCATAATATTTCTCGAACATTGCACCTGCGAATACAGCAATGACAAGTGTTGCGATCGTTGTCGTTAGCATGACCAGATAAACAATCAGTCGATGATTTGGCTTAACTTGCCGGAACTCAGGTATCAGGTGTCTTGGACTGTGCAGTGCGCAGAAATAAATAACAAAGTACCAGAGAGGCGAAAAGATCCAGGCGCATATTGCGAGTCCTAAAAGTTCAGTCAGTCTAATAATGTTAATATTTCGCCATTCTAGGGCCAGTATGATTATCCCCGTCACTCCCAGAATACTCACTATACGGATCGTGAATATTGGGGATTCGCCAAACAATAAAAATTCAAAAATTTGCTGAACATCGGTAGGGTGTATCAATGAGGGCAACCCAAGTACGAACGCCCCGTAACCAAAGCCTCTAACTTTGAGTGGGTGCCGCCAATCACGACCAAAATGCCATGCTGAGATGAGTAAAAAAATAGTCAGTGTAGTTGATGGAAGCCATAGCCAAACACTAATTACAGAGCCCACAATTGCTAGGTAAAGGCCCGTGAAACCAAGGGCCGATCCGGGCCCTTTGATGAGCCCATGCCGGTGTGCTATTACAGGATCCAGTGCCCCGTGTGGGAGGCCTATCAGGGAGATTAAGCAGGCGGCGAGCACTAAGCTTAGATCCATGAGGATAATCCAAGCGCGGCTAGGATGAATGGTTTTTTCGGAGACGATAAAATAACTCTTATCGCGTCCGATAATCGAGTTTGCATCATGAACTGAGCAAATTGATCGCCGGAAAGATGCTCTGCTAAGTGCTCAAAAATTGATGGCACTACATCTGGGCGTTTTGCGATCAACTGCAATAGCAAGCCATCCATTTGAGAGAATAGGAATGAACTAGGGTACTGTCGAGGGGGTTGGCCAGATACCAGAGCTTTGGCGGTCGCAGAAGCCCAGTGCTGCATGGTTGAAAAACCATATCCCGTAGCCGCCCGCGTCATGCCCCCGCGTGTTCCAATAGGGATGCCGAGATGAGGCGTTTCAATTTTGAATCCCATTGGTATGTGCGCCGCTTCCATCCTTAATTCAATAAATTTATCCGCAAACTGCTGTTCTAGCCATGCATGATTTAAAATTTTAAGCGCCTCAAGATTAGCTGGCCTAGTTGAGAACTCAGTGTATTCGACAAGAAGTCGGTCTTCTGACAATGGAAGCGCGTATCGAAATCGGATGCCTGTCTTGGTTGACTCAAGATCATCCATGAGTCCTGCATGTATTAGATTATGCGGTTCAGAAAGTTTCACTTCTGTACCGTAAAAGCTTTGCGTAATTAGATGCTCCTTAATGTTCGGTGGTCGGCTATCAAATACGAACTGAGCGCTTGGTTTTTTTGTGAGCATTTCCTCTTTACGCTTCATCATTGGATGACCATCGATCTTTTGAATTGCTTCCGTATAAAAATTACCGGCACTTCGTATGCCGTAGTGGTAAATATTTCCCGCCATAATGGTGTTTTTAGCAATGCTGGAAATCGTCCATTTTTTTAATTCATTTTCTGGCTTTAGTTGGGCCCGCTCGCTTTCTAGAAACCAGAAGCTAAATGTTTTGTCATTTGCGTAAGCAGATCTTGGGTCGCTGATTACCAATGTTCCAGGAAGATTTGGATAATTTGCGAGTTCTCTCGCAAGTGAGAGGCCTGCTACACCTCCGCCAATAATGTGTACCCAAGGCTTATCCATTAGGTGGCGCAGTCAACGCCTGGACGGGGTGCGAGGCCTCGATGTAGGTTTGCGTCATGACAGGTTTGATAGCGGTGGACCTTTCGCGAAAAAATGTAAGTGATTATGCCGCGCATTGTTGTTAAGACCTTGGTCATGACAGAAGTATGTGCTCTGGGCAGCCAGATATTGTAACTGCGGCCGGCGACAATCATGCCGATCTCTCGGTATAAAAGACCTGCAACTAAAATTGCTAGCCTAGCGCGTGGCGGTAAAAAAGGGAGTCCCGCGAACCCTGATTCATATCTAATCTCCGCTTGTTCCAATAGCCATGCTACGCCGGTTTTGATTTGTTTAGCCTGCTCATGTGTTGGCGACAGTATTTCACTTGGTGAGAGTTCGCCAACAAGAGATGAAGGTAAGTATCGGCGATTATTTTCTGCATCTTCTTTGACGTCTCGAGAAATATTGGTTAATTGCATCGCGACTCCCAGATCCACCGCGTGGTGACGCGCTTCAGGGTTGTGAACACCGAATACGTCACACATTAATAGACCCACTGTACCGGCTACTTGGTAGCAATATTGTAAGAGCTCTGTTTCCGATCGCATGCGCACATCTAAAATGTCTCCAGCAACGCCCTCGATCAGTTCAGCCAGAACATCAAGATCTATTTCTGGCGTTATCTGACCGGCTTCATTCGCAAATTGATGCGAGAAATTTTTGGTACGTATAGCGCTAAGAATTTCCTGCAGTTGCTGGTCTTTTTGCGGATTATCATTTTTGTCCGCAAGATCATCTAAGCGACGACAAATGCCATAGAGTTTGGCCGCTGATTCAAAGTGCACCCGCGAAAGAAAAAAACTCGCAAAGTGAAACGATTTTCCATGTTCCTTAAGTTCTTGTTCGCTCATTTATGGGTTGACCTGGGTCGTCTCCCTCGTCAGAGATTCTTGAACTAGGCGTTCAACTATTTTGGCGGATGAGATAACGCCTGGCATACCGGCTCCTGGATGGGTTCCGGCCCCTGCAAGATATAGGTTTTCAAAACCTTCTGCTTTGTTATGAAATCTAAACCAGGCGGACTGGCTAAATAGTGGGGCAATTGAAAATCCTGATCCTTTGTAGCTCAGATAATCTTCTGAAAAATCATCAGGAGTCATCGCAAAAGGCGCTTGAATATGGCTTTTCAAGCCGGGGAGCATAGTGCGATCGAGCGCATCCAAAATGCGCTCCCGAAGCTTCGGTTCTTCAACGTGCCAGTCGATGTTTGCACCCTGGTGAGGCACAGGTGCAAGAATATAAAAACTGTCATGACCTGCCGGGGCAAATGAAGGATCCGTTGCTGTTGGTCGATGGATATATAGTGAGAAATCATCTGCTAAGATTTGACGATGGAAAATATCATCGAGGAGTTCCCGATAACGTTGGCCCATCCAAATAGTATGGTGTGCCACGTCTGTATATTTACAGTCAGTCCCAAAAAATAGTACGTAAAGTCCCATCGAGAGTTTGGCATTATCTCGTTTAACCCGCGTACTCAAAGGTAATGAATGGTTGGGTATCAGTTCATGATAAAGATGCATTGGATCCCCATTATAAACAACGTGATCAGCATATAAAGCGTCACCATTTTCGAGTCTCACGCCTAGGATTCTTCGTTTTTCAACAATCATTTCGGAGACTGTTGCGCCAGTCTGGATTGTAATGCCGTGACGTCCCATTAACTCTTCGAGTGCTTTGACTAAAGCACCAGTGCCTCCCATTGCGAAATAGATGCCGTAAGCGCGTTCTAGATAATGAATTAGGCCGTAAATGCTGGTGGTATCGAAAGGGGATCCTCCAACCAATAGTGGTTGGATTGAAAACGCTTGCCTGAGTTTGTCGTTAGAGAGGTGATGACAGACCAAGTTCCATACAGTCCGATCGCTGCGAAGTTTCAATAGTGCTGGTATTTGCTTAACCATATTACTAAATTTATGAAAGGGTTCATGCGCAAGTTTGGAGAAGCCGACATTGAATATCGCTTTTGACTGTTTGACTAACGATTCATAGCCTTTGCAGTCTTTTGGTTCAATCCGGGCGATTTCCGTCAAGGTGTCGGCCAGCGAGCCACCATAGTCAAAATGATCACCATCAGGAAATAAGAAACGATACCAGGGCGTTAGCTCGCGAAATTCGATGTGATGTTCGCGTGTTTCGCCAAATAGTTCGAATAGTTCATCAAATAAAAATGGAGCCGTGATCACGGTGGGCCCCGCATCGTGGCGATACCCACCGTGCTCAAAAACCTGTGCTCGACCACCGACTGTATCAAGATGCTCGATTAGATGGACATCTAGGCCAAGTGCTCTTAAACGAAGCGCAGAGGCAATCCCACCGAATCCTGACCCAATAACTAGTGCTCTTGCCATTATGCGGCGGCCTTTCTGAAAGTTGGATATTTATGATGAAGTGCTTCGATGAGGACCTCGAAAGCCTCGGCGGGAACATCGGAAAGGTTCGCGACTGACTCACGGGCATTGGTTAAGTGCCATTCGAAACGGGCGCGTAGCTCTGATTCAATATCTATTTGATCGCCACTATTTTCTTGAATGACCCAGTAACCATTTAAGCGTTGGCCGTAATCATCTTCTCGATCGTTTAAGTCGTCTGCCAGTTGGTACGCAATGCCAATAGACGACGCGCCACTGAGGATATTCGTCACTTGATCATCTGTGCCGCCATTCACCAATAAAATCATGGCGATTGGAAGACCGAGGAGCGGCCCACTTTTATGGCGCACGATCTGTTCATATTGTGCAAGTGAGAGAAGACTGCCAGGGGTCCATTGACAGTCTAAGGCCTGGCCTGCAGCCATGGTGCTCACCCCTCTGGATAACATAATTGTTAGCCTAGCGAGATGGTAACTGTAAGGTTCAGGAAGCATTGCTAATTGTTCGAAAGCTGCGGCGATCATATTGTCACCAAGACAAATAGCTGTCGATTCACCAGCTAGGTCCCATATTGCAGTAGAGCCCCGGCGAATAGAGTCTTGATCTTGAATGTCGTCATGGATCAGAGAGGCTTGATGAAGGAGTTCTACGCTTGTTGCGATGGGAAGCCTTACGGAGTCGGGGAGGGCGAGCTTAATACCAGCGGCCAAAGCCAAGAATGCTCGTGTTCGTGAACCGCCAGAGTTTAAATGCGTTTGGAATAGTTTATTGAGACTCGTTTCATTTTCGACTGCTCGCGCGCCACACTTTTTAAGTCGCAGCTCAAGATTTGTTAGATCTTGTGTCAAAATTGCGCATTCAAATGACGGCATGTCTATCTTTCGTTTGACGTCCATCTCTGCTTCTTACTTTATGCACTCCGTTTTCCAGGCACACACATCTTTCGAATGAGTGTGCCTGGAAAACGGAGTCTCACTTGAGACTCCGAGTTGCAAGTTAAGCAGTTGCTTCCTTGCTTTCCGATGTAGCGGCGTACCAGATTAGTAGGCCAAATGCGATTTTATTTACGACGTCGGCGAGGTTATAAATAATGTTTAGAGCCTGACTAGCCGCTGCTGTTGTGTTGCCAGCATCATCGACATAAACGAAGTAGCCGAAAACATATCCGAGCGGATAAATAGCCCATCCCACCGTTACGACCCAGCGCATTGTGTTGTATGCACTTTGAACAGCTGGCGACGCTTTTTCCGACGCCATCTGGCCAGCTTCACCTGCAAATATCTCGTAAAGGATGTAGAACCAACCGAGCATTCCAATTACGAATCCAATAGTTTTGTCCATATATCCGGCTTCGCCCAAGAAACCAGGTACAAGCATTACAAGAGTACCAATAAGAAGGCGCCAGAAAATGCCGCCGGAGGCTGCGCCAATAGCTCTTAAAATCAAAAAGAATTCAATCATTAAGAGTGGCACGGTTAACAGCCAGTCAATATAACGGTAAACAGTTGGCGTTTCTCCCGTTGCGATCCAGACATCCCGCATATAAAAATAATGAACTGCGGCGATAAATGTTACTAGACCTGACACCACGAGCGATGTCTTCCACTTTCCGTCAACGCTCTGAGTTTCCCAAAGAAAGAAGACTGTTGCAGCCATAAGAGCCATAGAGATCAGCCAAAATGAAATTCCGACGAAATCATCTGATTGAAGGTTGGCCGCCGCGAATGCGGATGACGGCAAAGCGGAAAGTAAACCAACGGGTGCCATACCCTTGAGTAGTTTTTTTAAATTCATCGTTGTGCCTCCCCAGGCATTGGAAAAAGTAACTATGTTTCTTTTATTGATTCGGCTCCATCCATTCAATTCTTTTTGATAAAATCGAGGGCAGTGTTTTACTGAATCCTTAATTTTTCAAAACAGCGCCGTTTTCCATGCCGACGCCCATTACCTATATCATATCTTTTGTCTTGGACAAAAGGTGGAAAATTTTCCATTTTTGAAAATGGATCCTTTCTGACTCTGATTCGCTTAAATAAGACAGCTAAACTCTTGTTTTTACCAATCCAACGATCCTTGAAAGCCTATTTTTTAGAGGTTTTTTGATTTTTTGTATCAATAAGTTTTGAGAAATGATCAAAATAGCATCGCTATATAGGGCCTAACAAATTGATCTGGCTAGCTACAGCTGAAATAGTAAAGGATGAATTGTGATCTGTAATTAGTCAGCGTTCTTTCCCGGAGCTTCGTCGTTAATTCGAAGGAATGGTGGTGTAATTTGCCCAGGCCACTGCCAGGAAGCGGGCAGTAATATGGCGGCGGGAGTCGTTCGTTCCTGAATTTTTTCCTAAACGGTGGGCGACTACGTCTTCATGATTTGATCCGAAAAGCAGGGCAGCTTCCGATGGTTTGGTCAAACGGTTAGACTAGAGGTCCTTTGACTGGAATTCTTACGCATGCATGATCTCAATAACTCAGCTATACGGTCTGCTTGGGAAACGCTGTCGGCCGCTCTTGATTTTGATAACGGTAATCAACAGGTACGATGGTCGGAGGAAGTTGAGCGTCGTCTTAAAGAGAACGGCCTAACCTATCAGGCACATACCTCTCGGGATTATGAAAGCCGTCAGGGGCAACTTGATGTTGTTCCGTATTTGATGGATGAATCCACCTATGAGCTTTTGGCGCTGGGATTATCACAACGGGTTCGATTTTTCGAGGCTTTGCTAGCCGATCTCTACGGAGAGCGACGCCTCATAGCGGATGGTTCGATCCCCGCTGAATTATTATTTGCGAATCCAGAGTATCTTATCGAGGTTCATGGTTTGAACCCGAATTCGCCTTGGATTAGTTTTTTAGCTCATGACTTGGTCCGTGATTCTGAGGGGCAGTGGTTTGTTTTGGGACAAAGTACGCGTGCGCCTGCTGGGTTAGGATATGTGCTTGAGCGGCGGATGATTATGTCGCGAGTGATGGGGTATTTATTACGGCGAATGTCGGTCAAGCGGTTGTCTGGTTTTTTTAGAACTTTACGTTCGTTTCTGCGTGCTGATAGCCGGGATAATGATTTATCGATTTTGTTAACCCCGGGCCATACGGTTGAGAGCTATTTCGAGCACGCTTTTTTGGCAAATCACTTGGATTTTACGCTGGCCGAAGGAGATGACTTGACGGTTCGAGGGAATCGCTTGATGCTAAAAACTTTGAGTGGTTTGCGCCCTGTTTCTGGCGTACTCCGCCGAGTAGTGGACAAGGATCTTGATCCATTGGAGTTGAATCCACAGAGTCGTCATGGAATCCCGGGTCTGATGGAGGTGGTTCGTTCTGGTGGCGTTCGCATGGGCAATGTGCCTGGGTCGGGAGTAATCGATTCGCCTCTCTGGATGGGTCGATTCGATGGCTTATGTCAGAAACTCCTCGGTGAAGAATTGATTCTCAAATCGATTCCGGCTTTATGGTTTGGCGATTCTGACGAGCATGAGGAATGTTTCTCACTGTGGCCGAATTTATTGGTTCGCCATGCGGGCGCTTATCCCACGAGCGAATCCTTTGTTGTTCATGATTTAGAGCCAATCGAGCAAGTGCGCTTACGCGCGCGGATTGAAGCTGATCCCTGCGGATGGGTTGCCTGGGCTGCTATCGACTTGGAGCGAGTTCCTGTTGCTAACGGGTCGGTCCGCGACGAGTCCCACGCCGTCATTCGCATGTACACAGCGCAATCTCAAGATAAAAAGATCGACGTTATGCCGGGGGGCTTAGCAGCTTGTAATCATAGTGCTGCGTGGGCCCAGCTACGACCAAATACTCCAGAGCAATACAAAGATATTTGGGTCATGGGGGCGGAGCCGGACACCCAGTTGTCGATCTTTGCCGAAATGGATGTTTTTGTCATTGGATCGAATGACCAATCGATGACGCCGTCACGAGTTGCAGATGCCATGTTTTGGCTTGGTCGTTATATTGAACGAGCAGATGCATTGACCCGATTAGTGCGTGAAGTGCTTGCAGGCGTGATTGATGTCCGAACTGAAAAACAGCAAGCCGCGCACTGGTTGTTGGGCGCGCAAATAAACACTGAAGATATAACCCTCGAAGATGCAGCTTTTGATATCCATCAGGCATTTTTTGTTCGGGATGCCCCGGGTGGATTTTCTGAGTTGATTGATGCGATTATGCGAAATGCGCGGGCTACTCCAGATTACTTGAGTGACGACTCATGGCGAGCGTTAGTGAACTTGGAGCAGATGATTAATCGTATCGCTTGGATGAAGCGCTCGGATGCAGGACGATTACTGGATCAGGTGGATTTAATTCTGATGCAACTAGCGGCTGTCTCCGGATTGAATAATGACACAATGAGTCGGACGTATGCCAATTGCTTTATGGATATTGGACGACACTTAGAGCGGGCTAGTAAGACGCTAATTCTATTGAACTATGCGTTCCAAAGTCTAAAACCTCAGGATATCAGCCAGTGGGAGATGGTGCTGGAGGTTACTGATACTGTGATGACTTATAGGCGACGTTACAGAACACGGTTGCATCCAACTGCCATCTTGGATCTGTTGTTATTGGACGCCGATACACCGCGTTCAATAAGTTATTTAGCGGCTCGTTTGGAAAAGTTAGTGAATACTTTGCCTGTCCAGCAGTTAGGGAGTCGTAAAACACAGCTACAGCAGACGGCCTTTGCTATCCATGCAAATCTGCAGATGGCAGCTATAGACAATTATATGACGACACAGGGATCCGCAAAGAGACCTTTGATTGAGAATCTGGATCAGATGATTGAGCAACTCGCGGGTCTAGGTGAAGCAATCACGCTGGCATATTTTAGTCATGCTGATGTGCCTCAACATCTGGTCAAAGTAGGACGATGAAATACCGTATTCGGCACAAAAATCGATACCAATACGGACAGCCTGTGAGTCTTTGCCATAGCTCGGCATGCTTGCTTCCCCGAGATACCTTAAATCAACAGGTTTTAAGTGCTCGCTTAGTGATCTTGCCGGTCGTTGATCATGTTGGAGAACGGAAGGATCTGTTTGGCAACCGATTGTCTCGGTTTTCAATTGAAGAACTTCACAGTGATCTAATGGTATTGGCAGAGAGTGAGGTGGAAGTGCGGCCGGCCCGAAATGATGGCATCCGCCAGATTGCCTGGGATAATCTTGCGCCGATCCCACCAAAAACCCGTCTTTATTTGCGTCCAAGTTTATATGTGCCGACTGCAGGCACTGCACTCAAGGCGTTTGCTGAGAAATTTTTTGTATCAGGCACTGACTTGCTTGATGCGATTGAGTCACTCAATGAATATATATTTAATGAATTTATTTATGACTCCGAATTTAGTGATTTAGAAACTCCTGTAAACTTCGTATTGGCAGAAAAGCGAGGGGTTTGTCAGGATTTTTCACATCTCATGCTCGCGGTACTTAGAAGTCGGGGTATAGCCTGCCGTTATGTTTCCGGCTATTTAGAGACAGATCCATTGCCAGGCCAGTCAAAACTATTAGGTGCAGATGCATCACATGCATGGATCTCCGTATTTGTGCCAGGGGCAGGTTGGGTTGATCTCGATCCAACGAATGGCCTGAGGCCCGGTGATCGTCATATTACTTTGGCTTGGGGTCGCGATTATTCTGATGTGATTCCTCTGAAAGGATTAATGACGGGTGGGTCGAAGCACGTGCTTGACGTCTCTGTAGATGTGACGCGCTTAGAGTAATCGCGCTTGAATCGTTTCTGCGAGTTTGAGAATTTGCTTGGCCTCTTCTAAATGTAAATTCTCAATCAAAGTACCATTCAAAACGCACAATCCTTCGCCCTTAAGCTCGGCCTCTCGAAATGCCAAGACGATTTCCTGAGAGCGAGCGACGTCCTCTTCCGTGGGCGCAAAGACTTGGTTGCAGATCTCAATTTGTGATGGATGAATCAGGGTTTTGCCGTCAAATCCAAGGGTCTTCCCTTGGACACACTGTGATTTGAACAGTTTGCTATCCGTGAAATCTAAGCACACCCCATCTAAGATATCTAGATTTGCAGCGCGAGCTGCAAGCACGCACGTTGAAAGGGCCTGAACTAGGCCGTCTCGGTTTGGTGTTTGCCGAACTCGAAGACATTTTGCAAGATCTGATGTGCCCATGAATATAGTGCTGATTCGCGGATGCGCTTGGCACAGAGCATTAATGTTTAATACGCCAAGTGGAGTTTCCGCCATTAGCCAGAGCCTTACCTGCTCTGGATAGCCTATTTGATTCATATAATCGCCGAGTAACCGGATCTCTTCCGGAGACTCTGCCTTTGGGATAACCAAGGCATTTAAGGAGTTGGAAACGAATGCTGCGAGATCTTCTTTGTGCCAGGGGGTTCCTAGGCCATTCACGCGAATAGCTAATTCGCGGGGGGCAAATCCTTTTTCTGTGATCTCTTTTTTTGCGCTATGTCTCGCCTGTACTTTTTTATCTGGCGCGATCGAGTCTTCTAAGTCGAGAATGATTGCATCGCAAGCGAGCGTCTTCGCTTTCAAAATAGCCCGTAGATTGTTTGCGGGCATGAACAGTGCGCTGCGTTTCAATGTCATAAAGTCCTCAGGGAGATGGATTGGGTTGTGCAGTATGAATGACCTCAATGTCAGCGATAATTTCTGCTGAGAGCGTGAGGCTGTGAGTATCTATATTTTCTTTTAATTGTTTGAGAGTGGTTGCGCCAATAATATTTGAGGTTACAAAAGAACGACTGGTGACATATGCCAAAGACATGGCCGTCAACGATAGTCCGTATCGATCGGCCACACTTGCATAGGCCTCAGTCGCCTTATTCGCCTCGGGATTTGAATAACGGGTGAAACGCTCAAAAAGCTTCAGTCTAGATCCATTCGGATTTTCTCCATTCAAATATTTTCCCGAAAGCACGCCAAATCCAAGGGGCGAGTACGCTAACAAGCCAACAGACTCTCGATGCGCAATTTCAGCGAGACCAATCTCAAATGTTCTATTCAATAATGAGTAGGGATTCTGAATGGAGGCGACAATAGGAAGGCGCTCTCGCCGAGCGATTTCGAGAAAGCTCATGACGCCCCATGGATTTTCATTCGATAGGCCAATCGCTCGGATTTTACCACTGGTGACCAGAGTTTCGAGCGCACGAAGAGTTTCTTCGATTGGTGTTTCGTCAACGCTGCTGTCGTGCGTGTAACCTAACTTTCCAAAATAATTCGTATTTCGGTCGGGCCAATGTAATTGATAAAGATCAATATAATCGGTAGTCATTCGTTTCAATGATGAGTTGACCGCTTCTATTAAATGCGTAGCGGTGTGCCGAGGTCCGCTTCGAAAATAATTGACCCACTCGCCGGGCCCACATGCCTTGGTTGCGATGATTAGATCGTCTCGTTTGGCTCGTTGACTCAGCCAAGTGCCTATGAAGGATTCAGTTCGCCCCTGGGTATCAGGCTTTGGAGGAACAGGATAGAGTTCAGCAGTATCGATGAAGTTGAGGCCACGTTCTTCTATGGCATAAGACAATTGTTGATGCGCATCGGCTTCTGTGTTCTGTTCACCAAAAGTCATGCTGCCAAGACATAGTGCAGTGACGTTTATGCCCGTTTTTCCAAGAGCTCGTTTTTCAATCATTTTAACGTTCCAAAAATATATGTGAGAAGGCTTACAGTGCTGAATTCATTCGGTTCAGAGCTTCTGTCAGGGTGTCTGGAGAGCACCCAAAATTTAATCGAACGGCCTCAGGATCTCCAAAAGGAGTGCCGCCTGAAAGTCGTACGCCGGCATTGCAAAATCGAGTGTTCAGATAGGCATCGGCATTGCGTGATTTGATCCATGCCAAAAAGCTCGCGTCGCCAGTAATAATCGACAACTCCGGATGACTTTTCGCCCACTCAGTGATCTGGTTTTTATTGGCTCTTAGGGCCTCGATTAGGCCCTGGTACCAATCTTGTCCCTCTTTTAAACAAGCTTCGGTAATTTTATACGCAATCGGCATCACATGAGGCATTGCAATCAGTGTTTCTTTGAATCGCTTGCGAGTATTAGCCTCTGGAATAATTGCAACTGCACAGCCGAAACCAGCGACGTTGAATGTTTTGGTTGCAGCCATTAGTGTAATTGTCGGCTGGTTTTCCGGTGCCATTTTACCAATGGGAACGTGCGATTTCTCGCTCAAAATTAAGTCCGCCCAGATTTCGTCGCTGATGATGAGTGCGTTTGCGTTCTCAGCTTCGGCACACAAGTTCTTAATAAATGATTCGCAATACACGGTGCCACCTGGATTTTGGGGGTTGCACCAGAGAATTGCTGGCCGATTTTTGGTTGAAAGCAAGGCTTTTTTGATGGCTTCAGTTTCTGGGTATAGCGCACCGTTTTGAGGCCAAAGGTTGACCGGAAAGTGCGTTCGGCCTTCAATTTTCGGTACGGTTTGGAAGTAGGGGTAGCATGGACTTGGTATGAGAATATCTCGGCATTCTGGATGAGCCATCAGTGCCATTCTCATTCCGGGCACGACGCCAGCGACTGGGCAAATCCAGTCTGGATTGATCTCCCATTGATGGCGTAATTTTAAGTGAGTAACCCAAGCGTCCCGGAATCCTGGGGATTCAAGTCCATAACCAAAAATGCCATGCTGAATAGCCGCTTTTAAGATTTCATTGACGCAGGGCGGTGATACACAATCCATATCAGCCACCCAAAGCGGCAGTTCGTTGTCAGAATAGGTACACCACTTTGCGCTAGAGTGTTGTCTGCGCTCAGCGGGGTTTTGATGCCACTGCATAGGATTGCCTCAATGCTAAGTAAAGCCCGGCGGCGATTAAGCCGCCGGCAATTAGGTGATGATTTGTGAATGCTTCATCAAGGAAGGCGGTAGCGAGAATTACACCAAAAAATGGCATCATATGAATATATTGGCCAGCCAGTTGTGCGCCCAATGATGCCACACCATAGTTCCAACAAACGTAAGCGCCTAGTGACGCGAAAACAGCAACATAACCGACCGCATAAAAGTTTTCCAGCGTCCAAAGAAAGGGCGGCTCAGATAGCGGATTAATGACGAGAAGCAAGCCATTAAAGCAGACCCCGAAAATCACAATGTAGGAAAGAAAGCCGATTCCCGATAATCCCGCTGGGCGTTTGCGTAGAGTGAGCGAATACAGAGCCCAACCAATGGATGAAGATAAGACCCACAAATCTCCAGGATTGATTTTTAGATGGTTCGTTTGGCCATTTGACAAAAGTAGATAAGCCACTCCGGCCAAAGAGACAGTTATGCCAAGAACCCGTTGAATCGTAATTCTGTCGCCGAAGAAAATTACTCCTAAAGCAACAATCCATACAGGAATAGATGAATTGATGAGTAGCCCGTTGGTGGCTTCAGTGTCTCTGAGGCCGATGTACAAAAGGACATTGAAACTTGCTACTGACAATAGAGCGAGTAATGACAAGATGGGTAGATTGCCTACGATAAGCTGCCACTCGCGACGAACCGTATTAAATGCGAAGGGAGTTAGGATTAAAAGGGCTAGGGTCCAGCGATAAAATGATAACGAGATTGCACCAATATCCGCCGAAAAAGCCCGTCCGACTACAAAATTCCCGGCCCAAAATAGGGGCGGAAATAGAAGAATAATATAGGGCCAGGCTCGTTGCATCAGTCGGCCAATCGGCGATATTTTACTCGGGTTGGTATAATTTCTCCGCCCAGCCGTTTTTTTCGGTCAGCTTCATATTCCGTGTAATTACCTTCGAAAAACGTTAACTGAGAATCTCCTTCATACGCAAGAACGTGAGTTGCAATTCGATCCAAAAACCAGCGATCGTGCGAGATCACCATGATGGTGCCAGGAAATGAGAGCAAAGCTTCTTCGAGTGCCCGGAGTGTTTCCACGTCGAGATCGTTGGTTGGTTCATCAAGCAGTAAGACATTGCCTCCTTGTTTTAAGGTCTTTGCGAGATGAAGACGATTTCGCTCGCCTCCAGAAAGGTCTTTTACAAATTTTTGTTGATCGCCGCCTTTAAAGTTGAACCGCCCAAGATATGCACGGCTTGGAACCGAATAAGTGCCCACGGTCATAATATCTTGTCCATCCGATATTTCTTCCCATACCGTTTTTTTACCGTCAAGAGCGTCGCGTGACTGATCGACGTAGGCAAGCTGAACGGTATCGCCGAGTTCGACGGATCCTGAATCTGGCGTTTCGGCTCCAGTAATCATCTTAAAAAGTGTCGATTTACCAGCACCGTTTCCGCCAATAATACCTACGATTGCGCCGGCCGGAATTGACAGATTTAATTTATCGATCAACATCTTCTCGTCGAAGGCCTTAGATACAGACCCGAATTCAATAACCTTATCTCCAAGTCTTGGTCCGGGTGGAATATAAATCTCTTGTGTTTCGTTGCGTTTTTGAGTGCTTTGGCTCTGAAGTTCTTCAAACGCCTTAAGGCGCGACTTTGATTTTGCCTGGCGACCCTTGGCATTTTGTCGGACCCACTCAAGTTCTGACTTGATCGTGCGCTGCTTCGCGTCTTCGGTTTTCTGTTCCAACTCTAAGCGTTTTCCCTTAGCCTCTAGCCAGGTAGAATAGTTGCCTTCAAAAGGAATGCCACGCCCGCGGTCAAGTTCTAGAATCCAGCCGGCCGCATTATCGAGAAAATAGCGATCGTGTGTGACAGCGACCACGGTGCCATCGAAGGTGACTAAAAAGTGTTCGAGCCAGGCGACGGATTCGGCATCTAAGTGGTTAGTTGGTTCATCGAGCAACAACATATCAGGCTTTTGAAGAAGTAATCGGCAGAGTGCTACGCGTCGTTTTTCACCGCCTGAGAGGTGTTCAATTTTTGAATCCCATGATGGAAGCCTGAGTGCGTCGGCCGCTTGCTCGAGCGTCCGTTCAAGTTCCCAACCATTAGCTGAATCAATTTGGTTTTGTAGGTCGCCTTGTTCCATTAAAAGATCGTTCATTTCATCATCAGACATTGGTTCAGCAAAGGCTGATGAGATTTTATCAAATCGGACTAGGAGATCTTTTATTTCGGTCACGCCCTCTTCAACAATATCGCGAACAGTGTGATCGGGATTTAGCTGAGGTTCTTGCGGTAGGTATCCAACATTAATCCCAGGTTGTGGCCGAGCTTCGCCATCAATTTCGGTATCTAAACCCGCCATAATTCGTAAGAGGGAGGATTTACCAGAACCATTTAAGCCGAGGACGCCGATTTTTGCGCCGGGAAAAAATGAAAGTGAGATGTCTTTGAGGATCTCACGTTTAGGTGGAACGATCTTGCTCACCTTATTCATGGTGTATACGAATTGCGCCATGGGAATGGAAACCTTTTTTGATAAACTATTGATAATTAAGTGTGCGTGCTCGGGTCGGAGAACTCAATGCCTTCCGTCCCCGGCAAAAGATTAAGGTGAGCGTTATGCTTTCCTTTTTTATTTTTTAGGAAAGAGAATTCGCCAGAATAAATAGTTGAAGTAAATATCGTTCTGGGCCTTTAAGATCTAATCGACAAATAAATGACTGTCGGCTACTTAATCTTGCTTCATTTTTAAAGCGCCCAGCGAAGTTCCTCTGCACCCGCTGCGCATTCCCGTAAAGTGCGTGGGCTAAGTTGACTTCACGCGGCAAGTTAAGCCGCCCATCGCCCCAGCCAGATGAACTTTATAAACGGTTATGTTCGAATTTTAATTTTGTACTTATCCTGCCGTCAGTAATTTTTTAACATTCATGTGCCCCGAGGATATTAACGTTTCCTGTCCGCTAGTCTAAAATTATACATTCGACAACGGATTGCAGAATAGATGGAGATTGCCTCTAATTCTTCATCATTTAAGAGGTAATTTTCATGTTTTTTATAATTTTTGACTAATTTAACCGTTCAATTCGATGGCGACCTCGGGTAACGTTGCAAAAATTCAGTTGTTGTGTGGATGCTTTTAATCATGTTTAAGCTACTTTTTTCAGTCGGATTGGTACTCGGCGTTTCGACGATGCCGTTAAGGGCAGCAGATGACGCTCAGTTATCGAAATATTTGATGTCCTTCAAATGTCAGTACTGCGATCTTACCGGTGCTGATTTAAGTAAAAAATCGTTACAGGGTTCGGATTTAATGAACTCTAATTTGTCGGATGCTATTTTAGCTGGGGCTAATTTAGAGCCGCGAAAATACGAGAAGAAGGTGGCTCCTACGAACCTCGAAAGTGCCAATCTGAGGCGGGCTGATTTATCCAATGCCAACTTGCGCGACGCTCTGATGTCCAATGCTTATCTTCGTGAAACAGATCTTTCAAGTATTTCATTGATTGGAGCTGACTTGAGAAATGCGAATTTCAAGGATGCGAAGCTAGCGGGAGCTAACTTGACTCGAGCAAATTTATCGGGTGCGAAGGTTACTGCTGCACAACTAAAAGGGGCCGTTCTCTGTAACACTATTCTTGCTGATGGCACTACGGCTGATTCCGGTTGTTAGCTGTAAATTAGCACTACGCAGACTATTTTTCTGGCCGCCACCTATTCGCTCGCTGGATAGCTTCCTTGACGTCAGACTCAGTTAATTTTTTTGAGACCGTTGAGGCGAGGCGTTGAGCCTCTGGATCCCCGTTTGAACCTGCAAGAATTAGCCATTTCAATGCTTCAACACTATTTGAGTTGGTCCCTCGCCCTTCGTATAGTGCCTCACCAACATTAAACATGGCTGTTGGAAATCCATGATTTGCGGCTTTGCGGTACCAGACAAGTGCCAATTTATCGTTTTGGTGGACGATCAACCCTTTTTCGTGGGCATATCCGAGATTATTCATTGCTACTATGTCACCCAACGCAGCGAGACCTTGCCAATGCGTGACAGCGGTTTTGCTGTCTCCATTAATGAATGCCTCCTCGGCTATTTGCAGCGACCAATTTTCTGCAGCGGAGAGGGTTCCAGCAATAGTTAGGCATTGAAACAAAAAGACGCAATGTGTGATTAATTTGAGCATGTACTGCTTTCCCCTGATAAATTTCTGATTACTTAGTCTCATTTTTTTAAATTTTACTGACTTTCTGATTCTCGGCTCTTGTAATTATTGTTTTTTTCTTTATTTACATCATATTTTTCAATGCGTTGAGAAAAATTAATAAGCCTTAGTATTTTCTTCATTGGTGTAAAGTTGATCGAACAAAAATTGTAGCGTAGATTTACTTTTAATGATTATGATCGCTGCTAAAAATAATTTTTAGTGTTTTGTAATTAAAAAAAATAAAAAAAGGAGTCTAGTGTGAAAAAACTAGCAATAATCCTCTCGGCGCTGGTGTTGAGTGCAGGTGTGTCTGCAGCAACAAAGTACGGAGATATGAAGACAGTCACCCAAGACATGCTCGACCGAGCAGCGTCGGACGGCAATAATTTTTTGCACACGAATGGTAACTACGAGCAAACTCGCTTTTACCCAAACAAGCAGATCAATGTAGCAAACGTGAAAAACTTAGCTCCAGCTTGGATTTTCCAGACAGAAATTGTCGATTCTTTGGAAACTACGCCGATTGTTGTTGATGGAGTCATGTACGTCACGACATCGTATAATCACGTTCATGCGCTTGATGCAAAGACCGGTGAAGAACTTTGGCACTACAAACAGAAACTAGGTCCAATCACAACGTATTGTTGTGGTCCGAATAATCGTGGTGTTGCGGTTTCTGGCGATAAAGTATTCATGGCGACTCTTGATGCGAAGATGGTGGCTTTGGATGCCAAGACAGGTCGCTCGATTTGGGAAACTGAGTTGGCTGATCCAGAGCTCGGTTATTCTGAGACGATGGCGCCTTCAGTCGTAGGTAATAAAGTACTAATTGGAACCAATGGTGGCGAGTACGGTATCCGTGGCTTTGTTAAAGCGCTTGATACTGAGACTGGGAAAGTACTGTGGACATTCCACACAATTCCAGAAAACTCAGTTGGTGAATGGGCTACACACGATGCAACTGGTCGTGACATGCTTCGTGACATCAAGGCTGAGAAAGCAGCACTGAAGAAGCTGGGCGACCCCTATGAAACATTGGGTGGTGGTGTTTGGCAGAATCCAGCAGTTGATCTGGAAACAAATAGAATCTATTTCGTTGTTGGAAATCCATCGCCAGATTTGGACGGTTCGTTACGCCCGGGTGATAACTTATATACCGATTCGCTTGTTGCTATAGATTTGGACACTGGTAAATACGTTTGCCATTTCCAGTACATCGCTCATGACGTTTGGGACTTAGATGCCGTTTCTCCGCCTGTGATTACTGATATAAATGATGGTGGAAAAATGGTGAAGGGTATTCTTCATGGTGGTAAGTCAGGACACATCTACGCTCACCGGGCTGATGATTGTTCGTTGATTCGCTATTCTGAAGCCATGGTCCCACAGGAAAATATGTGGGTATTGCCTACAGCTGCAGGTGCTCGTATGTTACCTGGCGCAAATGGCGGTGTTGAGTGGTCACCTTTGGCGATTGACCCAGGTCTCGGTCTGAGCTACGCCATCAATCTGCATCAGCCAATGACCTACCATGTTGAAAGTACCCCATACCCAGCCGGAAAATTATGGCTTGGTGGTGCATTCAAAGTGATTCCGAGTGAAGAGCAGTGGGGTAATGTTACTGCGGTTGATTACCATACTGGTAAAATTCGCTGGAAAGTTAAGACTGAGCAGCCAATGATTGGTGGGATTTTAGCCACAGCCGGTGGTTTAGTTTTCGCTGGTGAAGGAAACGGGCAGTTTAAAGCATATGACTCTGAGACTGGTTCAGTACTGTGGAATTTCCAAGCCGGTGCGGGTGTCAATGCCCCACCAGCCTCTTACACAGTGGATGGTGATCAGTACATCGTAGTTGCAGCTGGCGGTAACGCTCAGCTCGGCTATAAATACGGCAATAATATTATCGCGTTTAAACTCGCTGGTAATTAATCCAACCTATAAAAGCGCCTTCTGTCTCAGAAGGCGCTTTTTTTGTTTTAAAGAAACACTTAGGCGGGAGCGTAAATATGTACATGCTAGTAAGCAAAGGTATGATTTTCGGCATTCTATCTCTCTTCGGCTGCAGCGCGGTTGCAAATGAATATTCCGTTATCGAGTTTTTGAGGGATCAGCCTCAATATTCAACATTGGTTAAGCATCTCGAAACTACCGGATTAGACGTTGGCTTGGGATTGCCTCTGAACTGGAAGTGGACTGTTTTTGCGCCAACTAACGACGCATTTGAGAGTCTCTCGAAAGATATGAGGGAAGGTTTTGATAATGATCCACAGTTACTGAAAAATTTATTGATTGACCATTTATTGGTAGGTGAACTGTCATCTAACGCAGTTGATGAATCGAAAAAAACGTTAACAGTTACAGTTAGTCAAAAGTCTCTTGAGCTATATCGAGACTCAGATCTTTACGTAAAAGATATGATTGTCGTAGAGCAGGATCAATCCGCTGATAATGGCGTTATTCACGGTATTAATTGCGTGATGTTTGTTCAAAAAAGCAAAAAAGATGACCGATTGACACCACAAACTCAGGATCAATATCCTATTACGGCCTGTTGCCTGAATGCTGGGATGCATGACAGTGATTGGCGAGAAAACTACACGAATACTGGACGATCACATTCTAGTAATTAATAGAAATATACGAAAATTTTAAGCAGGAGGTTGTATGAGACCTAAGTGGGTGTCGATCTTGGCAGCCTTCATAACAAGTGTTGTAGTTCAGTGCACTAACGCGGATGAGGTATTTAATAGCCAGGTGGCCGTGTGTCAGGGGTGTCATGGTCCAACTGTGGTTGAAAATGATCCTAAAGTTCCCGAAATTCAGGGTCAGCACTTTTATTATGTTTACTCTCAGCTCAAAGACTACAAGGCAAATCGTAGATCACATCAAATTATGACATTGATGTCTGCCGGCTTGGACAAGAAAATGATGAAGCAACTTGCGCAATTCTATTCTGAGCAAAAGTGGATTAATCGTGCTCCGAACGGTGTTTTAGATGAGCAAATTGCTGGTAATGCGATGGTTGCAGGGCAATGCACGCAGTGTCATGGCAACTACAAGGGCTTAAATGGGATACCACGACTGGCCGGTCAGAAGGCTAGTTACTTGGAAGAGACGATGCGCGCATTTAAGCAAAGGGAGAGAATGAATGCTGGGGCTAAGTCAGCATTGTTTTCTACTATGTCGGATTCAGAAATCAAGGCGGTAGCGGATTTTTTAGCTAGCCAGTAGTGTTATTAAATAATTAAATAATTAAATGGTTGAAATGAAATATTTTTTTGTTGTCTTTAAGTCCTTCTTTTTCATTACGCTTCTCGGTCCAGCCAATCAAATGGCGATCGGAGACGAGGTTTCGACGTTAATTCTTCAATGTGAGGGCTGCCACGCTGGTGGCGGATTGAAGGCTGATCCACTAGCGCCCAACATTCGAGGCCAGCATTTTTTTTATTTATATACACAACTCAAGGACTACAAAGCCGAGCGTCGAAGCCACTCAGTGATGACCTCAATTGCAGCAGAACTCTCTAAGAAGGAAATGAAAGCGTTGGCCAATCACTATTCTGAACAGGCTTGGGTAAAGGTTGAATCTAATGTGGATGGGCGAGATGATGCGCGAGCCTCAGAAATCCTTGCTTCTGGAGGGCGTAACGCATGTTTGAAATGTCATGCGAATTTTATCGGTTTAAATGGGACGCCGCGATTAGCGGGCCAAAAGAGCTCTTACTTGCGAGAAACGATGCAAGGATTTAAACGAAAAACCCGGTTAAATGCAGCAACAAAAAATACTCTCTTTAAAGAAATATCAGACTCAGATATTAGTGCGTTAGCTAATTATATTGGTGATCAATAACTTCTTAAATGGATGCCTCCCAATTGACTCTATCGATTTAATTCACCGTTTAGATTGGACAGTAGTGCCTTTAAGAAGTTCCGCTACAGAGTTCCTTGTTCATTTGTTATTGATTCTTTATTAGCTGCGCTATCTCTACGTGATTTGTTTGATTCGCATAGTCAAGCGCGGTCAAGTCCCGATTATCAGCATTTAAAGTTGTCGCGCCCGCCTGCAATAAGATCTGAACGGTTTTCAACGCGTCGTCTGGCGGAGTGTCCGCGGTGTGGCCGGCAGCCCACATGAGAGGAGTTGTCTCATTTATAAAAATTTCATTTGGGTCAACACCTGCGTCGAGCAACAGGCTGACGATATTGTGAAAGCCCTTTGCAGCTGAATAAATTAGTGCTGATTTACCAGTATTATCTCGCTTCGCTGGATCTGCGCCGGCTTTAAGAAGTTGTTTAACAAATTGAATATTTCCATCGAATGCTGCAAGAGAAAGCGGGGTTTCATTGTCTAAAGTTATAACATTGACTTCTACATTTTGACTTAAAAGCCATTTGATTGTTTTTTTGCGGTTATTTTTCACAGCTTTTAGCAATGCTGTTGCGCCTCTCAGATTAGGCTGGTCCAGCCGTCCTCCATGAGAAGTTAAATATTTGAGGGCTTCTAATTGACCGGCTTGCGCAGCACGAATGGTTGGCGTATTGGCTAGTCGATCTTTGACGTTGATCAGAGCACCTAACTCGATAAGCCGGGTGACCTCAATTAGGCAACCTTTCTCGCTGGCTTCCAATAGGAGCATAGAATACTCTCGCACCAATGCTTTATCTCCAAGCGCAATACGCTTGTCTCTGACTAGATCGCAGACCAGCTTATTTTCGCCGGCTTTGTTATGGCCGCCAGCCTCGACTTGAGTCGTTGTCCCCAGGATAATGGAAGTGAAAAAAATTGTGAGGCCGTAAGAAATGCGTTTGAATAAATACACGTTATGGATCTCTAAAATAAAGTTTATCGTTCTATTTAGTTTAGTCAGCATATTCCAGGCAGTTGAAGCTGCGCCGGATATATCCTATCGCCACGGAGAGATGGTCTCGGTCGGCCTCCTTGACTATCACGTATTTTGCACTGGTTCTGGCCAGTCAACAATCATTCTTGAGTCAGGATTAGGTGGAAATTATTTAGATTGGTCTCTTTTACAGCCAATATTGTCAAAAAATGTGGTAGTGGTCTGCAGTTATGATCGCGCTGGATATGGTTGGTCGTCGATGGGAGAGAAGCCTCGGTTGGCAACTCGGGCCGCGAGTGAGTTCAATGATTTGGCTGCCCAACTGAAGTTACCTCGACCAATCACATTTGTTGGACACTCATATGGTGGACTGATTGGAGTAGCGATATCGAACTTAACGCCCAGATCAGTCGATGGGCTGGTTTTTCTTGACTCGATGCATCCGAATCAATTTGAAAGACTAAAAAATGAAGCAAATGTCGACTTACCAGCGAAGCCATCTAGGGCAATTATTTTTTCTAGTCCAGAAGTTATTGGTTATGGATTGCCAGAATCATTAGCCCGAACAGCGTATCAGATTTCACGTAAGCCAAAAGTACGTTCAACACTCTATAACGAGCTACGTAATGTGAAGAAAACGATGTTGTTGGTTGATCATTTGAAATGGGATCAAGTGCCGGCAATGGTTCTTGCGCATGGACGAAGAGATTGGGACAGTCATTCTACAGATGGATTAATGGAAGACGTCTGGATGCGTCTTCAACAAGATATAGCGGCGAGATCAAGTGGGCAGTTGTTTGTTGTTGACGGCGGGCACCAATTGCAGCTCGATAACCCAGAGGATTGTGCCGAATATATTTTGCGTTTTCATTTGGCTCGAGTTCAGGCGTTTGAAAGCCAAGAGGTCATTGAACCGAGATATGAGTAATAAATCCGTCTGGTGTTAATCCTTGAATGCCGATTGAATATTTGCCAACTCGCATTGGAACGAAAAATACCTCGATTGATCCGTCATCGTCATACTCAAGCCCCCAGATAGAAGTGGTTTTAATTTCAAGATCATTAACGACAACCTCGTTCACGAAGATAGATTGAAAAAAGCCGTTGGAGGAAGTGACTAAATACTCGTCTTTACCATCACTCGTCATTTTTAATCTATAAAAATTCCCAGCAACTAAGGTAAGTTCTCTGACACTGAATCCGCTGACACCATCAATTTGGATCTCAGGAAGTCTCTCTGCTCGTTTGAGGATATTTGACGCTCTCGTTTCCGTAGTCGATAGTACAAATAGAAAAGCCATGAAAAGTGGATATAAACGTTTCATTTTTATCGTCCTATTTATTGAATGAGCATGCTGTTTCTGGCTTATCCACACCCAACGTATCGTTGTAATTGATGCGGTGCAAAAAACCTTCAAGTGGTGCAATGTGAATGACTGCATTGTGGGTCGTTATAAACATTGGCTGTCTTAATTGATGATCCCATGATCTAAATGATCCCACCGAGCCCTTGTAGAGATCTACTGATGCTGATTTGTTTGTATTGAAAATTTCGTAGGCGTTTATATTTTGGCTAATGTCTGCTTTTTTTGGCAAGTTCGTGGCTAAGAATTTAATTGCAGCCCATGTGGCAAAATCCTCATCAGACATGTGGCGTGGGTATTCATCATTTGATGCCAGTTTTAATACAGACGGTCTATTGAAGCGTTGGTTGAGTTGCGGAGCTCCGAAACGCTCAGCTGCGTGGTGCCAAGCACGTACTGTCAGACCGATATCACCCACAACTGGTCTTGGCAAATGTGTTTGAAATGGAATAAACCGAGAGAAGTCAGCATTTGAGTCGAACACTACAACCGCGTCATATCGAGCATCCCTAGTTAAGAAGCTAATTTTGTTTTTCTCGCGCTCTGCTGGATTTTTTGATGTTGAAAAGTCTCGGACTGATTTGATGTTTAGATTCATTCGGCGAGCACTTAATTCAAACGTCTCTCGCAAGAGCTCATTTTCTGCCCCGGGTCCAGTTAAGACTAATAGTTCATCCCAGCGTCGAAACTTAAGCCATTGGACAAGGGCGTCGGCATACATCCGGTTAGATGGTATGGTGTGGAACATATTTGGTTGGCATAGAACGCCTCTCAGTTCATCATTGCGATGTCTTGCGTTAATCACCGTCACTTGTTTCTTGGCAAGAATTTTTATGGCATCTAAAAAAGAATCATAAGGCAGGTCAAGAATGACAAGTTCCTGGTCTAGATCAAAGGCATTAAGCTCGTCGTTTATCGCATCTAGATCTTTAACTTCCAGTGCCTTGAATGACAACTTGATTCCTGACGCCCGCGCCCTGGTTTTTGCTTCTGTCAGTGCGGACAGAATGGCTCTCTTGGGACGTTTTTGGTCTTTAAGAATGTAGCTAGTGTAGCTCTCTAACTGCTCATAAAATGGATCGTTTTTTGTGTGAATCCATGCGACGGAGATTGTTGCCGCTTGAGCCTGTTCCAGAATAAATAGGCCAGAACAGAAAAAACAAATTATTCTAATTGATAACCAAGATCCCATAGGGCACTTCACCTGTTTTCACTGATCGAATTGCTTTCCGTTTCTTCGTGTCAATTATTGTCATATCGTCAGATAAGCCGTTAGCGACGTATAGTTTGCTCTCATCCTTACTCAAAGCAAGACCCCACGCACGACTGCCCACCAAAATATAGTCCGAAATTTCTCGAGTTTTAACATCAATCATTGCAATATGGTTAGCTCTTCCCAGGGCGACAAATGCGGTATCTCCTTTCTGATTAATTAGCACATCAACGGGGGTTACTTGTTCTTTTCGAAATCCTGGGGGATCAAAAATTATTGTATCTATAACTTCGAGCATTTTTAAGTTAATAACATTGATAACGCTTGATAACTCCGCTGAAACCCAGAGCTCGGTCTCAGTAGCATTGAGTGCGAAGCGTCTGGGTCGTGTATCGACAATTATATCCTTAACGACCTGTTTGGACTTCGTGTCGATGACATGAACCAAATTAGCTACTTCAGAGGCAACAAATACATATCGGCCATCCCGAGTGAACTGCACTCCTTCTGGTTCCTCGCCCGTTTCATAAGTTGCGATTATTTCGCCTGTTTCGATATCGAGAACACTTGCGACCGCATCTTCTTCGTTTGAGATATAAAGTGAGGCTCCATCAGGACTAAGATCAAACGTTTCAGGGGCCCATATATTCGTAAAGCGCGTTAATACTTTAAAGGTGTCTAGCTCGTACTCGAGAATGAGATCATCGTCGGCACAGCCCACGTAGAAAGACCGTCGGGTTGATGATAGATGCATTCCCCGGGGCCTTCCGCACGTTTCTACGGAACGAATAAAGTCACCGGAATGGGTAAGGATTGTCAGTTCGTTTGAGCGTTCGTTGCTGATGATTAGATAATTTTTCTCACTAGCATTCACGGGAACGAAGCCCAGTACGACGACCACGAAAAAAATAATTTTTTTGGCAAATTTTGTTAAGTCGATCAAGCACTCACTCCAGGCAAGAGAATTATAAATTAATCGGAGTAAAAAATAAGAGCTGCTCTATTTCAGTTCACAAACGCAAAGCGAGCCCTTAGCACCTTTCATTTTCCCGCGTTAAGTTTCAGCCTCATAACTTCATGCCTTTTTGCCCGAAAACAATCCGAGATCCTGCTATGATAACGAGATTAATGATAAGAAAGAAACAGGAGATCACATTGATGTTTCGCTTGCCCAAAACATTACTTATGCTCACCCTCGCTTGCGGGCTGATCCTTACTTCATTCAGCCAAACTGTAGAGGCGACCTCCCTTAAATTGGCTGCCTTGAAATTTGGGACAGTGAAATGGGAATTGCAGACCATAAAAGACCTTGGTTTGGACCGAAAAAATGGGTTTGAATTGGAGGTAATAGATGTTGCCGGAAAGCAAGGATCGTCGTTGTCGATTCAAAATGATGCGGTTGATGTAATTGTTACTGACTGGCTATGGGTTGCAAATCAGCGCAGTAAAGGTCAGCAGTATCAATTCTTTCCATATTCAAAAGCCGTTGGTGGCATGTTGGTCGCAAACAAGTCGCCAATAAACTCGCTGGAAGACCTCAAAGGCAAGCGTATTGGTATCGCCGGTGGTCCGTTAGATAAGAGTTGGATCATCATTCAGGCGATAGGAAAAAAACGGCATGGCCTCGACCTTGCCAAATCCAATGAGCTAGTTTTCGGTGCGCCTCCTCTTTTATTCAAGCAGGCAATGAATGGTGAAATAGATGCTGTTATTAATTTTTGGCACTATCTTGCCAAGCTGGAAGCGAAAGGATTCAGGAAGGTGATTGACGTCCAAGAAGCCGCAGGTGAACTGGGATTGTCCGCTGATACCCCGTTACTCGGCTACGTTTTTAAAGAGGCTTGGGCTAAAGCCAATCCACAAGCTGTGGCGGGGCTTTATGCAGCGTCCCGAGAAGCCAAATCAATTCTGGCGACAGATGACCTCGCCTGGGAAAAATTAAAAACACTGATGAAACCAAAGAGTCAGGAGGAATTTATTGCCCTTCGCGATGCATGGAGGACAGGAGTTCCTGGTCAAGCGATTGATTACAGTTCCGCTGAATCAATGTTTGCGTTCATGAAGCAATATGGTGAAGGGAAATTGATCAAGAAGGATTCATCTCTCGATGCCGGTGCATTTTTTGCGATTAAGAAATAGCCAAGTGCTGATTCTCGTTATTTGAATGCGGATTGTTGAAGCATGTCTGTCCTTGCTTGGCCTGCTGCTTTTGTGGTGGGGAGTATCCGCTATTTCAGATCCGCTCGTTTTGCCTCCTCCAGATGCCGTATTTTACGCATTAGTGACCGAAATCGGGACAGGAGAGCTTTGGACACATCTTGGTGCAACCCTTTTTCGAGTAGTCATGGCATTTGGTTTGGCGTGGATGGTTGGTGTAGTCATCGGTGTTTCTCTTGGTCGCATAAAGCTTCTTGATCGCTGGTTTTGGTCATGGGTCACTACATTTTTAAACTTGCCCGCATTGGTCGTTATTGTTGTCTGTTACCTTGCGCTTGGGATGACCGAAACTGCGGCTATTTTGGCGGTGACAATTAATAAGGCACCATTAATTGCTGTCAATGTTCGTGATGGGGTGAGGCAATTTGATCCAAAATATGATGAATTTGCATCTAACTATGGGTTGAGCTTTAGCCAAAAGGTGAGAAGCATTTGGATACCTCAGCTCGAGCCTTTTTTATTCACGGCGTTGAGAACGGGATTATCGCTGACATGGAAAGTGATTCTTGTGGTGGAGCTTATCGGGCGGTCCTCGGGTGTCGGTTTTCAAATTCACTTATATTTTCAGTTATTTGAGGTTGATGTGATTTTGGCTTATGCATTGAGCTTTATTGTAGTGATGCAATTAATAGAGTGGCTGTGCGTAAGACCTTTGGAGAAATATGTTCAAAGATGGCGTAGTGACGGTCAGCTGGCCCAATTGCAAGTTTGACGGTAAAGAAGTGCTTCAGTCAGGGCAGTTGGCACTTCATCCTGGCTGCTCGGTAGTGTCTGGTGACTCGGGTATTGGCAAAACAACCATGCTTCGGGCGATCGCGCAAAATAATTCAAAGATTCGATCTGTTTTGGTTTTCCAGGAACCTACGCTGCTACCTTGGTTGACTTTAGAAGAGAATTTAGCGCTTGTTTCAAAAGAACATGAAGTGGCTATCAAATGGCTAGATTCTTTTGGTCTTTACAATTGCCTTGGTTTGAGACCAGGTCAAATGTCTCTAGGAATGCAGCGAAGGGCCGCAATTGTTCGCGGATTAATCGCTAAGCCTGATGTTTTGCTTCTGGATGAACCGTCAGCGTCTCTCGATCAGCTTAATATTGATCGCTTATTAGATTGTTTGGTTGAAATCATTCATTCACGAAGCATCCCGATTCTTCTAGTATCACATCAGATTGATCACTTTGAACGCCTGAAAGCCAAGCAGTTTTATCTAGGTGGTTCTCCGGCGTTTATCAGAGTGGTATAGGGATCATTTTTTAGACAATTGACAGCTGGATTCAGGCTCATCCAGACCCAGCGTGTCGACGTAGTGTTTTGGGTGTAAAAACTTCGGCATGGGAGCCACGGCCACAACAGTGTCTGGTGTTGCCAATAGAATAGGTTGTCGTATTTGATGATTCCACAGGCGAACTGAACCTCGCGTTCCTTTGTATAGATCGACCTGTGATTGTGGATTTTTGAGTAAGTTTAAGAGATCAAAGTTTGTTCCGATTTTTTTATTTGCACTCAGACTATTGGTAACGAGCTTAACAGCACTCCAGGCCGCGAATTCTTTATCTGTCATACTGACTTGGGAGCTGAGAGGGTCACCTTTTTTGAAGTGTCTGTAACGCTCATTCAATTGGGGTGCCCCATATCTCTCTAGAGCGAAGTGCCAGCTTTTCGGAGTCAAGCCAACATCTCCAACGACGGGCCTTGCTTTTCGAGTGCTGTACTGAAGATAGCGGCCATAATCTTTTTCTGAATCAATAACAGCGACGACGTCATAAGAAGCCCCACCAGTCAAAAATTCGGGATTATTTTTGTCTCGATCGTCTGGGTGATGGGACAGTGAGAACTGCCGGTTATCTACAATACTTGCGCCGAACTTCTTCAGACTAACTATCAGTGTCTCCGCTCGGGCATCATCTTTTTTGGATGGCCCGCGCACGACTAGAACTTTCCGCCACCCACGGTATATAAGAAACTGACTTAGGGCGTCAAAATACATATGGTCGGATGGGATTGCATGAAATAAGTAGTCCATGCAGAGTGAATTTCTTAGAGTTGGTTCGCTGTGCCTTACGTTAAAAGAGACCAGCTTAAGCTCATTCAGAATAGGCGCAACTTTGAGCATTGTTTTGAGTGGAATATCTAGGATAACAAGACTGGATGGCGAGATGGCGAGAAGTTGTTCGCGTAGATCCCGATCTGGCTTGATGTCCAACGTATTAAGAGCATCATGGAATCCAAGTCGCTGAAGAAGGGTTTTTGATTCAAAGAGCGCAAGTTCAACAGCCCGCAAAACAGGTCGATCTGGTTCAACCGTAATGCCAGCAAAACTTTGTCCCTGATTCATTCTTTCTTCAGCTTCAGCAGAAATGATGGTGACTTCCAAGGCGCCGGCGATTGAAGCACTGGAAAAGAAGATGCTGGTAATGAATAAAATATTTTTTATCATCTATCGAAAACCTCTACAGAATGTGGAGCTAGACCTGTGCGAGCGGTTTTGATGGGCCGTCTAGTTTTGAGATCTATAATAGTGGCATCGTCAGAGAGACCATTGAGAACGAAGAGGCGTGCATCGTCTGGTGTGATCCCCAATCCCCAAGCTCGCCGACCGACCAAAATATACTTTTCGATTGACCGAGTTTCCGCATCAATAATGGCAACATGATTGGCGGCTCCGAGCGCAACAAAAGATAGTTTTTTTGTACTGTCAAAGAGGATGTCCACAGGTGTCATTTGTTCACTTCTAAATCCCTTGGGGGCGAAGATGATTTCATCTATTTTCAAAAGCGTATTTAAATCAAAGATTTCTACTCTGCTACCCATTTCTGATGATATCCAGAGCTCGGTATTTCGAATTGCCATACGCCTTGGGCGAAGGCTTGTAATAATAGATTGAATTGCGCTGTATGTGTTGCCGTCGAAGACGTGAATTAGTCCTGCATTTTCGGAGGCTACAAAAATTCGACTTCCATCATCTGAAACGATTACTCCGTCTGGCTCAAACCCTGTCTGAAGAGTGCTCAATAAATTCCCGGTATCGATATCTAAAACAGTCGCTTTTGACGCTCCCTCATTGGTAATAAATAGTCGCCTGGATTTCGTATTTAATGTGACGGCCATAGCCCCGGGAATTCCCAGGAACTCTCTAATGATCTTTTTCGTCTGGAGATTGAATTCGAGTACTTTATTGTCGTCTGAACATGCAATGTAAAGTAATTTCTTTGGTCGATCTTGGACCATTCCGCGGGGGCGGTTGCATAGTTTGATAATGTCTAAAGAATTCCCCGACTCATCAAGAAAAACAAGGTCGCCAGAACGTTCGTTGCTAATAACGGCCTCAAAGCCAACGGCAAGCCGTGAAGACGCGAGTATTAAAATCAACGTTAGCACATGGATTAACCAGACTGGCCTGCGTTGAGGGTTCAGTCGGTGCCGCATTAATGCCATGAAGCTGAGAATTAGAGAGGAGGATATTTTATTGTTTAAAATTGAGGGCACTTCACTTCCTAAGAGTCTGGTTTAAACAGTAAATGAATGAAACTTGTGGTGAATAAGGCTATAGCTACGATTATAAGAGTATTGGTGGAAAAGGGCTCCCCGTGCAAGCCGAAGCGGATAAGCTCTATCAGATGCGTAAACGGATTCATTTCACTAATCCAGTAAATAGATTCGCTTGATTCACGAAGCTGCCAGAGGGGGTAGAGAGCACTTGAGAGAAAAAAACTTGGGAAAATGACAAAATTCATGACGCCTGCAAAGTTTTCAAGTCCATGGACATGACTTGCAAGAATTAATCCGATTAGAGAGAGCACGTAAGCACTAATAATAATTGCTGGCAATGCCTGGATTAGACCCAAAACTGGTAAATCGACACCAAAACCGATGGCAATCAACAAAAAGAGATATGACTGAATGACAGAGACTAATGTAGATCCAATTAGTTTGTAGGCAAGGACGAGTCTGCGGCTCAGTGGGGCGGTCATCAGAACCTTCATCGCTCCGGCCTCTCTGTCGTAAACCATGGCTAATGAAGATTGCATTCCGTTGAATAGGCAGACCATTCCTACTAGGCCTGGAATGACATATAGATCGTAGGTTACGTAGGTCGCGTAAGGCGGTTGAATGGCGATTCCAAGCGTGCTTTTGAAGCCTGCTGCAAATACGATAAGCCAGAATAGTGGGCGAACCATTGCAGAGATCAATCGAGTTCTTTGAGATATAAACCGCGCAAATTCCCGTTCTATGATCACAACGAGAGGCCTGATTAGCTTATCCATGTTTATCAACCATTTGGTTATATGTGCGAATCATTTCGTCTTGAGAGCCGCAAGATCCAGAGTATCGATTCTCACCATTGATTAAGATGACTAGCGCATCTTGTGGGCACAGTTCATCAGTAACGTGAGTACACCAGAGTATTCCGAGACCCTTGTTGCTTGCTAACGAATGTAGATCTAAAGAAAGTTTTGCTCTCGAATTGATATCAAGCCCCGCAGATGGTTCGTCTAAAAGAAGCCATTTCGGCTTATGGATTAGTGCCCGAGCGATTTCGATTCGTCTACGCTCCCCCCCGCTAAGTGTTCGAATATCTCTGTGAACATAGGAGCTGCAATTCATTAGTGATGTAGTTTCTTCGATGCGCTGCTTCGTCTTTGGCCTGTCCAGCCCATGTAACCCTGCAGCGTACTTAAGGTTGGCTAATCCTGAGCGCATCGAGTCGAGAGCAGGTTCTTGAAATACGAAACCAAACTTTTGAAAAATTCTAGGTGAGTGGGAGGTCCAGGATTCTCCATCTAACGAAAAGTCACCACTTTGCCGGCGAATTAAGCCTGAAATTAGTTTGAACAGGGTCGATTTTCCAGCGCCGTTGGGTCCTAACAATGCAGTTACGGCGCCTGGCTCAAAGCAAGATGAAAAGTTTTTCAAGGCGACAGCTTTCCCATAAGAATAGCTTGCATCTTGAATAGATAGCGCCATGGTGTCCTGCTCTTAATTGCTCATAATTATCCAAATTATTGGGATAAGCTATGTTTTGTAAAGACAATATAAGCTTTTTAAGCAGGTGAGGCAGTTGCTGACTGGTCAATGCCATAAATTTTTTTGTGAGAATAGTGATTGCGCCGTGCTTTTTGCTTTGCTCGTATTGAAATTTCTGAGTGTAATTTATGATCGCTCAAGGTATCCGGAAATCAAGATTCCTGATGCCGCTAGGCGCAATTTTCTTTTTTATGAATGCTATGGTTTTAGGCGCCTGCGCCCTTTGGCTAATGAGGGTCCAAGCATTTTTGCGGTGAATTGAAATTCTTCACAGAGCTCTTTGACCATTTTGAGCGCAGCAGTTCTTTCCGATTTTTTCACTTCAGAAAGTTGATCCTCGATTTCTTTTTTTTGCGCTAAAAGTTCGGAATAAATTTTATTCATTGGAGATTCCCGGTGTTGAAGAAGCAAATTTTTTTACATGCTATTTGTTGAAGGTTCGCTTTTTACGATTGCGATAAATCGCTGAAGTAACAGTTAGAAAATACTAAAGTAGAGCATACTAAAGTAGAAAATACTAAAGTAGAGCATGTTAGATAATCTACTTTCTTAGATCCACACATAAGATAAGAATTTTTCTGGCTCCATTTTATAAAAGTCTGGACTGCATTAAGTGGACTTCACATCTGTTCATAAATTAATTCACGTCTCCGTACGATCATTGTACGTACAAGTAGCAAAATTGAGACATGGAGGGCAAAATTTTTTGAAAAGGCTTTCCAAATTTTTCTAACGCGAATTTCATCGAATTTATAGGTTGCGACTAAAGTCCCATTTATTAGGCTTGATTGGAGCTCACTAGACATATATAACTAACTCATGAAATTTGTGAAAAACTATATTTTTCGCATCTTTTGAAGATGTAAGCGTTGAGCTCGAAGATAGCCAATGTAAATAGTAAATTTTGAGAATAAGAAATAGGGATTTAAGCATGGTGAAAATGAAGAAGCTTGCTGCTTGCGTTGCAGGTTTAGCAATGTCCGCGACAGCATTCGCAAACGTTGGAGTCTTCGCGACTTCTGGCAAAACAATGAATGATCACACTTATATTGAGCAAGGAGGCGCCAAGGCAGAAAACCTGAAAAAGGTTTTAGAAAACGTAACGCTTCCAGCTGGATTTAAAATTGATCTGTATGCCATTGTTCCAGATGCGAGAGACATGACGATGGCGCCTCAGGGAACAGTTTTGTTTGTTGGAACGCGTAAGGATAAAGTTTGGGTCGTATCGGATCGTGATCGTGACGGAGTTGCCGATGAGGTTAAGGATTTCGCCCCATCGCTGGACTTTGATGTGCCAAATGGTGTGCAGTTTACAAAGGATGGATTCCTTTACATTGCTGAACGTAACCATGTGCGCTTATTTCCTGCTGCAGAGTTCTTTTATGAAGGACCGGACGTCGTTGCGGTTGACATAGTGCCCAAGGGTGAGCTGATTCCGGTGGATGAGGAAAGCTACAACCACACGGCGCGCGTTATAGATATTGGCCCGGACAATAAGGTTTATATTTCTCTCGGTCAGCCATGGAATGTTACTCCAGAAGATAAAGTAGACTTATATAGAGAGCTCGGGATTGGTGGCATCATCCGTATGGATCGTGATGGCAAGAATCGTGAAGTCTTCACATATGGTGTGCGTAACTCAGTTGGGCAAGATTTCCATCCGGTTACAGGGGAACTTTGGTGGACTGATAACCAAGTTGACGGAATGGGGGATGATATCCCACCAGGTGAGTTAAATCGTCAAACGAAGGCTGGTCAGCACTTTGGACATCCTTGGTTTGGTGGCGGCAAGACGCGTACGAATGAATACAAAGGCAAGAAAGTACCTTTTGATATAGTGCATCCAGCCGTAGAAACGACTGCTCATTGTGCTGATCTTGGTATGGCATTTTATTCAGGAAAGCAATTTCCAGCGAAGTATAAGAACGGTATTTTCTCTGCTCAGCACGGATCTTGGAATCGTACAACACCATGCGGTGCGCGGATAATGTTCACATCCATTGATAAGGATGGTAAGGCAACCATGACCCCATTTGCCGAGGGCTGGTTAAACGAAAATATGGAATACGATGGACGCCCTATGTCGATCGTTCAGATGAAGGATGGATCAATCTTAGTGTCTGATGATTATGCGGGTGCGATTTACCGTATTTCATACCAAGGCTAATACTAAAAACGAGGAAGCCCTAACCATATTGGTTAGGGCTTTTTTTATGGGGAATTTAGAGTGAATAAAATAATTCTTGGTGTCAGCATTTTTTTTATGAGTATGCCCGCTATTAGTGCTGACTTGGCAGTCGGTAAATCGTTGTCAAAACAGTGTGCTGTTTGTCACGGGAAGGATGGTATTTCGAGACATCCTGAGACCCCTAATCTGGCTGGATTAAGTGCTTTGTATATTGAGAAAGCATTGGTCGATTATAAGAAAGGTTCGAGACATGATCGCCGTATGAGCTTGATCGCGCAGTCGATGTCTAAGGATGACATGAAGAATTTAGGTGCCTGGTATGCTGCATTTAAATTAACTGTTGAAGTGCCACAAATTTGAGGGCGGTTATTTTCTTGCTTGGAATCTTCCCCAGTTTTTTGTCCTTTGGGGCTGGCGGAATAATAACTGTTAAAGATTTTCTTCTTGAGTGTGCGGTCGAGCACGATAGTTGTATCGCATTTGTTATGGGCGTCACCGAGGGCGCCAGGCATCAAACCCGCGAGCGTTTAAAGGCTCAGCCCTACTCATTTCAGCTGCACGGGAGGCCAGTATGTCTCCCGGATTCATGGACTAGCCAACAACTTACGCAGATCGTGATCAGCGTTCTTACAAAAGAGTCCAAATTTTCAGAATATTCAGCCGTCTCCGGGGTGCTCTACGCATTGTCGAGTCGGTCTAACTGTGAGCAGACCTGAAAAGTTTCTTTTTCGAATAAATCAGCCTGATCCATACCTTTTATTTCTGGCAGGGCAGGGCAGGGCCGCCCTCAAGCTGTGCTCTTCCGGTAGGCTTTTTCTTAATCTTGAGAGTGATATTTTAAGTTTGTTGGTGAGTAGTCTTGGCTCGGGTACAGTCAATGCTCGGAAAAAGGATATTCATGCAGATCGTTCCCGTATTTGGCGCGCCTAAAACGCCGCCAGTACTTTACTGGATTACCGGCTTAATGCTCGGTCTTGAGGCTCTATTGCAGCTCGCGGACAACGGTTTGTTTGGTCCTGTGGATTTGCGCGGCTTGGTAATTTCTTATGGTGCATTTTGGGATTTTTTGTTCCCGCCGGGTTCTGTTGATCGCGCACTGTTTCCCGGCCAGTCGTATACCATGTTGTTTACTCACGCTTTTTTACACGCCGGCACTTTGCATGTTCTGATGAACTCCGTGATCTTTTTGGCGCTTTCAAAAACCCTATCCTTAGCGTTTGGCACTAAGCAGGTACTGCTTGGGATGCTTGTTGGTGCAGTCTCAAGCGCCCTTATTTTTGGCGTATTGGGTGACACATCTAGCCCAATGATTGGAGCATCTGGTGTTGTCTTTTGTTTGATAGGATTGTGGCTTTACAGCTCTAGAGTAGAGGCGATTTCCTATGGGAGGCCCGCGCGTTCGGTGATTTCAGTCCTGGTTGGCTTGATTGTGATTCATGTCATTTTACATGTATTTATGAGTGGGACGATCGCATGGCAGGCTCATTTGGGTGGATTTATCTCCGGATATTTCATCCTGCCTTGGTTCATACAGAGGCCAATCAAATAGACTGAACTCTGTAAATATATCTCAGTTTCATGTTGGACTAATAGAAATTGGTCTGGCTGTGGCAGACTGTGAAGATGAAAAAAGTCGACTCAAAAATAAATCCTTTTTTACGCCTCCGGTTCATAGAATTCTTTGCAGTACAGATTCTTGTGATGGCATTTTTTCCGGTGTCACTTCTGGTGTGTTGGCTCGTCTTTGGTGGGGAAATTACTCGGTTTTTAATCGACGCTTTACTGAAGGATTGGATTCAGACAACTTTGATTACTCTTTTTTTGCTGGGCTTTGTGGTGTCAGGAGTAATTTGGATGGTGGTTTCGTGGATCGGGTAAATTGGATGCGGTTTGCGCTGATATCAATGGCTTTTGTGATAGTAGCGGGTGCTTTTGGCGCGCATGGTTTGGCATCCATTGTTAGCGCAGAAAATTTGGTCACTTGGGGTGTCGCCGTTCGTTATCAGGCATGGGTGAGTCTAATAGTATTCGGACTATCTGCGGCACCAATTATCTGTTCGGTATGGGTTTTTAGGCTGCTGGCTTTGGGTATGTGTATTTTTTCTGGGAGTTTATACGCACTCGTTTTGATGGATTGGTCTTTGCTGGGTGCAATTACTCCTATTGGCGGTGTACTTATTATCGGGGGATTAGTGTTCGCTTCTGCTTCTTTGACTCGGGAGAGCGTACGTTAATCTGCTGCAGGGCTTTGTGGAAGACAAGTTTTCAGGAATTAATCCGGTGGAGGTGGGAGCACGAGTCGCGCCATTTTAAGGGATTTAAGATCGTGTGTATAACACCGAGTTTTGTAGAAATCGTTTAAATCCGTCAAGTGCGGGTGTAAGCTTGCGATGAATTTTTTCTTAGGATTTCTGTGCATTTATCGTGGCTAAAAGTTGTCTTTGTTTTCGTTTTGTATGCTGGAATATCCGGATGTCAGTTTGATCCAGTAAAAACTGCTTATACACCTAATTCGGCCAAGATCTTGGAGGCAGCAAAGATCTCGTTAGACGGCTCTATTCTGGTATTTCGAACAAGTGGCTATAAGATTTGGGCCAAAGAGGATGCTGAATTTGTTGTAAACGATCAGCCAGCAGCTTTGTTCAAGGCTGGTGGAACGGCCTATTTACCGTTAATGGCAGGCACTAATACTGTTCAGGTTCGTGAGCCCGGTAGTTTTATAACGTGCGGGCTTGAATTTGAATTTGAGCCTGGGGCTGGGCAGTTTGTCGAAATTTATGAGCGTCTGGAGCCGGGTGCACTGCTGCTCAGTTTTATTCTTGCGGATATGGCGAGTCGAATGCTTTTTGATCCGCATCCTGAAGGTAATTGTAATGGAGTGTTTGGTCTTTCAATGGGGCAAGTGGATAAATCGGTCCGTTCTGATTCAGCAAGTGTTTACGGTTTCCAGGTGAAGTAAAAGTAGGTTGATCGAACGGATTAAGGTGTTCTGAATAGAATTAACGCCTCAATTTTCGATAGTTAACTTGTCTTAATTAATTAAAATTAACTGCGTTTTATGGATTATGGATACTGAAAAACATAATTTCTTTCAAAAAGTGTGGTGGTGGATTGTTACGCTCGCCTACTTGGTCATTGATGTAGATATTGCGATTCATCGTCTTTCTGCGCGGCAAGCGTGTTTGAGAGGCCAGTGCCAACTTCGAGGAGCCGAGGAAGAGAGGTCGTAGTTTGCCTCTTTGGAAAGTAGTCACGAACTTGATTGGTTGACGAACAACGTAAGTAAGCTGCACTACCTAGTTATTGCTCGCTCTCGTCATCGACTGGACTATCAATATCAACGTCGCCTTGAAGCAGAAACTCCAATGGAGTGATCGGCTGAATTGCGTACTGATCAAGTCCCAGTTGATCACCAACCTGGTTTGCAATTTCCTGCACCGCATCGATAGCGGCATCTTTATCAATCTTATCAGTTTGATAAGCCAATCCAACTGCAAATACGCTCGTTGCATGATCCAATGGAAGATAAGCCATTGCTGGTCCGCTTGCAGTGTTGACTGTTTTAAAGCATGTGTTTACTGATGCTTTGGGTAATTCAGGGATCTTTTCTCCAGACGCAAGTGCCAACATTCTTGCTTCATCATATCCAGCCGCAGCGCTTGTACCTTCGACGAATATTTTATCGATTACTGCCCTGACTCTAACCGCTTGGCGAATGCGTAAACCACGCTTATCCCTCGAATCTCCCTCAAGTGCACATGCGCGTTCGAAAGCGGTCTTGGCTGATGTCTTCTCCTTGGCGCGCTTATCGCCACTCAGGAAATCAAAAAGCCCCATTCCATACCTCCTTGAATAGAGTGATCAGCCATCTTTAGACACGGCATCCATGACTGATGCCACACTGAGGTCAGGCACATCCAGCCAGTTTGACTCAGGGCATTGTTTTTTTGCGAATGCTTTGAGCGATGGTCTTACCCCAACGAACGTGATTCCGGCGGGATCAATTCCTAAGGTGATAAAACCTTGTTTTGCAACCGCTACAGATATGGCGTCATTAACCAACAAATAATTTGGAAGGTCGTTATCTGGCAGGTTATCCAATTGAAGTTTACTAATCTTGACTGTTGGAAGTTTTAAAACTCTGATCCGCTTATCCATAAGAGACTTCGCAACCAAGTTGTTTTCTTCGGCTTGTTGTATTACTAAACATAGGTCTTTAGGTTCAATGCGCTCTTCAATCCAGTTCGCTATTTCAAGCCCGCTGCCGGGTGTAATCGGTACTTGAACGTCATTGGTTTGCAATGTTCTTGATATGTTGCAAAAGCGAATGATTTCTGTCAGCGCAAGGGCTGTGTCGTCGTCAGTGGCCAAAAATTTGATACGCTCTGATCGGAGTTTTAATGCAAGCTGCAAGCCCTCAATTTTTTCAATGCTTTCTGGCGCCAAAGGATTGGCTGCAATCAAAAATAGTTTTCTCTGGTCTTTTGGTTCGTCCAGATCATTTAATTCTCTAAGAAACGCTCGGCATTTGGCATCGTCAGGAACGGAGGCGTTGGACAGGGGTTGGTAATGCACGTCAAGCCAATATTGGGCAGCTACTTTCTTCATTGCCCCCACAATCGCTGGATTAGTAGGATCATCTAACCATTTAGGAACTGTGAGAATCAAATTAGCAGTAGCGATAGGCACAACAAATACTCCAACAAAATATTTTAGAGCCCGTGAATCCTACTTGGATACGGACTGCAATGGAGCGGGTAGTGGGAATCGAACCCACATCACCAGCTTGGAAGGCTGGGGTAATAGCCTTTATACGATACCCGCGACTCTTGTTTTAATTGATTTTTTTAATTTCTTCTCTAAAAATTTTTACTTTTAAGCATACCCTGTGCATACCTTTGCGTTGGGCTACTTGATCAATTACTCCTGATTATAGCTACTGTCTTTAGGGTTTACGAGTTACATTTTGTTCGGATAAGAAATTGAACGTAAGCTTTCGCTAATGTGAGATTGCCTAATCGCTACTTGGATAGTCTAGTCGGACGGTGGCCTTGTTTGGTCTTGGGATGGAGAAGTGATGCGCATTGCTTGTTTGCAATATACTGCTGAAGCCGACACTGCGCTTAGCGCGTCAAGATTGTATCCTTTGTTCAGTGAGGCATTAACGCAGCAGCCTGATCTCATAGCATTGCCTGAATGTGCACTATTTTTATCGCGCTCTCAGGATCTTTCAAGAACAAATGCACTCTCTATCACATCACCGGAAATTCTGAGACTGCAGACTTTGGCTCGGGAAAATGCTGTTCACCTCGTGGTTGGTTCTTTGATTATGCGAATTGGAGAGACCATAAGGAATCGAACTTTAGTTATTGATCGCCTTGGGTACATCCAAGCTATTTATGACAAGATACATTTGTTTGACGTACATCTTCCGACTGGCGAGTTCTATCAAGAAAGTGCTCTATTTACAGCGGGATCTCAGCCCGTTGTGGCCTCAGTCGATGGAGTATCTGTGGGCTTGTCTATCTGTTTTGATCTTAGGTTTCCAAAATTATATCGTTATTATGCTAAACAAGGTGTTTCAATAATGGTAGTGCCATCAGCTTTTACCCGAAGTACAGGTGAAGCGCATTGGTTTACGTTGTTACGCGCGCGTGCAATTGAAAATGGATGCTTTGTCGTAGCGACCGGTCAATGCGGCAGAACGCTGGAGGGCCGTGAAACTTTCGGGCATTCAGTTGTTTTTGATCCTTGGGGAACGGAAATGGGCTCCCTAGGAGACTCGCCGGGAGTGTTAATCGTCGATTTAGATATAGAACAAGTAGCCCGTGTCAGAGGCCAGATACCGGTTGCTACTCAGGATCGTGATTTTTGATTAGCTGAGTGGAACAAGTAAAACGATAAAAATACAAAGCCACTATTATTTATTCTCAAGGTTAGATCGCAGTGAGCAGGGCAATCCAGATCAAAATTAAACTATAATAATGCGATAGATTGATCGACTAAAGAGACTGAGCCCGCGTATTGCTCAATAACTTAAGGCGTTGGATGGATCTGATGGTAGGAATAACTTTTTAAATGCATTGGTTCAAGTGTTGGAGAAGGAAATGAATCTTAAGTCGCTGACTGTTGTTGCTTTTGCCCTGTTTTTATCGGCATGTTCGACGAAGGCTCTAGATGACATGAATTATGGATTGTCGAAAGCTATGGGAGAGCATGTGCGTTTAGTTGAGCAGGCACTTGGTAAGCCGGCTGAGGTCGCTCGTGAGGGAAACCGTACGAGGTACCACTGGTTTACTCAGTCGCACATTGAATCTTGTGATGTTGAGGTGTGGGCAGATGCGGATGGTTTGGTTCGGAAAACGAGCTGGACTGGTTATGCTGGCGCATGCGAGAGATATGCTGAAAGCTTCCTAACGACTTTTCCTCAGTAGTTTTATTCTTTGTCTTCCTGGAAGGGAAGTACGTCGAATTTTTATTTAACTTTCAATCTAGTTCTTGATTCGAAGGGAGGTGAAAGCCGGATTGTGAGTGAGAGATTTAGTTGCGGCCACAAAACCGTATTTGTTCTTAATCTTGTATCTAATTTAGTGCGTATGTGAAATAAATGATGAAAATTTTGCTTTTTCCCTAGCCGTGAAGCCGCAAGGTTCCTATAATCGCAATACTCCTTTGGTATGAATTTTTCTATCAATTAGTTTAAACAGCAACTACTTCAGTCGAATTACTTAAGGTAGGGACGGACTCGATGATCGAGATCAAAATTGGGCTCGATTTACCCATTAAAGGCTCACCACGTCAGGAAGTAACTGATACGCCAGCAATTAGCCGGGTCGCTGTCCTTGGCTCTGATTACCCGAGCATGAAGCCTACTATGCTCGTTCGAGAGGGTGAGCTTGTAAAGCTTGGCCAGCCGTTGTTTACGGACAAAAAAAATGAAGGTGTGACTTTTACGTCTCCGGGATCAGGGACTGTGACTGCGATTAATCGTGGTGAACGTCGATTATTTCAGTCTGTGGTTATTTCTCTTGATGGAAAAGATGAGGCGGTCGATTTTGGCGCTGAAGCTAATTTAGAGTTGTTGACTCGTGATGACGTTGTTCGAAAGTTGCTTGATAGTGGCTTGTGGACGGCTATTAGGAAGCGCCCATATGAAAAAATTCCGGCAATCGATGCCGAGCCTCATTCTATTTTCATTAATGCGATGGATACCAATCCACTAGCAGCTGATCAAATGCTTGCGATTGATCGCGCCCCCAGCGCGTTTTTAGATGGGATCACAGTGGTGTCACTGTTGACGCAGGGCAAGGTTTTTGTCTGCCGCGATGAGGATAGCAAGTTTGACGCTGGAACAGCGCAAGTCCAAATTTTTGGTGGACCCCATCCGGCTGGACTTGTAGGTACACACATTCATCATCTGGACCCAATCGGAGAAGGAAAAGAAGTTTGGCATTTGAGTGCGCAGGATGTGATCGCGATCGGTAAATTATTCACTGAGGGGCATCTGTCGGTTGAACGCATAGTCGCCTTGGCAGGCCCATCTGTCGTCGATCCTCGGGTTGTCGTCACTCGGCTTGGTGCATCGCTTGATGAATTGACAGAAGGCGCCTTGGTTGAGGGAGTTCATCGTATCGTGTCGGGCTCCTTGTTAGGTGGTCGAACCGCGAGAGGGCCATTTTCGTATTTGGGCAGGTATCACCAACAGGTTTCTTGCTTAGAAGAAGGAACGACTCGTGTGCCATTAGGCTGGTTATCGCCTGGTAAAAATAAGCATTCTGTTCTTGGCATTTATCTATCAAAGTTCACACCAAAGAAATTACTGGACTTTAATACTAATACGAACGGATCTCCCCGAGCGATGGTACCCATAGGCGCATATGAAAAAGTTATGCCGCTCGATATCTTGCCAACGCAGTTGTTGAGGTCTTTGATTGTGGGAGATACGGATATGGCGATCAAGCTTGGCGCCCTTGAACTGGCAGAAGAAGATTTAGCACTTTGTACTTATGTGTGTCCTGGAAAATATGAGTATGGCCCGATTCTAAGGGATAATTTGACGATGATTGAACTGGAGAGTTGATGATGTCACTGCGTGCATATCTCGACCGTATCGAACCGAATTTTGAGTCAGGCGGGAAATACGAAAAGTTTTATCCGCTATATGAGGCGGTTGATACGATTTTTTATGCGCCTGGAACAACGACCAAAGCATCAGCTCATGTGCGTGATGGAATTGATCTAAAGCGAATTATGATCACTGTGTGGTGTTGCACGTTTCCTGCAATTTTTTTCGGCGCCTATTTCCTTGGCCAAAACGCAGCTGAAGCGATTTCTTCGGGAGCCTCAGCCCCAGATGGTTTACGTGGGGCTGTTATCGAGATTCTAGTGGGTGCTGAATACTGGCTTAGTCCGACTATCTGGTCGAATTTGGTTTATGGCTTTGCTTATTTTTTACCGATTTACTTAACAGTTTTTCTTGTTGGAGGTTTCTGGGAAGTCCTCTTCGCTTCCGTTCGGAAGCATGAAGTCAACGAGGGTTTTTTCGTCACCTCAATTCTATTTTCACTTACGTGTCCTCCAGACCTTCCCCTTTGGCAGGCAGCACTTGGTATTACGTTTGGGGTTGTGGTTGGGAAGGAAGTCTTTGGCGGTACTGGCAAGAACTTTTTGAATCCGGCATTGACTGGACGTGCATTTTTATACTTCGCCTACCCGGCGCAGATCTCAGGTGATGCTGTTTGGGTGGCGGCTGATGGTTATACTGGTGCGACTGCACTGGGCATGCTTGCGCAGGATGGAGTGCAAGCGCTCAGTGCATCTACTCACGCGATTTCAGGATTTAGTTGGTTTGATGCATTTGTGGGGAATATTCCTGGATCAATCGGTGAGGTATCAACTTTCGCCATTCTATTGGGTGGATCAGTTCTATTGCTTCAAGGAATAGCTAATTGGCGGATTGTTTTGGGCGTATTCCTCGGTATGGTCTTGACTTCTAGCCTCTTTAACGTCCTAGGCTCAGATACTAATCCCATGTTTAGTGTGCCGTGGTATTGGCATCTGGTAGTTGGTGGGTTTGCATTCGGCATGATCTTTATGGCTACAGACCCCGTATCCGCTGCTATGACCAACAAAGGCAAATACTGGTACGGCGGACTGATAGGATTAATGACTGTATTGATTCGCGTGGTTAATCCAGCCTTTCCTGAGGGAATTATGTTAGCAATTTTATTCGCTAACTTATTCGCGCCCTTAATGGATCATTTTGTAGTTCAGGCCAACATTAAGCGAAGGGAGTTGCGAAGTGTCGTCCAATAATGAATCCGTAAAAAAAACGATTCTCGTAGCACTGGCCTTGTGTTTGGTTTGTTCGGTAATTGTTAGTGTGGCCGCCGTGATGTTTAGACCAGCCCAGGCTATTAATGAAAAAGCAAATATGCAGATGAATATTCTGCAGGCGGCTGGTCTTTATGATCCAACTAAATCCATTCAAGAGCAATTCCAGATTGTTACTACTAAGTTAGTCGATTTGGAGACCGGTCTTTTTGTTCAGAATGTTGATCCTGAGAGTTACAACCAAAGGAGAGCCGCCAAAGATCCGACAGTGAATCGCGTGTTATCGAGCGGTGAAGATATTGCATCTATTAGGCGCCAGGCAAAAATTGCAAAAGTCTATCTCGTCGAAAATACTGGCAAGATCGTCAAAATTATTTTGCCGGTGCATGGTTATGGTCTGTGGTCTACGCTGTACGGGTTTATGGCACTTGAGGGCGATGGCAATACAGTGGCGGGGTTTGGTTTTTATGAGCACGCTGAAACACCTGGCCTTGGTGGTGAAGTCGATAATCCGAACTGGAAAGCACTTTGGGTGGGCAAACAAATTTATGATGGTGATACCGTAGCTGTGCGGTTGGTAAAGGGTGGTGCCGATCGTGCAGATGCCTATGGTGTAGATGCATTGGCTGGCGCCTCATTAACATCCCGTGGTGTAGATAATTTATTGAAATTCTGGCTCTCAGACTCAGGATTTAAACCATTTTTAGATAATTTGAAACTGGGACAAATCTGATGACAAAGACGAAAGAATTGTTGTTTGACCCGGTCATCAATAACAACCCCATTGCATTGCAAGTTCTTGGGATTTGCTCCGCTCTGGCGGTGACATCAAGCATGTCAGTCGCCTTAGTGATGTCGCTCGCAGTGATTGCGGTGACCGCATTTTCGAGCATGTTTGTAGCAATGATACGTTCGCAAATTCCGAGTTCGATTCGAATTATTGTTCAGATGACGATCATTGCTTCGTTAGTGATCGTTGTTGATCAGATTTTGAAAGCCTTTGCGTATGAAATTTCAAAGCAATTATCGGTTTTCGTGGGCCTGATTATTACGAACTGCATTGTTATGGGCCGGGCAGAAGCATTTGCCATGAAAAATGGACCTATCGATTCTTTTTTAGATGGCATTGGAAATGGCTTGGGTTATGGAGCTATTTTGATGGTTGTTGGCTTTATTCGCGAGCTCTTTGGCTCTGGATCGGTATTTGGTATCGAGGTGTTGTCAAAGGTTACTGACGGCGGTTGGTACTATACCAACGGCTTGATGCTCTTGCCTCCATCGGCATTTTTTATCATTGGTTTTTTGATCTGGGGCGTGCGGGCCTGGAAGACTGCTCAAGTAGAAAAAGATGAATTCAAGATAACAGCGAATTCAAAGTTGAAGGAGGCTTGAGATGGAGCATTATATTAGCCTCTTTGTAAAGGCGATCTTTATTGAGAACATGGCACTCGCATTCTTCCTGGGAATGTGTACATTTTTGGCGTTATCAAAAAATATTAAAACAGCGGTTGGCCTAGGTATAGCCGTAGTGGCTGTCTTGGCGATTACGGTGCCAGTGAACAATTTGATTTTGAATAGCCTTCTTAAAGAGGGTTCATTGGCTTGGATTTCGCCGTCGCTTGGTGACGTGGATTTAAGGTTTCTTGGGCTTCTATCCTATATTGGTGTGATTGCAGCGCTCGTCCAGATTCTAGAGATGTTTCTGGACAAATATGTGCCGGCTCTCTACAACGCGCTTGGTGTTTTCTTGCCATTGATTACGGTGAATTGTGCAATCCTGGGCGCATCACTTTTTATGGTGGAACGTGATTACACTTTTAGCGAATCAGTTGTTTATGGGCTTGGAGCGGGCATTGGTTGGGCGCTCGCGATCACGGCGCTTGCTGGTGTGCGAGAAAAACTCAAGTATTCAGATGTTCCCGAAGGATTAAGAGGCCTAGGTATTACGTTTATTACAGTTGGTTTGATGTCACTTGGCTTTATGTCCTTTTCGGGCGTGTCACTTTGAGGGAATAGAACGTGGAAAATATGACTATTATTCTTGGTGTTGGGATGTTTACGGCCATCGTCATTGGGCTAGTCGCAATTATTCTTGTCGCTCGTTCGAAACTAGTTTCATCTGGTGATGTAAGCATTAATATCAACGCAAATCCTGATCAGAGCATCAAGGTTTCTGCTGGTGGCAAGTTGATGAGTACGCTTGCAGATGCTGGAATTTACCTGCCATCAGCGTGCGGTGGCGGCGGGACCTGTCAGCAATGTCGTTGCGTTATTAAGTCCGGTGGAGGTGACATATTGCCAACCGAAGCTTCAGCATTCACCAAAGGTGAAGTAAAAGATGGTTGGCGGTTATCTTGTCAGGTGGCCGTAAAGCAAGATATGGAAATTGAGGTAGAGCCAGAACTCTTCGGTGTTAAGCGCTGGGAATGCGAAGTGGTGTCGAATCCCAATGTTGCAACTTTTATCAAAGAGTTGACGCTGAAATTACCTGAAGGCGACGTTGTTGACTTTCGTGCTGGCGGATATGTGCAGCTCGAAGTGCCTCCACATCATATCAAATTCAAAGACTTTGATGTTGAGGACGAGTATCGGGCTGATTGGGAACGCTTTGGATTTTTCAACTTCGAATCAAAGGTGAGCGAAACGGTTATCCGAGCGTATTCAATGGCTAATTATCCTGAAGAGCGGGGAGTGGTCAAATTCAATATTCGCATAGCGACCCCTCCTCCGGGCACTAATTTGCCACCTGGTCAGATGAGTTCATATGCTTTCAACTTAAAGCAGGGGGATAAAATCTCTGTGTTTGGGCCCTTTGGTGAATTTTTCGCAAAAGATACTGCCAACGAAATGGTTTTCATTGGTGGGGGTGCTGGAATGGCGCCCATGCGGTCGCACATCTTTGATCAATTGAAGCGTTTGAATTCAAAACGAAAAATTTCTTTTTGGTATGGCGCCCGTTCATTGCGAGAAGTTTTTTATGATGATGAATATAATCGGTTAGAAAAAGAGAATGAGAATTTTGAATGGCATTTAGCTCTTTCAGATCCTCAGCCAGAAGATAATTGGGAAGGCCATACCGGGTTTATTCACAACGTTGTGTTGGAGAATTATTTGAAAGAGCATCCTGCTCCAGAGGATTTGGAATATTACATGTGTGGACCACCAATGATGAACGCTGCTGTGATTCAGATGTTAAAGAATCTAGGTGTTGAAGATGAAAGTATTATGCTTGATGATTTTGGCGGATAAATTATCCTATCGCATAGAAAATGCCGCCTATTTGGCGGCATTTTTGTGTTTGATACTCCTCTCTGGTTGTTCTTCAGGTCCTGAGGCAGATAGGTTGTCAGGCCGAACAATGGGCACCAGTTGGTCTGTTGTTATAGCTAATCGAACTTCGGACCATGACAAAGTCAGACTCCAGTCAGGTATTGAGGCAGAATTGTTAGAGGTTAATCGGCAGATGTCGACATACGATCCAGTTAGTGAAATCTCACAGTTCAATGCATCTAAAGTACTAGATACTTGGTTTCCCGTATCGAAATTATTTGCTGCCACAACGGCTAATGCACTGCGATTTGCCCATATTTCAAAGGGAGCATTCGATCCTACCGTAGCGCCCTTGGTGAATATTTGGGGCTTCGGACCTCAAGCTATAAAAGCTGACTTGCCTTCGGATGAGGAGGTGGCTGAGGCCAAAGCGATGGTCGGTTTTCAATCCATTGCTGTGCGCCCCCCAGAAGCGAATGGCGGTCCTGCTTTAAAGAAGAGCGCGTTTCGTAATCTCGATCTCTCTGCGATTGCGAAAGGTCTTGGTGTAGATCAAGTTTATAAACTGATTGATCGATTAGGTTACACCGATTTTTTAGTCGAAATTGGTGGGGAGATTCGAGTAAAGGGCGATAAAAATGGGCTGGGCTGGAAGATTGCAGTGGAGCAGCCAAATAAGATAGATAGCCAAGTACAAACGACTCTCTATTTGTCTGATGTGGCGCTCGCTACTTCAGGCGATTACCGAAATTACCGCGAAATTGATGGCATAGCATATAGCCATACAATTGATCCATCCAGCGGCTACCCAGTCACACACGATCTGGCTTCAGTAACTGTGGTAGGCGAAGAATGCGTTTTGGCAGATGCTTGGGCGACTACGCTCCTTGTTCTTGGTTTGACGGAAGGGTATGCAATGGCTGTGCGCCAAGGTTTATCTGCTATGTTTATTACGAGAACCACTGAAGGATTTTTAGTGCGGTACACGCCGCGTTTTGAGCGTCTTTTGACTGGAATGACAAAGTGAATTTGGAATTATTTTTTATAGTTTTTGGAGTATTCGGTTTTTTAGTTGCGATTATGGCGATTGGTGTAATTATGGGAAGAAGGCCGATTAGCGGGAGTTGTGGCGGCATTGGCCGAGCCAATGGTGAAGACAGTGAATGTGCAATTTGTGGTGGTGATACTTTGAAGTGTGAAGAGGCTATCAATGTCAAAAGTGTTGTGGGGTCTACGTCTTATAGTGTTACTAAGCAAATCGAGTAGGGCCACTTCTGAGGGCTTAGTCATTTTCTGTTGTAATTTTGCGTGAATTTTCTCGCGAAAATTGGATAATTTTGTCAGTTGACCTAGTCAGTCTCTGGTTTTTCAAAAAGCTGGATTAAAACATCTCGATCCATTTTTTTGGCTGTGTATGTTGACTAATTCACGTATTATTTCGAAATGCTTGAATCGATTCTAAAGAACGCGCTCGAAGAAGCGTTAACACCTGAGATTCTCGAAATTGAAAACGAGAGTCATGGCCATAATGTCCCCAAAAATTCGGAGACACATTTCCGGTTGATTGTTGTTTCGGAGGCCTTTTCTGGTCAGTCTCGCGTTAAGCGGCATCGATTGGTTTATAAGGCAGCTGAGGTGGCTCTCGAACGTGGAATACATGCGCTGGCGTTTCAATGCTTCACCCCGGAGGAATGGCGTACCGATCCATTGCGTGCTATTTCTCCAGACTGCCATGGTGGTATGAAGAAGGAATCGACATGAATCCTTTGGTAGTAGCTGCCTTGTATAAATTTGTTGAATTACCCGATTTTCGCGAACTGAGAGTGCCTTTATTGGGTTGTTGTAGGGACAATGGACTAACGGGCACCTTGTTGCTCGCCCCAGAAGGGGTTAACGGGACGGTAGCAGGTCCGCGTGCAGGTATCGATGCTATGAACGCTTGGTTCTTGGCTGAGGGTAGATTTTCAGGAATGGAATATAAGGAATCTACTATGGTTCCTGAGGGAGTTCCTTTCTATCGAATGAAGGTAAAGCTAAAAAAAGAGATTGTTACTTTGGGTGTGCCAGGAATTAGCCCAAAAATGAAAGTGGGTCGTTATGTTTTGCCTGAAGATTGGAATGATCTCGTTACAGATCCAGACACTGTTACTATTGATACTCGAAACGACTACGAATATGCGGCTGGAACGTTCAGTGGCGCAATAAATCCGGAGACCAAAAGTTTCCGAGAATTTCCAGAATGGGCAGCGAATAATTTGGACCCAAAAAAACATAAAAAAGTAGCTATGTTTTGCACTGGTGGTATTCGTTGCGAAAAGTCCACAAGCTTTTTATTGGATCAGGGTTTTGAGGAGGTCTACCATTTAAAGGGTGGGGTTTTGAATTATTTCGAACGAGTGCCTCATACCGAATCGGCCTGGGAAGGTGAGTGCTTTGTGTTTGATAACCGGGTGACGGTTAACCATAAGCTGGAGGCTGGTTCATATGATCAGTGCCATGCCTGTCGCCGTCCAATTACTGATGATGATAAGGGCCGGTCTGAATATATTTTGGGTATCCAGTGTCATTTTTGTTGTGATGAACAAACCCCTGCTCAGAAAGAGCGTTTCGCTATGCGTCAGCGGCAGATTGAGCTGGCCGGAGCGCGCGGAGAACGACATATTGGACTAAAGCAGGAAGCACTTCAAAACCGTCAAAAATTTGTGAGGGAAGAGCGGGAGCTCCGCAAAGAAGCACAGCGTAGTTGCGATGCTCGCGAAGCACTATAAATGGCAGTCATTATTGGATAGTGGTCTAAGTATTCTATTTGCAAAAGCGCTGGCTCCTTTGTCTACATTTTCTGCCCAATGATCACTAGCGTTTTTATCAGCGTTGTCTGAAATATATTTCCAACAGTAGAATTTTGTCCTGAATTGGCTCGCTACCTTGGCGAGCGCATAAGCTTCCATATCGACAATATCAGTTATTAATTCGGGTGGAGCTGTCACGAACTGATCGCCAGTTCCAAGAGAGAGGCCTTCGCCGCCAAGATCAATATGACTGATGTTATCAAAAGGAGTATGGCCGAGATTAAAGCCAAGTGGTCTTACATCCATATCACGCTGTACAATTTTATTGACTCGGTGTAGACCAGTGATGTTTGGATTGAGGGAGCCTGCTGTACCGTAGTTAATAAGATGGGTAGGCTGAGTAGCGATTATAGATTGCGTGGCTGCGATAGAGGCGTTGATTTTTCCAACCCCCGTATAAATCACATTCCAACCCTCTAATAGATTGCGAGGTAGCTCGTGCTCTAGAGCAACTGCGATTAGGGTATTTTTTGGTTCGATATTAGGCATCATAGGTCTGCAAACTTCGTACAGGTGCACTCAGCCGTTCTCGTCCACCGAGTGATTCAAGCTCGATCAAAACCATAATGCCCATAACTTTAGCGCCTAGGTTGCAAATCAGAGATTCTGTGGCGTTCAGGGTTCCTCCTGTCGCCAATAAATCATCAATTAAGACAACTCGTTTGCCTCTGAGATTTCGTTCGAACTGGACAGCAAGCGTTGCTTCACCATATTCCAGTCCATAAGATATTTCTTGTACCTTCCCGGGTAATTTCCCTTTTTTTCTGACCATCACTACTCCAAGCCCCATCTGTATGGCAACGGGGGTGGCAAATAAGAATCCCCGTGAGTCTATGCCAATTAGAATTTCAGGCTTCCAATCGCTGATGGTTTCAGCAATGAGTTTGCAAGTTGCCGTTAGGCGGTCAGGCTGCTCGATAATGGGAGCGATGTCATAGAATAAGATGCCGGGCTTGGGAAAGTCGGGGTAAGTTTCAATCCAATCATGAAGATTATTCGGCATGAGATTCCTTAATAGTGTGGTGGCGGACCCTGATCCTCGGTTGTGCCGATCTGTGAAATCTGCATCATCATCGGTTTAACTAAATTCGCTAGTGCATGCATTTCTTTTCGTAATATGTCATTTTGATTGGATAGCCTCAGGGCCTCGTTACTTAGAGCGTCTAGCTGATCTTCTAAAAAAGCGAAGCGGGTTTCAATATCGGTAATGTTGAGATCTTGGGTCATTGTCTTGTAAATTGGCTCCCTTGGCCTCATTGATCAAATCTTTAATGGAGTTTCTCATGCGAAAACCACTACGCCAACTATTCTTATCAATCGTTCTATCTGCCTTAGGAACATTTTTGCTCTTATTTTTACGCTCTTTTCTTGGATTGGAGCTTATGCAAGGGATGGTAGTTGAATCAACCATACTAATCGGCGTTCTATTTCTAGTGTTGTTCACGTTGCAAACCATATTGCAGCCAATTATTGGTCGCGATTTTTCTTTTCCTCGAGTTTTTTCGAGTGGTCCCCGAGAAGAGGGAACAGTGAAGTGGTTTAACGCCACAAAGGGTTTCGGATTTATCACTCCAGAAGATGGTGATGATGTATTTGTTCATTATAGATCGATTCGTGGAAATAATCGCTACATGTTACGTGAGGGCATGGAGGTCAGCTACGTTCTTGGTTCATCAGGCAAGGGGCCTCAAGCCGAGGATGTTGATCTACTGGAGGATTCAGAGTACGAGGACGACGATTAAGTTAATAATTTTTCTAGAAGGCCCTGGTAAAGGGCCTTGAGTACAGGTAAATCTGATAAAAGCACTTCTTCATCAATTTTATGGATGCTCCTGTTAACTGGTCCAAGTTCGATCAGTTGACAACCTAATTTTGCAATAAATCGCCCATCAGAAGTTCCTCCTCCCGTAGACAACTCAGCATTAATTGCGGTTTCTTCTTTTATTACTTCTATGGTGGCTTTCGTTAACCTTCCTTGTTCGGTTAGAAACGGTTGCCCGGACAGAGTCCATTCGATAGACGCTGTAAATCCCAGAATGTTCAATAAGTGCTCTGTTGTTTTTTGAATTTTTTGAGCATCTGTGGACGTTGAAAATCGCCAATTACAAAGAAAACTAGTAGTGCCTGGCACCACATTGGTAGCACCTGACCCACCTTTTACGTTTGAGACTTGGAAGCTAGTGGGTGGGAAAATACTATTCGGTGACTCATCCCATGTCATTTCGACTAACTTGGTAATTAGCGTACTCATTCGATGGATCGGGTTCTCTACTAATTCAGGATAAGCGACGTGTCCTTGGGTTCCGTGCACGGTAATTTCTGCATTCAATGAGCCTCTGCGACCAATCCGAACTACGTCCCCTAATTGATTTTTAGAACTTGGCTCGCCTACGATACAATAATCGATTTCTGGGTGCTGTTGCCGTGTCTGGCGGCGCTTTAGTTCTTCAACCACTGCTACCGTTCCGTCAGTAGCGGGACCTTCTTCGTCACTGGTAAGTAAGAATGCAATACGCCCATTGGGTTTCTGGTGCGACTCTATAAAATCCTCAACAGCAACCACCATTGCCGCCAGAGACGATTTCATGTCGGCTGCACCTCTGCCTCTTAAGTATCCGGAATTTGTTACTGTGGGTTCAAATGGATGTGAACTCCATGCCCCTGGGTCACCGACGGGAACGACGTCAGTGTGTCCTGCAAAACAGAATGTAGGACCTTTTTCCCCGAGTGTGGCCCACAAATTCGTGACCCCATTCTGATCCATACGTTCAAGTTGAAAGCCTTGAGCTTCTAAGCGATCGCCAATCAATGTGATGCAGCCTTTATCTTCGGGGGTCACTGACTCGCGTCTAATTAATTCTTCGGCAAGTTTTCGGACAGGACAATCCATATGCGATTCAGTTATTGGCATGTAGTTCATCATTAAGTGCAACTGCTGATTTATTGGCCAAACATTCGATTTCACCAGTGAGAGAATTACGTCGGAACAGTAAGTCGTTCTGGCCGGCTAAATCACGCGCCTTAACCGTGGCTACTGTTTGCCCGTCTTGATCAAGTAGCCTTACTTTAACACCTGCCGTCAGATACAGCCCTGATTCAACGGTGCAGCGATCCCCGATTGGAATGCCGAGGCCTGCGTTTGCTCCTAAAAGGCACTGTTCACCCACTGAGATAATAATGTTACCCCCTCCAGACAGCGTTCCCATAGTTGATGAGCCTCCTCCGAGATCTGATCCATCGCCTACGACAACGCCTGCAGAGATTCGACCTTCGACCATAGACACGCCGAGAGTTCCTGCGTTGAAGTTGATGAAACCTTCATGCATGACTGTTGTGCCTTCGCCAAGATGCGCACCCAAGCGAATCCGAGATGCATCTCCAATACGCACACCACGCGGCACCACATAATCTGCCATGCGAGGGAATTTGTCGACTGAGTGGACTGTCAAAACCTCACCATGTGCTCGAGCTCGTGTTTGCGCATGTGGTAATTCTTTAATGTCGATCGGTCCCTGGCTTGTCCAGGCTACATTTGGCAAGAGTCCAAACATTCCGTCAAGATTCGCTCCATGGGGCTGAATTTTGCGCATTGAAATTAAAGATAGTTTGAGGTAGACCTCAGGGACTGATTCGGGTTTTCTGTCTTCGGACAATATAGTTATAACCAAAGCCTCTTCAGTCCCAGCCAGCGGGGCTAACGCCTTTAAAAGACTTTCCGCATCGCCATCGTTACTAACTTCTAAGGCTCCTAAGAGGTCGTCTAAATCATCGGTGGTGATGGCCCGAATTAAGTTGTCACCATTCCAATGAAAGATTTCTTTAATTAGATCAACTAATGCGGGATCGGGTCTGCAGAAAGCTTTCGGATAGTAAACATCTAGCCAATTTTTTTTAGAGTTTTGATGACCAATACCTAGTCCGAAGGCAAAGCATTCCATGATGATTCCTTAATTAGTTAATAGATTTGGGATTTTTATCCATGCATTTGGGTCGAAGCCAACGGTCATTACTGGGCCATTGACTAATAGTGGTCGCTTAATAAGTGAGGGCTGATTTACTATGGCAGCTAAGCGTACTGGGCCTGCAAAATCCATCTTTATTGCATCAGGCAATTGGCGGTATGTGCGACTTCGATTGTTCACCAAATTATCTCCAGCGCCCGAAAGCCAAGTGGAAATTTGATCCGCAGTCGGAGGAGTTTGTTTGAAATCGATAAATGTAAACATAATCCCTGCGTTGTTAAGCCATTGAAAAGCTTTTTTCATCGAGTCGCAGTTTTTGATACCGTAAACAATCAATCCCATGGGCGACTCATTACAAATACTCGGATACGCTCTAGAGCTTCTCGGAATATTTTAGGTTCGGCTACTAAAGCTATTCGTACAAAGCCGGCACCTGGGTTTAGGCCGTTTATTTCTCGCCCCAGATATTGGCCTGGTAGAACAGTTACTCCGGTTTTTTCATACAGATCTCGACTAAAGATATCACAGGCGGTTGGCGTTTTTATCCAAAGATAGAAGCCTGCCCCAGGATCACGAACGTCTAGTATGTCTCCCAAAACAACGTTCGCCTCTTTAAATTTTTCTGCGTAAAGTACTCGGTTAGCACAAACGTGCTCTTCATCGCGCCAGGCTAGCTGAGAGGCTGCTTGCACAGCCATTGACATAGAGCAACCATGATATGTACGGAATTTCAAAAAATCTGATATGAAGCTGGCATCGCCGGCAACGAATCCTGAGCGAAGGCCCGGTAGATTGGAGCGTTTACTGAGGCTATGGAACACTATGCATTGTTTGTAGTCGGTCTGGCCAGAGGCAATGGCAGCTTGTAACAGGCCGCAAGGTGGTTCATCCCGATAAATTTCAGAATAACATTCGTCTGAAGCCAACCAGAAGTTGAATTCATTTGCCTTCTTAATCAACTCAATCAAGATGTCTTGATTAAGCGTGGTCCCTGTCGGATTTCCCGGTGTACAGATAAAACAAAATTGACAATTGGCCCAATCCGAATCGGATACTCCTCGATAATCGGGCTGACCGTTTGAATCAATGGGCAAGTAATGTGGCTCGAGCCCTGCCATCAAGGCGGCGCCCTCGTAAATTTGGTAAAAAGGGTTGGGCATAATGACCGTGCCACCCTTGCTTCGATCACACGTGGCCTGAACCGCCGCAAAAATAGCCTCGCGAGTCCCGTTTACCGGCAGTAAATTGGTTTCTGAGTCCAGTGGATGGCATTCCAAAGCAAAGCGTGTTGTCGCCCAAGCCGCCGCCGCCGCTCGAAGCTCAGATGTGCCCTTGGTTGTTGGATACTTAGCGATTAAATTCAGGTGTTTTTTTAGGGCGCTCAATACAAATTCCGGAGGAGGATGCTGCGGCTCGCCGATAGACAGTGGTATAGCCCTGAGATCTTTAGGAGGCCTGGCATCTGCAAGCAATGCTGCGAGTTGTTCGAAAGGATAGGGTTTTAAACGGTTTAAATCAGGATTCCGCATTAGTTTTCGCTCCGCTTAAGATATTGATCTCGCATTCTAAGCGGCCCTTTAATGAATCAATGAACGCATCATCGTATAAGTTGTTACCAGAATTATCGGTGATATAAAATACATCTTCCACTCGTTCACCTAATGTCGCTACTTTGGCTGTTGCCAGATCTAAGCCGAATTCAGCAAAGACACGTCCAACGACGGTCAGGAGGCCGGTGCGGTCTGGCGCGACCAGTTCCACAAGCGTGCGTCTCCCTTCTAGGTCGGAGCTGATCCGCACATTAGCTGGTAAATTGAAATATTTTCGAGTTCTCGGTGTGCGTCTTTCGCCAGCACTTTCCAGATACTCTCCTCGTGCGGCTTGCTCTAGTGCTTGGAGCAATCGCTCTTGTTCTAGCGGATCGGTTACTGGTGTGCCAGTAGTGTCGTACTGAACCATAAATATATCTATCGAACGTCCATTTTTACTGGAGTATAATTTAGCGTCTAAGACCGACAAACCGAGGTCTGCAAAACAAGCAGTAAGATCAGTGAAAAGATTTTTCCGATTTGGTGTTGCTATTAAAACCTGCGTAGACCCTTTGTCTGGATTGGCGGCTTCCGGTGAAAGAGCCAATACGTTGTCATCGTCAGGTGTGTCCAAGAGCGTTTCTAAGTGCCAAGCCAGTTCATCTGAGGAGTGGCTCACAAAATACTCTTGTGACCAGTGAGCCCAAAATGCTGTGGCTTTGGAGCGCATGCTCGGTCTAATCAGTGCTACGGCATCATTTTTGATTTCTTCGATATATGCTACGCGCCCGGGTAACTGATCCAAACCCCGTTTTAAAACATCTCTCGTTTCAAAGTACAGTTGGCGTAAAAGGGCGGCTCGCCAGCTGGACCAGAGTTCTGGATTAGTGGCCGTGATATCCGCTACGGTTAAGCACAAAAGATAATTTAGGCGGCGCTCGTCCCCCATTATTTCGGCAAATGCCTTGATCTCATCGGGATCTGAAATATCTTTTCGTTGGGCTGTCATTGACATTAAAAGATGGTTGTTCACGAGCCAGCTTACTAGGCGAGAATCATATTCCGATAGCCTATGGTGCTTGCAGAAATTGTAGGCATCGATGGCACCGAGTTCTGAGTGGTCTCCGCCGCGGCCTTTGGCAATGTCGTGAAATAGAGCAGCGAGATACAATAATTCTATTTTTGGTAATTGATGGGTCAGTCGTGTTGCTAAGGGATAATCGTGCTCCACTACTCCAACATAAAATCTGGTGATATTCCTTATTAGCTGCAAGGTATGTGCATCGACTGTATAAATGTGAAATAGATCATGCTGCATCAGCCCCATGATATTTCCGAATTCTGGAATGTAACGACTTAGGATGCCGTAATAACGCATTCTTCTTAAAATTTCCGGCAGTTTTTCTGGATATCGCAATAGCTCCATAAAGTAACTAATATTCACAATATCATTCCGGAACGCGTCATCAATTAGGTGGCGCTGGGTATACATCTGGCGGGTGGTTGATGCTCGCAATCCTTTGAGCGTGGAATTTTGTGCAAGCAGTACAAAAGCCTCTAAAAGTGCCGAAGGATGTCGCTCGAAACCATTTTCATGAATTAATTCCAGATGTTGTCCCTTAATCTGCCAGCGAGAATTTAGGGGCGTCACAGCAGTATTTTCTGGATCTTCTATTACGGTCTCTTCAAAGTTTTGTAAAAGCATGTCATTGAATTCCCCGAGACGAAGAGTCATTCGATACAAGCGTTTCATGAAGAACTCTATGCGTTCTTTTTTGTCATCAGAATCAAAGCCCATGCTTTTAGCGACGATGGCTTGGGTGTCGAATAATAGGCGATTTTGCGCTCGTTCCGTTGTAATGTGCAGTGCAAACCTGACTCGCTTTAAAAACTGTTCTGCTTCATCCAAAAGCTTGAATTCACAGCGAGTGAGGAGCCCCTCGTCTACCAATGTAATCAACCGCGCTGTTCTAAAGTGCCGTCTTGTCACCCAAATAATAGTATGCAAGTCTCTTAGGCCTCCTGGTGCATGTTTAATATCGGGCTCTAGCCGGTTATCTGAATCATCATGCTTTGCATGCCTCTCATTTTGCTCAGCCACTTTGGCTTTGTAAAATGACTCCGAGGTCCAAATATTATTATCAAACGCAACCGCCTCAAGGCGGCTGAACATGAAGTCAGTAGCATCGATTGGACGACATTCAATAAGGCTGGTTGCTATAGTTATATCGCCTCTAGCCGATTGCTCGCAGTCTTCAAACGAACGAACCGAGTGCCCAATTTCCAGATTGAGATCCCATAATCGGGTAGTGAATTGAGTAAGTTCTCCAGTGGCGGTCTTGATGTTATCGTCTTCTCCTAGTATCAGGATGTCGATATCTGAAAAAGGATGTAATTCCCCACGTCCATATCCACCAACGGCAAATAATCCGATGGAATGGTTTTTAAGGCCAGCCTCACTCCACATAGCTTGCAGGAGGCGATCAATGATTAGCGCACGAGCACCAAGTAGGTGATCCACGGCCACACCATTTTCGAATGCTTCAGCTAATATTTGATGCTGATCACTTAGGTATGTACGAATGCCAGTCGGTGATAAATCACAAGGGCAGTCCAAGTCGGCGGACAACGGGCCGGCCATTATCTCCATTAGCTGATCCTCGGGAAGCTCTCATCCTCCGGCCGATACGTGAGTATCTCATAGCCACTAGAAGTTACTAAAATAGTGTGCTCCCATTGTGCTGATAATTTTCTGTCCTTGGTGACCGCGGTCCAGCCATCTGATAAAATCCGAGTATGCCGACGGCCTTGATTAATCATGGGCTCAATAGTAAAGGTCATGCCTTCTGTAAGCTGAACTCCAGTAGCTGGGCGTCCGTAGTGGAGGACTTGAGGATCCTCATGAAATACTTTTCCAATACCATGACCGCAGAACTCTTCGACTACGGAATAATAATTATTTTCTGCGTGAGCCTGAATGGCGTGGCCGATATCGCCCAGTTGTGTTCCGGGTTTTACTAACTCAATTCCGCGATACATACATTCTTGTGTAATTCGGATCAATCGTTCAGCAAAGGGTTTGACGTCTCCAACGGAGAACATTTTGCTCGTGTCCCCGTGATATCGGTTTTTAATCACGGTTATATCAATATTTATGATATCTCCGCGCTTTAATTCTTTATTCTCATTGGGAATGCCGTGGCAAACTACGTGGTTGATGCTCGTGCAGATTGATTTAGGAAAACCGCGATAATTTAACGGGGCTGGTATTGCATCTTGAATATTGACAATAAAGTTGTGGCAAATCCGATCCAGTTCAGCGGTTGTGATTCCTGGCTTGATGTGTTCGCCTACCATAACTAGGCAATCTGCTGCTAATCGGCCTGCGATACGCATGCCTTCAATGTCTTCCGGGGTTTGGATGCTGTGGGTCACGACGACTCCTTGGTGTACGCTCCATAGTATGCCAGATCTGGCATTCTATCTGAAAGATGTTAAACTTCGCCCGCTAAAAAAATCGCGGCATTGTCGTTAATTCGTTGTGGGGTGCCTTTCTATGAGGTCATGACGGGGGCGGTGTCGTTTTGTATCAACCCCTGACAAGGAATTATTTATGGCTAATGTTAGCATGCGCGACCTACTAAAGGCGGGCGCACACTTCGGTCACCAGACTCGTTATTGGAATCCAAAAATGGCGCCTTATATTTTTGGTGCTAGAAATAAAATTCATATTATCGACTTAGAATTGACAGTACCAGCTTTGGCAAAGGCTGTTGCTATTGTTCAAGGAATGGCTCGAAGTAAAAATAAAGTACTCTTTGTGGGCACAAAAAGAGCCGCTTCTAAAGTAGTTCAAGAGCAGGCTGATCGGGCCGGGCAGCCATATGTCAATCATCGTTGGCTTGGCGGAATGCTCACGAATTGGAAGACTATTCGTGTATCTATTAAGCGCCTTAAAGAGCTTCAGGAGCGAATGGGTGACGGCACGCTCGACAAGATCACAAAAAAAGAAGCTCTCGATATGTCCAGGCAGCTCGAAAAGCTTGAGCGCTCAATTGGCGGCATCAAGGAAATGGGTGGGTTACCGGATGCGATTTTTGTTGTCGATGTGAACCATGAGAAGATTGCTATTCAAGAGGCTAATAAGCTCGGGATTCCAGTAATTGGTATCGTTGATACTAACTCTGATCCAGATGGAGTGGATATTGTTATTCCAGGGAATGACGACGCCATCCGTGCGATTGAGTTGTATTCTCAAGCCATAGCGGATGCATGTATTGAGGGCTCAGCAGAGGGCTTAGGTAAAAGTGATTACGTAGAAATCGCTGAGGAAGCTAAGGCCGATTCGGCCGTAGATTTAGTCGTAAAATCTCCTTCGGAAGTGAGTGACGAAGTACAGCCGGCAGCGGTAGTTGTTGCTGAGGCAGTCGCTGTCGCGGAAGAGGTTTTGATTGTCGATGCCCCAGCCGCATTGGCAGATGACACACCTAAAGACGTTTAACGAAAACAGTAACAGAGGACTCAGCATGGCATCGATTTCAGCTGGAATGGTTAAGGAGCTTCGGGAGCGTACTGCCCTTGGTATGATGGAGTGCAAGAAGGCGTTGGTCGAGGCCGACGGTGATATGGAGCTCGCAATTGAAAACCTTCGTAAGTCATCCGGCATGAAAGCGGCTAAAAAAGCGAGTCGTGTGGCCGCTGACGGTGTCGTACGAGTTGTTGTTTCGAACGGAGTGGGGACCTTATTGGAGGTCAATTCTGAAACAGATTTTGTTGCTCGGGATGATAGCTTTTTAGATTTTACTGACGAGGTGATTGCCGCTGCCGCTGCAACAGAGTCGTCAGATATTGATGCTTTGATGGTCGGTGGGCTAGAAGAGCGCCGGTCTGCTTTGGTGCAAAAGATTGGCGAAAATATCACAGTGCGTCGCATGGCAAAAGTCAACGCACCGGTTGTGGGTTCTTATGTTCATTCGAATAAAAGAATTGGTGTTTTGATTGGATTAGAGGGTGGTAATGCAGAGCTTGCAAAAGATGTTGCGATGCACGTCGCTGCAGTTAATCCATTAGTTATAAATCCTGATGATGTAGACCCTCAAGTAATTGAGAAGGAGAAAGAAATTTTTGTTGCTCAGGCCGAAAATTCTGGTAAGTCTGTTGAGATTATTGAAAAAATGATCGGTGGAAGAATTCGCAAGTTTCTTGCTGAAATAAGCCTTATGGAACAGCCTTTCGTTAAGAATCCTGACCAGACGGTTGGTCAGCTCGTGAAACTCTCCGATGCGTCCATTGTTGGCATGGTACGATTCGAAGTAGGCGAGGGAATTGAAAAGATAGAAGTGGATTTTGCAGAAGAAGTGATGGCGCAAGCCAGAGGCAACTGATACGACGATCTAAAAAGGCCGCTTAAGCGGCCTTTTTTTTGGGAGGAAATATGGTGAAAGGTGAGCGTTCTAGCCGTTACAAGCGGATTTTACTCAAACTCTCAGGAGAGGCACTTGCGGGTTCTGATGGTTTTGGGATCAGCCCCCAGATTCTAGATCAGATGGCTCTAGAGATTGGCCAGTTGGTGGGCATTGGGGTGCAAGTTGGGTTGGTTATTGGTGGCGGCAACTTGTTCCGTGGAGCGGCCCTCCATCAAGCGGGTTTGGATCGAGTGACTGGTGATCATATGGGAATGCTGGCGACTTTGATGAACGCGCTGGCGATGTGTGACGCATTGGAGCGTTCCTCGATAGCCTCGCATGTGATGAGTGCAATTCCGATGAGTGGAATGGTGGAGCATTATGATCGACGGCGGGCCATGCGTTATTTGGATCAAAATGACGTAGTGATTTTTGCCGCTGGGACAGGCAACCCTTTTTTTACTACAGACTCGGCAGCATGCCTTCGAGCAATAGAAGTTGATTGCGATTTAGTTTTAAAAGCGACCAAAGTGGATGGCGTTTATGATTCGGACCCTGTGACCAATCCGAATGCGGTAAAATATGATTTCTTGGATTACGACACGGTGTTAGCGAAACAGCTTGGTGTAATGGATCTCACAGCTATTTGCCTGGTGCGCGACCACAATATGCCTGTTCGTGTGTTTAATATGAAAAAAAGAGGTGCATTAGTGTCGATAATACGTGGAGAAAACGAAGGTACTCTGATCGAAAAAGGAGCTCATTTATGATTGATGAAATTAAATCAGATGCTGCAGCCCGTATGGAAAAGTCGCTCGAATCGTTAGGTCATGCATTTGCTAAGATTCGGACTGGCCGAGCCCATCCGTCAATTTTAGATTCTGTGACGCTTGATTATTATGGGTCGGAACTGCCTTTGTCGCAAATGGCGAATATCAGTGTCGAAGATGCACGAACGCTAACTATTACACCTTGGGAAAAGCCGATGGTGGGTGAAATTGAGAAGGCGATTATGAAGTCAGACTTGGGGTTAAATCCATCGACCTCTGGAGGCGTCATTCGTGTGCCAATGCCAGCTTTAACCGAAGAAACTCGACGTGGATTTACGAAACAGGCAAGAGCTGAGGCTGAGCAAGCAAAAGTAGCGATACGTAACATTCGTCGCGATGCAATGGCCGATTTCAAAGAGTTATTAAAGAAAAAAGAAATTACTGAAGATGAGGAGCGTCGCGCCACCGAGGATATCCAGAAATTGACTGATCGTATCGTCAAACGTGTTGGTGAGGCTCTTGCGGATAAAGAAATTGATTTAATGGAAGTCTGAAGTTAGTGAGGGAGCCAGCTACGCCGCAACACGTTGCTATTATCATGGATGGTAACAATCGGTGGGGAGTGGGAAAAAAAAGACTTGCAGGGCATAAAGCTGGTGCGGATGCACTGAAGCATGTCATTCGGAGATGTATACAGAGGAGAGTTTCGATCCTCTCTGTATTTGCATTTTCAAGCGAAAACTGGAGTCGGCCTAAGTTTGAGGTTGATGGTTTAATGCGATTACTTGAGAAATCGCTGATTAACGAGGTGCCAGAGTTAATAGAAAATCGCATTGCCGTTGAGGTCATTGGCGATCGCTCTAGATTTTCGAGATCCTTGCAAGAGGCTATGGACTATGCGGAAGTCGCGACTAAGGCTGGAGAACGCCTGAAACTTAATGTTTTAGCTAATTACGGTGGGCGCTGGGATATCGCAGATACAGCTAGGCGTATGGCTAAAGCCTGTCTTTCTGGAGCATTATCCTTGGATTCGTTCGATGAACATAGCTTTGATCAGTACCAGAATCTCGCTGGTCAACCGCCTGTGGATTTGGTGATCCGCACGGGTGGAGAAAAGCGTATTTCAAATTTCTTGTTGTGGCAGTCTGCTTACGCGGAACTTGTATTCAGCGACTTGCTTTGGCCAAATTTTGATGGGGAAGCTTTTGATGCTTGTCTAGATGAATACGCACGCAGGGACCGTCGCTTTGGGCTAACGTCTGACCAAATACGGGACGAGATATGTTGAAAGCTAGGGTATTGACTTCTTTTTGCCTAGTGCCTTTGGCTCTACTGATTTTCTTTTTTATTCCTTTGGATGCTTTTGCCCTAAGTTTGGGGCTTGTTCTTGTGGTTGCGGGATGGGAATGGATAAGGTTGACAGGTTTGATTTTGAAAGGATTCAACTGGATTATTTTATTGTTTTTCATGGGTTTTATTTTCTGTTCGTATCACTTGAAAGTAATTTATGTCCCTGTATTTCTGGCGATTGGTTGTGGGTTCTGGCTTGGGGCCCTTTGGTTAGTTCTTAATTATCCAAAGAGTAAAGAGCAGCTCGGTGATCGATGGATGAAAATTGGATTTGGCTTATTTGTTTTGATTCCTGCCTATTTGGCTTTGTTGGATTTGAGACGTGATGAATCGCATTTATTGTTGCTCTCATTACTAATGACCATTATCTGGGCTGCCGATGTAGGCGCTTATTTTGTCGGCAAACGATATGGTCGGTCGAGGCTGGCGCCAAGTGTAAGCCCTGGTAAAAGCTGGGCTGGTCTTTTTGGCGGGTTGATTGCTGCCCTTGCGATTGGATTATCAATTGCTTTTATTGGTGAGCCTGAAGAATCCAAATATACCCCAACTTCATGGGCTTTGTTTGTCGTTATTGTTACGGTCACCGTACTGTTTTCAGTTCTTGGTGATTTGTTTGAGAGTTTGATGAAGCGTGAACGTGGCGTAAAAGATTCGTCTGCTTTGCTGCCGGGACATGGTGGAATACTTGACCGCATTGATTCCCTGACTGCGGCTGCCCCCGTGTTTGTGTTACTGGTTCACTGGACTGGATGGCCATCTATATGAGTCTAGGAGTCGCTTTATTTGGTGCTACAGGTTCTATTGGTGAATCTACTTTATCTGTGATTAAGGCGCATCCTCAACGCTTTCATTTGGCAGTGGTCAGCGCGCATAGCTCTGTCGATCGATTGGTCAGCATTATCGAAGATTTTGATCCGAAACATGTCATTTTAACCAACGCGGCCTATGCGGAGCAATTGCTTGGGCGGTTGCCTCCTGATTTCAAAGGGTCTGTAGCGTTTGGGGAAGCATCTTTGATAGAAGCTGCTGGTTCAAGTGAAGTGGATGTGGTTATGGCTGCTATTGTGGGCGGAGCAGGATTGATTTCAACGTATGCTGCGGTCTGCGCCGGTAAGAAAGTGTGTATTGCGAATAAAGAGTCCTTGGTCATGGCTGGTGGCTTGATGATGACGCGGGCTAAAGACCAGGGGGCAGTGATTTTACCGATCGATTCGGAGCATAACGCAATGTTTCAATGTTTGCCGGAAAGCTATGTTATTGGAGAGCAGATTTCTGGATTGAAGCAATTAACTTTGACCTGTTCGGGCGGTCCATTTAGGACTTGGGATGTTGAGCGAATGGAGCAAGCAACGCCATTAGAGGCTATTGCGCATCCTAATTGGTCTATGGGCCCCAAAGTTTCGGTTGATTCTGCGACGCTAATGAATAAGGGCCTTGAGCTGATTGAGGCAACTCATCTATTTTCGGTATCGGATCAGCAGATTGAGGTAGTAGTTCATCCAGAGTCGGTGATCCATTCTTTAGTCGAGTTTGTCGACGGCTCAGTTTTGTCTCAGATGGGCAGTCCGGATATGCGGATTCCGATAGCACAGGCGCTTGGTTTTCCTGAGCGATTAGAGCTTGATATCGAGCGGCTATCCTTGACTGCTATTGGGAAATTCCATTTTGAGCCGGTCGATCACAAGCGTTTCCCGGCCTTACATTTGGCGCGTGAAGCTATTTCAGAGGGTGGAGATCGGCCGGTTGTCTTAAATGCCGCCAACGAATTGGCCGTAGATGCCTTTTTGCAGGGGCACCTTAAATTTACCCAAATAACGTCTTTGGTATCGGATTGCTTGAATCACATTAAATCGCAGCCAATGTCAAGCATTGAGGACGTGTTGGAAATTGATAAAATGTGCCGGCGACAGGCTTTTGAGTGGGTAAGGGAGCGAGCATGATTACGAGTATTTTTGCCACTATTTTTGCTTTGGGTTTGTTGGTCACGATTCATGAATTTGGGCATTACTGGGTTGCTAAACGTTGTGGTGTTCGGGTGTTGAGGTTTTCGGTGGGCTTTGGTAAGCCGCTATACACTTGGATAGATAAAAGTGGTACTGAGTTCTGTATTGGCGCAATTCCATTGGGCGGATATGTCAAGATGTTGGACAGCCGTCTGGATGGTTTTTCGTCACAACCATGCGTGGATGCATTTGATCACAAGCCGGTTGGTCAGCGATTTGCTATTGTGGCCGCAGGCCCCGCTATTAACTTTCTATTTGCGGCCGTTTTATATGCCCTCATTAGCATAATTGGCACTCAGGTTGCAGTGCCTATCGTAGGAAGTCTACCCGGGTCCGCGAAATTGAATGCAATATTGCCAGCAGAATTAGTGAGATTCGATGGTCGTTCGATGGAGTCTTGGGAGCGGATTGCGATTGCAATGGTTGATAAAATCGGCGATGACAAAACTGTTCAAATTGCCTTGAAATCGATGGATTCAGGGGTTGTTAGTAATATTAGAATCCCCGTTCCCGTGGATCTTGTTAGGGATGAAAGCCCAGTTTCTGCATATGGGATTCGTCCGTGGGCGCCTCCTATTGATGCGGTCATTGATCGTGTGGTTCCGGGTGGCGTTGCTGAAGCTGCTGGACTCATCCGTAATGATCTCATTCGAGCAATTAATGGTGAGGTAGTTCAGGATTGGGCTGCCTTCGTCGAGCAGGTCCAAGCTTCTCCTAATGAGCTCCTGAGGATGACTGTGGCGCGTGGTGGTGCGCTTATTGAGATTTCGGTAACTCCTGAACGGCGTGATGGGCCGAATGGTCAATTTGGATTTGTTGGTCTGGCGCCTCTAGTGAAGCCTTTGTCTCCAGAATTGGTGCGCGTTGTGCAAACAGGTCCTTTGAGGGCTGTTTGGGTGGGTGTCGAAAGGACTCTTGAAATGAGTTGGCTCACAATTGAGTCGATTGGCAAAATGCTTACAGGTCGTTTATCCCCTGAGAACTTGAGTGGCCCGCTGACCATTGCTAGAGTGGCAGGAGATACAGCAAGCTCTGGATGGTATGCCTACTTAAGTTTTATAGCGTATCTAAGTGTGAGTCTTGGCGTGCTCAACCTATTGCCTATTCCAGTTTTGGATGGTGGACATTTGGTGTTCTTTGGATTTGAGTGGCTCCTCGGTCGACCTGTTCCTGAAGCGGTCCAGATGATGAGTGTTAAGATTGGAATGGGGCTCCTGATGAGTCTCATGTTTTTTGCTTTTTATAATGATTTGATGCGGCTCTGAGCCGCACGGAACCAGGAAGTTCAAACTATGCGTTGTTCTCTTTTGCTCAGCGCGCTCGCATTTGCGACTGCGGTCTCTGCTCAAGCCGCCACTCCATTTAAGGCGGCGGATATCAGAATAGATGGACTGAAACGGGTTTCTCCCGCCTCAGTTTTTGATGTCTTGAGTCTCAAGGCTGGGGATCGCGTTACAGACGTTGATATCTCAATGGCGACAAAACAATTATTTGATACTGGATTTTTTGATCAAGTTGAAGTCCGGTCCGAAGGCGAAGTGCTGGTGATCGAAGTTAGCGAACGTCCTGCCGTGTCGCGTATTGAAATAGATGGCAATCACGTTATCGAATCCGAAGATATTTTTGATAGCTTGCGCCGGGCTGGAATTACCGAAGGAAATGTTTTAAAGCCAGCGATGCTCGATAAAATTGAGCAAGCGATCCAACGCCAGTACACCCAAGCTGGACGGTATGATGCCACTGTCGAAAGTCAGATTCTTGCACAAGATCGGAATAGGGTTGGATTAAAAATTTCGATTTTTGAGGGCTCGGTTGCGACTATTCAACAGATTTCAATTATTGGTAATGAGGCGTTCGATGATGATGCTTTACTAGGTGAGATGTCTCTAAAAGAGCGGGGTTTATTCAGTTGGCTTTCACGTTCAGGTGATTACGATGCAGGGGCGCTCAGGGCAGATGCTGAGGCTATTCGATCTTATTATTTAGATCGTGGCTATTTTAACGTGGAGATTGCCGAGCCGGTAGTCGAGTTATCCGAAAATTTCGAGTCAGTCTATCTGACCATTGCGGTGATTGAAGGGCCTCAACTTCGCATTGGTTCGGTCAATGTAGGTGGTGATCAGCCTATCGATTTATCTGACCTGGTGAACAAGATGAGACTGCAGTCGGGCAACATCTTCAATAGGCGACTCGTAAACGAAGCGATTAACAGTATCAGTAATCGTCTTGGGGATTTTGGTTACGCGCGAGCTCAGGTGAGGGCCGCAACCGAAATCAATAATGCGGCAAATAGTGTCGATGTTACTTTGGTCATTACGCCGGGCCCTTTAACATATGTGCGTCGCATTGAATTTCGTGGCAATACAACTACTTCCGATGTTGTACTTCGCCGCGAAATTCCCCAGTTTGAAGCATCAACTAGCTCATCGACTGATATTGAGTTGGGTAAGATCAATCTGCAACGCCTAGGATTTTTTAGTCAGGTTGGAGTAACAACCCGTCCAGTGCCGGGTCAGGACGATCAGATGGATATCATTTATGAGGTTCGGGAACAGTCCTCAGGATCGCTATCGGCGAGTCTTGGTTTTAGCCAGGGCCAAGGAGTTTTGCTTGGCGCGGGGATCAGCCAGAAAAACTTTCTAGGATCGGGAAATGCTTTAGCTTTGTCATTACAAAAATCAAGTTCTACAAGAGAGGCGCGATTTTCATTCACTGATCCTTACTACACAGTGGACGGCGTTAGTCGTGGGATTGATCTTTTTTTTACGGAAACAGATTTTGATGAGGATTTAGATGCAGCATACATAACTACCAAAAAGGGGTTGGGGCTCAGTTTTGGTTATCCAGTTGGTGAGTTTGAGCGCATTAGTTCGCGTTTTACGCTGCAAACTTTGGACTTAAAAACAGATCAAAGAGATTCCGCGAATTTTCCGTCAAATGTTGAAGCTTTTTTGGGTCAAGTAAGTACAGATAGTAGCGGTACTGACTTCGATTTTTTGGAATTTAAAATGGGGGTGAGTTACAGTTCCAATAGTCTCAATAAAGGCTTTTTACCGACAGGCGGAACTCGTCAACAGGTATCTTTCGATATTTCGATTCCTGGTTCGGATTTGGAGTATTACACGGCATCCTATCTGGGTGAGACGTATATTCCTGTGAACAAAGCAGACGAGTTGAGTGTTCATTTTAAAACATTTTTGGGCTACGGCGAAGGCTATGGCGATTTGTCTGGACTCCCATTCCTTAAGAATTTCTTTGCTGGTGGCATCCGATCAGTTCGTGGTTTCAAGTACGGTAGTTTGGGACCCATTGATTCGTCGAGTGGTGAGCAAACAGGAGGTAACCTTCTAGTTACTGGATCTGCCTCATTTCAATTTCCGATGCCTGGTGTTGAGGAGGTCGAGCAGGCTAGATTGGCCTTATTTACTGATGTGGGCCAGGTTTATGATGATTCATTTGAAATGGAAGAATTGCGCTATTCAACCGGACTGGGGCTTATTTGGATGACACCCATTGGACCATTGTCCTTCGTCTATTCAGCAGCCCTAAATGCAAAATCGGAGGACGAAACTGAGAGCTTTCAGTTTTCAATCGGCTCTTCATTCTAATGCACTATACGTTAGCTGAGCTTGCCCAATTAACTGCGACCCAATTGGTAGGGGCGGGTGATTGTCAGCTATCTGAGCTAGCTTCTTTACGAAATGCCACTAAGTCGAGTGTATCTTTTGTATCCAGCACGACAGCTCTAGTCGAGCTTCAAACCACTTCCGCCGGTGCGATAGTAGTAGTTCCTGAGTTGATCTATGAAATTAAAAATGGATTGTTGTCAGAGGATCCCTATAAAACTTATGCAGAGTTGTCGGTATTGTTTGATATAAGAGGGATTCCATTTGCAGGCGAGATTCACCCATCGGCCGTGATCGCAAAGACTGCGATTTTGGCTGCCAATGTATCGGTCGGACCTAACGCTGTAATTGGTGAAGATGCGATTGTTGGCATGGGTTCTATTATTGGCCCCAACGTTACTATTTACCCTGAGACCCGAATTGGCGTGGATTGTTTAATTGGCGGGAACTCTGTGATTGGTTCGGATGGCTTTGGTTTTGCGAAGTCTGCAGATGGTTGGATTAAGATTCGGCAGTTGGGTGGGGTTTTGATAGGGAATAACGTAGAAATAGGAGCTTGTTGCAGTATTGATCGTGGCGCTCTTGACGATACGATTATCGAGGATGGCGTTAAACTTGATAATCAAGTTCATATCGCTCATGGCTGTAGGGTCGGCGCGCGAACGGCTATGGCAGGTTGTGTGGCATTGGCGGGCAGTACAGTTATTGGCGCAGATGTAACCGTGGGAGGAATGACGGGTTTCACCGGACATCTTTCGGTCTGTGATAAAGTTCACATTGGTGCGAACGCATTGGTGACTCAATCAATTTCGGTTCCTGGCACTTATATGGGGGGGGCTGGAGGCGTTATGAAAGCAACTGACTGGCGAAGGAACGCAGTGTGGTTTCGGCAACTAGATTCGCTAGCCCGCCGTTTGAAGCTGTTGGAAAAACGACTGCCTGAAATAGGGTAAGGAAAAATATGCTTTTGGACATTAAGGAAATCCGTGAATACTTGCCGCATCGCCATCCATTTTTATTGGTTGATCGGGTTTTGGAACTTGATCTAAACAAGCGAATTAAAGCGACAAAAAATGTCACCTGTAACGAAGATTTTTTCAATGGTCATTTTCCCGATCATCCCGTGATGCCTGGTGTTTTGATTATTGAAGCTTTGGCGCAAGCAGCCGGCGTGCTTGGTTTCAAAACCATGGATAAAAAGCCGGACGAGGGTTCTATTTATTTATTTGTCGGAGCTGATAATGTTCGTTTCAAACGGCAAGTGGTTCCAGGTGATCAACTGGTTCTTGAGGCTGAAGTTCTGCGGATTCGTTCTGGTGTTTGGAAATTCGGTTGTCGAGCAAGTGTAGATGCTGAGACAGTTTGCACAGCAACGATTTTGTGTGCGGATAGGGCGATTTGACGCAGATTCATTCCAAAGCCATCGTAGATCCTAAAGCGGAGCTTGCCGATGACGTTGTAGTGGGTCCATTTTCTGTAATTGGGCCTGGGGTAACGATTGATCACGGTACAGTGGTCGGGCCACATGTCATCATGAAAGGTCCAACCCGAATAGGAAAACGGAATCGTATTTTTCAATTTGCTTCTGTCGGTGAGGACTGCCAAGACAAAAAGTATCGAGGAGAGAAAACCGAACTCCAAATTGGAGATGATAATGTCATTCGTGAGGGCGTTACTTTGCACCGAGGCACAGTTCAAGATCGTGGGATTACAAGGATTGGTTCGGGTAACTTGTTTATGTGCTACGTGCATGTGGCTCATGATTGTTCAATTGGTAACCAGATCGTAATGGCGAACAACACGGCTATTGCAGGACATGTGCATGTTGGTGACGGTGTGATTTTGGGAGGCGGCACACTTGTCCATCAGTTTTGCCGTATTGGAGCGTATGCGATGACAGCTGCTGGAACCGTCCTTTTGCAGGATATACCAGCTTTTGTAACGTGCTCGGGTAACCGTGCAGAAGCGCACGGTATGAATGTGGAGGGAATGCGTCGTCGTGGAGTGGATGCCAACGTCATTAATCAATTGCGGGAAGCGTATAAAACGGTTTATCGCCGCGGATTGACAATCGATCAAGCGATTTCAGAGCTGGGTCAGGATTCGGCCGATTGTCTTGAATTAACTACCTTCCTTGAAAGCCTCAAATCTAGTCAGCGAGGTATTGTGCGCTGATGCAAATCTGTGTTTCGGCTGGTGAAGTGTCCGGCGATCAGATTCTTGCGCCTATATTGTCCGGATTATCCAAATATCATGAGCTTACTTTTGCTGGGATTGCTGGTACGGAAATGGAAATTGCTGGAGTTTACCCACTATTCTCGGCAGAACGCTTATCGGTTATGGGTGTGATAGAAGTCTTGCCCAGATTATCTGAGTTGGTGTCTATTAGGAGGCAGATGATTCATTATCTTGAGGTTGCTAGGCCTCGTGCGTTAATTACGTGTGATTCACCCGATTTTAACCTTCCATTACAGCAAAAAGCTAAATCGTTGGGTATTCCGGCAATCCACATAGTAAGCCCTTCCGTATGGGCATGGCGGCAGAATCGAATTCCTAAGATTGCGGCGAGTTTGGATGCACTCTTGTGCTTGTTCCCATTTGAGCCGGCTTTGTATGCGCAGACAGGACTGAATATTAGATTTATTGGCCATCCATTGGCAACCCAAGTTGAGTTCAATCCAGATTCTAGGCAGGCGAGAATGAGATTGGGACTACCTACGGAAGGGAAGCTTTTGGCAATGCTTCCGGGATCTCGCAGGGGTGAAGTGGAACGGTTATTACCCGTATTTCTTGACGCGTTTGATCGATTGGCATTGGAGATTCCTGATTTATTTGCAGTTATCCCAGCAGCGACAGATCTTCTGTCAGATCTGATTTTAGAGTGCATTGGTTCTCGTAGAGTTTTTTTGGTGCGTGGGAAATCTCAACAGGTATTGGCAGCCGCCAACACTGTGCTCTTGGCTTCGGGTACCGCTGCTTTAGAAGCAACTTTGACTGGCCGTCCTTCAGTGGCTGCGTATCGACTAAATCCCTGGACTTATCGGATGGTGAAGAGCCGATTGAAATCTAGATTTGTAACACTTCCAAATTTTTTAGCGAACCAAGCTTTGATTCCAGAATTGATTCAAAACGAAGTCACAGTCGAGAATTTAGTCAGTCACTTACGTGAGCCTTTAGAGAATGGGGCCTCGTCGAAATTTATTTCTGAAGCAAAGCGCATTCACGAGAGCCTGTGCGGTCCTGTGACAGAGCGGGCTGTGGACTTTATTTCTGAGGTCATTGGATGCGCATGATCTGCGGAGTTGATGAAGTGGGTCGTGGTCCTTTGGCCGGCCCTGTTGTGGCTTGTGCTGTTCTGTGGGCAGATGATTGTCTGATATTTGGGCTTGATGACTCGAAAAAACTATCCCCAAAAAAACGAAGGGTATTGGCTCCGAAAATTCGAGAGATGGCTTTGGGTATTAGTTTCGGTCGTGCCGACGTGGAGGAGATTGATGAGATAAATATTCTTCAAGCAACTATGCGGGCCATGGAACGAGCCATCGAAGGCCTTGGAGTGTTTGAGGCAGAAATACTAATTGATGGAAATATGGTACCCAAGATAATTAAAGGAAGAGCAACTGCTGTTGTTGGTGGAGACAGTTTGGTTCCAGCAATCTCTGCAGCGTCAATACTAGCGAAAGTAGCTCGTGATGCTGAAATGACAGCGCTGAGTGAGAATTATCCAGGCTATGGGTTCGAGTCAAATGCAGGCTATCCAACTAAGTCGCATTTTGAAGCTCTCAGAATTTTGGGTGTAACACCAATTCACCGCCGATCATTTCGGCCGGTTCGAGAGATTTTGGAGCAGTCGTGAGCCGGTTTATTCATCTGCGCACGCATTCTGAATATTCGTTAGTGGATGGATTGTTTCGGGTAAAAGATTTAGTGGCACAGGTAAAGGCTATGGAAATGCCGGCGGTAGCTTTAACAGATGAGTCCAATCTATTTGCTTTGATTAAGTTTTACCGCGCCGCACTTGCTCAAGGCATTCAGCCTATCATCGGTGTCGATGCTTGGATCCGTGCAGATCATGGTATCGGTCGTGTCACGCTTTTGGCGCTGAATGATTGCGGTTATAAAAATTTGTTGGAGCTCTTATCACTTGGTTGGCTTAAAGGTCAGAGTGGTGATAATGCATTATTATCCTGGGACTGGGTGGAAACTTATGCAGAGGGATTGATTTGTCTTACAGGGGCTACCGAAGGCGAAATTGGTCGTCTTGTGGCAACTAATCAGTTAGTTAAAGCAGATCAGGTACTTAAGCGCTACCATAATTTATTTCAAGATAAGTTGTATCTGGAACTTACGCGGGTGGGTTTAGAGGGTGAGTATTCACTCTGTGAGTATGCTGTATCGAAGAGTGAGGAATTAGGCATACCTTTGGTCGCCACCAATATTGCCTGTTTTCCCAATGCAGAAAACTTTGAGGTGCACGAGGCTCGAGTGTGCATTCATGACAGCGTGACATTAGATGACCCCCGTCGAGTGCATCGGCACACTCCAGAGCAATGGCTGAAATCTGAATCCGAGATGATCGACTTGTTTTCCGATTTGCCGGATGCCATCGAAAATACGGTGCAGATTGCGAAGCGTTGTGGCGTCATGCTTACTCTTGATAAGTACTTTCTTCCAGAGTATCCCGTACCGGATGACGTCACATTAGACACTTTTTTTAAAAAATTGAGTCATGACGGATTAACTGCTCGTATTGCATCTGCGGCGGCACTTGATAGCTTTATTGAAGAGGGGCCATACCGAGAGCGGCTTGACTTCGAGATTAGTATTATTCTGCAGATGGGCTTTCCTGGATACTTTTTGATCGTTGCCGATTTCATCCAGTGGGCTAAAGACCACGATATCCCAGTAGGCCCTGGTCGAGGTTCGGGGGCAGGATCAATTGTCGCTTGGGCGCTCAAAATTACTGATCTCGACCCGATCTTGCACGACCTCCTGTTTGAGCGGTTCCTCAATCCTGAACGAGTTTCTATGCCGGATTTTGACGTAGATTTTTGCATGGAAGGCCGCGATCGAGTGATTGACTATGTGGCTGAGCGGTATGGTCGTCAGGCTGTAAGTCAAATCGTAACTTTCGGCTCAATGGGCGCCAAGGCCGTAGTGAGGGACGTAACGCGGGTTCAAGGAAAGCCCTATGGATTAGGAGATAGGCTTGCGAAGTTGATTCCTTTTGAAGTGGGTATGACGCTTGATAAAGCATTCGAAGTAGAGCCCCAAATCCGGGATTTGATTCGCGAAGATCAGGATGTTCGCGAGGTGTGGGAGATGGCCCTGAAGTTAGAGGGGCTGTCGCGGAATAGAGGAAAACATGCTGGTGGTGTGGTAATCGCCCCAGGCAAACTAACTAATTTCACAGCACTTTTATCCGAAGAGGACGGAACAGGGCTCTTAACCCAGCTCGACAAGGATGATGTTGAGGCGGCAGGGCTTGTTAAGTTTGACTTCCTTGGGCTTCGTACACTGACGATTATTGACTGGGCATTGAAACTGATTAATGAGTCTCACGGTGATGCGCCTGTTATCGAACGAATTCCTATGCAGGATACTGAAGTATTTCGGTTACTTTGTCGGGGCGATACAACTGCAGTATTTCAGCTGGAATCTCGGGGGATGAAGGAGCTGATTCGCCGCCTGAAACCAAATTCTTTTGAGGATATCGTGGCCTTGGTAGCGCTTTTTCGACCCGGACCGCTGCAATCAGGCATGGTTGACGATTTCATTAATCGTAAGCATGGTCGTGCAAACGTCGAATATCTGCATCCAGATCTTGCACCCATTCTAGAAAATACCTACGGCGTTATCTTGTACCAAGAGCAGGTCATGAAGATCGCGCAGGTTTTGGCTAACTATTCGCTTGGTAGCGCCGATTTACTGCGTCGCGCAATGGGTAAGAAAAAACCAGAAGAAATGGAAAAGCAGCGAGCCATTTTTTTAAGTGGGACTGAAAGTCGTGGGATAAATTTGCAGGTTGCGAGTTCTATTTTTGATTTAATGGAGAAGTTTGCAGGCTATGGATTCAATAAGTCCCATTCAGCCGCTTATGCCTTAATTTCTTATCAGACTGCTTATCTAAAGACTCATTATCCCGCTGAATTTATGGCCGCGGTATTATCTTCGGACATGGATAACACGGACAAAGTTGTGCCCCTGATAGAAGAGTGTCGGCGGATGGAATTGACGTTGCGCCCACCGGACGTCAATGCGGGCAACTTTAAATTCTCTGTATCAGAGGGTGAGGTCATCTATGGTTTAGGCGCGATTAAAGGGCTGGGAGAAGGCCCAGTTAATATGTTGGTGGAAACGAGGCAAACAGGCGGGAATTTTATTGACTTGTTTGATTTTTGTTCGCGAGTTGGTACAGGGCGAGTTAACAAGCGAGCAATCGAGGCTCTGGTCAGAGCCGGCGCTTTTGATTCTCTAGGAGTGCCCCGTTGGATTCTAATTCCCTCAATTGAGGATGCCGTTGGTCAGGCCGATCAGAAGGCTCGGAACCAAGCGGCAGGTATTGGTGATTTATTTGGATTAGGAGAAGTAAAGATTGTTGAAAAATCGAGTCCTTATGAGCGTTATCTTAATGTGTCACGCTGGTCTGATTACACGCTGTTGAAGGGTGAAAAAGAAACCCTTGGTCTATATTTAACAGGGCATCCTATTGACTGGTATGCGGACGACCTCAAAGGGTTGGGAGCGACTTCAATTAATGATTTAGTTCGAACCAAGGATGTTGTGCGCGTCGCCGGGTTGGTTGTTGATCTGAGAAGAATCCGCACCAAACGAGGTGATACCCTGACTATCGCAACCCTAGATGATCGAACCGGGCGAATAGACGTGACAGTGTTTTCCGATTTGTATGCGGAGAGTGGTAAACATCTAGCCGGCGATACGCTCGTAGTGATCGAAGGAGAAGTGAGTTTTGATGAGTTCACCAAGGGCTTAAAAATGCGGGCAAGTTGGATAGATGGCCTGGAAAATGCTCGAAAACAGGCGGCTTCAGGCATCAAGCTTTTGTTGGATGTTGCCGATGGATCATTTGTCGAAATACTTAAGACCTGCATAAAGCCTTATTTGGGTGGTGAGTGTCCGATAGTAATCGCGTACACTAGTTGGTGTGCTACGGGGGACGTGGTGTTGGGGGAGGCTTATCATGTATACCCAAATGACGCGTTGCTATTGGATTTACATGAACTGCTTGGGACCGAACTAGTCCAGCTTCAATTTGCCACAAGGACATTACAGCGGGCATGAGCCGGGACTATTTAGATTTTGAACAGCCGATTGCGGACCTCGATTTAAAAATCGAAGAGTTAAAGCATCTTTCGACCGAGTCTGGGATTAACATCGCTGAAGAGGTCGCACGACTTCAGTCCAAGTCAAAAATACTCACAAAAAAAATATTTTCAGATTTGACTATTTGGCAGAAAGCACAAATGGCTCGCCACCCAAGGCGGCCCTACACCTCTGACTATGTGAGATATTTAATCGATGGATTTGATGAGCTTCATGGTGATCGTTTATTCGGTGATGATCAGGCATTAGTTGGTGGGATCGGAGAATTTCGAGGTCGTCCAGTGATGTTGGTCGGACACGAAAAAGGGCGTACAGTGAAAGAGAAGGTGTTACGAAATTTTGGCATGCCTCGTCCAGAGGGTTATCGCAAAGGTCAACGGCTAATGCAAACAGCTGAGCGCTTTAAGATACCGGTTCTGACCTTTATCGACACGCCTGGAGCTTATCCGGGAATTGATGCCGAAGAACGTGGGCAGAGCGAAGCTATTGCGCGTAGTTTGATGATAATGGCTCGTTTAAAAACTCCGATTATTACTTCGGTAATTGGGGAAGGTGGTTCAGGGGGTGCTCTGGCAATAGGAGTTTGTGATCGGCTACTGATGCTTGAATTTTCCACTTATTCAGTAATCTCTCCAGAGGGCTGCGCATCGATACTTTGGAAAAGCGCCGCATATTCTGCAGAGGCCGCAGAGGCTATGGGCATCACCGCTGACCGATTATTTTCATTAGGGCTCGTGGATCAGATAGTGCGAGAACCTTTGGGGGGTGGACACCGGCAACCAGAAGAAGTTGCCAAGAGTTTAGGTGATGCGATTGAGAGTCAGCTTGAAGAAGTTGTAGGGCTGGATGAAAATACATTGCTCGCCAATCGTTATAAAAAGTTAATGGCGATCGGTGTCGGCCCTAACTAAGGAGCTGCTCAGCCCTTATTGGCCGAAGCGCGGCGGTCGTTTGCATCTCATGGTTAGCGGAGGTGCCGATTCAATGGCTCTTTTGAGTCTTGCGTGCGAATTCAATCGCACTTTACAAACAAATATTCTGGTTCATCACTGTAATCATGGTGTGGCTAAAGATGCTGTTCTTTGGGCCAACTTTGTTGAGAAAGGGGCTTTTGGGCAACATGTGCAGTATCAACTTCACGAACTTGATCTAGAAAAAGGTCCTTGTTTTGAAGAGCGGGCCCGCAATGCTCGCTATGGGGCAGTCCAGAACTACGTTGAAAGCGGTGATGTGGTTATGACGGCACATCATCTTGATGATCAGCTTGAAACGCTTCTTATTCGACTTTCCCAAGGCTCGGGCTTGGTTGGGCTCTCTGGGATAACGGAGACCCGTACCTTCGGGCTCGGTGTCCTTGTGAGGCCCTTGCTGGCAATACCGAGGAAGCGCCTGTTGTCATTTTTGGTGGATCGTAATATTGAGTTTGTGACAGATCCGTCAAATGCAGATATAAAATACTTGCGTAATCACATTCGCTTAAAGTTGCTTCCTGCCCTATTAAAAGTCGATCCTAATATCTCGTCCTCGCTAATGGCTTTGTCTGCCTGTGCTAAAGATCATGTTCTTAAGGCATTGAAGTCACTAGGAGAAAGATGTCCATCCAGGGGTGTTATTTCTATTTCGATGGCTAAGACCGAGCAATTGATTGGCTGGCAGGTGCGTTTTTTTTGTCAGGCTAATGGCTTTTTCGCGCCTTCAGGAAAACAGGTCATAGAGTTTTCTCGGCAATGTATTGAGGCTAGTGGAGATCGTATGCCGGAGGTATCAATCGAGGCTTCATTCTTCAGTATCAGACGTTGGGATGATCGACTGTATTGGATAGATAATCAGTTGGCTAAGTTAGAGATTCCGAAAGAATTTAAGATTTCGGAGAAACTTGTCGCTCACGATCGCCGAGAGCTAGTCTTGCCAATGGGGATTCTTGTGCTGCAAGCGGGGGCGTGTTCAGAGGAAGTGTCAGTATTTTTTGGCGATTGCCAGCAAAATTTTCGGCTGGGTCCTAAGCGAACATCTAAGAACTTAAAAAAAATAGCCCAGATCTTAAGAATACCGCCTTGGCTCCGAAGAACAACGCCATTTTTAGCGGTGAATGATTGTTTGATTGGATGGGGCGGGCGTGATTTGCGCGATCAAAGACTAATTAATGATTCTTTGCAGTGGCAATGGGAGGCCTTCCCTAGGCAGGGCAATCAATCCTCTGTATCCTAATTTCCCATTCCAGTTACGACATTGATGCCTGATTTAGGCGGTTTATCAAAAGGATTGAAGGTCAACATGAGTCGATTCGTGTTTGTGACCGGCGGGGTGGTCTCTTCGCTCGGTAAAGGAATAGCGGCAGCCTCTTTGGGCGCCATTATTGAAGCCCGTGGGCTTAAAGTGACTATGCTGAAATTGGACCCGTACATCAACGTCGATCCTGGCACGATGAGTCCATTCCAGCATGGTGAGGTATTCGTAACCGATGATGGTGCTGAGACTGATTTAGATCTTGGTCATTACGAGCGTTTCATTCGCACCAGAATGTCGCAGAAAAACAACTTTACAGCAGGAAGAGTTTACGAGGACGTTTTAAGGAAGGAGCGCCGTGGGACTTATCTTGGCGCCACTGTTCAGGTTATCCCGCATATCACTGATGAAATTAAGCAAAAAATATTAGAGGGTGCGGCGGGCTCGGACTTGGCGATTGTTGAAATTGGCGGAACTGTTGGTGATATTGAATCGCTCCCATTTCTTGAGGCGGTTCGGCAGTTACGACAGGAATTAGGTCCAAATCAAACGCTTCTTATGCATTTGACACTGGTTCCCTATATTGCAACTGCGGGCGAAACTAAAACCAAGCCGACTCAGCATTCAGTGAAAGAACTTCGTTCAATCGGCTTGCAGCCGGATATTCTCATTTGTCGATCCGATCATGATGTTGATCTTCAAAGCCGCCGCAAAATCGCTCTTTTTACCAATGTTGAAGAACGGGCAGTAATTCCATTGAAGGATGCGGACACTATTTATCGAATTCCAATCATGCTGCATGAACAGGGCTTAGATGAACTTGTAATCAGTAAGCTTGATCTTCAGTGTGGCGAGGCTAATTTGTCAGAGTGGATCGGCGTGGTAGATGCACATTTAAATCCGTTGCGCTCGGTCGAAATTGCCATGGTTGGCAAATACATGGATTTACTTGATGCATATAAGTCATTGATCGAAGCATTAATCCATGCAGGAATCAAGACTCGCACTCGGGTGAATTTTCGTTACATAGATGCTGAAGATATTGAAAAGCGAGGCCTTGATCTTCTCGATGGTGTCGATGCGGTACTCGTACCGGGTGGATTTGGCGAGCGGGGTATCGAGGGTAAAATAGCGGCCGTTTGCCACGCAAGGGAGAATAAAATCCCATATTTTGGTATCTGTCTTGGCATGCAAGTGGCGGTGATTGAATTTGCGCGGCACGTTGCTGGATTAGACGGAGCCACATCAAGTGAGTTTGTTTCAGCAGCAGAGCATCCTGTGATTGCTTTGATAACTGAATGGACTCGCACTGATGGTACTCATGAAGTCCGAACGGAAAATGATGATTTGGGAGGTACAATGCGTTTGGGCGCAGAAGATTGCCGTTTGATTGCGGGCTCTAAAGTGGCTGAAATTTATGACACAGACCTAGTTAGGGAACGCCACCGCCATCGCTGGGAATTTAACAATAATTACTTATTGCCTTTGCAGGAATCGGGCCTTGTGATTGGTGGTCGATCGATCGATGGCAACTTGGTTGAAGTGGTCGAAGTTGGTGATCACCCCTGGTTTATAGGGTGCCAATTTCATCCTGAATTCACCTCTACTCCACGGGACGGACATCCGTTGTTCACGAGTTTTATTGAGGCCGCTCATGCCTACTCGAAGACGGGTGCTAAGAAATTGTTATTCTCATGACGGCGTTAATTGAGATTGGTGGGATGCCTTGCAGTAACAAACATCCATTTATGCTCTTTGGCGGAATGAATATTCTTGAGTCTCGGGAAATGGCGTTCGAGATAGCACAGCACTACGTGACTACCTGTCGCAAGCTCAGTATCCCTTATGTGTTTAAAGCAAGCTTTGATAAAGCTAATAGATCCAGTATCAAAAGCTTTCGTGGGCCAGGACTTGAGCAGGGGCTACGGTGGCTTTCTGACATTAAAGAACACTTCAATGTGCCAATTATTACTGATGTTCATACGCCTGAACAGGCAGCCTTAGCAGCCGAAATATGTGATGTGATTCAAATACCGGCTTTCTTATCACGACAAACAGATTTGGTGTTGGAAATAGCGAAGACCGGCGCGGTTATTAATGTAAAAAAAGCCCAGTTTTTGGCACCACAGGAAATGATGCACATAATTCATAAATGTCAGGAGGCGGGTAATGATCGGGTTATCCTCTGTGAACGCGGTTCAAGTTTTGGATACAATAATCTTGTCGTTGATATGCTTGGATTTGGAGTGCTGAAGTCAATGAATGTCCCCGTTATTTTTGATGTGACTCACTCATTGCAGAAACCTGGTGGACGACCTGATTCTGCCGATGGGCGGCGGGAGCAGATTGTAGAGCTCGCTCGAGCTGGAATGTCGGTTGGGTTGGCGGGGCTCTTTCTTGAAGCACATCCGGATCCAATGCTTGCAAAATGCGACGGCCCATCTGCTCTAGGACTGAATAAGTTAGAACCGTTTCTTGCTCAGATTAAGAGCATTGATGATCTCGTAAAATCATTTGAACCACTGGAGACCGGCTCGCAATGAGTGCTATTGCTAAAGTAATTGGACGGGAAGTATTGGATTCTCGTGGAAATCCTACGGTTGAAGCAGACGTGATACTAGCATCTGGAGCAATGGGTCGTGCATGTGTGCCGTCTGGTGCGTCAACTGGTTCACGCGAGGCATTAGAGCTCCGCGACCATGATACTGGTCGTTACCTTGGAAAGGGGGTCTTAAAAGCGGTTAATCATATAAACGATGCGATTGCGCGGAATGTGATTGGGCGCGATTCTGCCGATCAGCTTGGCCTAGATGAATTATTGATCTTTGTTGATGGCACCGAAAATAAGTCCTCATTGGGGGCCAATGCAATGCTGGCAGTCTCTCTGGCAAATGCCCGTGCGTCTGCATCAGATCAAGGAATGCAATTATATCAATATATCGCGAATCTTCATGGTAATACGGGGGCTTTAATATTACCGGTGCCGATGATGAATATTTTGAACGGAGGCGAACATGCCGACAATAATGTTGATATTCAAGAGTTCATGATCCAACCAGTATCAGCGACATGCTTTTCAGATGCTTTGCGGATGGGGGCAGAAGTTTTCCATCACTTGAAAAAAGTATTGGCGGCTGAAGGAATGAGCACGGCAGTGGGAGATGAGGGCGGATTTGCTCCAAATCTTCCAAGCAACGAGTCGGCCTTGGTCATGATCGCTGAGTCGGTTGGCAATGCAGGCTATCGATTGGGTGAAGATTTTACATTGGCGCTCGACTGTGCCTCTAGTGAATTTTACATAGATGGTCATTACAACCTATCAGGTGAGGGTCGAGTATTTGATGCAGTTGGTTTTGCAGATTATCTTGCCAATCTTTGTGATCACCACTCAATCGTATCGATTGAGGATGGAATGGATGAGAGTGACTGGAGTGGCTGGGCTTATTTAACAAAAAAACTTGGATCTCGTTGCCAGCTGGTAGGAGATGATTTATTTGTTACCAATACGTCTATTCTTCGCCGCGGTATTGACGAGGGTGTAGGTAATTCCATTTTGATTAAGTTTAACCAAATTGGCACTTTGTCGGAAACTCTTGACGCCATAGCGATGGCCCAGAAAGCTGGTTACGGGGTGGTAATCTCTCACCGCTCTGGAGAGACTGAGGATACAACTATTGCTGACTTAGCTGTCGGCACGTCGGCGGGTCAAATCAAAACTGGATCTCTATGTCGCTCGGATCGCGTTGCTAAATACAATCGGTTATTGCGTATCGAAGAAGAGCTTGGGTCGAAGGCTACTTACGCTGGCCGACGAGCGATTTTTGGTCAGTCATGACTGCTCGGATCGTTCTCACGCTGTTGGTTGTGTTATTAGGCCTTTCTCAGTACCAGTTATGGTTTGGAACTACATCGATATCTGAGTTGCAGCGGTTGACTGATGAGTTCGATAGACAGTCGGCAGAGAATGAGCGCTTGGCCTCTCGTAATGAGGAATTAATGCGAGAAGTCATTGCCTTGAAGACTGACCCTGAGGCCATCGAGGAGTTACTGAGGTCGCGTTTTGGTTATGTCAAAGAAGGTGAGATATTTGTGCGATTAATACCTGATAGAGGCACTCCCGATTGATTGAGAGGTTTTGGGCGGTTATCCCTGGCGGTGGACATGGGCGTCGGTTTGAAAGTCCCATCCCTAAGCAGTATTCGAACTTGGCGGGTAGTGCCGTGCTAGATCATGTGCTGGAGTGTTTTTTGAAAATGAATGAGTTTGAAGCGGTGGTAGTCGCGATTCATAAAGAAGACCAGCGATTTACGGGGTTGCATCATGCTCATGATTCTAGAGTGTTTGCTGTTACTGGCGGTTTAGAACGGGCAGATAGTGTTTTGGCGGGGTTGCAATGGTTGAATGCAAATGGTGCTGATCACAATGATTGGGTATTTGTACATGATGCGGCTCGGCCTTTAGTCATCGAATCTGAGCTCTCGGCGCTCATGAGTGCATTGGAGCAACCCGAGTGCCCTGGTGTTGTTTTGGCTGTGCCTGTCGCTGATACCCTGAAACTCGTCAATAAGGTTGATGCGCGTGAGGAAATACCCATAACCTGTGTTGGGGAGACCTTGGATCGATCACAATTGTGGCATGCGATGACGCCTCAGGTATTTCGTCTGGGCGCGTTACGAAGTGCCTTGACAGTTGCTTCAGATCGGGGATTTGCAGTAACAGATGATTCCCAAGCGATGGAGTTAGTAGGTGTGTTTCCTTGGCTAGTTCGAGGGCGTCGGTCCAACATTAAGCTTACTTATTCGGAAGATAGTGAGCTGATCGAGGGAATACTCTTGGCTAGAAGAACGGCAGTTGTATGATTCGAATTGGACAAGGGTTTGATATTCACAGACTTGAGGGCGGTGACGGGATCACCCTTGGTGGTCTATGGATTCCATGTGGTCATCGAGTCTTGGCCCATTCGGATGGTGATGTGGTCTTACATGCGTTAATGGATGCGATGCTGGGAAGCCTCGCTCTGGGAGATATCGGACACTTTTTTCCTGACACAGATCCCCAGTATAAAGGGGCTGACTCGGCCGATTTAATCCGATATGTTGTGAAAAAGTGCCTCAATCAGGGATATAGTCTGTCTAATCTTGATCTCACTATTTTATGTGAACGCCCGAAGATTGGGCCAGTGCGTGAGGCAATGCGTCGGTGTGTTGCTGATGTGTTGGAATTACCCTTGGATCGAGTATCCATAAAGGCTTCAACGATGGAGAAAATTGGTTCGATTGGACGGGAAGACAGCATAGCTGTGATGGCCTCATGCTTGATGCGGGCACATTGAGAGGCATGGTATTCGGTGACTGCTCGATTGCCTTGAATGATCTGCCATCGTGGCATGGCGTCTCCTGTTTTTCTGGCACATATCGGGAAGGTTTAGAGGCCTTTCAGGTGTTTGAGGATTTAGGTTACATGCCTGACGGCACGGGTACGCACACTTGGGTTTTAATTGAGAAGCGAGGTATCTCGACTGATCAGGCTGCGGAAAGGCTTGCTGCGTGTGCCGCAGTTGCTCAGAAAGATGTTGGCTATGCCGGAAAAAAGGATACTGTGGCTGTTGTTAGGCAATGGATGAGTGTCTTAACTAAATCCATGTTGTCTGTAGGCACCATTGATAAGTGCTGCTCGATTGTCAGCGTGACGCGCAACTCGCGAAAACTAAAAGTTGGTCAGTTAGCGGGTAACCGTTTTCGTCTGAGGCTATCAGGACAGGCATCAGATATTTTTGAAGTACGTATGGCCTGCATTGCTGAGCAAGGGTTTCCTAATTACTTTGGTCTCCAACGCTTTGGACGCAAAGGGCAGAATTTAGATGCTGCTAAGCGTTTAGCTGTGCGTGATCCAAGAGGGAAGCGAAGATTGCATCCAAAAGACGCTATGGCGGCGTCTGCGGCTCGTTCGGCGGGCTTTAATGCAATCGTGGCTGATCGCATTGTGCGCGGTACTCTATTGGATGCGGGAGTGGATGATGCAGTCATTCTGACTGGGCGAGGCAGCCATTTCCAGATTCGTGCTGATGAACTAGCCTCAGTAACGACTCGGATTGGTGTTGGTGAGTTAAGCCCAACAGCGCCATTAATGGGGTCTTGCTCAAAAACTGGGGAACGACAAGCGGAGATAGAGAGTCGGGTATTGGAACAGGATCCTCTTTTGTATCGCTGGCTGAGTGGGATCTTTCGAGAGGAGGAAAGGCGTAGTGTGCGCGTGGTTCCAAAAGAGTTGGAGTGGTCTCGATCCGGTACTAGACTTGAATTGAGCTTTTGGTTGCCGCGAGGCAGTTTTGCGACAGCTTTGTTACATGAAATTGGTCAATTGACGGAGTCTAATGAGCGGACTATTGCATGAGCGTGGTCAGAGTCGACTGGTTGAAACGCTAGGCGATTTGGGAATCAACGACGTATTTGTTCTCGATGCTTTCCGGAGGGTCCCGCGGCATTTTTTCGTTGATCCCGCAGTCGCTGACTCTGCGTATGCCGATGTGACTTTGCCGCTCGGATTCCAGCAAACTCTCTCTCAGCCATCAGTTGTTGCACGGATGCTTGAGTTAGTGCGTGGCAGTCATGATCTTGGTCGAGTACTTGAAATAGGCGCCGGCTCTGGATTTCAAACTGCGCTACTGGCGCACTTGGCGCTGCAGGTATTTGCAATTGAGCGGATTGCATCTTTAGCGACTCAAGCACGAAAACGTTTGGATCGGCTCGGTCTTGAAAATGCTTTGATTCATCATGGCGATGGGTTGTTGGGTTGGCCTGAGTTTGCTCCCTTCGATGCCATTATCATGGCAGCGTGTCCGGAAACTGTGCCACAGGTATTATTTGATCAACTGGCGGAGGGAGGTAGATTAATAGCACCAGTTGGTCTCGGTAAAAACCAGCGATTGATTCTTTTCGTGCGTCGGGAAAATGGTATCGAAGAGACCGCGCTAGATGCTGCCTTTTTTGTCCCGGCTTTGGCAGGGTTGGGATGACCTTTATCGGAATTTTGGCCCGTGGGCTGGCGATGGGTGCTGCTGATTCTGTGCCCGGTGTATCTGGCGGTACCGTAGCCTTTTTAACTGGCATTTATGGTCGTTGGCTTAATGTGCTTACCTCAGTTCGTCCCGAACTTTGGGCTGTGTTTCGTAGCGGCGGAATAAGAGGCCTTTGGCATCGACTGGATGGCGAATTTTTGTTACCGCTCTTGGCTGGTATTCTGGTGTCCCTTGTGACGCTTTCGCACTTGATTAAGAACTGGCTTGAGGTCGTTCCTGATCGGGTGTGGGGATTTTTCTTTGGTCTCGTAATTGCTATGGGTCTTGCTCTGGTCAGGGATCTTAAAGGTAAGGCAGCTAAGCGTGATTGGGCTTTTTTTGTGCTTGGTTGCCTTGCAGCGATGGTCCTTGGAATGCAGACGCCGCAATCGGTAATGCCATCTCTTTGGATCTGGCCTTTGGCTGGGGCGATGGCCTTGTCTGCGATGCTACTTCCTGGGATTTCTGGAAGTTTTTTATTACTACTAACAGGCCTATATCCTGCTCTACTTAGTGCAGTTAGTGAATTCAATCTAACGATTTTGGGTTTATTTTTGGTTGGAGGTGTCTTCGGTCTGCTAGCGATGGCTCATGCACTAAAACTTTTTTTAGAGCGGTACGAGACCCCTGTGCTTTGTCTTTTGACTGGTGTGGTGTTTGGAGCCCTGGTTCGGGTTTGGCCCTGGCAGGCTGCTGCTGAGGGCAAATTTCGGTTATATCTACCCTCCCCGGACGATGCGTTGATTCCTTTAGGGTGTGCAATTATAGGATTTTTCGGAGGGTATATTACAATGCATTTTGCTGGAAATAAGGTAGGTGCCAATATTTCATGAGATATGGCTTGGTCATCTTGCTCGGCTTTTTGGTAGCGTGCGGCGCGCCCTACAAAGCGCCAACGCATAACCTGGGGAAGCCACTTAAAGAGGTGACTGCTGAAATAATAACTGTTGATGCGGAATCTCTCGAAGCTCCCGATCCTGGCGCTCGATATGTGGTACGAGCAGGCGATACATTGTTTTCTATTGCATGGCGTTTTGATCAAGATCCAGACGTTTTACAAAGACGTAATCGATTGTCGACGGACTTAATTCGTCCTGGTCAAATACTAGAGCTTAAGGGGTCAATTCCACTCATTTCTGAGTCAGTAGCAGCAGTAATTCCGAAAAAAATTAAGGCGATAATTGAGATTGTCGAGCCAATTCGTTCCCCTTTGCGTGCCGAGCCGAAGCCGAAGCCGAAGCCGAAGCCGAAGCCGAAGCCGAAGCCGAAGCCGAAGCCTGAGAATAAGTATAAATCCAATCAAATTTCACTTGCATTTACGGGCTGGGAATGGCCTGTAAATGGACCAATTATTGAGGTTTACTCAACCAAGTCTAAATCCAGTCGGTCGATAAAGTTTGGTGGGCAGATAGGTCTGCCAGTCAAGGCGGCGGCGAGTGGGCGAGTCGTTTACGCGGGAGACGGATTGGTGGGATTTGGGAACTTAGTAATTATTAGTCACGAGAATAAGTTCTTAAGTGCTTACGGGCACAATCAATCGCTTTTAGTAAAAGTCGGTGATTCGGTTAAGATGGGAGAGGAAATAGCAACTATGGGTCAAACGGGTACGAATCGGGTTAAGCTGCACTTTGAAATCCGAAAGGAAGGAAGTCCTGTTAATCCACTAGGGTTGTTGCCAAAAAAGCGTTAATTTTTCTTTTGAAATAATATTTTAGTATCGTTCAATTGTGAGGTGTCGATTTTAATCTGAATAATTTACTTGTTGTAATTGGGTAAAATTACGTCGCACTCCTTCACACTAAACTTTGCGAATGGATTCGACTCTTTATCGATCAATTCCGCTCAATATAGTCAATTTTATTGGCTACGCCGTCCCATTCGTCGGCATCGGGGAGTGGGTCTCTTTTTTCCGTTATATTCGGCCAGACTCTGGATAATTCATCATTGATCTCGAGAAAAACTTTTTGAGCCGCTGGCAACTCGTCTTCAGATAGAATGGCGTCGGCTGGACATTCTGGTTCACATAGGGCGCAATCAATGCACTCATCTGGATTGATGACAAGAAAATTAGGCCCTTCGTAAAAACAATCTACCGGACAAACTTCGACGCAGTCCGTGTATTTGCAGCGAATACAGTTGTCAGTAACAACAAATGTCATTGATTTCTCCTATGTAGGCGCGGCATTTTATGCGCTTATTCATTAATCACCAAGTGAGTCGCGAGCTTTTTTGACTATGATTTCCAGTGATGCCCAAGCTTCGCGAGGCGAAAGGTCCTCCAAGTCTAGATTAGCTAACTGCTTAATTAGGGGATCTACAGGCACCTGGAATAATTCGTTTTGTGCCGCCCTTCCGGTATTGACACTTACCGATTGAGATTCTAATTCCGCTAAATAAGTTGCCGCCCGGCCGATAACAGCTTCGGGTACCCCTGCCCGTCGGGCTACATGTAGTCCATAGGATTGGGATGTATGCCCCGGAACCACTTGATGTAAAAAGACAATTTGATCCCCTTGAATGTGGGCCGTTAAGTGCACATTGTATGCCGTGGATTCAGTCTCTGGTAACCGCGTTAATTCAAAATAATGAGTCGCAAATAAAGTAAGTGCTCCCCGTTGGGCGAGAGTTTCTGCGGTGGACCAGGCCAGAGAAAGTCCGTCAAAGGTACTGGTTCCGCGCCCAACTTCGTCCATGAGCACCAGTGAGGATTTTGTTGCTTGTGATAAAATCGCAGCCGTTTCTGTCATTTCAACCATAAACGTTGATCGGCCGCCGGCTAAATCATCGGTTGCACCAATGCGGGTGAAAATACGGTCGATTTGCCCAATCTGAGCTGATATTGCTGGAACAAAGCTACCCATCCTGGCCAGTAGCGTGATTATTGCTGTTTGTCTCATAAAGGTGGACTTCCCACCCATATTGGGGCCTGTAATTAAAGCCAGAGAGCGGTCTCCCGTTAGTTCAGTATCGTTTGGTACAAAGGGGTCGGTGTTCGCTTTCTCAATTACTGGGTGGCGACCGGCTTCGATTTTAATCATTTGGCTATCGGTAAGCTCTGGGCGTACCCATTGATACTTTAAAGCCACAACAGCCAGCGAGTAGAGGGCGTCAAGTTGTGCCAGTTGACAGGCTAGTTTTTTAAGCTCAATAATCGACTCGAAGAGAGTTTCAAATAGACTGTCATATACGTTGCGTTCGCGAAGTAGCGCTTTGCTTTGTGCTGATAAGGCTTGGTCTTCAAAGGTTTTAAGCTGCGGAGTAGTAAATCGTTCTACATTCTTTAACGTCTGCCGCCTTTGGAAATGATCAGGTGCAGTTTGGGCTGCAAGCTGTGCTTTTGAAATCTCAAAGTAGTAGCCATGGACTCGGTTGTAGCCAAGTTTCAGACCATTGATTTTGGACGCACTTCGCTCATCCTCTTCCATTTTTGCAAGAACGTCCGAAGCGTCTCTTGAGAAAAATTTTAGTTGGTCAAGTTCTGTATCAAATCCGGTTCGGATCACACCGCCAGTCTGAAGTGTAACTGCTGGTTCATCGTCTAGAGCAGATTTCAAAAATTCATACAGGCTATGCAGGGGGTTTAGAGTTTGCTCTTGGTTGCGAATCCAGGTGGCGGTTGCTGATGCAAGAAGGACTTTTAGAGGAGGAATCTCACCAAGACTGTCACGCAGCCTTGAGAGATCACGAGGGCGCGCAGATTTTAGACCAATACGGGCGATGACTCTCTCCAGGTCGCCAATCTGTCGGAGGTGAGTCTTTAGTGCCTGCGTTAAGCCTGACGAAGTTAACGCATCAATTCCTGAGTGGCGCTCGGCTGGAATCCGATTGTTTTGTAGGGGACTGGTAATCCAACGGGCCAGTTCGCGACTCCCCATTGCCGTGGCGGCTTCGTCGAGAACCCACAGCAGAGAGTGTTTTCTCTCTCCTCGCAATGTGGTGATTAATTCGAGATTGTTTTGCGTCGTTTGATCAAGAATCAGCCGATCTTGGGTATCCACTAATTGTGGTCGTTCAAGATGCTTCATTTCGGTGCGCTGAGTATCGTGTAAGTAGGTGAGCAGTGCAGCCAATGCGTGACGAGTCTCAGCGGATACATCTGCGAGACCAAGACCATGAAAATCGCTTACTTGGTAAGCGCGTTCCAACTCTCGACCTAGTTGATCTTCTGTGAAGTGCCAAGCAGGAGTCTCTACAAAGCGGGCTTTATTATAAAGTGAATCTGATTTGAGACTTAGATATTCTTGGGGTTGCATGGCTGTAAATAGCGCATCCAAGCCCTCGCGGGTTAATTGATCGTGGAGGTGAATTTGCCCGCGGCTGACAGAACCAAATACGGCAGAATAGGTTAACCCATTACTCGATAATGCGGCAACCCAGAGCTCTTTTCCTGAGTCAATAAAGGCATCGTCAGTTACAGTGCCGGGTGTAAGTATTCGCGTCACTTTACGAGCGACCGGGCCTTTTTGTTCTCCAGGAATACCTACTTGTTCACAAATCACAACGGCATGACCGGCGTTGAGAAGACGGGTTTGATAATTTTCGGCAGCATGGTGGGGAATCCCTGCCATGGGGATGGGATCCCCGGCTGATTGGCCTCTGGTGGTGAGCGTGATATCTAAAACCTCAGAAGCAATCTTTGCATCATTAAAGAACATTTCATAGAAGTCACCCATACGATAAAATATTAGTGAATTCGGGTACTGCGCCTTGATGCCAAGGTATTGTTGCATCATGGGAGTGTGTTCAGAAAGTGGGGCTTTTGTCTTCATCGTGGCATTCTAAAGAAAAGTGGCGGACTATCACTATGAACTTAGAGATTTTTGATCGGATTCAGCAAGTCGCCTGTCAACTGAATGTGCGTGGACAGAGCTTATCGGTTGCCGAAAGCTGCACTGGGGGCTTGTTAGGTGCTAATTTAACGGATTTGGCAGGCGCGTCTTCTTATTTCAAGGGAGGTGTTTTGGCTTACGCTAATCCTGTAAAAATAGAGGTTCTTGGAGTTTCACGGGAATCATTGGCGTCCTACGGCGCTGTCAGCGAAGAAGTTGCCTCTGAGATGGCCCTGGGAGTTCGAAATCTAATAGGATCTGATTGGGCGCTATCGACGACTGGGGTAGCAGGCCCTGGCGGCGGAACAGCCGACAAGCCTGTAGGAACGGTCTGGATTGGCTTGGCTGATTGCCGGGGTGCTTTTAGTCGAAAGCTGGAGCTTTCGGGGGTTCGTCGTGCTGTGCGTTACGAGACGGTAATAGCCGCGCTAGAAATATTGCTCGAAAAACTGGTTGAGCGGAGTGTTGATCTTTAAATTGAAGTCGATTGCCCGCATTTTCCTTTCATTGGTTCAGGGATACACCCAGGGCCGTTATACTTCCGGGTTGTTGATTCGATTTGGTTGAGGTAAACCCATGCCAATTTATGAATATCAGTGCGGTGCTTGCGGCGATTTGGTCGAGGCATTGCAAAAATTATCGGATGCACCTTTAGTTGATTGCACTCAGTGCGGGCAACCTGAGTTGAAAAAACGGATCAGTGCATCCGGCTTTAGGCTTACCGGTGGTGGCTGGTATGAGACAGATTTTAAGACGGGTGAGAAAAAGAAAAATTTAGCTGGTGAACCCAAAAAGCCGGCAACTGATGCGGCAGATTCTAAGCCGGCAGTCAGCACAAAAAAAACCGATTCGGCCGCTTAGGTCACTACAGAGAAGGAATTAATATCGATGCGGACCCACTATTGCGGCCAGCTTAACGCACAGCAGATTGATGAAACCGTGACCGTCACTGGCTGGGTTCATCGGCGTCGTGATCACGGTGGGGTGATCTTTTTAGATCTTCGCGACCGTGATGGCATTTTGCAGGTGGTAGTGGATCCGGACACTGAAAAAGCATTTGCCACAGCCGATCGTGCCCGGACTGAGTGGGTAATGCAGATTACTGGACTGATACGTGCTCGACCGGAGGGCACTGTGAATGCTGAAATGACTACTGGTGAAGTCGAATTACTTGGCCGTGAGGTTGTTGTGCTGAATACCTCAGATACGCCGCCATTTCAGCTCGATGAGCATGCTAAAGTGGGCGAGGAAGTTCGTTTAAAGTATCGTTATCTGGATTTGCGGCGCCCTGAAATGCTCGGCAATTTGATGTTGCGTTCGCGGGTGACTACGTTTGTGCGTAATTTTCTTGCGAAAAATGGTTTTGTAGATACAGAGACACCGATCTTGACGCGGGCTACACCTGAGGGTGCTCGTGATTATTTAGTCCCATCCCGCGTTCACAAGGGCGAATTTTTTGCTCTCCCGCAGTCGCCACAATTATTCAAGCAATTGCTTATGGTGGCCGGTCTGGATCGGTATTTTCAGATTGCTAAGTGCTTCCGGGATGAGGATCTGCGCGCAGATCGCCAGCCAGAATTCACGCAGATAGATCTTGAAATGTCCTTTGTAGATGAGAATCAGGTGATGGATTTAACCGAGTCGATGATCTGTGAATTATTTCAATCAGAGCTTTCAGTGGATTTGGGAGAGTTTCCAAGAATGTCATATGCCGAAGCTATGGCACGTTTTGGTAGTGATAAACCTGATCTACGTATTCCTATGGAGCTCGTGGACATAAAGGATCTGATGCGGTCTGTCGAATTCAAGGTCTTCAAAGAACCTGCTAACGATCCTAGTGGCCGAGTAACCGTCTTGAAGATTCCGGGTGGTGCATCGATCTCAAGAAAAGAGATCGATGATTATACTAAGTTTGTCAGTCTTTACGGCGCCAAAGGCCTGGCTTGGGTGAAGGTAAATGATCTGGTTAGTGGTATTGAGGGACTTCAGAGTCCGATTCTGAAATTCATTCCAGATGATATTGTGAAGAAGTTAATTGCACGTGTGGATGCTAAAGATGGAGATATTTTGTTTTTTGGGGCTGATTCTGCTCGGGTTGTAAGCGACGCATTGGGTGCTCTCAGAGTGAAGCTGGGCCATGATCTGAATTTATTGACTCGAGAGTGGGCTCCCCTATGGGTTGTTGATTTCCCTATGTTTGAAGATGCGGGGCAGGGCCAGTTGACGGCATTACACCATCCGTTTACAGCTCCAACGCTGGACGGTCAAGCCCTCAGGTCATCGCCTTTGGCAGCGCTTTCTAGAGCTTATGATATGGTCTTAAATGGAACTGAACTTGGTGGCGGATCTATTCGAATTCATGACCAGGAGACGCAGGAAGCTGTTTTTGATGTTTTAAATATCACGCCGGAAGAGCAACGCGAAAAATTTGGTTTCTTATTGGACGCTCTGCGTTACGGCGCGCCGCCGCACGGTGGGCTGGCCTTTGGTTTGGACCGATTGGTAATGTTGATGCTGGGTGCGACTTCGATTCGCGATGTAATCGCCTTCCCGAAAACGCAGTCTGCCACTTGCTTGTTGACAGATGCGCCGGGAGAGGTGAGTCAGGAGCAGTTGAAAGAAGCTGGCGTCAGGATTAGTAAGGAAAAAGTGGAGCTGATGTAATGGCGGGTCATTCCAAGTGGGCCAACATCAAACATAAAAAAGCAGCTCAAGATGCGAAGCGTGGAAAGGTTTTTACTAAATTAATTCGTGAGATTACGGTGGCTTCTAAATTAGGTGGGGGTGAAGTGGCTGACAATCCGCGATTGCGTGCTGCGGTGGACAAAGCGTTGTCGGCGAATATGACTAAGGATACGATCCAGAGAGCTATTGATCGCGGAGCTGGTGGCGGTGATAACGATAATGTCGAAGAGCTCGTATACGAGGGCTATGGGGCTGGTGGTGTGGCTGTTTTAGTTGAAGTGATGACCGATAATAAAAATCGAACTGTTGCTGAGGTCCGTCATGCTTTCAATAAGTGCGGTGGCAATCTTGGGACCGATGGTTCGGTGGCCTATCTTTTCACTAAGCGTGGTCAAATTTTGATTGAATCAGGTGATGAGAATTTGATCATAGAAGTGGCATTGGAAGCGGGTGCAGAAGACGTGATTGCGCAAGACGATGGCTCATTCGACGTGGCGACCTCCCAGAATGATGTTGTTGAGATCAAGGATTCATTGGTGTCGGCTGGTGTCGACGTCAGTACAGCAGAAGTGGCTCTCGTGCCTTTAACAATAGCTGATTTAGATGTTGAGACTGCACCGGAAATAATGAAGCTGATCGATATGTTAGAGGACTTAGACGACGTGCAAAATGTTTATACGAACGCTGAATTTACAGATGAGTTGCTCGAGTTACTCGACTGATGCGCCGAATTCTTGGTATTGACCCCGGCTCAATCAAAACTGGCTGGGGTGTGATTGAAATCGAGGAATCTCGGGTTTCATATATAGATTCAGGCATTCTTCAATTGGGTGATGGCACTATGGTACAGCGATTAGTTGGTTTATATGAAGGTCTTCAGAACGTTATTCGCCAGTATCAGCCGACTGAAGCGGCGATTGAAGAGGTGTTCTTGGCGAAGAATTTTCAGTCCGCATTGAAGCTGGGTCAAGCTCGCGGTGTTGCTATGTTGTCGGCCGGCCAAGCCGTTATTCTGACCAGAGAGTTTGCTGCTAAAACTGTAAAGCAGGCAGTGTGCGGTCAGGGTCAGGCTGGTAAATCACAGATGCAATCGATGGTTATTAAACTGTTGGGCTTGGTCGAAAATCCGGGCGAAGATGCGGCCGATGCCCTGGGTATAGCGCTGTGCGCGGCGTACACCAAAGATGGTGTTCTGGCGGAAGCGCGTTTTCGGCTATCTAGTCGATCTCGTGGTCGCGGTCGTGCACGCTGGCGGTTGGGCGAGGATCAGTCATGATTGGACGAATCACCGGTATCGTTCTTGGTATTGAGCAGCAGCAGGTGGTAATTGATGTACAAGGCATCGGTTTCGAGCTTGAGTGTCCGATCAGTACATTGTGTGAGTTACCCCCTAAGGGCGAAATAGTCACTTTATTTAGTCATTTTGTAGTCCGAGAAGATGCGCAGTTACTGTATGGGTTTTTGCGCTCAGAAGACCGAGAGTGTTTCCGGATTTTGATTAAGATTTCCGGAGTTGGGCCAAAATTGGCGGTGGGTATTTTGTCTGGTCTGTCAGGGGGTGAGCTTGCCCAAGCGATCGAGGGGGGAGACCTGTCAACTCTGACTCGGTTGCCTGGCGTCGGAAAAAAGACAGCCGAACGTCTTGTTGTAGAATTGAGAGGCAGGCTCTCTTTAAATGGACTGCCGTTGGCAGCGAAGGAGGCTTCAGCTTCAGACGAGGCGGTTTTGGGTCTGGTTAGTTTGGGTTACAAAGAGTCTGAAGCGCGAAAAGTTATTGATGGGTTGTCTGCGGACACAGTCAAAACTCCCGAGGCGCTGATTAGGGCGAGCCTTAAAGTGATGATGGGAAGCGGGTGAGCGAGCGTTTGGTGGAAGGTGTTGTGTTGCCCGAGGATGTGAGAATTGATCGCGCGGTCCGGCCCAAGAGTCTCCAAGAGTATGAGGGGCAGCCTAAAGTTCGTAATCAGATGCAGTTGTTCGTTGAAGCGGCTCGTGGTCGCGTTGAGCCACTTGACCATACTTTGATATTTGGACCCCCAGGACTTGGCAAAACCACATTGGCTAATATTATTGCCCACGAAATGGGTGCATCTATGAAAGCCACATCAGGGCCAGTGCTCGAGCGGGCTGGGGACTTGGCCGCTATTCTGACTAATCTGGAAACCGGTGATGTGCTCTTTATTGATGAGATTCACAGACTGTCTGCAACAGTGGAGGAAGTTTTATATCCAGCAATGGAGGATTATCAGTTAGACATCATGATTGGTGAGGGCCCTGCGGCTCGCTCCATTAAACTTGACTTGCCTCCATTTACACTCGTTGGAGCGACAACTCGCGCCGGATTACTGACTAGTCCACTTAGGGATCGATTTGGGATCGTTCAGCGTTTGGAATTTTATTCGGTGGCTGATCTGACTAATATTGTGGTGAGATCAGCACGCTTGTTGGGAGTGGATACCGAAATTGAGGGAGCTTCAGAAATTGCAAAGCGAGCGCGTGGTACTCCGAGAATCGCGAACCGTTTATTACGGCGGGTTCGCGATTTTGCAGAAGTTAGAGCCGATGGAATTATTACCAAGGCAGTTGCTGATGCCGCTTTGAATCTTTTAAATGTTGATGTCCGCGGCTTTGATCAAATGGATCGCAAGTTGCTCTCGGTTTTAGCCAATCAATTCAGTGGAGGTCCAGTGGGGATTGAGTCACTTGCGACGTCACTGAGCGAAGAGCGAGGTACTCTTGAAGAAGTGATTGAGCCTTACTTGATTCAACAGGGTTACCTTCAAAGGACACCTCGCGGTCGAATTCTGACATCTGCAGGTTATGATGCAGTTGGATTTGCAGAGAATGATGACGATTCATTTCGGGACCATTGATGGCGTTTCAGATTCCAATTCGCGTGTACATAGAAGACACAGATGCTGGAGGCATCGTATTTTATGCGAATTACCTGAAATTTTTTGAGAGGGCCCGGACTGATTTTTTGCGGTCGCTGGGCATTGCGCAGTCGGTGACAATCGCAGAAAATCTTATTTTTGTGGTGAGGCGAGCTGAGATTGAATATTGCGCTCCGGCCCGTCTAGATGATCTTTTAAATGTGAGTTGTCGCCTGACGGAATTTAGGCGGACTCGGATTGGGTTCACTCAAGAGGCCATTCGTGAGGATACAGGGGAAATTTTGGTGAAGGCAGAGGTGGAAGTTGTTTGCGTCAGAATGGATACTTTAAAACCGAAGATGATGCCTAAGGGGATTGTTTCGGAACTAGAAAAAAATATTGAGGGCCAAAATGTCTGAAGAACTTTCTATATTAGCCCTCGTGCTGAGCGCGGGACCTGTCGTTCAACTGGTGATGGTGACATTGTTACTAGCATCCATTTTTTCGTGGGTCGTGATTTTTCAGAGAGCTCGAGTGCTCTCTAGGGCGCAGAAGCATGCACGAATTTTCGAAGATACTTTCTGGAGTGGTGCTGAACTGGTCTCTTTGTACAAGCAGGTGGCTAATGCCCCAAATGTAATAGGTTTAGAGGCTGTTTTTCGAGCTGGTTTTCAAGAGTTTACACGGTTACGTCAAGATGTCCGCTCAGACCCAGACGCTGTGATGGAGGGGGTTCACAGGTCGATGCGTGTCGCTCGTGCCCGGGAAGAAGAGCGGCTAGATACAAATCTACCTTTTCTAGCAACTGTTGGCTCGATCAGTCCTTATATTGGTTTATTTGGAACGGTTTGGGGGATCATGAATTCATTTCGCGGATTGGCCGCGGTTAAACAGGCTACACTTGCTACAGTGGCTCCCGGTATTTCCGAAGCCTTAGTGGCTACCGCGATTGGTTTGTTTGCAGCTATTCCCGCCGTGATCGCATATAATCGTTTCACGACAAAAGTTGATAGCTTGGCAGTGAAGTACGAAAATTTTGCTGATGAATTTTCAGCCATACTGCACCGTAGAGTGCATCATCGGAGCGAGTGATGGCTCGCCGTTCTCGTCGCCAGCGTGGTCGTCTTGTCGCTGAAATCAATGTTGTTCCATACATTGATGTGATGTTAGTTTTATTAGTGATATTTATGGTCACAGCACCCATGCTGACGCCGGGTGTGCCGATTGATTTACCTCAAGCTTCCACTGAGCCTCTTCCGGTAGACTCCGACAGCGAACCTTTGGTTGTTTCGATGAATAATGAGGGTGAATTATTTATGAATCTGGGTGGCGATGTTGAAACACCCGTCACGCTCGGGACGATTAAAGATCGGGTTATGAAAGTTTTGGCGGCAAAGCCTCGTACTCCAGTTCAGTTAAGAGGTGATATGACCCTCAACTATGGCGCTGTTATGGAAGTGATGAGCGCTCTTCAAGAGGTGGGCGTAACTTCCATTGGTCTGGTGGCGGAGACCCCCTGATGGATCGGCGGGGCGAGAATCTCGTTCGTCCCTGTGTGCTAGCCTTGGGCCTGCATGTGATTGTCGTTTCTTCTTTTTTTATTGCAGTGTCGCCTGAAGCCAAAACAATCATTCCGCCTCAGGTGATTGTTATGCAGGCAACTGAATTGACGTTCGCACCATCAGAAGCTGCAATATCTCGAGCTAAAAAACAGGAAGAAGAAACTGATCAGAAGCTTCGCGACTTAGAAGTGGCGAAGCAGCTTGCCAAGGAATTAGAACGAAAAAAATTAGAGGATAAAAAGCGTCAAGACGTGGAGCTTAAAAAGAAGGCTGAGACGGAGC
>JAOLBK010000007.1 GCA_028339155.1 Litorivicinus sp.
TCATCGACAGACCAAGCAATAGGGCAAGAAGCATCGAAGGCATTCCATAGTAGTGGCCCAAGTATTTGGAGAAAATTGCGATCAAAATGCTGATCGCGAGTCCCGGCAATAATTTTTTTATTGAAGAAATATTTTGCATAATAAATGAGAAGATCTTCGCCTCTCTTAACTCCTTGGCACGACTTTAATTAAGGTACGCTGGGCTTCAAGACACATCCAATGTCTCCGAACGCGCCAGAATAGGGGCAAATAAAAATTTTTTTATAATAATCTTTTTAAAGAGGTAAAACAGAAATTAAAACTATACAAAATCAGTTTTCGTAAAGTAACAATGCGGTCGTGGTATTTTTCAAGTACGTTTCAGATATGGAACTTCAACAAGGAGCAGTAATGCCAAAAGTAACGAGTGAGGTTGAGACAATAGTGAGAAGTGCACACGATCAGATAATTGAGGGATTGATGGGCCTGAATGTCGAGCAACTGGCAAAAGGACTGGAGTGGTCGCGAGACAATTACTCCAAACTCGACATCGAGCGATTGCTGGAAACAGCCATACAACTTCACTCCGAAGCAAGTGAGTAAGTAATGGTAATACATCACTATTCGCACGCGCCCTTTAAAGCAGAAATCGAAGAGTCGGGATTTCTGGGATTAGAAGCATGCCGTCTGGAGCACGTTGTATCAGAGGGGCATCACCTAAATCATCCTGAGGGAGCAGACTGGAGTTATCAATGGAGATCATTAAAAAAAGAACTCAAAATAAGAGGTCGATACCTTTGGTTTACGGAGCAACTATATTCAAAATCTGTGGGCAACCCAGATGTTCCAAAAATTAGATTTTCATTCGATACCAAAGATATCAAGGTATATAGCTGGTTGATGCTCATGGATATAGGATCAAGTGATAAAAAACGTTTTAAAAAAATGAAAGTACTCAGTGAGTCGGGGATAGCATCTGGCGATGACCCATTTAAATGGTGGGTATCCTTCGAAGCAGTGCCTCTGTCAAAATGTATTGAGATAACAGAGGCAGGATATTTTTGAACCCAATACTGATTGTTCAATGTCAAAAAAACACCAGGGCCACTCTGTTACTCAATGATCCAGGACTTTGGCTAAGGCAATCTTGAACACGTGTAGATTAATGTCTATTTATGGGAAATTAGCTGGATAAAACACGCATTAATCGGGCTCTAAGTACTTCCGCAGCTAGGCCAAATACCAGCGCGGCCATCAGATCGTAGACAAGTGCAACTGGAACCATCGAGATGATGACTAATTGGCAAGGTAGCTTAGCTCGGAAGAGCGTTATCGGGTCACATAGAATCCAGGCAGCATATAAAACTAAAGCCCCCAAAACAGCATTCGGAACCGTTTGCAGAAGAGCGATTACTTGCTCGCCGAGTAGCCCAGCAAGCAGAATGCAGGTTATACCAAATACCGCAATCGACCACCCAGTTCTGGAACCAAGTGTGTGATGGGCAACCAAACCGCCAGCCCCATGACACATGGGCATGGCACCCATAGGCGCTAGTAGCAAATTTGCAATTCCCGACGTAAAAGCCAACCGCCGCTCCGTCAGGGCTTTTTCATTTTCAGGAAAATATTCCTTTGCGATTACGGCTGTAAGGATCATTGCATTTGTAATTGTCAACGCCAACTGCGGGAAAAAAGACGCCTTAATACTCAGAACTAAGGCATCAGAAGATGGCCAAGAAAAAGCTGGCCAATACCAGCGTTCGACCACAAAACCGATGGGTAGTTCCGGTACTAAAAACCACCACCCAAAAACTAAAACTAAGAGACAGCTGACTATTCTTAGTGCCGTTATTTGTAAAATAATCAAGCCAGCAAGCAACAACCACAAGGGACTAGATCCAAAATCTGCCAAGCCGATCGTGGTTGACACTAAACTGATTGCGAGCGCAACACGCATTCCATGGAGTACTGTGTTTGGAATTAAACACTTCAAAGAATTAGTCACATCAGTCGTGCTTAAAACCAGTAAAACGCCACCTAAGAGAAGTCCTGTCGCCATCAAAACTTCAGGAGTTGCCATTCCAGCAATTGCCATTGCAGCAACTGCCTTCATAGGCTGAACCGGAATTGGCAGCCGATACACCAACGCTGTCATCAGAGCGAATAAGCCAAAACCGTAAAGAATGCCAACCGGATTCATGCCTGCAACCAGCACCGTGCCCAGCATCAACGGTAAAAACGTACCCAAATCTGCATAGGCCGAGGATATTTCGGATACAACTGATCTCAATCGTTTTTCCATAGTGTTACCACAGTATTATTCCAACCCGAATCTTAGAGCTTTTCAAACAGGTTGCAATTTTCTACCTAAACCTCAAAATGATGCTTGCTTTAAGAAACATGAAAAAAGTACATAATTATGCTTACTGATGCTTTTGCTGAGGCCTTTCATCTAATTGTCTCAGGCAGTGACGCGTTAACTGAGATCATGGCCCTATCCATCCAGGTAAGCTTAAGCGCACTCCTTGCATCAGTGCTCCTGGGCTTACCGATTGGGACGGCACTCGCCATCAGCCAATTCTCAGGGAAACGCATCGCGATCACCATTGTGAATGCCTTAATGGGCCTCCCACCAGTAGTCGTTGGGCTCGTTGTCTATTTAATGTTATCGCGCTCTGGACCCTTGGGGGTGCTCGAATTGTTGTACACGCCGACAGCGATGGTGATTGCCCAAGTCGCACTAATCACTCCAATTATTGCCGCTATGACTCATCAAGTGATGAGCGATCTGCATGATGAATATAAGGATTTGTTCAAGAGCCTTGGGATTGGTACAGGTCGAGCCGTGCCAGCTTATATCTGGGACGCAAGATACTCACTCAGCACGACGGTGCTCGCAGGCTTCGGGCGTGCGATTTCGGAGGTAGGGGCGGTCATGATTGTAGGTGGTAACATCGATCATTTAACCCGAGTAATGACGACAGCAATTGCCCTTGAAACCTCAAGAGGTGAGCTGGCAATGGCATTAGCATTAGGAATCGTCCTGTTGATGCTAGCCCTGATTGCAAACGCAGTGGCCACATGGATCCAGGGCTTTGCACAGCGTAACGCGTATGTCTAATGAAATTAGAATAGGTATAGAAGCCGGCATAGTTCAGTCAAATCAATCTTCCCACCGGTCGAAAATCGCTGTGCGTCAACTCTCGCTATCGTTGGGAGGAGTTCCTTTACTTCGAGACATCAATCTTGATATTCGGGGAAACGGAATTACGATGGTTCTAGGTGCCAATGGCGCCGGAAAAAGTTTGCTTTTAAAATGTCTTCACGGATTACTAAAGCCACAAGGAGGGGAAATTAAAATTGATGGCAGTCCCCATTTCGAAACCCGACAACAACAGGCCATGGTGTTTCAAAGACCCGTTCTAATGAGGCGTAGTGTGCTAGCAAATGTCACATTTGCAGCCGCAGAGAATACGGATTCGAAAGAAATCGCTGACCTTCTGAACAGGGTACACTTGGCAGAAATAGCAAACGTCCCGGCTCGATTATTATCTGGAGGAGAGCAACAACGCCTGGCCTTAGCCCGGGCATTAATCACCAAACCAAGTATACTTTTTCTTGATGAGCCTACTGCAAGCCTTGACCCTGCTTCTGCCTTGATCATTGAACGACTAATTCAGGATACAAGTTTAACGGGTGTCAGAATTCTCTTCATCACGCATGACATCAATCAAGCTAAACGCCTGGGGCAAGATGTTATCTTCATGCATCGGGGGGAAATTACAGAGCACACTGATAAGAATAAATTTTTCACAAACGCTGAATCCAGGGAGGCAATAGCCTACTTGAGCGGCGAACTTATATTGTAGGAATGACCGGAAATAGGAATCCCTGATGACAACCCGATACGACCTTAAAATGCGTAATCTCGCAATCGGCCTTATCTTTACAGCCACATTCACTAATGCTGACTCAATCATTCTTCAGTCAACGACGTCCACCAAGAATTCTGGTCTTTATGAGCATCTGCTTCCTATAATAAAAAAGGAAATTGATCTAGTAGTGAGGGTTGTAGCTGTCGGGACGGGCCAAGCAATTAAAAACGCCGAGCGTTGTGACGGCGATGTATTATTAGTACACGCGAAAGGGGCTGAAGAAGAATTTGTGAAGGGAGGATTTGGCGTTAAGCGATTCAACCTTATGTATAACGATTTTGTGATTGTCGGACCGAAAAGTGACCCAGCTAAAATTCAGGGACTAAACGATGCCACGCAAGCTCTTAGAAAAATTGCTTCTAGTAAGTCAATATTCGTGTCTCGTGGCGATGATTCGGGAACACATAAAGCGGAACTGAGCCTTTGGAGGCAGACGTGGTCTGTTCCATCTCTAATATCGGGGAAATGGTATCTTGAGACAGGCTCTGGAATGGGAACAACCCTTAACATAGCGGTCGAAATGCGTGCATATGCGATAACCGATCGGGCGACCTGGATTAAATTCGGAAACAAGCGTGACACAAAGATTCTTGTTGAAGGGGATTCAAAGCTAGTCAACCAATACGGCATAATTCTGGTCAGTCAGAAAAAATGTCCAACGGTGAATACGGAGGCGGGGCAAAAGTTTGTGGCTTGGCTGCTGTCGGCTGAGGGGCAAAAGGCGATCGATTCGTATAGCGTAGGCGGTAATCAGTTGTTCTTCGCGAATGCGGCGAAGAATGATAACGAACGATAGACGCTTAAATTTACAGTTGCTCAGAAATTGTCAGAAAGAAATCCGATTCTATTCGCCGCCGGCAGTATGGAACACCTCCTACCAAAGCTGATCACAGCTTACAAAAAGCGGGGGAAGAGCGCCGACATTGAAATGGTGTTTGGTCCCTCTAGCTCGCTATGCCGCAAGATTGAAGAAAACGAAATTTTCGATTTATTTATCGCCGCGTCAACGGTTCACACGAATGCACTCCAGAAAAAAGGGATGCTTAAAAATGTCCAATTACTGGGTATTAACGAAATGGTGATGGTTTATAGAAAAGGGCTTTCGGAGCGCATAGAGCCCATTGAACGGGTCTTAAAAGATCAAAATTTAATCATCGGAATATCTACGACGGGGCTCGATCCACACTCCAATGAAGAACCCAGTATTTTAAAGGAAATTGGTAGAATAACCGGAGAGTCAGTACCAGAGTTAACAAAACGAACTCGTCTAATCACCGGTGGCCGTGAGACTCCTAACGCGCCTAACGGAAGAAATCAGTACGGGTGGATTATGGAAACGCAACGAGTAGAACTTCTTTTTACCTATTTTTCCAGTGCATTAGCTGCAGTGGAGGACAATCTCGACCTAAGAATTGTACAGCTGCCCAGGCGTTTGCGGACTGCGGGCGAATATGGTATTGGAATAAGGCCTGGCGCAGGCGCAATGGCGGCGGATTTTTTTGAGTGGCTTTTGTCGTTGCAAGCAAACGAGATTCTTTTTGAATTGGGATTTCAGAAATAGAGTTTTCAGTTGTCAAAAATCAGTTTTAGGACATGGATATTGAGCTGTAATCATAGAGTGAGCGAACAGAACAGTCGGTCGTCAAGCGGTCTAAGATAGTGCCATAGTGGCCGAAAGGATATGAGTGGAGCAACTGGAAGATTTAAAAGTTCGGTTAAGATCATGATCGATCGAAGTTCTTGCGGGCAAAAAATAAAGTTGGGCACTGCATTTTTTGTTGAAATACTGGTGCTGAAGAAGATGCTAGTGGACTGTTATTCAAGGTTAAAAATTTAGTTTCAATCTTTCCATTCGTTTTGTAATTAGAGTGGACGAGATGGCAAAGTTAACCCCAGCGTCGATATCAGCGTCTTTTGTGTAGATCGCTGAGATTAAACCGAGCAAATTTCCGTTGGCGTCGACCAAAGGACCGCCTGAAGAACCGGGATTTGATGCAGCATCTGTTTGAATAAATGCCTCAATCTTGTTAAATCCAAGCGCCGTCCTGAGGGGCCCGGACACGACGCCACAGCTCATGCTAACCCCAAGCCCAAATGGGTTACCCAAGACGCACACGTGAGTCCCAGGGCCGGGCGTAATATCCAAAAGTCTCAGGGGCACACCCTTCGTAGGAACTCTTAACAAGGCAAGATCAGCGTCGTGGTCCAAACCAACGACTTCGGCGTCGACCCTTCGGCCATCGGTTAGGCGGACTTCGATACGGGTGGCATTTTTGACAACATGTGCCGCGGTCAAGATTAAAAAACCGCTGGCTTTGGTATTAGGAAGGTCCACGAAAACACCGGTCCCTTCGGGAGAGGTCCGTGATGGGGCTCCGAATCCTGGTCGAGAATATCCAGGCCAAGTCGGGAGAATTGAGACCACGGACTTGTTTGATGCTACCCACGTTTGGGGACCGTGGTTCGCATGGGTCGTCGTCGAAAGTGAAAGAGAGAAGAAAAACGACCATAGGAGATTTTTCATTGGGTTGTGGTGGCTCGCTTAAGGTACCGAATTAAATCGTCCCGGTCCTCCTGACGCTTAATCCGCTGCACCGGCATTTTAGACCCAGGAGTCACAATGTCGGGGCCCTCACGGAAGAGCCGATCGATCGTATCCTCATTCCATACGAGATCTTGGGCCAGTAACTCTGGAGAATATGGATAATTTTCGACCTTCCCAACCTTGCGCCCAAACACTCCATAAAGTGTTGGCCCAGCCCTGCGCTTGCTTGAAGGAGCCAAACTATGACAGACACTACATTTACGGGCAAATTGTTGCGCGCCGTTATCGGCTGGCTCGCCGGAGTGAAAGCGCCGGGATCCGCCAGGTAACACGCTCGGAACGATAAGATTTTCTAGGGGTATCCGGGTAATCCAATCATCGAGTCCAGCAAACAATAAATTCTCTGAATTTTCGGTTAGCTGTAACGCCCACACCGGACCGGTAACAGCTTGAAAGTCATGTTCGATTTCACCGACTACAGCATCAGCAATTACAATTCGGCCCTCTGCAGTACCGAAAGCCATTTTTTCAGATTGAGGGTCAATCGAGAGTGCTAGAACAGGTGGTCCACCAATCCAAAGTTCGATTTCCGGTCCCTTTCCGTCAAGGCTTACACTTTTCATGACACCGTTAGAACCACCATAAGCGAGGACATTTAACTCGTGATCAATCGCAAGGACGTTGATACCGAAACCATTTTTAACAACACTACGGACATATTCACCGTTTGACAGATCCCAGTAACGAATATGTCCATCAGCGCCGGCCGAATAAAGGTTTTGTGCGTCAGGAGAAAATACAGAGGCATTTACAAGACCCCGATGGCCTTTAAGAAATCGTATGCGGGTGCCTTTTTGGACATCCCAAATTCCGATGCGCCGGTCCCAACTCGAAGAAGCTAATTGAGTGCTATCGGAACTGAACGCTAGATGAATGATCTTGGCGGTGTGCCCATCTAGTGGAATGGGCAGAGGCGCAATATCGGGTTTCTTTAAGTCATCTACTCGCCACAAGAAAATTTGATTATCGTCACCGGCGGTCGCGAGCCAATTTCCGTCAGGGGAGAAAGTCGCCGCATTGACTGCGGCGTCATGAGCAACAAGACGTTTCAGTTCTCTAATTGGATTAGTAGCCCAAACGACTGCGGTATAATCAAAGCTAGTGCTGACAACAAGGCGTTGACTAGCGGAGTAGGCTAGCCCCTTTATTGGTCCACCGTGACCTGTGTATCGGTCAAAAGCGAAACACGTTACCGAAATGATCCAAAGCGTTACAACGATGACAGGACGCACATATCCCCCTAGACACTCAATTGATTAATTCCCGAGTTACAAATACGTATCCAAAATATATAAGGCCGTTTAATAGTCGACATCTCAACGATTTCGTGACCCGAAAGCCCACAAAATGCTGGTACATCTTTAATCGTTGTCGAGTCTGAAGTAACGAGTTTTACCAATTGACCATGGTTTAATGATTCGATGCGTTTTTTTAACTTCAGCACTGGTAATGGGCACTTGAGCCCGACGACGTCGACCTCAAGATCTGCGATCATAATTACTATCTTAGTATAACCGGACAGATGGCGCGGACTGCATTTCAGCCGATGAAAATCCCATTCCGCTCATAATGTAATAAGCGGCGAATGACAACACAATGGTTGCCGCAAAAGCTGTGAACATCGTTTTCATCGCTACCTCCCTGCCTGACCGGCTTTGGCCTCTTCTTCTTCTACCCAAAGATCATGGTGCTGACGAGCCCACTCCAAGTCGACTTGGCCACTTCCCATCGCGTCGAATGCGCCTTCCATACCAACACTACCTATATAGATATGCGCCACAATCGCTATGATCATAGTAATTGCTACGATAGCATGCCACAAATGTGACAACTGCATTTCTTCATGAGGTAGTAACTCGGCCGGTAGGGCAGAGCCGGTAACCGCATTAATCAATGCGAAGGTTTCAGCAAACATAGGCATCTGAAATGGAAATAAAAGTGAAAGGCCTGAGACTGAAACAGAGGCCCCCATAATTATAGTCATCCAGAAAATAATCTTCTGCCCCGCATTGAATTTCTGAGCCGATGGGTGGGCGTTACCGATAATGCCGCCACCCTGCTTCAGCCAATCCCAATCAAGTTTATTTGGGATATTGTGAGCGACCCACATCAGAAAAATAGCGACGAGGGATCCCATAAATACCCAAGCGATATTGTTATGGACCCAGATTGAAAAGGTCGCGATGGCGGCGTTGGCTTCATGTCCAAAAACAGGAATTAAAATTGCGCGCCCAAATAAAAGCAAAAGGCCTGTGGCAGACAACATAATGAATGATCCTGCCAAACACCAATGGCCAAAACGCTCGAATGACTTAAAGCGCTCAATAGTTTGGCCCGAAGGGCCTCCCTCTATTGTCATCCGACCGCGAGTGAAATAGAACGCGATCAGTGCAACTAAAATCCCACCAATGCCATAACCAGCATATCCACGGATACTAGTTGCACGAGTTATTAGCCATGAAATACCACCGTCCTGAACTAAGACATCTGCAGCTGGCCCATTGTTAGAGACTTTGATATCTACTTCAGAATAGCGGATACCCCGATATACATCAGCATTTGATATTCCACCCTGAGTGCCCAGCATATTGTTTATGGACTGTGCTTTATCAGGATCACCTAAATTTTCGCGACGGAAACTTTCGTCGACTTCTATTCCTTTTTGTCGCGCAAGAACATCTTGAAGTGTCTGCGCTCCACCCGTGGACGCTCGCTGGCCGTCTGATTGTTCTGCATAAGACGGAGCTATCGCTAAGGTTAGGACTGCAACCAAAAATGAACCAATCACTTGTATTTTCATGACGACCTCAGGAAAAATTATTTAGTAAATAAGAAACGGGCGGACTATTGTCCGCCCGTTTATCGGCTTCTTAGCCGCCTTTCTTTTCGTAGGCTGTTCCCCAGCCCCATGCGCCCGAGCCGAAGCCACGGGTAACAACGCGCTCGCGGTAAACCGCTGCCACATCATCCCCGTCGCCGGCTAGAAGTGCTTTTGTCGCGCACTGCTCTGCGCACGCTGGTAATTTACCTTCGGCAATTCGGTTACTTCCATACTTTTGGTATTCAGCTTGCGAATTATCTTCCTCAGGTCCACCCGCACAAAATGTACACTTGTCCATTTTGCCGCGAGATCCAAAGTTACCCGCTTGGGGAAACTGTGGAGCACCGAACGGACAAGCATAAAAGCAGTATCCGCAACCGATACACAGATCCTTCGAGTGCAAAACTATGCCGTCATCTGTCTGATAGAAACAGTCGACAGGGCATACCGCCATACACGGGGCATCCGAACAATGCATACAAGCGACAGAAATTGATCTCTCACCTGGGCTACCGTCGTTAATAGTGACTACCCTGCGGCGATTGATACCCCACGGGACGTCGTTTTCGTTCTTGCATGCGGTAACACAAGCGTTGCATTCGATACACCGCTCCGCGTCGCATAGGAACTTGGCTCTCGCCTTTCCACCTAATGACATGTTTCGCCCTCCTTAAGCTGGCATGATTCTACATAGGGTTGCTTTGGTTTCCTGCATTTGGGTAACCGCGTCATAACCATATGTAGTAACTACGTTTGCTGATTCTCCGATCACGTACGGGTCAGCTCCATCCGGATATTTATCACGGCGATCTTCGCCCTGGTACATCCCGCCGAAGTGGAACGGCATAAACGCTACACCTTCTCCAACACGCTGGGTCACCATTGCCATTACCTTCACTTTTCCGCCCTCAGGACCTTCGACCCAGACCTGATCTCCATCACGGATTCCGAGGTTATTTGCATCACGAGGATTGACCTCAACAAACATATCTTGCTGCAATTCAGCCAGCCACGGATTAGAACGCGTTTCGTCTCCACCGCCCTCGTATTCGACTAAACGTCCTGACGTCAGGATCATCGGATAGTCTTTCGAGAAGTCATTTTTCTGTATTGAGGCATACAACGTTGGTAGACGAAACGAGAAGCGATCTTTGTACGTTGGATAATCCGCCACTAAATCTCGACGATTCGTGTACAAAGGCTCACGATGGAGCGGCACTGGATCTGGGAAATTCCAAACAACGCAACGAGCCTTCGCATTCCCGAATGGTGCACACTCATGTTTGATTGCAACTCGCTGGATACCACCAGAAAGATCTGTTTTCCAGTTAGTTTTAACGCCAGCAACCTTTTTAATAGCTGCACGTTCGTCGTCAGTTAGATCTTTATCCCAACCTAAGTCCATCAGCATTTGCATCGTGAACTCTGGATAACCATCCTTGATTTCAGAACCGACGGAATAAACACCTTCGGCAAGAAGATTCTCGCCTTCTCTTTCAACACCAAATCTGGCACGGAAAGTTAAACCACCCTCGGAGACCCGCTTCGACATGTCATACAGGTTAGGAGTTCCTGGATGCTTCATCTCTGGTGGACCCCATGATGGCCACGGCATTCCGTAGTAATCGCCGTCTGCCGGCCCACCAATTGCTTTGAGAGTCGTCTTGTCAAACGTATGCTGATTAGCCATATGTAATTTAATACGCTCAGGCGACTGACCTGTATATCCGATAGTCCACATACCACGGTTAATTTCGCGAGTTATATCCTCAATAAGAGGCTCATCACCATTAATCTTGATGTTTCTAAAGAGGCGATCCGTATATCCAAACTTATCTGCAAATAACTTCATAATTACGTGATCTGGCTTTGAATCGAATAATGGTTCAATTACCTTATCTCGCCACTGAATCGAACGATTAGATGCTGTCACTGAGCCATACGTCTCAAATTGGGTAGTCGTTGGCAGCAAATAAACACCGTCCTTTCGATCATGAAGAATCGCCGATACTGTCGGATGTGGGTCAACCACAACCAACAAATCGAGTTTTTCCATGGCCTTCTTCATGTCGGTCATTCGCGACTGAGAGTTAGGCGCATGACCCCACAAAACCATCGCCCGAGTGTTGTTGGGCTGACCGATATTTTCTTTGGCTTCTAAAACACCATCGATCCATCGTGAAACAGGAATGCCCGTCTCATTCATCATCGCTTTGGTTTTACCATCTTTGGTTTTCATAGACGCAAAGCGCCCTTTCAACCAACCCAGATCCTCTTCCCAAACACGCGCCCAGTGGGCCCATGAGCCAGGCTTCAGTCCGTAGTAGCCAGGTAATGTATTTGCAAGAACGCCTAAATCAGTTGCGCCCTGTACGTTACAGTGACCACGGAAAATGTTAGTACCGCCGCCACTAGTGCCCATATTGCCGAGCGCCAATTGAAGAATGCAATAAGCGCGAGTATTGTTATTTCCGTTTGTATGCTGGGTACCACCCATACACCAAATAACAGTACCTGGGCGGTTATTTGCTAGGGTCCTTGCAACGCGCTGAAGTTGTGAACCAGGCACGCCCGTGACGCGCTCAGTTTCTTCAGGCGTCCACTTAGAAACCTCTTTCTGAATGTCGCCCATACCCCAAACACGGGTACGAATGAACTCTTTGTCTTCCCATCCATTCTCAAAAATATGGTAAAGGAGGCCCCAGATCAGCGCAACATCTGAACCCGGACGAAAACGAACATATTCGTCAGCGTGAGCAGCCGTTCTGGTAAATCGAGGATCACAAACAATAAGCGGAGCATTGTTCTGCTCCTTGGCCTTCATAACGTGCTGAAGTGAGACAGGATGAGCCTCAGCCGGATTTCCACCAATTATGAAAATGGCCTTGGATTTGTGAATATCATTATACGAATTCGTCATTGCACCATAGCCCCAAGTGTTTGCAACACCCGCTACCGTTGTGGAATGACAAATACGTGCCTGGTGATCAACGTTGTTGGTCCCCCAGTAAGCCGCAAATTTTCGATACAAATACGACTGTTCATTGTTCGTCTTGGCCGACCCTAACCAATAAACACTGTCTGGTCCGCTTTCTTCGCGGATTTTAAGCATTTGGTCGCCAATATCGTTAATGGCATCTTCCCACGAAACTCTTGTATAAGTGCCGTTAACAAGTTTCATAGGATATTTTAAACGACGCTCCCCGTGTCCCAGCTCGCGAACCGACGAACCCTTTGCACAATGAGCACCAAGATTAAATGGTGAATCCCAGCCCGGCTCTTGACCGACCCACACCCCGTCGCGCACTTCAGCTTGAACGGTACAGCCGACGGAACAGTGTGTACAAACACTCTTGACTAGTTGAGTTTTTCCATCAGTAGAATTAGCACCAACGGCCGCTTCAACAGTACGTGGCGTCATAGAAAATGCAGCCAAACCACCCACGGCCAAACCGGTTGAACGTAAAAACGTCCGACGATCTAGTTTGTGAGAGGCTACATTCTTCAGTAAGGACGACACTCGGGAGCCAACTGCTACCCCATTCGTCTTTTTCCTTAACATAAAAAACCCTCCTCAGGATTTTGGAGCGATTATTCGGGGCCAAATGCTACCCGCACTCGCTCAGTTTTTGTTTAGAATCGTGTTGTTTCTAAGTACTTCTTGTAATGCGCGTTCTTACTGAGTCCGCTCGACTTGCGAATCTCTGTTTCAGTGCCAGCGACCGCTTGGGTTCCCGCTGCGGCTGCAACTGCAGCCATTGGTAACCCGGCCGTTAGTAGTTTTAAGAAACTACGGCGTCCCGTCTTAGTTATTTTCTGCTCACTCATGAACATCTCCTTTTGTGCTCTCACACGTATTGGCTCTCGGCCCATTCTACTCGATACGAAACGCTTCCTGTTCTATCGCCATAAATGCACTCCCTAAGGAGCCCACCGGCGCATAAAGCACGGCGCTTTCCGTTTTTTCGAGATCACTAAAACAATGCGCTGCCCAAGGGGCAATGTGCGCATTGAAAAATTCTTTTTGAAGATCAAGAGATTGTGACTGAACGAGTGATCCGCTCGCCAACCCAGACATTATTTCACACAGTGAACCAATATGGTCTTCTGGCTCCACAACACCACTGATCCGTTGAATTCCAAGAAATCGCATCTTTGCCCGTAAGTCTGCCAGCGGCTTCTCATGCAGAAATCCCGTTAAATAATAGCTTGCGTACGGAAGAACTTCTCCGCGACTGACACCAATAAAAACTTGGTTAAACTCACGCTCAACAGTTGGCTGATCCAAAACCTTCGCAACTTGAGCAAGCGCAGAAATTGCTGAACCAATTTCACCATCGCCCGCCTTTAGTTTACGCAAAGAAATCAATGTGGATTCTGATGGCGCTCCTAAAAGAAGACTGCCTAAAAGCGCATACAAATCAGAGCGAGCCTGATCTTCTGGGGATACACTACTGTCGAATTCTGCTGCCGACTCCGCGATCATTTATTCTTATCCCGTTATATTTCAACTGCCGTTTCCGACATTCTTCTTATATTGCACTGTATCGCAACCTTTTACAGTGAGCAACACCTTAAACTTACTAACTGAATTGCATCCTTGGCGGAGCGGAGATTTCCGCGGTCACCACATCAGTTTCTTCTACTTTTTCCCATTCCGCCTGCTCTTGCTCTTGCTCTTGCTCTTGCTCTTGCTCTTGCTCTTGCTCTTGCTCTTGCAAATTATCAAATTCGCTCTCTGTCTCAATCAATTCAGCACCATGAACCTCAGCTTTAGATTGGCTATCTACGCCAACGACATCCTCAGAGCTCTCATCAGAAAGTGACTCGAGAGTATCAAGGACCAAGGACGCATACCCTTTTCCTACCTCGTAAATAGTTTGCATATTCTCTATGCACATTACTGCGTCCGTATAATCATCACAATATTCATCAAGTCCATCTATATTGGCCAGTAATGGATTTGTTTTCCAAAATGCCCTGAGGGCTTTATGCCGAATTCGATCAGGAACACGGCCATCCATGAAACCCACAACATTATCCCCAAGCTTCAATGTTTCGGGGTCAGGAAGCTCTAATGTTTGGAGGATTTCCGAATCAGTCTTGCCTGCAAACTCATCTTCTTCTATGGCTTCAGCCTGACCCTGAACCTCTTTAGTAAGCGGAAGACTCGTCTCATCCAATTGCTTGAGATCAAGACGTTTTTTCTCATCCGCAACTTTTAATTTCCGTTGAGACCAGCTAGACAACACCCCATCGTCACTCAATGCTTTTTCCTCTTTTTTAAAGATCCCGGCGTTCGGTACACATCGGCCACCTGCTCAACTCGCGCATCACCAATGCCATCGTCAACTTGATCGATATCAAGTCGGTCACGCTTCCGCTTTTTAAAAGGCTCTTCAATGTAATGATAGTTAATAAATTCCTGTGCCCAACCAATGATGACTGGCGGCAACGGCACCGGCTCAACTAACCCGAATCCACTATCTAGCTCATCTTGAGCCGCATAAGCAGAAAGCGTCACTTCTTTAACAACCCAGCCCACTGCGGACTCGCTTTCATCTTCATCCAAAACTACAAATGCAGAAGGTGGTGACATGGTCAATGAAACTTTATAAGCCTCAACCTCCGAACGGTGCAGCTCGATCTCAACTGATCTAGCGTGATACTCCACAACCTCACCTTCACGGCGCAACTCCGTCCACTCAGGAAAATTGGCACCTGGGACCAAAGCCACAGGCGTCCATACGTCAGTCGCCCAGCGGGTCACGCCAGGAGATTTTTTCATCACGACACCCACGGGCATACGCACCATCCGCGCCGAGAAAATGTCTGATTGGTCAGATTTCGAAGATTTATCGACCATTATTTCGACCCCAAATTCGTCTTTAATTATCATTTTTATGCCTATGAAGAGTAATCTATTGACTTCAATGAGAGAAGAAATAGCCCGAAATATATGGACGAAACAAAAAAACTAGTTCTTTGTAGCTGTGACAAAACAATTAATTATCAAGCCAAGGCCTTTAGTGACAGGGGCTTTGATGAAATTATATTGGTCGATCAGCTATGCGGTACAGACCTCAATATAGCAATCCGAGAGCTGTCAAAAACCCAAGAAGTCGTGTTTGCATGCGAACAACAGGCTCACATTTTTGAACAACTGACAGGGGAACTCACGAACGAAGATGGCTTAAAAGCATCCTTAAGTCTTCTGGACTTACGAGACCGAGCCGGATGGACCGCCAAAGGACAAGACCAAGATCTTGTAACAGCAAAGCAAATAGCTCTTCTTGAGGACGCTAAACTCCAGCGACCAGGCACTCCAGTCAAAGAAGTTACTTCAATTGGGACCTGCTTGATTATTGGAAAAGATGGTAGTGCGCTGAAAATAGCAGAGGCTTTAGGCCAGGAGCTTGCTGTGACCTGCGTGCTCGAGGCCGCTCCAGAGCGCACCTTACCCTCTAATAACTTTGACCTTGCGACGGGGAAAATCAGATCTATCTCGGGCGGGTTGGGCGCTTTTGATGTGATTTTTGATCAATTTGCAAGCCTTGTGGTGACCGGCCGAGGGGAAGCATTATTTACAGCACCTCGAGATGGGGCACAGTCAGCATGCGATATTGTTATAGACTTAGTCTCAGAATCGTCGCTATTGCACGCAGAGTCGGTAAGAGATGGCTATTTACGAGACACACCCTCTAATGAAACTGAACTTGCTGTATTAGTGACCCGCGCCAAGAGCTTAGTTGGGACCTTTGAAAAACCTTTTTATGTAAAATATGAAAGTGCTATCTGTGCACACTCTAGATCGCAAAAAATAGGCTGCACTCGATGCATAGACACTTGTGGAGCAAAAGCAATTCGATCGAATGGTGATTCCGTCTATATTGACCCAGACATGTGTGGCGGCTGCGGAGGCTGCGCTGCGGTTTGTCCGACAGGAGCAATCACTTACGACGATCCACCATTCGAATTCATGGTAGATCGATTGCGAACGCTAATCGAAACATACCGCTCACTCTCGGGTCGCTCCCCCCGAGTACTCTTTATAGATAGCTCCTATGGTCGAGGCTTAATTGCGAAGTCAGCGCGATTCTCACGAGGACTCCCAGCTGATTTAATCCCCTACGAAGTCGATAATGTCGAATTAATTGGACACGCCGAGCTGCTCACAACGCTCGGTGCGGGAGCAAATGAAGTCATTATTCTAAAATCACCTAAAACCGGCGAGACAGCTATCACAAGCGAGCACGGCCTCACAAATCGTTTGCTGGACGGCTCCAATATTGACTCAAAGCGAACGCGTGTCATTGAAGCAAACTCAATCGAAGATTTAGAATCTGCTCTTTATAAAAAACGTTTACCTGAAATAGAAGGCATCGATACCGCGCTTTTAGGAAGCAGAAGGGAAGTCACAAAGCAGCTTATGTCAGCATTTACTGGATATGACGGCGAAACTCCCATAACGATAGCTTTAGAAGCTGGCGATCCTTACGGCACTATCGAAGTTGACACTAACAAATGCACACTATGCTTGGCATGCGTTTCACAGTGCCCAACCGGCGCACTAAATGATCGCTCAGACAGACCCGAAATTAACATTGTAGAAAACGCTTGTGTGCAGTGCGGCCTTTGCGCAAATACTTGTCCAGAGACAGCTATTACACTAAAACCGCAACTCAGCTTAGGAAAACACACTTTAAATCAGCAAATGCTGCACGGCGAGGAACCCTTTGACTGCATCGAGTGCGGCCGTCCTTTTGGCGTAAAATCAACAATTGAGCGAATCATCGAAAAGCTTGATGGCAAACACTGGATGTACACGGACTCCGACAATACCAAGCTCGTAAAAATGTGCGACGACTGCCGAGTGGGTGCACAATTCCACGATGAAAATGCACCTATGAAAGGAGCTCCGCGGCCAAGAGTGCGTACAACAGATGATTACCTCGATAGTTAGGGGTTCATCTGAACAGGCTTTCCTAAATCAAGCGGTTCAAGCGAGTGGACAAAGGCCACTATATCGTTGATGTCATTAAATGTAAGTTTGATCGGCGCGATAGGAATAAGATCGGGATTTTGATCGATCCCGGAACCCGCCACCTGAATAAGAGCCTTGTGCGGACTAACCGTATAAAAGATAGAGAATCTTACAAACCAATCATCAAATGAGCGCATTGCGTGAAATGATGGAGAGCTATCCATACCGCTATATTTGTCGGCCCGATCAACCTTGTGACAGCGCCTACAATGGGAAACTGAGAGAATCTTTCCAGCATCTAAGTCCCCAACAATCACAACCGAAATCGCCGCCTTTGCCTTGACATCAACTGGCTCTGCAATAGTCCGATCGTCCTCACGATAATCAGAAATCGTTGCTCTACCAGGAGGGCTTAATAACCAATCCCTGAATCGTTCGTAAGAAGGATCCTCTAGTGCGGCCTCAGTAGCGGTCAAATAGCCAGTCCTGCCACCGACAAGTTTAAAAATCGAAACCGCACCCTCGTGAGGGTTTACTGTAAAAGATAAATCTCCATTATCAATTACACGATCAAATCTCACTCTGGTTTTCAAAGTAAATCGAGGGATTAAATAGTCCACTAGGCCTTTAGGAATCGGCTCCTCAACAGATAAGCTAAGAGCCAAAACGCGAGGGCCCGCTAACAGCCCCGTCCACATAACGACCAATGTCATAACAATTCTTATTGCTTTTTTCATAGTCTGGCATTACCTCTATATCTACCAGAAGTACTATCTACCATCATTACACAGGAAAAGCACATGAGCGAAGATCACTTTAATTTGTCGATGAGAAAATTTTTAAAATCAGTGGGTGTAACATCCCAACAGAAAATCGAAGAAGCTATCCGTCAACTGGGTGAAGACCAACATCCAAAGTCTGTCACTGTTAAAGTACACCTTACTAGTAATGAGATTGGCCTTTCACATGAAGTGATTGGCGAAATTGAGCTTCCATAGTCCAAGGATCAAATAGTGAGCGACCCTAAATTTAAAGATGCCGGAATGATTGCCACCGACGGTGGTTCAAAGCAGGCTCCTAAAAAGGAAAGCCAGCAGCCAATTAAAATTGATGGCGTCAAACATATTGTAGCGATCGCTTCGGGCAAAGGCGGTGTCGGAAAGTCAACCGTCTCGGCAAATCTAGCGGTCGCATTAGCAATGCGTGGCCTAAAAATCGGTCTATTAGATGCCGACGTTTATGGCCCTAGCCAGCCACGAATGTTAGGTGTTAGCGGACGGCCATCAAGTCCGGACGGCACGACTATCCTTCCTCTCCGCAATCATGGTGTCACGCTTATGTCACTTGGCCTTATGATGCCTGAGGACGAAGCTTTAATCTGGCGTGGGCCGATGCTTATGGGCGCATTGCAGCAAATGCTGTCACAAGTTCAGTGGGGGCAGCTCGACGTATTGATGGTTGACTTACCTCCCGGTACAGGGGATGTGCAAATGACGCTGAGCCAAAAAGTTAGTGTGACTGGATCAATTATTGTATCGACACCACAAGATGTTGCACTTATCGATGCAAGAAAAGGAATAGATATGTTTAAGCGCATGAACGTTCCAAGAATTGGCCTGATTGAAAATATGGCTTCATTCGTCTGCGATGGCTGCCAAAAAACGCACCATCCATTTGGTCATGGAGGTGCAAAAGCAGAAGCTGAGAAGCAAGAAATCCCATTCCTTGGAGAGATTCCGCTCGATTTAGAAATACGAATTGCGTCAGATGGCGGTGTCCCAATGGTTATTTCCAAACCATCAAGCCCACAAGCGAAGGCCTTTTTAGACATAGCTGACATTCTAATCGCAAGCGAGGTATTAAAGTGATTTTGGGCGACCTACTTGCAGATCCAACATTCCCTCCCTTGCTGCGAGGAAAAAAGTTGGATCACTCAATTGACCCTCTCCAAAAAGCAATTTCTGCGGCAACGCTCGGTGAAGATCCTGGAACGATTTTCTATAACGAAGACAATGAGACTTTTCGAGTCGCCGTGATCCTATGCCCTGAAGAAACTCTTCTACAAAGTGTTGGAGTGACACACGCAGTGATGCTAGCACTGGCGGATAGTTTAGGCGCTTTAGGCCCACCAGAATTAGCGATTCACTTTGAATGGCCTTTTGGGTTTAAGGTAAACGGTGCAAAATGCGGACAACTCCAGTTAACGGCCTCAACGACAGAACTTGACTCAGTGCCTGATTGGATTGCAATCGGAATTCAACTTCCATTTATTCGTCCAGTACAGATGATTGCAGGAGAAAATCCAAATCAAACATGGTTACATGAAGAAGGGTGCATTGAACTCAACGTACCTCAAATCATAGAAAGCTGGTCGCGACATCTACTAATTTGGTTGAATACCTTTCAAGATGATGGCTATATGAAAATACAGGGTCATTGGCGTGCTAAATGCGACACCATTGGCGAAGAAATCAATTTCCCCGAAACGGGGATCTTCGTAGGGATTGATGAAACGGGTGGGTTATTGATGCGCAAAGACGGTCTTACCATAATCCATTGCCTTACAAAACAGATGACTCAATCATGAAGCTCGCACGAACGATCCGACTCGACGAGTCCGATGACAACGTCTTTGAGCAATCTGCTGCCGCCGGCGAGTGGGCAGTCTCTGGAGGATTTGAGTTTTCCAACTGGCATGAAGATGACTTAACCGGCAAGCCCCGACAAGCATTTGCAAATGGTTGGTTATCTTTAGACTCCTTCGGCAGAGCCACATTCGCTGCAATTACCTCTATCACTGAATCAGAATACGATGGCCTAATAGAGCTACTCGCTACACATTTCGTAAACAACTACGGTGCACCAGATATAGAAGCGGCGCGACCTGTCGCAACTGAAGAGCTCGATCATATGCGAGCGATGTGTGATGACCACGACGACAATACTATCCTCATGGTAAGTCGCTCCATGACGAACTCAGGCATCCATGAATCCTATCGCTTCACCGGTCCACAAGATGCATCTCTTGAGACGTTCGCTGTTCACGGCACAGTTGACTGAGAGGGCCTCAAGAACTCTTCATAGGAAATATAGCGAACCAACACGCCTGGCTCAATCAATTCAGCCTCAAAGGCTAATTCAACAAAGCCTTCGGCCCAACTGATACTTGAAATCCGCCCCGATCCTTCCGAGGGAAAAACCTCGATTTCACCGTTCTCGTTAATACGAGCACGCAGATATTCCGAGCGTCCTCGCCGTTTATTTTTCTTGAATGCAGCAGGGAGCAAAATCCCTCTGGGCTCTCGCCAAAAACCGCCAGCCAACACTTCCATGGCCGGGCGACCAAAAACCAAGGTGCACACCCAAGCTGCAACGGGGTTCCCTGGTAATCCAATTACTGGAGTTTTATCCCAAACACCGAGCGCGAGTGGACGCCCAGGCTTGAGTGCAATCCGCCAACTCGTCAGCTCACCTTCGGATTTTAAAATCGCAGATATATGATCTTCGTCACCGGCTGACGCACCTCCTGACGTAATAATGAGATCACAACCAACTGCACCACGATTTAAAGCGTTGCGGACTGCAGCACGAGTGTCTTCAACCAACCCCAAATCAATAGCTTCAAACCCAAGACCACGGACCATCGCCAGCAACATCAAACGATTCGCATCATAGATTTGCCAGTCAGATGCTGGCTGGCCGGGTTCTCTGATCTCATCGCCTGTTGATAAAATCCCAATCCGAAGCCTTGTAAAAACAAATACCTCAGCAACACCAGCGGACGCTAATAAAGATAGGTCGGTCGGGGATAAACGTCTGCCAGCACGAAAAATTGGTGTATTGGTGGTGACATCTTCACCCGCATCACGGGCATTGGCACCAGCCTTTAACGGCCCATTGAAAGCAATGCGATCTAACTCAATCGTGCAGTCCTCTTCTAAAACAATCGTATCCACGCCCGGCGGCAGAATAGCCCCCGTTAATATCCGTACTGCTTGATCTGACGCGACCACACCCTCAAATGGGAGACCAGCTGCTGCCCGCCCCTTGGCTAAATCCAAAATATGTGACCCATCGCCTACAGGCCCAATAAAACCATACCCATCAACCGCAGAATTCGTAGCCGGAGGGTTGCAACGCAGTGCAACGACATCTTCTGACAAGATGCGGTCGCAAGCATCTTCGACAGAAATTAATTGACCGCTTGCAACTACCGGCTGTAGCGCCGTGCGCAAAAGCATTTTAGCCTCCCCAACAGGAGTCCAGTCAACGCCTGGAGGCAGAGCAAAACAATCATTTTTTAGCGGTGGCGGGATAATGGTACTCATCGGCGGTGCTCCCAAATAAAATCAGCAATTCCTGTCACGTCATTTAGCGACTTTACAACGCGGTTAGCCACTTCAACGGGATAATCAGAGGCTACAGCCAAAATATTCATATCATCAAGTGCCAACAGTCTCTTTTGCGCAACTTGACGAGAAACTTCAATTTTTGCATGTAAAGCAAATTTGTATCCCTCAACTAATACCAAATCGCATGGACTCAATTTAGCCAGCAAACTATCTAAGTCGGGCTCAATCGCACCCCGACATTCATGCATCAAAGCAAACCTGGATCCTCCAGCAAGAATCACTTCGTGGGCCCCGGCTTTGCGATGACGATAACTATCCGTACCGGGTTGATCCACATCAACCGAATGGTGCGCATGCTTAATAGTTGAGACCTGCAGACCGCGCCCAGTGAATTCAGAAATCAACCGCTCCGTCAAAGTAGTTTTTCCGCAATTTTTCCAACCCACAATGCCAAATACTAAGCTCATCGACTGCTCTCCATCGCAATCGCTTTATCAAGATCTTGGGGTGTATTCACATTAAAAAATGGATCCCGATTGTTACTATCACGGTCAAAGCGCACCTCAGATCCACCCACGGAGTCGGTCCAAAGTACAATTTTTCGTACGCCACTATCGAGCGCTTCCGTTAAATTAGCGATTAATGATACATGCCAAAGTCCAAAGGTGGGGTGCCTCATATATTTGTTCTTTTCTGCGTCAAAGCTCGAGGCTAAAACCACCGGAACATGGACGTTATCAGCCACATCTTGACAGCGGTGGACAAAATCTTGAGGGAAAAATGGGGTATCTGCTGCCACAGTGGCAACCCAATCAAATCCCTCTGCCCTGGCAAACTCCATCCCAGCCAATACACCAGCAAGAGGCCCAAGAAAACCAGCTTTAGAATCGGAAATCACGGGCAACCCATAATCATCAAAACGTTCCGACGGCCCGTTTGCATTAATTAGCAACGTGTCCACCTGGGGCGTCAGGGTCGCCACCACTCGATCTAAAATCGTCTGGCCATGCAACTGTAAAAGCCCTTTATCCTGACCACCCATCCGTGTCGCAAGACCACCAGCAAGGATAACGCCAATTATTTTAGACATTGCTTCCACTCTTCCTACGATGTTTCTTTTCTTCGTCAGCAACAGCATTTGGATCGGCATCAAAAATTAATCGGTCATGACCACTCAGGCATATAAATTTACGCCCTCGCATCCGACCGATCAGGGTCAAACCAACTTGCCGAGCAATGTCGACGCCCCAAGCGGTAAAACCAGAGCGACTGATCAATACAGGAATACCCATGAGCGCAGTTTTAATCACCATCTCCGAGGTCAGACGGCCAGTGGTGTATAGAATCTTATCTTCAGGGTACACCTTATTGAGATACATCCACCCTGAAATCTTATCCACTGCGTTGTGACGACCAACATCCTCCATATAAACCAAGGGTGAATCCGCCTCGCAAAGAACAGTGCCATGGATCGCACCGGTTTCGAGGTACAAACTTGGGGTGCGGTTAATCAGATGAGATAATTGATAAAGCCATGAAGTTCTTGTAGGCGCCTGGGTCAGAGAAACTGAATCTAAACCTTCCATCATATCGCCAAAAACGGTGCCAACTGCACACCCCGAGGTTCGCGTTTTTTTACTCAGTTTTTCCTCATAGTCAGATTCCACCTCGGTCCTCACAACGACCACCCTCAGCTCTTCATCAAACTCAACCATTGTTAAGACATCGGTAGGCTTTAGCATCCCCTGATTTTTTAGAAAGCCAACTGCTAAATATTCTGGATAGTCGCCGATTGTCATGGCTGTTACGATCTCTTGCGCATTTAAATAAATGGTTAAAGGGCGCTCTTCGATTACTGAAGCAGTAGAGGGTTTTCCGTGCTGATCAACGCCATCAATCAATCGAGACAGACTGGGATTAGCAGGGTCGGGACGTACCAGATAACTACTGATTTGATCAAGAGTGGACATGAATCACCTGTTCTTTTGTGTTTGACGAATATAGAAGTTTATTCTATGTCGCTCTAAGCAATGCTGAAGCCATAAGAGTATCCCATGAGACACCCTACCGACACCCTTGCTATTGCGAACGTCTATGCACTCTTAACTGCCAGCGGCGGCTCAGTAACGCCCATAGTCATCGCACTAGGAGGCTTGACGGGTTCTTTTTTGTTAGGAGATGACAAATCACTCGCCACTTTACCCGTCGCTGGATTCAATATCGGTGTAGCATTAATGGCTTCCCCAGCCGCTATATTGATGTTTTGGATTGGACGCAAATATGGGTTCATGATTGGGGCTGGACTGGGTTTCGTCGGCGTATCGCTCGCCGGATATGCGATTACCGTCAGTAGTTTTACGCTGTTTCTATTTTCATTAATTCTAATCGGTTGCGCCAACAGCTTTTCACAACAATACCGCTTTGCAGCTTCAGATTATGTCGATTCGAACCTCAAATCAAAGGCCATTTCTCGAGTTCTAATTGGCGGCATAGCTGCGGCTATTCTCGGTCCGCAGATCGTGATGCATTTCAAAGATATTTTATACCCAACCCCCTTTGCGGGTCCATTTATTGTCGGCAGCCTATTCTACCTGATCAGCTTTTTATTAATGTACCAACTGCCAAATCAACCATTAGAACGCAGCACCAAAAGCAGAACTACTGGTCGAAGCCGCGGGGCAATTGCAATTCAACCGAAGTTTATCGTCGCAGTGCTTTGCGGTGCCTGCAGTTACGCAATGATGGCATTTGTCATGACCGCAGCACCCTTGGCAATGGTCGGGCATGGTTTTCAGGTCTCGGAGGCTGCCCTTGGGATTCAGTGGCACATACTAGCCATGTATGTACCAAGCTTGATTACCGGGTCATTGATTACGCGCTTTGGTAAAATTTGCATTATAAGCTGGGGCATGACAAGCCTCATAGCCAGTGCTCTAGTGGCGCTGAATGGCATTACACTCGGGCACTTCCACCTCTCCCTAGTCCTCCTGGGGCTAGGTTGGAACTTTGGCTTTATTGGGTCAACTGCTCTACTCACGGAGACCTATACGACAGATGAAAAACATAAGGCACAAGGTTTAAACGACACAATCGTATTCAGCGCTGTTGGTCTTTGCAGCCTGAGTTCCGGTCTCGCCTACCACTGGATCGGATGGGAATTCATGAATTGGCTCGTGATTCCCGCCGGCCTCATCTGCCTAGGGGGATTATTTTTTCTCTCCAAACAACCACCAAATTTTCGTTTACAATAATGACACTGCCTGCCCCCTTTCCGCTCGGCATTGAACTAGGAGACAACAGATGAAGGGTTTCTTTATTGCCTTCACACTCGCGCTCTTTTTTAGCTCGGCTTTTGCCATGAATGATGGACACACACTCCCAGAAATACCCTCGCATATGAATACCAATTCCACAAAAAGTAATGCAGAAAACGGCCTGAAATTTACAAACTTCCGAACACGCGCGTCTATTGGGAATAGTCCAAATTCTGCGGCGTACGGAATAATTGCTATCAAAAGTGGCAGTGACCGATTGATCAAAGTTTCATCAAGTAAAGCTAATGCCGTCGAACTACATGAACATCTCAATGACAACGGTGTAATGAGGATGCGACACGTAAAAGGCGGTTTACAGGTTAACCAAGAAACCCCTCTAATATTTCAACCAGGCGGTTATCACATCATGCTCTTAGGGCTAAAAGAAGCGATTCGACCGCACACAGAGGTGGACCTTTCGTTAGAATTCACCTCAGGAAAAATAATGAAATTAACCATTCCCGTAGTTCCAATTACTGAAATGCATCATTAATCGACTCGCTAGTTTCTTGATATAAAATCAGGCTGTATTCCGAGCATATGTATTAAAAGATGCCTCAGTTCGACCATCAGTCAGCAATGGATAGATTGCGAAGACGTTTTCCAAAAAATCATACAATTTCAATGATTTCCGTAAAGCCTGGTGAAGCCAAGCCTGATAAAACCGATTAACTGTTTGTATTAGGAGTTGGCATATACATCACGTAACGATTCGCCATGTACTGTGTCTGCAAGGTCTGATTTCGCTCGATTCGAATCAATAAGAACAACAGCGCGCTCAGTGCAAAGATGACCAAAGAAACTAGTGTTAGCACAGCATTTCTCTGCATTCTCTGATCTGCCAAAGCGGCTGAAAAACGATAGTCGGCAAGCGCCGATTCTTGCCGATCAGAGCCACGAGCCATTAAGCTTGCTCGTTCTAACACCTGCTGCGCAAACCAAGTTACATGAAGCAACGGATACTCCGCCAGAAAGCGATTTACTCGCTGTCTTGTCTGCCCAGCAACACTTGCCTGTGTTGGAAAGAAACTCGGCTGCATAGATGCTTCCATCAGATGATCAAAAAACAAGGTTGCAAAGGAAATTTCTGGCGAACCTGGCTGCATCTGAATTCGCTGGTGAGTGTGTCGAATAAGCTGGGAAACTTGCTCGCGTCTTTGCTCGTCTTTTTCGGCCCCACGCGATGCAATCAAACTTTCTAGTAACGCAGAACTACCCTGAATCGCTTTATTTTCTGTATCGGTAAGGTCCGTTCCAACATCAACCGAAAGATCACTGTCTAAAGTCCGCACCTGTGGCCATAGAACAGTGCCTTCCAACAAACGCCCTGCAAAAAGCTCAAATTCACCAACTGTGGGATTCTGAAAACCAATAACATCGTCAACATTGGGCGAGGATGGAACGTCGACAGCCACCACTTGATAAGAAAAATAACCAGTACCCACGAAACCAAGGAGGGCAATCAAGGAAAAGCAAACTAAGAAAAAGCCCCGAAAGAAATCAGCGAATCGATGAAAGACTGCATCCGAAGACATGAACATTGCGGCCGTAATATCCTTAAGTATTTCCAAAAATTAAGCCGTTTTTGACTTCTCAGAAGCGGCGACAGATTTCGCCTCAGACGCTTCCGATTGCTCCCCAACAGCCTTCATCGCGGCATCGCCAAAGGCTAATGCACCAGCTTTCGAACGTGTCTTTTTGTTACTAAGCGCCGTAATATCAAGCTCTGTTTCAGAAAAACTACAATTACCATTTAATCGAGCACCGCGTGAGACAGACAATGCTTGGTAGTGAATATCGCCCTCAATCACCGCTGACTCCTCAAGAATTAACTCACATGCCGTGACTGACCCCACTACCCGCCCAGACACTTTCACTTCCTTTCCAAAAACCCGACCTTTAACAATGCCTGTCCCCCCAATCGTAAGCTCGACGGTTTGAACATCCCCTTCAACCGTGCCATCGATATGGATATTGCCTTCACTTACAAGATTTCCTGAAACAACTAGATTTGGGGCTAGTATTGCAAAGGTTTCATTAGGTGATTTCATTGAGCCGCTCCTTAAATTATCGTTCGATTGCGATTGTTGGTTTTTGTTCTTTGAAAACATAGCGTCCCGCCTCTATAAATTGATATGGATCGACCGGTTTGTCTCGCACCCGAACTTCGTAATGCACATGAGGACCAGTAGACCTACCGGCACTTCCCACGGCTCCAATCACATCACGATATGAGACAATTTGACCTTTTTTGACATTAATCGATTTCAGATGCCCATAGGCAGTCTCAATACCGCAACCATGATCAATCACTATGAGACGCCCATATCCGCCTTTGGGTCCCGCGAATCGGACGGTACCGGCAGCGGTTGTTCGAACCTTAGTACCAGGCCAGGCTCCCATATCAATTCCCTCATGCCAATCTGGGCGTCCAGTAAATGGATCCTTTCGATTTCCAAACTTACTCGTGAGATTATAGTAATCAACAGGGGTCGACAAAGGCGCGCAACTGAGCAATTGTTGTAATTGCTCCCAATCTTGACTCAGTACCTTTAAGTCACGCGCTCGATTTTCGAAGCGCTGAAACACATGACTTTCCTGTGTATTCAACGATTCGGGGCCGCCTGTCCCAAACGCGGGAGAAAAACCGGCAATATCGGGCGCGGCCAACGGCGTTTCTTCAATTGTTGCGTAACTACTAACCAGATTTTTTGTGAAGATCTGATAAAGCTTTTCCATTGCCTCTGATTGAGCTTGATAAGCATCCGTTAGATCACCAGCGACGTCCTCAAGCCAAGAGTCCACTTCTTCAATTGATTCAGGCGGGGGATGGCCAGAAATTTCAGCGACCGAACTCGACAAATCCATTACGAGAGAAGACAGGTTCTCATTACGCTGATCAACATCATAAATACGCGATACTAATTGTGGCCTAAACCAAGCTACAAATTCCTCTGCATTCTCTGGAGCTTGATCCTCAACAGCATCTTCAGAGATTGACTTGATAGACTCATAACGTTCGGCAAGCATCAGGTTTTTTCCAATTTCCGCTTGGTATTGTTGACGCAACTGATAAGCGTTCGCCTGATCTGACTCAAGCTGCTCGATAAATGCCTCATTTTTGGCAACAATTTGTTGGAGCTCGACCTGAGTGGCGACTAAATTTGTGTAATTAACGAAAAAGCCGATACTTGCGACCAAAATCCAAAGAAAAGCAATCAAAACTGACGTTATTAAAAATAGTTGATACCAAGATTTCAGGACAAAATAAGACGCATCCGATCCTGAACGGATTACCAATGACCGGTCAGGAAATTTTGCGATAATCTTGTGAAATGCTGTCTGCATCGGTCTTTACCGTCTCAAGGGTTCATTACCCAAATCGAAAACATCAATTATGTAACCAAGACGCGCATCAACATGGGCGAACATTGTTGGCCAGAAACGGTCTCGATTCAACCTCCTTTTAGGCTAACCCAAAGTTTGGGCCAGACTTGTCGAGTCAAATAAAATTCAAACGGTTTTTAAGTAAGGCGGGCTAAAAATCGCAAATAGATCAACTTTCAACTACCATTTCTCAACTATATTCCCAATATGTAAAGTTATAAAATAAATGCCCAAGCAAATAAAATTCTGGCAGTGCGCGCGACCAAATCAACGCAATGGAACCAACGGAAATTGTTCGCTAAAGCACAGTACAAACCGATTTCTAGGTAAATTACGCGCCGACCACAGTAAACCTATCGGATGAACGACCGATTATTTAACAACTACAGCAAACATTAAGGTGCCCATGAAAAAAACCGTAGCCGCCATCGCCGTTTCCCTTTGTCTTGTCGGGCCTTCGAAATCGATGGCCTATTCAGGGGAGCTATGGCTTTCGCAGGCTGAGACGAAGTTTGCCCAGCCTGCAAGTATGCTCGCGCACGGCTTTCTTGCCGGAGTAGTCCATAGCTGGAATGGGCGGAGGGGTCAAAAGAACCCTCAGTTATGTTTTGATAGCCCGGCGTCAGAGCTCCAAATCCGGAACTTAATGGCAATCGTAAAAGACTACATTTCAAAAAAATCGCCAGATTTAAAAGTGTCGGCCCAGGGTATTATTCGTGCCGCCATGATGACTGAGTTCCCCTGTCGTTGATCAGAGTTGTTTGTCGGAAAAAATGGTTTCGCGGCGAAAATCTTGGTACGCACGCATCACTGCAGGGTCAACTTTTGCGCAATGAACTTCGATATCACTGAGTGTCATTATCAATGTTCGGCGATCAATTGAACCAAAAGGTTTGCCAAGCCTATCAATCAATTGATAAGCCTCTAAAGTAGTCGCACTGACCACCGCGGCTGGAATAAGGACTGCCTCATCCACGTCGAAACGCCACAGTGTTAGTTCCATATTGGGAAAAGCTACCCTCATTAAGTAATGGTATTCAGGTAGGCCAAGAAAATTGGTCGGCGGCTTATTTTGAGCGCATTCAAGTGCAGAAAAGTCATCCAATGATAGATTCTTTGAAAAAAGATGATCCCAGTAACCGCCCTCATCGTTGATTTTCATCAAGAAGTGCCGCATGTGAACGTCTGTTAGCTCATCCTCGCGTCCTAGAGATGAAAAGAACGTAGCCAACTGCACATGAAGTTGAGGCGAATAAAATCCGGCGGATCTTAATTTTTTCGAGGCCATTTCTAAATCAGGCGCTACTGAAATCGCGAGCCTTGCCGCCTTCCATTGCCTAATAAAAACCTCTGGATTTTCGAGACCGACCTGCGTCAGGTACTGAATTTCGGTCCTTTCTTCCAAGGCCTCAAGGGCGTTGACTGCAGCTTTCCGAAAGTCGGCCGGGAAATATGTAATATCTTGGCGATAAAGTGATTCGGCACTCGCTCCGTTAACAAACAGCAAATATCCAAAGCAAAAAATAATCATGCGTCTCATACAATCAACCATACCGAAGCTTTTGCTGGAATACACCCTTGATCACACGTAAACGAGTACAAAATTAACTTCATCAATTGGCAGCTCAAATTCTCCATATTTAAAAGGCTCTACTTCCAATTCGGGCAAACGCGACTAAACAGGTAGATCTAACCGGGTCAAAACAAATCTGTCATACAGGGAGCTAGGTGGCCGGTTCAAAAAGGCTGTTCAATATGAACATTAGCGGAACCCTCTTCTTTTAAGTCCAAGGGAAATACCACTAAATGCTCTACATCAAGTCGCACACCAATCTGTTCGCCGATTTCGTGATTGTGATGAGATGGAGCAAAACAACCCAATACAACACCACTATCTAACTGCACTTCATATAAGTGATGCGCTCCGCGGAAATGTTTGCGTACAAGCTTAGCAAGATAATCAGAGCTATCGTCATGGATAAGGTCGTCTGGACGTAAGAATAGTTGCACAGGGGTGTTAAGCGGATATGGAAGGTCTTGATCAGTAGATAGAATACCTAAGGGGCTTTTAACAGATCGAGGCCCATGGATAATTGCATTAACGGTCTCACCTTGACCAACAAAATGGGCTACAAATCGATTTTTTGGCTCGTGATATAAATTAAAAGGAGTGTCAATCTGCGATATACGGCCATCGCTCATTACCGCAATTCGATCAGCGAAATCAAATGCCTCCCGCTGGTCGTGAGTGACTAGCAATGCACAGATGCCGTCACTTTTGAGTATCGTTCGCACCTCACTAGCAAGGCGCCCCCTCAGTTCAGTGTCCAATCCAGAAAAGGGTTCGTCGAGTAATAAAAGATTAGGCTTTGGTGCCATTGCTCGTGCAAGTGCCACCCGTTGCTGCTGTCCGCCTGATAATTCGTGCGGGTATCGGGGTCCAAGTCCTTCAAGACCGATTAGAGATAAAAGTGCGTTAATTCGTTCACGTCGATTGAGTTCACTCCAATCGGCCAACCCGAAGCCAATATTGGCTTCAACTGATAAATGAGGAAATAAGGCAATATCCTGAAAAACCATTCCAACCCGGCGCTCCTCTGGGGGAACGGACCAACTTATTGAAGAAAGCAGCCGATCGGAAAGCCAAATTTCTCCTGATGAAAGAGGCTGAAATCCTGCTATTGCACGTAAAAGCGAAGACTTTCCACAACCGCTAGGGCCTAACAAGCACACTAGTTCTTGGTTTTTTAGGTCCAGTGAAATCCTGCTAACCACCTCTAAGGATTGGTAACCAAGGGAAACATCGCGAATTATTAAAGCGGCAGTGTCCAAGGTCACTCCCTCCCAACAGAACGGTTAAGCCAAATAACAGGTAAGAGACCAACTACAACAATCATAAGGGATGGGGCTGCCGCGTCAATCAATCGCTCATCGCCGGCCAGCTCATAAGCTTTCACCGCCAAAGTATTAAAATTAAAAGGCCTAAGAATCATAGTCGCAGGCAGTTCTTTTAGAATATCAACAAAACAAACAAGAATCGCTGTCATCACGGAGCCTCTCATCAAAGGCATATGAAGCCGATGCAAGACGCCCATCTGTGATAACCCGAGCAGCCGACCTGACTGATCCAAACTAGGACGTATCCTAGATAATCCACTTGACACATTGCCGTAGCCGACGGCTAAGAAGCGAACTAAGTAGGCGAAACCGAGGGCAAACAAACTGCCAGAAAGCCATAGTGAAGGTTGGACGCCAAAAATCGACAACATATCTGAGATTAGTGAGTCTAAATTGCCGAATGGAATCAGTACCCCAATAGCAACAACCACTCCTGGTAGCGCGTAACCAAGACCCACAACAACGGTCAGATAAAATAACCATTTAGACGGATACAATCGGTTTGCGTAAGCAATTGCTAGCGCCATAAAAACGATAATTGCAGAAACAACCCCGGCTAAAGCAAAACTATTCCAGGTCAACCGCCAGAGCGATTGCCATTCGGCGTAGATAAAAATCCATTTTAACAAGATGGCTGTTGGCAGCAAAAACCCGAAGAAAATAGGTAGGCAACATAGCAATTGCATTAAAACTGCTTTTAAGCCACGAACTTCAACAGCTGTCTGATCGAGCTTTCGAAGACGATCTGAGTAATATCGAATTCTATGCCTCGAAACTCGCTCTGCCAAAACGAGAAAGGCAACGAATCCGAGCAATAATGAGCTTAATTGAGCAGCCCCAATAGTGTCGCCCAACCCGTAATAAGTCCTTACGATACCAGTTGTAAAGGTTTGCACGCCGAAAAATTGCACTGTTCCAAAATCGGCTAGGGTTTCCATAATAGCCAACATGGTACCTGCAGCTATTGCAGGGCGGGACATCGGCATTACGACCCTGCGAAAGACCGCCCACCGGCCTTGGCCTAAGGTATACCCTGCTTCCATCAAATTAACGGACTGATCCAAGAAGGCAGCTCGGGACATCAAATAGACATAGGGATAAAGCACGAGAGACAGCATTAAAGCAGCGCCTGGTAGTGAACGCAAACCAAGCAAGGGAGCCATCAACCATTCGGACATACCCATCTCTCTCATCCAAGTTAGGACTGGACCAGAAAAATCGAGAACGCTAGTGTAAGTGTAAGCAAGAATATAGGCAGGGTAAGCCATTGGTAGCAATAGCAGCCACGAAAGGATCGATCGCCCCGGAAACCGATAGACGGAGACTATCCAAGCTGTCGGCACACCAATAACCACGACACCACAGGCCACTAGCAACGACAGCCAAGCAGAGTTGGCAACATAGCGGCCAAGTAGTGTATCCAATAAATGAGTCCAAACATCGGACGCACCGGTGAACAGGTATGCGAATATCACACCGATAGGAAGGGCCACACACAAGGCAGCGACCACAGTTATCAGCAAAAAGGCGTTTGGACGCAATGATCTGAAACAGCCGATTATTTTAGATAACACTACTGCCAATCGGCACGATCCATCAACATCACTGCTGCTGAGTTGTTAACTCCTAGAACACCCAGGTTCAACGAGTCGGCCTTAAATGAACCGAGGGATGCAATAGTTTGTGAAGCGCTGGCGGAGGTTGAGACCGGAAATTCGTGGTTAATTTCCGCATAATAGTTTTGAGCCTCATCAGACACCATAAATTCCAGGAACTGACGTCCTTCGGCTAGATTTTTAGAGTACTTTACCAGACCCGCTCCGGAAACATTGACGTGCGTGCCCCGCCCTGACTGATTAGGCCAGAATACTGAGATTTTTGCGGTCACATCCTTATCTGCTGGCTTTTTTGAGTCTAAAAGACGCCCGTAATAGTAGGTATTGGCAATTGCCAAAGCACACTCTCCAGCAGCTAAAGCACGTAATTGATCTGTGTCGCCTCCTGTTGGTTTCCTCGCAAAATTAGCGACCAACCCCCTTGCCCATTTTTCTGTAATCATTTCGCCATTTGCTTCAATCATTGAGGCCACCATGGACTGATTGTAGATATTGCTCGACGAACGGATGCAAATTTTGCCAGCCCAAGTCGGATCAGCTAAAAATTCATAGGTAGATAACTCACTGACATCAACACGATCTTTTAGGTAAAATATTGGACGAGCCCTTACTGTCAAGCCAGTCCAGAAATCGCCGGGGTCTCGAAGGTTTTTCGGTACCGTGCCTGCAATTTTCCTACTGTTGATGGGCTGCAGAACACCGGCCATTTTCGCCCTATGTAGATTACCTGCATCGACAGTCACCAAAACATCAGCGGGCGTTGCTTTTCCTTCGGCCTTGATACGACTTAATAATGCGCCTGCCTTGCCTGTGAGAAGATTAACTTTGATACCTGAAGTTTCCGTGAATTTTTCTAGCAATGGAACGATTAGCGCATCCTTACGAGCCGAATAAACATTAACTTCAGAAGCGAGTGCTGGCAGCGAAATCAAACTCGTAGCCAGCACAGGTAGAAACTTTCGTAAAGTCATTCTTTAATTCCCCCGTTTGAAAAAATTTCAAACTTATTATAATCCATGCAAATTTTAATGCAACCGATTCGCATTCGCATTTGGGAGAAAAGTTACTCTATGAAACTCCAACCAATACCGGCTAAGAGATCGTCTTTAAAGAAATACACTCTAATTTCGTTTTTTCTTTTATAGACCCCAATAAATGAAGAACATCATAAAACTGACAACTCATTTAGTGCCCTGAAAGGGGCCGTCCATTGCCTACCTAAACCGATGGATCAAGGATTTCTGAAAATAATTCTCTACTTCTCGTGCCCTTGAATTAGGCTCAGGGCGCCTAACCTTGGAGGCCTAAAATGATCGAGTATGCCGAGAAAATAGGGCACTAAAACAGATAATTACTAACCGCATCAAGTGCACCTTCATCTAACTTCTGAAGGTTAACTTTCTCTCACAATTTTTATTATGAAGAAAAAAGGAAAAACGGATTCAACGGATTTGCTCGCCATCAATCCAAACAGATTCAAGACCATCTTTTGAAAATACAGAAAAATCTGCAGGAGCTCCCAATCTAATCTCACCGCCTCGCTCATAGCCAATCCAAGAAGCCGGCCGCTTAGAGACGAAGTCACTGATCTCTAGCCAATCAAGACCAAGGGCCAGAAGATTGGAAACAGTGCCCTCCGCCGTCGCCGCACTTCCTGCCAGCGTGCCGTCAGCAAGACGAACGTAACAACCAACTTTTTCTACCTCATGTGAGCCCAAACGATAGCTACCATCTGGCATTCCCGAAGCAGCAGTGGCGTCTGTCACACTATAAAGTTGATTGATCATGCGTCGTGCCAAATGAAAAGCAGCCGGATCTACATGCACCCCGTCGCAAATAATCTCAGCATAATCGGCTCGGTTCAGAGCCGCTAACGCGACACCAGGATCTCTGTGATGAACTCCGCTCATAGCATTGAACAAGTGCGTTATCCCAACTCCAGCTTCCAGAAGGGATTCAGCTAGGTGATAAGGACACCCCGTGTGGCCCAATTGGAGGCGAACATCATATCTTTGAGCCAATGCCGGTAATACCTGATCTGGATCCTGTTCAGGCGCGTAAGTCATCACCCGAACAATCCCAGTTTTAAACCATGCAGCGGCCTTCGCTGCATCAACTAGGCGGGTCTTTGGCGGTTGTGCCCCCAACTTAAACGCACTGAGATAAGGTCCCTCTAAATGCACGCCTAGGCATTTCGCCTCATCCGATTTGCGGCTGAACATAACTTGATTGACGGCTTCAATTGCCCGATCAATAGCGTCATCCTCTGCAGTAACGGTGGTCGCAAGAAAGCCAGTCATACCGAAAGCAGCATGGGTTTTAGCCAGTTGCCGAATCCCAGACTCTCCGTCCATTACATCACCACCACCACCACCGTGGTTATGTAAATCCAATATTCCAGGCAGTATCCAGCGATCCGGGGCAGACGAAACATTGGTCAATTCATCAACCGTTGACCCAAAGGATATGCACTGACAGCTAATCGATTTGGAACCAACAACGTGACCAATCAATTTATTCATAATTTGTCCAAATATCTACAGATGCCTGGACTCGATAGGAGCCGATTAACGCAAGACCATCCAGTGCATTACCTTTAGGTTCGGTAACGTTAAAACCCAGCTGATGAAGCTTCGGGGTATAAACGGTTGCCAGACCCCCGACTAATGCAATCGGCAACCCTTGAGGCAACTCATCTAGTATCTCGACCAAGTAACTCACCCCTTCATCAAGTAAATCTCTCGCAAATTGATTTCCTAAAATCGATTGACCGCATACGATCTGGGCCAACAACGCAAAATCAGCTGGGCTCGCTGTATGCGCAAAAACAATAAAATCCTCTCGCGCTGATCCAATTTTCATCTCCTCTACCACCGCATAATGCGATGCCTGCCAAGCGCTGCGATCCGCTAATTTCAGAAGCTGCTGCAGCACTCTAAGTCCTATCCAAGCACCACCACCCTGATCCCCGAGCACGAATCCGAAACCACCGCGCCGATTGATTTTTCCATCATGATCAAGCCAAGACAAGACGACCCCTGTACCTACAGTCAAACACCCACCGACACAGCCGCCATGCGCCCCTAAGAGACCGGAATCACGATCCGATATGAGCTGCGTCGGACAGGACGAAAGCGTAAGAAATTGGTCGCGCTCAAAGGCATATTCAGTGCCCGCAAGACCTGCGATTATTCGATCCGGCCTGGAGCATTGCAATATATTGCAGGCGTTATTAATAGAAGCGTAGACGGCGCCTGCGCCAAGGCCCAAATTCCCTGGGCCGGAGACCGTCTCACCAATTATTGAACCGGTCTCAAAATGAATAAGGCGAACCCGCGTCTTGGATCCGCCACCATCGATCAGGGCTGCAATAGTCATAATGACTGACCAACGCCCGGCAAAAGACATGGCAAAACACGTGTTACTACCTGAGGCGGTGAAATACCATTGAACTGAGTTGCACTGGCAAGCGTATAAGCACCCATCTCATGAAACACCACCACATCATTCATATTCAGAATTGGAAGCTCAGGAAAACGACCTAGCTCATCAATCGAATCACAAGTCGGCCCGGCAAATACACAAGGAGACCTCTCTTTGGCAGATGTGTAGACGGTCATCCGATATTGCATCCCATCAAATAGACGGCCCGATTGCGCGCCATAAACGCCATCATCAAGATAAAACCACCAACCATCACTTCGCTTGGCACGACCCACCACCCTGCAAACAAGTGCCATTGATGGTGCCGAAATGACCCGCCCTGGCTCTGCCATAATCTCTATCCCTTTCGGGACCTCAGAAAGCACGTTTCGAATAGGCGCACAAAAGGTCTCGAGGTCTACCGGCTCCCCCAAGTAATGGGCTGGAAAACCACCACCAATGTCAATGCGCACAATTGGGGTGAGCTCCTCTAATTGAACCTGCCTCGAAAGGCCAATACAGAAAGAAAGTGCATCTGCATGGGTGTTCGCACTTGCAGCCTGAGAACCCACGTGAAAGCAGAGACCATCGACTCGAATTCCGGAGTCATTAGCAACAGCCAACAAACTTAAAGCATCTGGGGGCGGGGCTCCAAACTTTTTACTCAAATCAATCGGGGCGTCCGGAGCGATGAAGGACAACCGAAGCATCACCCGAATAAAGTGTCTATAAGGGATAAGCTTCCAAAGTTCATCCACATTATCAACAACAAAAGTAGTCACGCCGAACGCAACAGCTTTTTCAATTTCTAGTTCTGTTTTAATTGGGTGAGTATGGATCATCCGTGATGGACTAACGCCCAGTTGCTCAAGCATCCGAATCTCGGCAGCACTAGCCACGTCAAAATGCCCATTAGCCTCAAAAATAGTTTGCAGTAATCCAGAGTAAGGATTTGATTTAACTGCGTAATATAACTCGACGCCCGGCAAGGCATTGCGCAAAGCAGACCACTGACCACGACAAACATCCGAGTCAAACACCAAAGAAGGCGTCGTTTCGATCAGACTAAGCCAAGAGCTAGCCGATTCACGGGGAGCGATATCGATCAATCACGCGTCCTCAAAAGCAAATACTGGACGCGCGATATTAGTGAAATTAGTTTAATTTTCAAGCGTTTTAGGCTGTATCAGCTAAATGTCCGCTTGCTTCAAGCCAAATTTTACGATCAGACGCGCGTTTTTTCCCGAGCAACCGATCCATCGCATCATCTGTGGACATTTCGCCCTCACGATCGTCAACAAATAGTTGAATTAGCCGGCGCGTATCAGGATCGATTGTCGTGACTCGTAATTGAGATGGATTCATCTCACCCAAACCTTTAAACCGGGTGACCGAAATTTTTCCCCGTCGATTCTCCGTTGACAGCCTATCCAAAATGCTCTGTTTCTCAAGATCATCCAGGGCATAGAACACCTCCTTACCAACGTCAATTCGGTACAGTGGCGGCATAGCAACAAAAACATGGCCACCATGGACCAAAGGCCTGAAATGTTTGACGAATAATGCACACAAAAGAGTCGCGATATGCAAGCCATCACTATCTGCATCAGCCAAAATACAAACCTTCCCATAGCGAAGACCGGCAAGATCACTTGAGCCTGGATCAACCCCAAGCGCAACAGAGATATCATGAACTTCCTGACTCGCCAAGATATCACTACTATCAATTTCCCACGTATTTAAGATCTTCCCTCGGAGAGGCATAACTGCCTGAAATTGACGATCCCTAGCTTGTTTGGTGGACCCACCAGCAGAATCACCTTCCACCAAAAAAAGTTCGCCTGCCATCGCGTCACTACCCGAGCAGTCGGCGAGCTTGCCAGGCAATTGAGGGCCCTGAGAAACCCGCTTGCGTGCGACCTGCTTCCTCGATTTTAAGCGTTTTTGAGCTGCCAAAATTGCAAGTTCGGCGAGCTGATCCCCCACTTCAGTATTGGAATTCAAATAAAGGCTAAATGCATCGCGTACCACACCGCTGACAAAGACTGCGCACTCTCTGGAGCTAAGTCGCTCTTTGGTCTGGCCCGAAAACTGCGGATCTTCCTGCTTGACACTAAGTACGTAAGCACATCGTTCCCAGAGATCATCTGGTGACAACTTCAACCCACGAGGCACCAGATTACGAAACTCGCAATATTCCCGCAATGCATCCATAAGCCCCGTCCTCAGACCATTTACATGAGTCCCTCCTTGCACCGTGGGAATCAAATTGACATAAGATTCCGTGACTAGCTCACCTCTCTCGGGCAACCACGTCAAAGCCCATTCGACAGACTCATGAATTGCACTAAAATTGCCAATATAAGGATCGTCAGGGACGGAAAAAACATCACCGATCTCAGCCTGCAAGTAATCGGTCAATCCTTTTTCAAAACACCAAGTAACTTCTTCGCCTGTTTTCAAATCCCGCAAAGAAATCGTAAGCCCGGAACACAAAACGGCTTTGGCCTTAAGTAAATGACGCAATCTCGGAATTGAGAGATTGGCTGAGTCGAAATATTTGGGGTCAGGCTGAAATCGCACAGTGGTGCCGGTATCTTTTTTGAGACAAGCACCAACCTCAGAAAGCTCCCGAATCTTCTCGCCGCCAGAAAATCCAATATCGAAGCGCTTTCCAAGACGTCGAACCTCTACATCCAGAGCAATGGACAATGCATTAACGACGCTCACGCCAACTCCATGCAACCCTCCAGAGAACTGATAATTTTTATTAGAAAACTTTCCGCCGGCATGAAGCCGCGTTAGTATCAGCTCAACACCAGGAATTCCTTCTTCCGGGTGAATATCGACCGGCATCCCACGGCCATTATCTGAGACAGCAATAAATCCGCTAGATTCAATCACCACGTCAATCCGGGTGGCATGTCCAGCCAATGCTTCATCCACCGAATTATCAATTACTTCTTGAACAAGGTGATTTGGTCTGGTGGTGTCTGTGTACATGCCGGGCCGGCGTTTAACGGGGTCTAGCCCCGAAAGGACTTCAATATCCTGTGCCTGATAACTCATTGGTCTCGATCCCGTAAATTGAAAGGTCTGAGCGACCATAATGAAGGCAATAAGACAACCACTCACTCAAGAATTGATCAAGTTGTTCTCTCTCGTTAGGCTGCAACATTTTAGGATTGGGATAAGGGTATGCTCCGCGGATAAAGTCGTTCGATGTTTCGTCCGTAACTTCAGCAAGCTTCATATCATGATACATGCGCACCGAAAATGCTGGCAAAGGCAGCCAAGTCTTATGTCCCGTCGAAAGGCTGCACTGACTTTCACACAAACCAGTATATGGACCCAACTCCTTAATCCGTATATGGACAAAACAATCTTGACCGCCAAAAGGCAAGACAAACCGCATTTCACTACCCTGGCCAAAACGCTTAAGCATGCGTAGCAGCAGGCTGTAATTTAGTCCACAACTGGCATGATGACGCTTTAAATCAGGTACGTGTCGTACTTTTTTTGGCAAGTTCCCCTCCTTCCTCAAACCGAGATCGATTTGCGCACAGCCACTGCAAGCCAATAATGGTGGCTGCATTATTCACCTGCCCAGTAACAAGCGCGTCAAGCGCGTCCGAGATTGGTATTACATGAACCTTCAAATCTTCAAACTCCCCAGTCTGACCGCGAAAAGAAGCCGCGCGAGAAGAATCGCAGGTAGCCACAAACAAGTAAATCAGTTCATTGGATCCGCCAGGGCTTGGGCAATAGGTGTAAAGTAATGTAGGTTTCTCCGTAAGTACAAGGCCAGTCTCTTCAAATACTTCACGGCGGCAGGTCTCCGCTGGATTCTCACCCTCATCACAAATCCCAGCAACCCACTCAAGCATCCACGGACTTTTTTTTAGCTGAGACATCGCCGCACCTACCCGAAACTGCTCGACCAAGACCACGGCCTGAATTGTAGGATCCACTAAGATCACGACCATAGCGGGATCTCGCAATATCAGCTCTCGCTGCATTGGACCGAGCGATTCAATCTTATAACCCCGATGACGGAGCGTCAGCTGATCCAGCTGAAAAAATCCAGTCGCGAGGCGAGATGAAGCATCCAGCGACCAATCTTCAAGCCCAAATTGTGGCTTCGGCCAAAAGCTCAATTACTTCTCCGTAGGTTCCAAAAGTGATGGACTGGCCCATGTCCCCGGCCAACCGATAATTCATTAGCAGCCGAAATCGCCTCGAATACATAGATTTTTGCCTTGGAAACCGAGACCTCCAGCCCTAGGCCTTGACCAAGATAAGATGCAAGCGCGCTCGACAAAGTACAACCTGTTCCGTGCGTGTTTATGGTTTCAACACGATTCATTTCAAACCACTGAGTGCCCGCATCCGATGCCAGCAAGTCCGGCGACTCATCAACAGTCAAATGGCCCCCCTTGATCAAAACTGCTTGCGCGCCCATCTCTAACAAAAGGTCGGCTTGACGCATCATTTCGTCGCGGGTTTTCGCTTCTGGCAAAGACAACATATCAGAGGCCTCAGGCAAATTTGGCGTGATTAAAGTGGCTTTCGGAATCAGCTGCGCGCTCAGCGCCGCAACGGCATCCGCGTGCAACAACCGATCACCACTCTTGGCCACCATGACTGGATCTACAACAACTGGACACCTCAAAGTATCAATAAACTGCGATACAGCCTCAATCACATCCGGCGTCCCGAGCATTCCGATTTTGACCGCATCAATACGGATATCGCACGCTACCGCCTCCATTTGCGCCCTGAGAAAATCAATCGCTACTGGATATATAGCCGCCACACCTAAAGTGTTTTGCGCTGTCAAAGCGGTAATTACGCTAAGCCCATAAGCACCAGTTGCCGAAATCGTCTTTAAATCAGCCTGAATTCCCGCCCCACCCCCGGAATCTGAACCGGCAATTGTTAATATATTTGCGTACATATTTGCTCTCTAATTTGTCAATAGTGTAGCCGATTTCATACAAAATCCGGGTATACTTCATACATGAAAAAATTTCTCCTTTCCATGCTTGTAGGATCATGTCTTCTCATCGGAGGCTGTGGACAAACAGGTCCTTTATATTTGGCTGATAACCCAGAAAAAACAGTCGACGGACGATAGCTCATGGATCATTTTGGCTACCGGGGATCGGATCTTTACGCTGAAGACGTTTCTATTAACGAAATAGCTGAACGGTTTGGCACTCCTTGTTTTGTATATTCGAAAGCAACGCTGATTCGCCATTTTCACGCTTATGCGGATGCCATCGCAGATATACCTCACCTAGTGTGTTACGGCATGAAAGCGAACTCAAATCTCGCGGTATTAGAGCTCCTGGCTAAGGAAGGCGCTGGATTTGATATTGTTTCGATAGGCGAACTTGAGCGCGTAATCCAAGCTGGAGCGAATCCACACAAGATCGTCTTCTCTGGTGTTGGCAAACAGGCACACGAAATGCAACGCGCACTCGAGGTAGGCATTCACTGCTTTAATATCGAATCCTTAGCAGAACTTGATCAACTTAACTCCGTGGCTACAAAAATAGGCATAACGGCCCCCGTGTCGCTCCGCATCAATCCAGATGTGGACCCCAAAACCCATCCCTATATCTCTACCGGACTTAAGGACAATAAGTTCGGCATTGCGCACAATAATACACTGCAAGCGTACAAATACGCGCAGTCTCTTAAGGGGCTCCGGGTTATAGGAATTGACTGCCATATTGGCTCCCAACTCACAGAAACCGGCCCATTGCTAGAGGCTCTCGACAAGCTATTGGAGTTGATTGAATTATTGAACGCCGAAGGAATCGTTATAAAGCATATCGACTTAGGTGGTGGCCTTGGGGTCACTTACCAAGACGAAACCCCACCACATCCGGCCGAATATCTTGCTGCAGTGAAATCGCGCTTGGCTGGGCGAAACTTAAAATTAATTCTGGAACCAGGTCGATCAATCGCAGCCAATGCGGGAATTTTTATCACTCGAACAATCTTGATAAAAACCAATCAGGAACAGAATTTTGCCATTGTCGATGGAGCAATGAATGATCTAATTCGACCCGCTTTATACGGCGCATGGCAGCGTATCATTCCTGTGAGCACGACGGATAAGGAAGGGCAAATTGAGGCGCTTTTTGATGTAGTTGGGCCCATCTGTGAATCAGGAGATTTTTTTGGAAAAAATCGTCTTCTAAAAATAGCAGCTGGTGACTTATTGGCTGTGCGCTCTTCCGGTGCTTATGGGTTTGTCATGGCGTCCAATTACAACTCAAGACCTCGCGCCCCAGAAATTCTAGTCGACGGGAAAGAAATATACTTGATACGTGAGCGCGAATCATTGGAGAGCCTGTGGGCTTTAGAACATCGGGTGAATAAATAATGCGTGTTCAATTCACTAAGATGCATGGCCTAGGAAATGATTTTTTAGTGGTCGATGCTATTAGTCAGCAGGTGAGCTTACACCCAAGCCAAGTTGCCAAGTTATCTAACCGAAATACCGGGATTGGCTTTGATCAATTACTTTTGATCGAACCGCCCTCGCGCCCTGATGCTGATTTTAATTATCGAATCTTTAACTCTGACGGCTTCGAAGCTGACCATTGTGGAAACGGTGCGCGCTGTTTCGCCAAATTCGTTAAAGATCGCGGGCTGACGGAAAAATCAGTAATGACCGTAAATACTGCAAAAGGGCTAATCGAACTGGAACTAATTCAAGCAAACGAAGTTCGGGTCAATATGGGCAGCCCAAACCTTGATCCTAATTCATTACCGTATCTTGGCCTGCCTCACCCAAAAAACCAGTCCGTATTATTAGAAACGCACGCTGGACAGCTGCAGTTTGGCTTAATCAGCATGGGCAATCCTCATGCTGTAACGCTCGTTGACGATTTAGATCAAACCGAGGTATCGGAAATTGGTCGCGCCATCCAAGCGGCACCACAATTTCCAGAATCAGTTAATGTAGGATTTCTAAAGATTGAATCTCGTACTTTTGTTCGACTACGTGTTTTTGAGCGGGGAGCGGGGGAAACACTAGCCTGCGGAACTGGCGCCTGTGCAGCTGTAGCTTTTGCATACACCCAACGCCTTGTCGATGAATCAGTAACAGTTGCAACGACAGGGGGAAACCTGCAAATTAGTTGGCAAGGGCCGGGTAGCGATCTGGTTATGATTGGACCTGCAGAATCCGTATTTGAAGGGGAGTTCCAACTGTGACGGAAACACAGCAGATAGAGGCTTACCTGAACGAACATCCAGAATTTTTTGTCGATCATCCATACTTAATTACGGCACTAAAAATTCCCCTCGACACGGGGCCTGCAATTTCATTGATCGAATACCAACTAAGAAAACTTAGGGATCAAGTCAAACATCTTGAACGTGAGAACGATCATATGATTGAAGTTGCTCGAATTAATAGCGTGCTCTTCGAAAAAACTAGGGGTTTGGTGCTCGCGTTACTCGGTGCACGGAATCTCCATGATCTGTCGATTGCACTCGACGAACAATTAGGCCGGAGCTTTGACATACCAGTCGTCCGCTTACTTCTGTCAGATCAGTTCGAGATCCAAGATGGCCTCAACTTAATACGATCAATTACGAGTCGGTCCCTCGAGGATGGGGGAGATTTTGCGGAAGCAATATCTAGCAAAGAATCTTGGGTCGGACGTGTGACACAAAGTCATAAAAAGGCGCTTTTTGGAAACGACACTACCGATATTGCCAGTTGCGCAACTTTGGGGTTAGTCCGTGGACATACCTACGGGTTATTAGTCCTTGGACATCCAGATGCCGAGCATTTTCAATCCAATCAAGACACCTTATTCCTAGATCATATCGGTGAGGCATTGGCGATGATTTTACCGCGTCTTCTGCCAGAAACCAATTAATCATGGAACTTGGCTCTTTTGTCCGCGCCTATTTGGAAGGTATGCGCCAAACGCAGAGACACCAGCCAAAAACAGTGGAAGCGTATACCAGAGATCTAAATCAAATCACTGAGTTTATCGGCCATGACTGTGCGCTCAAAGATATTGACACTATGAGCATCATAAATTGGGTACGTATCCTCAGCAGCAGAAATATTGGTGGTCGCTCTATTAGTCGGAAACTCTCAGCCCTGCGCGGGATGTTTCAAGACGCCATTAATAAAAAGCTGATTACATCAAACCCAGCAGTAGATATTCGAGCTCCAAAAACTGGGAAACATTTACCCCACGCACTGAGTCCCGACTCCATGAGCCGGCTGCTTGATGCAGCCTACGATCAATCCGATCCTGAGGCCGTTCGTGACCAAGCAGTGTTTGAATTACTTTACTCGTCGGGGTTGCGCTTGAACGAAGCGTTAAGCCTTAAAATGAGAGTTGTGCATGATCTTCGTGGGGAAATCCGAATTCTAGGGAAAGGCGGCAAAGAGCGTATCGTGCCGGTGGGCAACGTCGCCATCCGAGCGATTAATCATTGGCTTGAAGTACGTTCTGCACTAGATCACGGCCTAACTGACCGTCTTTTTCTCTCGAAAAAAGGCAGCCCGCTGAGTGCTCGTACCTTGCAGCGCCGGCTTGAGGTTAGAGCAATCAAAGTGGGTATTGATCAGCATGTGCATCCCCACGCGCTCAGACATTCTGCTGCCACACACTTATTGGAATCCTCAGGTGACCTGAGAGCAGTTCAAGAATTTTTGGGGCACGCAAGCCTCTCAACTACTCAGATATACACTCACCTTGACTTTCAGCATCTTGCCGAGGTTTACGATAAAACACACCCAAGAGCAAAGCTAAAATGATCAGAGACATTAGAGCCCTCACCTTCGATCTCGACAATACGTTGTGGGAAACCGATATTTCCATCCTAAACGCAGAAGCTGTAATGGCTAGTCACCTCCGCAATCTCGCCCCCGAAGCCTGGATGGCCGACTTCACTTTGGAAAATTTTCGAAAGATCCGGGCATTAGTGGAAACAAATCATAGCGAGATCAGTCATAATTTTTCGGCGGTTCGCCGGAAAACACTTGCCCTATGGTTTCAATCAAAAGGAGCTAAAGTATCCCAATCTGAAGATCTGGCTGATGAGGGATTCCGTGCATTTTATCGAGAGAGGCAAAACGTCACTCCCTATGCAGATGCAGAAAGCACACTCGAGGCTCTTGCAAGAAAATATCCGATTGGTGCGATCACAAACGGCAACGCCGATGTCATGGAAATGTCATTGGGACGCTTTTTCCAATTCTCTCTACAAGCACAGGAATTCCCTAAGGCGAAGCCACATCCAATGATGTTCAAAGAGGCGCTAACTCGATTTGCGATTGAACCGCACCACTGTCTCCATATTGGAGATAATCTCGAGCATGACATCGTCGGAGCTCAGGCAGCTGGAATGAAAGCGGCCTGGATTAACACTCGCCAACACTCTGCTGCTCATGTTATTGCAGATATTACAATTGAATCACTACGTGATTTACTAAAGTATCTTTAGGCTACCCGATTGATGGGGGCACCTTCAAAAAATGCTTCTAAATTCCCTTGCAAGATATCTACAATACGCTGCCGCGACTCGCGGCTTGCCCAAGCCGAATGAGGTGTTATGACCAAATTAGGATGCGCGCACGCCAAAAGCCTAGACTCCAGCGAGGGAGGCTCGACGGTAAGCACGTCAAGTCCCGCACCGCCAAGATGGCCAGATTCAAGAGCATCACAAAGCGCATCCTCATCAACCAGCCCACCTCGAGCTGTATTGATGAGAAACGAGCCAGGCTTCATTCGAGCAAATGCTTTCTCGTTCATCATTTTCTCAGTTTCAGCATTCAATAACCCGTGCAAACTTATGAAATCTGACTGTTCCAACAACAAGTCAAAACTAACACGCTGCGGACCATTGGTGTATTTCACACCATCTCGACTCATGACCAAAACCCGCATTCCAAAAGCCTCAGCCAGCTTACCGACAGCTTTTCCAAGCTCCCCGTAACCAATAAGGCCCAGAGTTCTACCTGACAGATCAAGAATCGGATAATCCATGAGGCAAAACATGGGGCTGGCTTGCCAAATTCCAGCCTTAACCTCATTTCGATAACGCTCGGCCTGAGTTGCAACCATCAGCATCAACATCATGGTGTGCTGACTTACTGAAGATGTGCCATAAGCAGTGACGTTGCATACCACAACATCATGGTCTACCGCGGCGGACTTATCCACATTATCTGTTCCAGTCGCCGCAACAAGAATTAACTTTAAGTCTTTCGCTTGTTCAAAGTGTTCGCGAAGAAACCTCACTTTATTGAGGATCACTACCTCAAATCCAGCAATATACTCGGCGATCAAATCTGGCGATGTGGCATCGTAAGTAACGAATTCAGAAGTGGCCGAAGCAAGTTGGTCGAAATCGAGTTCAGCAGGCTTCATAGACTGATAATCAAGAAATACTGCGCGCACGTTATTTTCTCTTTTGAGGATGAAGAACGAGTTTAACGCTTTTGATTAAAAAAAAGGCGGCCAAAGCCGCCTAAACTTACTTTCCTTTGGGAAGGTTAAGAACGCTTAAACTCTGGATAGGCCTCATTGCCGCAATCAACAAGGTCAAGGCCCAAATATTCCTCTTCTTCGGTTACGCGAATCCCCATCACTACCTTAATGATTCCCCACACAATCAAAGAAGCAATAAAGGTGAATCCGAAGATAGAAACGATACCTAGAATTTGGCCACTAACAGTCGCGTCACCGTTAGATAGCAATACCGCAAACAAGCCCCAAATACCGACGACACCGTGGACAGAGATAGCACCGACGGGATCATCAATTTTGATGCGGTCGAATGCAATAATTGAGAATACAACCAAAACACCTCCAATCGCACCAATCATCGTTGCAAGAGGTGCTGTTGGAGCAAGTGGCTCTGCTGTAATAGCGACTAGACCAGCCAAGGCACCGTTCAAGGTCATCGAAAGATCAGCCTTACCAAATAAGATTTTAGCGATCAATGCGGCTGCAATCGCACCCCCGGCTGCGGCCATATTTGTATTCAAGAAAACCTGAGCAACAGCATTTGATTCGTCAACATTTGACACCTTAAGCTCAGATCCACCGTTAAATCCAAACCAACCAAGCCAAAGAATAAATGTACCCAGTGTTGCTAAGGGCATATTAGCGCCCGGAATCGCATTGATTTGACCATTCGGGCCATATTTACCTTTCCGCGCGCCAAGAACTATGACACCAGCCAATGCTGCTGCAGCTCCGCACATGTGGACAATACCTGAGCCTGCAAAGTCGCTGAATCCGGCTTCTGATAAGAAACCACCGCCCCAACTCCATGACCCTTGAATTGGATAAATAAAACCAGTGAAAATGACTGAGAACGCTAAAAAGGCGAACAGCTTCATTCTTTCAGCAACCGCACCCGAAATAATTGACATTCCGGTCGCGACAAATACGACTTGAAAAAAGAAGTCCGAGCGCCCTGCATAATAAGGAGCATCGTCTCCACCAGCCAGAACCGTATCGGCCGTATTCTCTTCACCAATAAGAAATCCTAGGTCTGGAATTACACCGCCCCAACTGTCATTGATGTACATCAAGTTGTATCCAATAGCGAGATACATGACTGAAGCGATCGAATACAGCAAAATATTCTTAGTTAAAATTGTAGTAGTGTTTTTGGTACGCACCAATCCGGCTTCAAGCATTGCGAAGCCGGCTGCCATCCACATAACAAAGGCGCCCATGAGTAAGAAATAAAACGTATCAAGTGCATAAGCTAGTTGGGCTAATTCGCCGCCTAGGGTAGCTAAATCGTTCACAATGACTCTCCTGCGAAGTTTGTCGTTGACCGAATGGTTTAAATTTAAAGTGCTTCGTTACCGGACTCGTTTGTACGGATGCGAATTGCCTGCTCAAGGTTCACAACAAAAATCTTACCATCACCGATTTTTCCGGTATTGGCAGCTTTTGAAATGGCCTCAATGACTTGGTCAACCTGTTCATCAATAGTCGCCACCTCAATTTTCACTTTGGGTAAAAAATCTACTACGTATTCAGCACCCCGATATAACTCGGTATGCCCCTTTTGACGACCAAAGCCTTTTACTTCAGTCACAGTAATGCCCTGCATGCCAATATCTGACAGTGCTTCGCGAACATCATCCAATTTAAACGGTTTAACAATCGCCGTTACCAATTTCATATATCTCTCCTTACTAACGAGATCCTGATCGGAGGGAATAACCTCTCGTTTACAGGTCTATTGCTTCTTGCAGATCACGTGCCAACCAATCACTTCGCAGGAGATTGCGGGCTAGGGCGGGGGAGGCCCCACAAAAAAGCACCGAAATTGCGCACACTTGGCACTGTAACGACTTTCTGAGCACCAGAATAGTGCGAATATGCGTAGATGATTTTTTTGTAACTGCCCTTATCATTAAGAGTGAACAGAAGGAGCTCATAATGTTTGATCGCGATACGCTTAATGAAATGGCCACGAGAATTTCCGAAGCTTTACCGGAACCAGCCCGTAAAATGCAGAAGCAATTCAAGAATCAAGTAGAAGAAATGATTACTCAGGGCTTGAAAGATTTAAAGGTAGTGACACGTGAAGACTTTGAGCGTCAAAATGAAAAACTCTCCAAAGCCGAGGCTAAATTAGCAGAACTTGAAATCCGCATCACACAATTTGAAAAAACAAATACGTAGCAGATGACCCAGTCAAATAATTTCAGATTCAGCAGAAAATGCTGTATATATATACAGTATGTTTGCCGAACTTTGTTGTTACTCGAATTTCAGTTTTTTGACTGGAGCATCGCATCCAGAAGAATACGTTCGTGAAGCAAAAAAACTTAACTACCAAGGACTCGGGATTACTGACGAGGCATCTGTCTCGGGCTCAGTGAGAGCGCATTTAGAAGCAACAGCGTGTCAAATATCACTTATACATGGCGCCTATTTTCAAACCGAAGAACGTATTGAAATCACCCTTTTTGCGCCAACACGTGAGGCCTGGGGAGAACTTTGTCAAATAATTTCCCTCGCTAGGCGCCGTGCAAACAAAGGAAACTACCAGATTGCCACTCAAGACTTGATCGGTCGGGCAAACACATTGCTATGCCTTTGGCACCCAGATCCACAGAACCACAAATGGACAGAACAAACTCAGGCTATCCAACACGCTTTCCAAGGGCGTTTTTGGATCGCGGCACACCTTCCTGAGTTTGGGGGCCAAGCAGAACTGGCTGAACGTTTAGATCGTATGGCATTCGAGTCGAATCTACCCATTGTAGCGACACAACGTCCGTTGATGCACTCCCGAAAACGCTTGAAATTGCAGCATACGCTCACGGCTATTCGCCTCAACAGCGCACTCTCTAATGTCGTAGATCAACTGGAGCGCTCGAGCGAACGCTCGCTGCTAAACTTCGATGCACTGACCTTACGCTATCCAGCACCATGGCTGCATGAATCACTGAATATTTTGGATAGGCTCGAATGGTCTCTTTCAGAACTGCGTTACGAATACCCAAAAGAAATCTGTCCGCCCCATTACTCGTCAGAACAACAATTTTTATTGGATCTTGTGGAGGAAGGCGCAAAAAAACGCTGGCCAAAAGAAGTGCCAAAAAATATTCAGGACTTAATTCACAAAGAATTGATGCTAATAAAAGATTTAGATTATACCTGCTTCTTCTTAACCGTTCATGACATTGTTGCCTATGCTCGGTCACAGAATATTCTCTGCCAAGGACGAGGGTCCGCTGCTAATTCAGTGGTGTGCTATTGCCTCTTTATTACAGAAGTAGACCCCAGCCAAGTTTCTGTCTTATTTGAACGATTCATATCCAAAGAAAGGAACGAACCACCAGACATCGACGTAGATTTTGAACACCATAGACGAGACGAGGTTATCAACTATATTTATCAAAAATACTCCAAAGAGCGTGCAGCATTAGCAGCAGCTGTCATCACCTACAAAAAGCGCTCGGCCATCCGTGACGTAGGTAAGGCGCTAGGCATGCCTCCAGATCTCACTAGAACACTTTCAGGCAGTCTTGCTTGGTGGGATGAGCAAGGAACAATGAATCTGCGATTTGCAGAACTTGGCATTGATCCTCATAGCCAAAAAATGCAACAACTCATCGAACTGGTCAACACGCTAATCGGCTTTCCAAGACACTTAACACAGCACTCAGGAGGCTTTGTGATTTCTCAAGGGCCTTTATCTGAACTCTGCCCTATCGAAACCACCACTATGGGAGCACGCACCTGCCTGCAATGGGACAAGAATGATATTGACGCGTTAGGCCTTCTGAAAGTAGACATTCTGGCGCTTGGAACATTGACTGCGATCCGCGAAAGTCTTGGTCTGGCACAAACGTTTTATAAACACTATCAACCTACTTCTGGAGTTTTTGCAAACCCACCTAAGTCTATCGCAGACATTCCACCAGAAGATCCGGCTGTATACGACATGCTCTCTCGAGGTGATGCGGTCGGCGTATTTCAGGTCGAATCTAGAGCGCAACTTGCGATGTTGCCAAGGCTCAAACCTCGTACATATTATGATTTGGTAGTGCAAGTCGCCATAGTCAGACCCGGTCCAATTCAAGGCGACATGGTACATCCCTATTTGAGGCGACGTGAAGGGATTGAGCCCAAAGATCTTGAACCAACAGAAATTTCAGTAATCCTAAATCGCACTTTGGGAGTACCAATCTTTCAAGAACAAGTTATCCAACTAGTCATGGTCGCTGCCGACTTTAGCGCTGGAGAAGCGGATGCTTTGCGGCGAGCCATGGCCAGTTGGAAGGGCGGAAAAGGCCTATCACATTTTCATGAGAAAATACTGTCTGGAATGCGCGCGCGAGGATACGACGATGTCTTTGCAGATCGATTGTGTAACCAGATTGAAGGATTTGGAAAATATGGCTTTCCGGAGTCTCATGCAGCAAGCTTTGCATTACTTGTGTATATATCCGCCTGGCTCAAATGTCACTTACCAGCTGCTTTTTACTGCGGTCTCCTCAATGCACAGCCCATGGGCTTTTACACACCATCACAGCTCCTGCAGGATGCCATACGAAAAGGAGTTCAGGTCCGACCAATCGATGTAAATCATTCTGAATGGTTCTCAACACTGGAAGATAGCCTCAAAGGACCAGTAATTCGCCTTGGCCTTCACCTCATTAAGGGATTCAAAAAACAAGCAGCAATAGATCTACTGAATGCGCGAGTGCAATCTTTTGTTAGCCTGAATGACTTTCGGTATCGAACAGAGCTATCCAAAGGAGATCTCGAAGTTTTAGCACACGCACATGCATTCAGAACATTGACCAACAATAGATTCGATAGTTTTTGGCAATTAGGCGATCACGAATCACAGTTGCCGCTGTTCCGAGCTTTAACCCCACCAGACGAGTTATATCGACCCAGAGAACCAGTTCTTGGGGAAACTCTAATAGCGGACTTCAGCTCCACTAGGCTGTCATTGGAAGCCCATCCAATGGGACTTCTTCGAATCAAAACACCATTCAAAAACTGTAAACGCTCATCAGAGTTACTCTGTTTATCACAAGATCTCAATCTGAACGTTTGGGTGGCCGGAATTGTAGCAGCCAAGCAACGCCCAGGATCTGCATCAGGAGTCGTCTTCATTACCCTTGAAGATGAAGAAGGTCACATTAACTGCATCGTCTGGCCAAAAATTGTTGAGCGATTCCACAATATAATTTTACAAAGCCGGCTACTCAAAATTCGCGGCTCTATACAAGAAAAAAAAGGAGTGATTCATATCGTCGCAAACGAACTACAAGATGCCTCTCTGTGGCTCGGGAAATTAATCCCAAGTTCACGACATTTTCACTGAATCAGCTGATCATCGATACGAAAAATCGCCTCTTCGGATAAATCACCCACAGCCTCACCTACCCCCAACTCCCTTAACGCATGAGTATGCCGTGTCTTAGCAAGATCGCGTTCTGCTGCAATCAAATCTTTTTTCGCATTCAGCACTTCAACAATATCACCAGATCCAACAGAGTAAGCGACTTCAGTCGCTTCGACCCGGCTGGCCGCAGATACAATAACCAAGCGTCTCGCTTCAAGCGTCCTCGCACTAGCCTCAAGCATTCTCAAGGCGACTTGGATCGACGCACGAACTTTTCGACGGATACTCGCTAACTCGGCATCGGCCTTTATTACCGATGCTGCGGAAACCGCTAAAGCCGACTCATTGGCTCCATTACTGAAAATTGGTGCAGACAATGTGAGCGCCAACACATTTTTTCTTGTGGAGGCATTAGTCGCCGATGATGAGCCCCCAGATGAATCTCCTATCGAAAAAGTGGATGAAAGATCCAACTTCGGCCGCAGACTAGCTCGAGATTTATCAAGATCAGCCAAAGCACTTTGATAAGCTTCAAATTTAGCAACGACGTTAGGGTGGTCGAGAACTATTGAATCAATTTCACGATTCAACTTTCTATATTTTTTTTCAGCAAAGTCAAAAGGAAAGTCTGCGAGCCCCGTCACTGGCCCATCAATCAACTGCTCTACCTCCGACTTGGCTGTCTCCAAGGCCACTTCATGCGAAATTAATTCCACCTTAGATAAGTCCAATTTTGCACGCGCCTGATCCACATCGACACGAGTACCAATGCCAACACTCAACCGCTCCTGAGCTTGCTCGAGCTGACGCTCAAAGGCAACGACTTCCGCATAAGTTGCCTGAAGATCCTGCTCAGCTGATAAAACTCTAAAATAAACTTCGGCGACCTTAACTATATGAGCCTGCCTGTACCCTTTTAACTTGGCATCGGCCGAACGAACATTTGCTTCTTGGGCTACGATAGAGGCATCAAGTGCCCGATTGAAAACTGGTAGGGTCAGCTTCATTGACAACGAACCGGTCTGAAAATTGTCATCATTGACTAGATTATCAGTGCGACTCCCTGTAACGGTTCCATCAACAGACAACCCTTTGCCTGCAGTTACCTTGTCTCTGGTTGCTATGGCAATGGAACGCCCTGCAACTTCCGCACTTAGAGATGGATCATTGGCTACAGCCAAATTGTAAATTTGAGACAAGCCCTGAACCTCAGCCATGGCAGATCCTGCCAGAGCGAGACCAAACACAAACACAGTTAAGCGCATTCTATTGACCCCTCAAGAACCGGCGTGGATTTCCCGGCTTATTTGTTGCACTGCTTTAATCATAGTGGCTGGACGGTCAGGATCAACAAATTGATTAATACCATGACCCAAATTAAATACATGGCCAGGGTGCGCTCCAAAGCTTTGGAGGAGCCGACCCACTTCTAAAATCACCTGTTTATCTGACCCAAAGAGCACTGAAGGATCTAGATTCCCCTGCAACGCAACACGGTTTCCGACGCGACGACGGCACGCTCCCAGATCCACCGTCCAATCGAGTCCAAGCGCGTCACATCCAGTATCTGCCATGGCTTCAAGCCAGCCGCCACCGCCCTTGGTAAAAAGAATCACAGGTACTTTTTGGCCACCGCATTCACGTTTTAAACCAGAGATAACCTTTGCCATGTAGGCCAATGAAAATTCGCGGTATGCGGGTTCTGTCAAAACGCCGCCCCACGTATCAAATATCTGTACGGCCTGAGCGCCAGCATCAATTTGCGCATTCAAATAGTCTGTCACTGCCATAGTTAGTTTCTCAAGCAGTACATGCAAAGCAATCGGGTCAGAATACATTAGGCCTTTGGCGTAACGGTATTCTTTAGAACCACAACCTTCGATCATATACGTTGCAAGGGTCCACGGACTTCCTGAGAAACCTATCAGGGGAACCTTTCCGTTTAATTCGGCTCGGATCGTCTTTATAGCTGACATGACATAATCCAATGCTTCGGCCATTGGTGGAATGGGTAACGCATCTATATCAGCAGACGTTCGCACCGGGCGCTGGAAGCGCGGGCCTTCCCCAGCCTCAAAATACAAACCACATTCCATAGCATCTGGAATGGTCAATATATCCGAAAATAAAATAGCCGCATCTAGGGGGTACCGCTCAAGTGGTTGCATGGTGACCTCACACGCCAACTGCGGATTTTTGCAAAGGCTCATGAAATCTCCCGCTTGCGAGCGGGTCATACGATATTCTGGCAGGTAACGTCCTGCCTGCCGCATCATCCAGACTGGAGTCTGGTCCACTGGCTGTCTATTCAACGCCCTCAGAAAGCGGTCATTCCGCAGAGGTGGGATCATCCGTGTGAAAGCGCCTGCTCAAGATCAGCCAAGATGTCATCAATATGTTCGATCCCAACACAAAGACGGATCGCCTCAGGTTTTACACCAACATTAATTTGCTCTTCTTCAGACAACTGGCGATGCGTGGTGGACGCCGGGTGACACGCCAACGAGCGAGCATCACCAATATTTACCAGCCTCTTGAAAAGATTCAATGAATCGTAAACACGCACTCCAGCCTCTAATCCACCTTTTACACCAAAGGTCAAAAGAGCCGAGGGCTTGCCGCCCAGCATAGTTTTAGCAAGTTCATAATGAGGATGATCGTGAAGCCCTGCATAGCTTACCCATTCAACACGAGTATGACTCTTAAGATACTCTGCAACTTTCTGCGCATTCTCGCAATGCCGCTCCATGCGAAGATTAAGAGTCTCAATACCCTGGAGAAGCAGAAATGCGTTCATTGGCGCCAAAGCAGCTCCCGTATTACGAAGCGGCACAGTTCGAGCACGCGCAATAAATGCAGCAGGCCCAAATGCCTCAGAATACACCACATCATGGTAGGCCGGCTCCGGCGCTGTCATACCCGGGAATTTCGCCGCATTTGCGTTCCAATCAAAATTTCCCCCATCGACTATAATACCACCGAGTGAATTTCCGTGGCCGCCCATAAACTTGGTCAATGCATGAACCACAATATTGGCGCCTAATTCAATCGGCTTGCAGAGAACAGGTGTTGCGACCGTATTATCAACCACAAGCGGTATGCCTTGGCGTGAAGACATAGAGGCCATCGCAGCAATATCGATGATATTACCTGCCGGATTGCCAATCGTTTCACAGAAAATTGCCCGGGTATTTGCATCGACAAGCTTTTCTAAATCTTCGGGACGATCAGACTCTGCAAATCGCACTTCCACACCTTGGCTCGGCAACATATGCGCGAACAGCGTATAGGTTCCGCCGTAGAGCTGTGGAGTAGTAACAATGTTGTGGCCTTGACTTGCCAATGTTTGAATCGCATACGTTATAGCGGCCATTCCAGACGAGACAGCTAACGCCGCAATACCGCCCTCAAGTGCAGCAACACGCTGCTCAAGCACATCGCAGGTAGGATTCATGATCCGCGTATAGATATTTCCTGGCACCTCCAAATTAAAGAGGGCTGCGCCATGAGCAGCGTCATCAAATTCAAACGCCACATTCTGGCAGATCGAGGGGATAACTGCCTTAGTTGTTGGATCAGTTTTGTACCCAGCATGAATGGCTAGAGTTTCGTCACGCATTATTTTTACACTCCCACATAATCAAGAATCGAATTAGCCGCAGAGCGGCCTTCTGCAATTGCAGTAACCACCAGATCTGATCCACGAACCATATCACCCCCAGCGAATATCTTTGGATTCGTTGTTTGATAGGGAAGCACTCCTTCTTCAGGAGCAATGACAAGACCCGAGTCTGCAGTCTCGATTGCCAAATCTGCAAACCAAGAAGCTGGGCTCGGCCGAAAGCCAAAGGCAATCAGAACACAATCCGCTGGAATCACCTCTTCGGATCCAGGAATAACTTCTGGACGTCGGCGCCCGTTAGCATCAGGCTCACCCAATTTCGTACTCACAAATTTGACCCCTACAATGCCTGTCATATCGCCCATGACCTCGATAGGTTGGCGGTTGAAGAGAAATATCACTCCCTCCTCGCGCGCATTTGCCACTTCTTTTCGCGATCCGGGCATATTGACTTCGTCACGGCGATAGGCACAAGTAACGGACTGCGCTCCCTGACGTATCGACGTGCGGTTACAGTCCATCGCCGTATCACCGCCGCCCAATACGATCACGCGCTTCCCTTTCACATTAATAAAATCTTTCCGATCCTTCTCAAATCCAAGATAACGATTCGCATTGGAAATCAAAAATGGCAATGCCTTAAAAACACCCGGAAAATTTTCACCAGGAAACCCACCGGCCATGCTGGTGTAGGTACCCATACCAAGAAAAACCGCCTGAAAATCTTCCATCAATTCTCCAAATGCTAAATCTCTTCCAATTTCTGTATTCAATCGAAACTCGATGCCCATATTCTCAAAAATTTCACGGCGACGACTCATCACTGATTTTTCAAGCTTAAATTCAGGGATTCCAAAGGTCAGAAGGCCACCAATCTCTGGATAACGATCAAACACCACAGACTTCACTCCGCCGCGCGCTAGAACATCAGCACACGCCAAGCCTGCCGGCCCAGCACCAACGATGGCAACACGTTTATCAGTCCAAACCACATCCGACATGTCGGGACGCCAACCTAAAGCAAAGGCTGTATCTGTTATGTATTTCTCTACCGAGCCGATGGTCACTGCGCCAAAACCATCATTTAGCGTGCATGCACCCTCACACAATCTATCTTGCGGACAAACACGTCCACACACTTCCGGTAACGAATTAGTTTTGTGGCACAAATCCGCAGCGCCCATAATATTTCCTTGACTGATCATCTCCAGCCAATCTGGTATATGGTTGTGAACTGGGCACTTCCATGAACAATAAGGATTCCCACATGAAAGACAACGATGCGACTGATTAGTAGCCTGCTCGGGCTTGAAATCCTCGTAAATTTCGACAAATGAATTCTTGCGGATCTCAGTAGATTTTTTTTTGGGATCCGCACGTCCAACATCTAAAAATTGGAAATTGTTCTGTAACTGGTCTGACATACTGATCCCTTATTGTGCGTCTGCGCGCGATGTTGTCAGCAAATCAGATAAACTTGCTGCCTTTGGCTTCACCAACCAGAAGCGGCCAATAAAGGTCTCGTAATCGTCCAAGATCTCACGACCCCACTTACTACCAGTCTGCTCGGTATAATCTTTTAAATGGCTGCGGAGATGCGCACGGTACTCTTCCATATGCTCCGTGCTTATACGCGTAATTTCTACAAGCTCATGATTATACCGATCCACAAATGCTCGAGATTCATCCAATACATAAGCAAAACCGCCTGTCATTCCGGCCCCAAAGTTACGGCCCGTTTCCCCAAGAACAATCACTAGACCACCTGTCATATATTCGCAACAGTGATCACCCGCCCCTTCAACAATAGCAATTGCACCCGAATTTCTAACGGCGAACCGCTCTCCAGCGCAACCTGCTGCGTATAAAATTCCCCCAGTGGCGCCATACAAACAGGTATTTCCAATAATTGCTGTCTCTTGAGACGCAAATTCCGAGGACTGATGTGGGGCAATAATCAAGCTGCCTCCCGCCATCCCTTTACCGACATAATCATTAGCATCTCCCTCAAGCGACATCTCCAATCCCGGCGCATTGAAAACTCCAAAACTCTGTCCCGCAGTCCCTTTTAACCTTAATCGAATTGGATAGGGCATGCCATTTAGACCGTGATTGATGCAAATTTCTCCTGATAATGTGGCGCCGATCGATCGATCACAGTTGGTTATCGAGTAGCTATATTCACCACCCTGACCACTTGAAACAGCATCCCTGGTGGCCTCCACAATCTTCTGATTCAACAGGCCTTTATCATGTGGTGGATTTTTTTCTAATACACAAAGTTGAGGTTTACCAACGTGCTCAGGACCTTGATATAAAATTGGACCAAAATCTAATTTTTTCTGACGCTGTGTATTTCCAGCTATTTGGGACAATAAGTCCGTGCGCCCAACCAGGTCAGCCATACGGCGGATACCGAGCGCTGCCATCCATTCTCGCGTCTCTTCCGTCACAAAGATGAAGAAGTGCTTAATCATTTCCACAGTTCCACGGAAATGCTGTTCTCGCAAATATTCATTCTGCGTCGCCACACCAGTCGCACAATTATTTAAATGACAAATCCTCAAGTATTTGCAGCCCATAGCTACCATAGGCGCTGTGCCAAATCCAAAACTTTCTGCGCCCAAAATAGCTGCTTTTATCACATCAAGACCTGTCTTTAGACCGCCATCTGCCTGCAATCGCACCTTGTCACGCAAGTCATTCGCTCTGAGCGCCTGATGTGCCTCGGATAAACCAAGTTCCCATGGAGAGCCAGCATATTTAATCGATGTTAAAGGGCTGGCTGCCGTTCCTCCGTCATACCCAGAGATTGTAATGAGATCTGCATATGCTTTGGCCACGCCAGCCGCGATAGTTCCAACTCCGGGCTCACTCACAAGTTTAACTGAGACCAACGCCTTTGGATTGACCTGTTTCAAATCAAAGATTAACTGAGCAAGATCTTCAATCGAATAAATATCGTGATGAGGGGGCGGAGAAATCAAGGTAACACCAGGAACTGAATAGCGAAGACGAGCAATCAAAGAATTAACTTTGCCACCAGGCAACTGACCGCCTTCACCAGGTTTGGCGCCCTGAGCTACCTTGATCTGCAACACCTCAGCATTAACCAAATAGTGAGGCGTCACACCAAAACGACCGGATGCAATTTGTTTGATTTTCGACATTTTAGAAGTGCCAAATCGGACAGGATCCTCGCCACCTTCTCCAGAATTTGAGCGGGCGCCAAGCTCATTCATAGCTTCGGCCAGCGCTTCATGCGCCTCAGGGCTTAGCGCACCAAGGGACATGCCCGCGGAATCAAAACGCTTCAAGATGGAAGCTGCAGGCTCAACTTCATCCACAGAAATCGAAAGGTTCTCATCTAATTCAAGCTTCAAAAGATCTCGAAGTGTGGCTACGGGCCGATCGTTAACCAACTTGGCGTACTGCCGGTATGTCGAGTAAGAACCGGTTTGCACTGCCTGCTGAAGCGTCTGAACGACTTCCGGATTATATGCATGGTATTCACCACCATGCATATACTTCAAAAAACCACCTTGAGGCACCGGTTTTCTTCGAGACCAAGCGGTCGACTGACGAATTCGCTGATCATTTTCGAAATCCGAAAAATCAGCACCTGCAATTCGACTTTGAACTCCAAAGAAGCAAAGTTTCACGACTTCTTCAGCCAAACCAATCGCTTCGAATAATTGAGCCCCTCGATAGCTTGCAATGGTTGAGATCCCCATCTTAGAGAGGATTTTCAAGAGTCCCTTGTTGATGCCTTTACGGTAGTTTTGATGTAGCTCAAGAGGATCACCGATTAGCTCTGCACTATTCACCAACTGATTTATGACGCGGTAAGATAAATAGGGATAAACGGCCGTGGCACCAAAACCCAGTAGGACTGCGAAATGATGCGAATCACGAGCCTCTCCTGTATCGACTACAATATTAGCTGCACAACGGAGGCCCTCAGAGATCAAACTATGATGCACCGCACCCGTCGCCATAATCGCAGAAATCACCCATTGATCTGAACGAACTTCTCGATCACTCAAAATCAATAGGGACTTACCAGACCGGACCGCTCTCACTGCCCGCTCACATACTGATTGAACTGCTTCTTTCAAACCAAGTGAGGGGTCGAACGCTAATTTAATATGCTCTTGTTCATAACCCTCTTGATCCAGTGCTTTTAAACGATCCATTTTGGGTGCGGACAACACAGGCGATTGCAAAATAATCCGCCCCGCATGTGCAGCAGTCTCCTCAAACGGATTGAGTTCAACCCCTAGACACGTCTCAAGACTCATCACGATAGATTCTCGCAGCGGATCAATGGGCGGATTAGTTACTTGAGCAAACTGCTGGCGAAAATAATCTGCAGTGTGTCGCTGCTCAAGCGACAGCACCGCCATAGGAGTATCATCCCCCATAGACCCAACGGCTTCCTGACCCAACTCGGCAAGCGGCTTAAGCACCGACTCCGCCTCTTCTCGCGTGAGGTTAAATAATTTCAAATACGGATCAAGCCCCTGCTCACTCAATGGCTTTAAATCCGAAAATGGATCCCTCATCGAACCTTCGAATCGAATCGTCTGCTCGCGCAACCATTTTTTATAAGGCTGCCGAGTTTTAAGAGTCCGGTCGATCTGGTTTGACGTCAGCAAAGCACCAGTTTCAGTGTCAATGGCAAGTAACTCACCCGGCCCGACGCGGCCTTTTGCAATGACATCCTCAGGCTTATAACGCCATGTGCCGATCTCCGATGCTACTGTAAAATAACCGTTTTTGGTCCGAACCCAGCGTGCAGGACGTAAGCCGTTCCGATCAAGCAAGCAGCAAGCAAATCGCCCATCTGTCAGCACCACACCGGCCGGACCATCCCATGGCTCCATATGCATGGAATTATATTCATAAAATGCTCTAAGATCTGGATCCAGATCATCTACGTTTTGCCACGCTGGAGGCACCAGCATGCGAATTGCGCGGAATAAGTCCATGCCCCCAGCCACCATTACTTCTAGCATGTTATCGAGACTTGATGAATCCGACCCAGTGGCATTGACCAATGGCAAAATGCTCTCAATTTCAGGCAAGCGATCAGATTTAAATAAGTGACCTCGCGCTTTCGCCCAGCTACGATTGCCGGAAATCGTATTAATTTCACCGTTATGGGCTAACAACCGAAATGGCTGAGCTAGCGGCCAGAGGGGTAATGTATTAGTTGAAAATCGCTGGTGAAAAACACAGATACCCGTTGCCATGACTGGGTCATTCAAGTCCGGATAAAAGTTTGGCAAGTCAACCGGCATCATCAAACCCTTATATGAGATAACGCGCCGCGACAGAGAACAAAGATAACTCTCGGGGTTCTTTTCAAGTGCACGCTCTAAAAGCCGAGAGGCCATAAATAATTCATTATCAAAATCCGCTTTATTCTGCCCGTCAGGCTCCACAAAAACCTGCGCAAATGCAGGCATATTACCTTTAGCAATCGGGCCTAGATTAGACGGATCAATGGGCACCTTGCGCCATCCACAAACCCTAAGACGCCTAGCCTCTAACACACCCTCTAAACGAAGCAGTGACTCAGCATATTCGATCGGATCCTGTGGAAGAAAAAACATGCCAACTGCAAACAGTTCTCCTAGGTCATAATCAAGATCGGACATAGCGGCAACACGCATGAAGGTATCCGGCATTTGAAATAAAAGCCCACATCCATCACCAGTTTTTCCATCAGCCGCTATTCCTCCACGATGGGTCATGCAGGTTAACGCCTCAATAGATGTCATCAATAAGTGGTGGCTGGACTCACCATCACAATGCGCGATCAATCCAAAACCGCAATTGTCACGAAATTCACCAGGTGTATAGAGGCCCTTAGTCATATAAAATTTTTCCTAGATTTAACTGTCGAGAGACCAAGATCTTAAGTTTGCGAAGTGCTCATGAAAATCAAAGCCAGCCTGCTCAAGAGGAGGCGAAAGGCTCAGACGTCTGCGTCTTTAGTAGTAGCCGCGCACCTCTGCTTCAATAAAGCAAAAGACTAACTAGTATATGTCTGGTGTTCGTTTGGAGCAAATCCAACAAATTGATCAATTTAAAAACTCAAGGCTTTATATTGATCGGTATATGCCTAGGATTCTCCTCACGAGGGCCTGCTCCGCTAAGATTTAGGGAAACGATTAAAATTCCTGCAAGTAAGAGGAGCGCCACAAGCATAACAACCATGCGAAATAATCTTGGTTTGACCAGCTTGGTAGAACTGACCTCTGACATATCTGCATCAGATCCAGAAGCAGATGGCGCACCTTGCATTAAAGACCGCAACAAGTGCGTAGGCGTTTGGCCAAGTGTTCCAGAAAAAATAGAATCCCCTATTCCCGACGCGACGTCCGGCTGAATCGTAGTAATACCACTTTCAAGATCTTTCTGATCCCAGGCTGGCAGCCTGACGATACTTGGCAATACCGAAAACGGCTCGAGCGCAAGTAACCTTTTTAATACATACGCCTCGCCAATTAGTAAAACTGACCATCGGCGACCATACTCACCCTCAGAAAGTTCAAAAAACAGCTCAAGGACATCGTCCGTCAAGCAATGGGAGTCCTCAACAACAATTTCAGGAATGCCATGAGCAGTGCTCAATGCATGCTTAGTTTGCATTCGAGCCAGCATGTTAACATCCGAGCCATCAGGCCGCAGCCCAATTAGGCCAATCAAGCGCAAGACCGCGTCATGCCGATCTGCAATCAATTTGCCATCTAGTTGCAAAGTCAAAAACGGGCTGCCCAGCAACAAACCCCGAACCACCGTGGACTTTCCTTGTCCCGCCGACCCGATTAGCAGCACTATACCACGCGTCCACTTCACAGCAGAACGAATACGCTCAAGGCAGGCTCGCTGTGACCGGACTAATTGCAGCATGCAATCAGCAGTTCCATCAGATCTGACTGGCTGACTTCAGGCTCAATGTAAGCATTGCCCAGCTTATAAAGAAGCACCAAACGCATTTGACCATCAATATTTTTCTTGTCGGCCGCCATATATGTTAAAAAATCTACAGGAGTCATTTTTTTAGGTGGATCCACCGGCAAACCTGCTGATAAGCACAAATAACGCACACGCTCAACGTCGCTTTCACTAAGATGGCCAAGATAGCAAGAGAAGCGCGCAGCCATCACCATGCCTACTGACACCGCATCGCCATGTAGCCAATTACCAAAGCCCACATATGCTTCTATTGCATGCCCAAAAGTATGACCAAGATTCAGTAAAGCACGCACGCTACCCTCGCGCTCATCCTGGGCAACAATTTCAGCTTTCATCCGACAAGAATGAAAAATCGCATGTTCAAGCACATCTATAGACCCTGATATTAGTTGATCAATATTTGATTCAATCCAAGCCAAAAATTCGACGTCCCCCAATAGCCCATATTTAATGACCTCAGCAAGACCAGCTGACAATTCTCTTGCCGGCAACGTCTGTAAAACTGAGGTATCAATTAAAACACCAACTGGCTGATGGAAAGCGCCAATCATGTTTTTGCCCAAGGGATGATTAACCCCAGTTTTACCGCCAACTGATGAGTCGACCTGCGCTAACAATGTGGTTGGAATTTGAACAAACGGCACACCACGCTGATAAGTCGCTGCGGCAAAGCCGGCCATATCACCGACCACACCGCCGCCGAGCGCAATAAATGTTGCATTACGTGAAAAATTGCGGCGAAGCGCTTCCGTATGGATAAGGTCAAGCACCTGCATTGTCTTATGTCTTTCACCATCAGGCAGAACAACAACAGCTGTCTCGAAGACTGCCAGCGCGCGCTGGACATGAATAAGATAAAGTGGAGCAACGGTCTCATTCGTCACAATCAGCACCTGACGTCCAGAAACAAAAGTGCTCAGCTCAGACTCTTTCAATAAGTCACTGCCAATTCGAATAGGATAAGTACAGGTCGCCAAATTCATGTTTAAAATGCGCACGTCAATGGACCCTCGAAAGCTGTAAAATCTGACGAACCACTGAGGCCGGACTGGCTTTACCGGTTTGAATCTGAATGCTCGAACAAGCTTCATAGAGCGGTTCGCGCTCTATGGCCATTTTTCTCAGTTTTTCCTTAGGATCACGTACCTGTAACAGCGGACGATTTTTATCATGCTTAAGCCGCTCAGCCTGATTTTTTAAATCTACTTTTAACCAAATCACATGGCATCGATACAACCTGAGAACGGCTTGATTTTCAGGCCTAAGCACAACTCCAGCACCTGTCGAGATCACAACCTCTTCCATCGGCGCTAATTCTCCCAAAAATTTTACTTCTCGATCACGAAAGCCAGCCTCACCTTCAACATCAAAAATCCAGGGGATATCTGCACCACACAGACTCTCAATCTCTTCATCAAGATCCAAATACTGCCATCCCAGCTTGGCGGCCAACAACCTGCCAACTGTCGTTTTCCCAGCGCCAGTGGCACCAATTAAAAAAAACTTAGACGAAATGCGGGACATGCAACCTCTAATTCACCAAGGATCGAACTATGCCAAAGAATAACAGCTCTAATCAAAAGCCTCGATCTCCCATTTCTAAAAAACCAGCCAGACGGCACAAGATCTAAATCTTCGTAAATAACGAAAAGCCCCTAAATTCGCTCTTGCCTTAGCCGAATCGCTCCGTCTTATGCTAGGGAGAATCGACCTTAAAAAGACCGAGAAGTTTTCAATAGCTTAGAGAAACGCCTACAGAAAAGTATTGGATCGAAAAAACCCAAATCGCTATTAGACTTTGATTTTAGGTACACTAGATTGATAGAAAATTATTGGTGTAATCGTGTCCCGAACTCTGCATTTTTTTACTGGCATATCGATAATCCTGATGCTTATTGGAACAGGCTCGCTTGCAGGTGTCTATCTATACCTTAAACCAGGACTGCCGGATGCTGAACTACTTAAAACTGTTCAGTTACAGACACCATTACAAGTCTTTACTTCAGATGGACAACTACTTGCCCAGTTCGGAGAAAAAAGACGCGAGCCCACTACGATCAATGAAGTCCCACTTAAACTAGTTAGGGCTTTTTTAGCAGCTGAAGACGATAACTTCCGAAATCATCTGGGAATTGATCCTCTGGGTCTTTTGCGTGCGGCTTGGCAATTAATTTCCAGCGGTCAAATTCAGTCCGGGGGATCCACCATTACCATGCAGGTAGCGAAAAATTATTTTTTAAGCCATGAACGCACCTTCGCTCGTAAATTCAATGAAATTTTGCTTGCTCTCGAAATCGAAAAAACACTGACCAAAGACGAAATACTAGAACTTTATTTTAATGTTATTTTTTTGGGCCACCGTGCCTATGGGGTCAATGCCGCTGCACAAATCTATTATGGAAAAACAACGAATGATCTAACACTTGCAGAAGCTGCGATGATTGCGGGCCTGCCAAAAGCGCCCTCAAAATACAATCCCATAACGAATCCAACCCGAGCCAAGGAGCGAAGAGACTGGATATTGGGCCGGATGCTAAAGCTAGGTTTTATAGAAAAATCTGATCTAAATCAAGCGATTAATCAGCCAATAACAGCGATGTTGCATGGTGTTCAGCTTGACCTAGCGGCACCTTACGTGGCTGAAGAGGCGAGGCGGGCTGCTCTTGAGATTTTCAATGACCGAGCATACATAGACGGCCTAAGGGTATATACAACCATCAATGGTAAGCAGCAAAAAGCCGCGCAGAATGCAGTCATTAAGGGGTTACTCGAATACGATAAACGTCATGGCTGGCGAGGAATCAAGACAAAACTTTCTGGGGACAATCTGAATGACTGGAAGTCCCAGCTCGCAAATCATAAGAATATTGGCGCCCTAAAGGCAGCCGTTGTGGTTGCCGCTACCGAGAATCAGATTTCTGCGATAACTCGCGATAAAGAAATGATTAAAATCGAACCAGCGGGTTTTAACTGGGCGCGAGTTCACCAAAGTGTCGACAGCATTGGTTCAACTGTTAACGATGCGCGGCGCCTTGTTCAACCAGGCGACCTAATCAGAGTCCTTTATGATCAAGATCTCTGGTGGCTAGCGCAGCAACCAGAGGTAGAAGCAGGATTTGTGGCACTTGACCCAGAGAACGGAGCAATTCGCGCCATGGTGGGTGGATTCAATTACTTTGAATCTAAATTCAATCGCGCCACACAAGGAGGTCGATTAGTTGGCTCCGGCATTAAACCACTAATTTATACGGCAGCCTTGGAATCGGGCATGACACCAGCCACTTTAATTAACGACTCACCCGTAGTATTTGATCAAACAGAGGGGGCAACTGACTGGCGGCCGCAAAACTCTAGCGGAACTTTTTTAGGGCCTACCCGCTTGCGGAAAGCGTTATATCGTTCTCGTAACCTCGTGTCTGTGCGGCTAGTACGGGAGCTTGGCATCGACAGCGTCATCGATATCGCCGGTCGATTTGGCCTAGATACAGCAAAGCTGCCGCGCGATCTCTCTATCTCCCTAGGTACCGCATCACTAACACCCCTCGAAATGGCAGAAACATACGCCGTTTTCGCTAACGGGGGATTCAAAGTAAAGCACCATTTGATTGATCGCATCGAATCAGCAAACGGGACTATACTTTATCAAACTCGCGCAGTTAGCGTGTGTCGAGAAAACTGTGAAAAACGATTAGTCTCGATTGACGCAGCATTTGATAACCGACTCCAACCAACTCAATCAGAATTTTTTGATCTTGAGCTCACTGAGCGAATGGCGCCAAGAGTCCTAAATCCGCGTATTCATTTTTTAATTGATGATATGTTAAGAGATGTAATTCAGGTAGGCACTGCCAAGAAAGCAAGCAAGCTGGGCCGAAAGGATATTGCGGGGAAAACAGGGACCACTAATGATCAAGTGGACGCTTGGTTCAGTGGTTATCATCCGACGTTAGTGGCTTCAGTCTGGGTCGGATTTGATCAACCAAAAACACTTGGCAGATCAGAATACGGGGGCCGAGCCGCCCTACCAATATGGATCGAATTTATGCGAACTGCGCTAAAAAATATTCCTGAAAGAAATCCAACTCTCCCAGCAGGGTTGATTGCTACACGCATTGACCCCGATACCGGGGCAAAAGCACTTAACTCAGAAAGCGCATCGATCCGCGAGTTCTTTTTGATCGAAAATCCGCCAAAAGAACCAGCGCCTAAGGCACTTGTTCCTGCAGACTCTGGCTCCGGAATGTCATCACCTCAACAATTATTTTAAATTAAAAATTGAAGGATATTCACAAATGATGGGCGCATAAAAATCTAGCGCGAACATACGGAATCAATCAAAGAAAGCCTTATGAAGAAAACAAAAAGGGCCGCTATTTAGGAGGCCCTTTTTAGCCATTTTATTTAGCAATAGACCGGCCACCAAAACGCTTGTTGAAGCGGTCAATTCGACCTCCTGTATCAAGCACTTTTTGCTTACCCGTGTAAAATGGATGGCATTCTTGACATACATCTACCGTAAAATCTTCCCCCTTTGTTGAGCGGGTCTCATAACAAGCCCCACAGGAGCACGTTACTTTCACTTCTGAATACGCTGGATGAATATCCGCTCTCATCTGTTCTATCCTCTGTTATAACAATGTCGCAACCTTAACCGCATACGCGTCAAGAACCACATCGAAGTTTGGGCGCGGAGTCTATCAAAAAGCAATGTCTAACAGGAAGCTTATGCCACGCATTTTCCTCAAAATTTTTGTGCCCGGGCCTTTTCACGATGGTTTACATTACCATTTCAGCACGAATGTAGCAGCGGGGGTGCGCGTACGAGTTCAGCTTGGAACCCGCGAAATTATTGGGATCTCGGGCGGAAAGATTGAATCAGATGCCAAGATTCCAGAGACAAAGCCTATTCTTGAAGTTCTGGATGACGAACCGATCATTACGAATGAAATTTTCGCACTGGCTGGCTTTGCGAGCGATTATTACATGGCGCCTCTCGGTGATTTACTTCTATCGGGGCTACCTAATACATTAAGGAAAGGTAAGCCGCTTCCTAAACCCAAGACGAATACGGGCCTAGCAAAACCTCGGGGGTATCAGTTAACAAACGAACAAAATGTAGCCATTGAATGCATCGATTCATCTACCGGTCAATTTAATTGCTTCTTACTACAGGGAGTCACCGGATCAGGTAAAACACAAGTATTCTCAGAACTAATCGCGCACTCCATTGCAAGAAAACAGAAAGTCTTAATCCTCGTGCCAGAGATCGGCTTGACGGGCCAAATGGCTGATCGAATTCAAGCACAGCTTAAAGGAATATTGAGCGTATCTCACTCGGGGCTCTCAGATGGTGATCGCTCTCGAGCATTTGTTGCCGCCAAAGATGGGTTGATCGACGTCTTGATTGGCACGCGCTCGGCATTATTTACACCCATCAAACAGTTGGGGCTAATATTGGTCGACGAAGAGCATGACAGTGCTTACAAAAATCAAGAGGGAGCCCGATATTCAGCACGAGATTTATCAATTATCCGTGCCAAGCAAGCAAATATTCCTATCGTTTTAAGCTCTGCCACTCCGTCCCTAGAGACTTGGCAAGCGGCTCAACAGGGACGGTACCGCAAACTCATTTTAAAAGAACGACCAGGAGCAGCAACATCTACTAAAATCGAGTTGATCGATTCAAGACGAGACAAACCTGTAGGTGGTCTAACTCAAACAGCGCGCCAAGCCATTATCCGAGCACTAGAAAACGGACAACAAGCACTCGTCTTTCTAAATCGCCGAGGTTATGCACCTGTTATGATGTGCGCTGATTGTGGCTGGACCCCCGTGTGCAAGCACTGTGATGCCAAGCCCACCTTGCATCGAAGCCCAAACCTCTTATGGTGCCATCACTGCGATAATAAAAGCAGGCCTCCATTAATTTGCCCGGCTTGCTCAAAATCAACGCTAATAGCGATCGGTCACGGCACTGAGCGAGTGGCCGAGGCCCTGACTCAAATTCTTCCTGAATTTCCGATTATACGTATTGATCGCGATACGACCGCGCGTCGACGATCCTTTAAGACTCTCATTGAGCCAGTTATCGAAGGGAAGCCGTGTGTTTTGGTCGGCACTCAGATGCTGGCCAAAGGCCATGATTTCAAGCATCTCTCCACTGTCATTGTCGCTGATGGGGATCAGGGGTTATTGGGGGCCGATTTCCGGTCCATTGAACACTTTTCTCAGCTTTTAACGCAGGTTACCGGACGGGCTGGTCGCCATCAAAATCAGGGCTACGTATACATCCAGACCCATAGACCTGATTCACACTGGTTTTCGCTCATTTTAGCGAATCAATACGACACGCTGGCGGCGGCTTTAGTGAAGGAGCGCATTCAGTTTAAGTGGCCGCCCACAACACACATCGCGCTCATCACTGGTCGCTCTGGTAATCCCGGATCTGTATTCGCAGCACTCGACCAAATCAAGCTCACATTTAAACAGCTCAATAGCTCACTTCAGATTCTTGGGCCCGCGCCGTCCCCTATGGAGCACCGAAATCGTCAATACCATGGCCAATTATTACTTGCGGGTCCTCGCCAGTTGTTGCAGTGGGCCCTCAAAGAAACCGGTCCATGGGCCTACAGACGGCAAGGAAAGGTCGTTTTTCAACTGGATGTGGATCCCTGGGACCTCTGGTAATGCTACACTCGCACTTGCACTCGGAGGGAAATATGAAGGAAATTGTTGCGGCACTTTTTGATCAAGCGCTGGACGTACTAATTGATCAAAACGTTCTGGAACCTCGAGCAAGATGCGCGGTACAGATAGAAAATACGCGCGATCCTGCACATGGAGATTTAGCAACCAATGTGGCAATGATCCATGCCAAATCAGCCAACATGTCACCCAGAAATCTGGCGGCAAAAATTCTTGAATACATGCCCGATTGTGGCGATATCAGCGCACTCGAGATCGCGGGGCCGGGCTTCATAAATATCCGACTCGCTAAAGCGACCACCTTTGAGCCACTAATGCAATGTTTAGAAGACGCCGATTATTATGGACAATTTGCTCCAACCGGACAAAAGGTCCAGGTGGAATACGTGTCTGCAAATCCAACAGGACCATTGCATGTCGGCCATGGTCGTGGCGCAGCCTATGGCGCCACACTCCTAAATCTGATGAAAGCGCGGGGCCATCAGGTTGAGGGCGAGTATTATATTAACGATGCTGGACGTCAGATGAATATCTTGGCCCTAAGCGTCTTTTTAAGATACCTCGAAAGCATTGGCGAACCCATCTCGTTCCCAATAGCAGGCTATCAAGGTAACTACATCAGAGACCTTGGGATACGCCTTAGCAATCAGGCTGGCGACCGACTAAGAAAACCGTTCAATTCCATAAAAGACGGGGCACCTCTTGATTCCGAAAACTCGAGTGATGCCCATATCGACTCACTTATCCAGAAAACAAAAATATTGCTCAACACGGACTGGAAGGAGCCTTTTGATCTCGCGCTAGCTGCCATTTTAGAAGATATCAAAGAAGACCTCGGTGAGTTTGGTGCAAGCTACCACGAGTGGTTCCACGAAAAATCATTAGTCACGTCAGGTGAAATCGACAGAGTAATTGTAAAGCTGGAGGGCGGCGGGCATCTCTACAACAAAAATGGTGCTCTTTGGTTTCGATCCACCGATTTTGGTGATGACAAGGATCGAGTCGTACGCAGAGATAATGGGGAAACAACTTATTTTGCCAGTGACATCGCCTACATCGCAAATAAGTTCAGCCGCGGATTTGACCGCATTATTTATGTTTGGGGCGCCGATCACCATGGCTACATCGCGCGGATCAGAGCAGCAGCTGAGGCGCTCGGCTTTGACCCTAAACGCTTGACCATCCGGCTGGTCCAATTTGCTATTCTCTACAAAGAAGGAGAGCGATTGCAAATGTCTACACGCTCAGGATCTTTTGTAACCCTAAGAGAGCTTCGCAATGAAGTCGGTCGAGACGCATGTCGTTATTTCTATGTGATGCGAAAAGCAGATCAACATCTTGACTTCGATTTGTCGCTGGCAACGAGCCAAACCAAAGACAATCCAGTATATTACGTTCAATATGCACATGCGCGTATTTGCCGGGTATTCGAAGGGCTGGGTGAAGAAATCTTCGATAGGAAGCGTGGGCTAAACAACCTAACCCTCCTCACTTCACAAGAAGAACATGACCTCGCAACTGCTATTGGCCGATTTCCAGAAATCATAAGCAAAGCTGCTGAATCTCTAGAGGTACATTTGATTTGTTATTATTTACAAGATTTGGCATCCGACTTTCATCGCTGGTACAACGGCACACGATTTTTAGTCGAGGATTTAGCATTACGAGACGCCCGTCTTGCGCTTGCACTTGCTGTCCGGCAGACCCTAAAAAATGGCCTTTCTATTTTGGGTGTTAGTGCGCCAGAGACGATGTAATGAAGGACTATTCGACACAAGCTAGCAAGCACAGAAACTCATCCGCACGCAGACCCAATGCGGTTGTCGCTATTGTGCTCAGCATGATCACTGTTGGCGCATTCGTAGCGGCGTTAGTATGGCTTGATCAGAATGACCAGAACCAGCCTCTGGAGATCCCGACAGCCGCACCCGATTCGTTACCAAGATCTGCATCAGAACTCACAGATTCTAAAATTCAATTTCCCAACATTGCAATCCATGATTTGCCACAAGCACCCCAAAAATTTTATACCTTTCCTGGCTTGCTAAAAGAAGACGAATTAATAACTGATACTCAAGCTGGCGAGGCGCAGGATAAATCTATTGGCAAAGAACTAACATCTAAACTCGTGCAAACAGGCTCTTTCAAAAGTCTAGAGGCTGCAGAAAATACTCGTATTGCACTTCTCTTTCTGGACCTAAAAGCTCGAGTGATCCCACCAAGTAAAAGTAACGGGGGCTGGTATCGAGTAGTGATTGGTCCCTTTCAAGCAGTTCGCGATATGCGTGCAACAATAGACGTCCTTGTAAAAAATGGTCATAACGCTCAACAAGTACCGGAGTAATTAAATGGAGCAATTTCACGGCACTACAATCGTTTCAGTCCGACGCGGGAATTCAGTCTGTATCGGCGGAGATGGTCAAGTTTCCCTCGGGAATACAATAATGAAGGGAAACGCAAGAAAAGTGCGCCGTTTGCACCAAAATAAAGTGCTCGCAGGCTTTGCTGGAGGTACAGCCGATGCCTTCACACTATTTGAGCGATTCGATGCCAAACTAGAAAAGCATCAAGGAAACTTGACACGCGCCGCAGTTGAATTAGCCAAAGACTGGCGCCAAGATCGTATGCTCCGTCGCTTAGAAGCCATTTTGGCAGTCGCTGATGAAGAGACATCATTAATCATCACTGGTAATGGCGACGTTATGGAGCCAGAAGAGGGTATTATTGCTGTTGGCTCAGGTGGCCCATTTGCGCAAGCTGCTGCATTAACGCTGCTCAGAAATACGGATCTCTCTGCTCGACAAATCGTCGAAGAAGCATTGAAGACTGCTAGCGAGATCTGCATTTACACTAATAGTAATTTCACAATCGACGAACTGGGCCCATCAAATGACTGATCTAACCCCCAAAAATATCGTCGCACAGCTCGACCGACATATTATCGGACAAGCAAACGCCAAACGCGCCGTTGCCATCGCCTTAAGAAATAGGTGGCGTCGCATGCAACTTTCTGATGACCTCGCAAGAGAAATAACGCCGAAGAATATCCTAATGATCGGGCCAACCGGGGTGGGCAAGACCGAAATCGCTAGACGGCTCGCCCGTCTAGCAGGAGCACCATTTATAAAAGTGGAGGCCACCAAATTCACCGAAGTGGGCTATGTGGGCCGAGATGTGGAATCAATCATCCGAGATTTGGTTGGCATTGCAATTAAAGATGAACGAGAAAGACGCGTTGAAATTGTGCGGGACCAAGCCAAAGATGCTGCTGAAGAGCGGATCCTTGATATTTTGTTGCCAGCTCCTCGAGGTAATCAGCCGATACAATCAGAAACGAGTGGAGCTCGCCAGGTCTTTCGAAAAAAGCTTCGCGAAGGAGATCTCGACGCTAAGGAAATTGAAATTGATTTGAAAGCTGTGTCGATTGGCGTAGATTTAATGACTCCTCCTGGTATGGAGGATATGGCAAGCCAATTACAAGATATGTTCTCTAAGTTTGGTCAAGAAAAAAAGAAGTCGCGAAAATTACCAATTAGAGATGCTTTAAAACTGTTAGCCGAGGAAGAATCCTCACGGCTTATTTCAGACGATGAAATTAAATTAGCAGCCATCTCGCATGTTGAAAATAGAGGCATCGTTTTTTTGGATGAAATCGACAAAGTTTGTCGGCGCGACAACGCTCAAGGAACTGATGTTAGTAGAGAAGGTGTTCAAAGAGACTTGCTCCCTCTAATCGAGGGAACAACAGTACAAACCAAATTTGGCGCATTAAAGACTGACCATATCTTATTTATTGCATCTGGCGCATTTCACTTAGCCAAGCCATCAGATCTAGTTCCTGAGCTACAAGGTAGGCTTCCTATTCGAGTGGAACTCAATGCCCTAACCCCGTCAGATTTTGCACGCATTCTGACCGAACCTGATCATTCTCTAGTGCATCAATACCAAGCACTCCTCAAAACAGAGAATGTTGAAATCAACTTCACAGTAAGTGGAATTGATGCACTTGCCGAGATTGCGGCAGAAGTAAACGAAAGAACCGAAAATATTGGAGCCAGACGACTGCACACGCTAATGGAAAAGGTTCTAGAGGATTTGTTATTTGAAACCAACCAAAATTCAACAGATACAATTATAATTGATCGGGAATATGTCCAAATAAGATTAACCGAGTTAAGCCAGGATGAGGATTTGTCCCAATACATTCTTTGAGGCCCTATGAAAGACACAACACACTTCGGGTATCAAGAAGTCCCCATAAACGAGAAGACCTATCGAGTTAGAGAAGTCTTCAACCGGGTCGCGCGACGTTACGACTTGATGAACGACCTCATGTCCTTGGGTCTTCACCGCCTGTGGAAGCGGGTTGCAATTGAAACGCTTGCTATCCGACCAGGCATGCGAATTCTCGACCTAGCTGCAGGAACTGGTGATCTAGCCCGCGCAATGGCCCGCCGAACCGGCTCAGATGGGTCCATTTTTTTAGCCGACATCAATGATCAAATGTTGCGTGCTGGTCGCGACAGCGCTATCGATGCTGGCCAGCTTTCTGGACTACATTGGTGTCAGTGTGATGCAGAGGCGCTTCCCTTTCCAACGCACTATTTCGACCGTGTCACCATCGGCTTCGGATTACGCAATGTCACCAAGAAAGAGGATGCACTAGGAGAAATATTCCGGGTGCTAAAACCAGGCGGCCAAGCCCTAATTCTTGAATTCTCAAAGCCGACATCGCATTCACTCACTCAGGCATATAACTTGTATAGTTTTTCGGTATTACCGCTTTTAGGAAAGGTAGTCGCAGGAGATATGGACTCCTATCAGTACCTAGCTGAGTCAATACGTAAACACCCAGACCAAAACACGCTAAAAGCTATGATGGAGACCGCTGGCTTTGAATCAGTTCGCTACCAGAATCTTACCGGCGGCATTGTCGCTATCCACAACGGAACCCGGCCATGATTTCTCGCGTAATACTCGCTAGTCTTGTGAGTGCATCTGAAAAGGCTATATCGCTCGGGATGAGTGCGGCAGAAATCTCTAAAAACGACCTTGTCCCGATGGTCGGCAAAGTGCTTAAACTTCACGTCACCGACATGAACCTTGAGATCTGGATTGTTTGTGGTGAAGAGCGCTGGTGGCTCTCGACAGAATCCCAAGGCTCCCCAGATGTCGAGCTTTTAGGAGATCTGGGGAGCTTGGTAGATACCGCCCGCACAATGACTAAGGCAAATACTCCCTTAGTACTCGAGGGCCTGGATATACGAGGCAACGTTGGTGTTCTGCAGACAATGCAGGGAATGCTACAATCAATCGATCTAAATTGGGAAGATATGGCCACTAAAACACTTGGCCCACTCCAAGCCAGCATACTAATCAGAACTCTTCGCGGAGCTCGAGAACAATGGCTAGTAAGCCGGGACTCACTCAAACGGCAAGCGGAGGACTTTCTTAGAGCTGAGCAAGCGACCATTCTTACCGAGGATCACTATCTAAAGACAACCGCCCGAATCCTTAAGCTTAGCCGGAACGCTGAACGCTTAGTAAGTCGCCTCAAACGTTTGGAGGTGCATAATGGGTAGCTCAATTCGACTATTAAAAATTATTAAAGTTCTTTTTTCACAGCGCATCGACGAGTTCCTTCCCAAACCAAAGCGTGGCTTCATGAGTGCAATCACTTTTCTCATTCCGCGCGTGCGTGCAAAAAAGGCACGTGGCGAACGACTTCGTGATGCGTTACAAACACTAGGACCGGTGTTTGTTAAGTTTGGACAAATGTTATCGACACGCAGAGATCTGCTGCCACCAGATATCGCGCGGTATTTAGCTGAGCTCCAGGATCGCGTCCGACCATTTCCTGGAGATATCGCCAAACAGATCATTGAAAATGATCTGGAGGTTTCAATAGATGACATCTTCAATGAATTCTCAGCCGAACCCATGGCCTCGGCCTCTGTCGCTCAAGTACATACGGCTCAACTAAAAACTGGCGAAGACGTTATTGTAAAGGTGATTCGCCCCAGCATAGAAAAGGTGATCGAAGAAGATCTAAAATTAATGATGACCCTCGCAAGGTTTATAGAAAAGAACTTTGTCGATGGTAAACGACTTAAATTAGTTCAAGTCGTAGCCGACTACCGCATGACAATCCTAGATGAGCTGGATCTGATGCGGGAAGCAGCAAATACAGCTCTCATACGAAGAAATTTTGAGAATTCGACAATCTGCTACGTCCCACAAATCTATTGGGATTACACCCGCCGGAATGTAATGGTCGAGGAGAGGATTTATGGAGTTCCTATATCACGGATTGATATCTTCAAAGAACGTAACGTCAATATGGAAAAATTGGCAGAACGTGGTGTTGAGATTTTTTTTACACAGGTATTTGATCACAGTTTTTTTCATGCTGACATGCACCCAGGTAACGTGTTTGTCGACATCGAGGACCCTGGAAATCCTATCTACAACGCAATTGATTTCGGAATAGTTGGCACTCTTGACCCCGAATCTCAAGCCTATTTGGCGCAAAATTTAATCGCTTTTTTCGATCGAGATTATCGCGCAGTTGCAGAACTTCATGTTGAATCAGGCTGGGTCCCTAAAGATACAAAAGTTAGTGACTTTGAGAGCGCAATACGTACTGTATGTGAACCAATTTTTCAAAAGCCGCTCGGCGAAATTAGTTTTGGTCTTGTTCTGATTAGACTATTTGAAGTTGCGAGACGCTTTCGGATGGAAGTTCAGCCACAATTGATACTCCTGCAGAAAACACTCCTGAATATTGAGGGCCTAGGCCGAGAGCTCTACCCAGAGCTTGACCTCTGGAATACAGGAAAGCCATTTCTCCAAAGATGGGTCCGTGAAAGACTCGGTCCGAAAGGAGTCATCGAATACGCCAAACGGAATGGTTCACGGTGGGTCGTACAATTCCCAGCGATAACAAATGCTATCCTCTCCACACCTGAGCGCCTCGAAAGAATGGAAAACTTGCAAGCAGAGCAGACCAAAGCGCTGACACTTATGACCAAAGAAATGCGCCATAACCGCTTTGGTCGGCATTTTTCATTACTAATTAGCCTAATAGGACTCACCGCGGCTGCGATCGGACTCCTTAGTGAGAGGCTTGCATTCGCTGAAAACTGGCCATTGGCAATTGGCATATTATCTTTAGTGCTTCTTTTAAGGCGGTGATGATGCAAATCGAAAATGAGCAAAGCCGGCAAAAATTACTTGATTTAGTTCTTTTTGATAAAAATGGATTAATCGCTGCGATAGCCCAAGATCATGTAACTAGGGAAGTATTAATGCTTGCGTGGATGAATCGTGAAGCGTTAGACAAAACACTGGAAACTGGGCAAGTAGTTTACTTCTCCCGCTCAAGGCAAGCGCTCTGGCAAAAAGGTGAAACTTCTGCTCAAACCCAAACGCTCCTTGATATCCATATCGACTGTGATAAAGATGCTGTACTAATTGGTGTCCAGCAAAACGGCGTTGCCTGTCATACTGGCCGCGCAAGTTGTTTCTCCTGGACCCTGGATGGGGCCAAGTGGGCACCCGTAAAGCCCGTAATCATCGATCCGGAAACCTTATACGGAAGTGGTAAATGACAGTTATTGAAATGCTCGAAGATGTGCTAACAGAGCGTCGTCATGACGATCCAGAAAAGTCTTACGTTGCAAAACTACACCACAAAGGCCTTGACCACATTTTAAAAAAAGTGGGCGAGGAAACGACTGAAGTCGTGATAGCGGCAAAGGATGCTGCTCATTCAGAAAACAATAGCAATGTTATTTATGAAGTTGCAGATCTTTGGTTTCATACCTTGGTTTTACTTTCGCACCTTAACGAGCCGCCATCGGCAGTTTTAAAAGAACTTGAGCGGCGACTTGGTACAAGCGGGTTAGTGGAAAAAGCAAACCGAAAGGACGACCATGACTGATTGTTTATTCTGCAAAATAAGAGATAGTGAAATTCCGGCAGAGATAATATACAAAGACGATCACTGTCTTGCCTTTAAGGACATCAATCCCAAAGCTCCGGTTCATTTTTTGGTCATCCCCGTAAAACATATAGTGAACTTGTTCGACGTCGAAGCTCTAGATGAAGGTCTTTTGGGGCGCATTCAGATGAAGATTCCGGAGATCGCAAAAGAACAAGGGCTGGATTCGGGGTTCAGAACAGTGTTGAATACGGGTCCCGGTGGGATGCAGGAAGTGTATCACTTACACTACCATGTTCTTGGCGGTGGGCCGTTCACCGGTTTTAATTAGATAACTTAAATAAAGATAGGAGCCCATATATGGGAGTTGGTGGAATCAGCATTTGGCAGCTTTTAATAGTTTTAGCCATCGTAATCATGATCTTTGGCACTAAAAAGTTAAAGTCTCTTGGGTCCGATTTAGGTGGTGCGGTCAAAGGTTTCCGTCAATCGATGACGGAAAAGACCGAGGATAAAGTGATAGACGAAACAACTCAAAAAGCTGAGTCAGCAGGTGAAGTTGATGAGAAAGGATCCAGTATAAACGAGCAAGCCGAAGTCAAAGAGAAAGTCTAAGTGTTTGATATTGGTGCAACCGAACTACTCTTGGTTGCTATCATAGGATTGGTTGTCGTTGGCCCAGAGCGGTTGCCAAAACTCGCGAGGACTATTGGTCTTTGGGTAAAGCGTGCGCGTGGACAAATGGCATCCATTCAACGAGACATTAACCGTGAGCTTGAGCTTGAAGATTTAAAACAACAGCTGCAAGCACAAAGCGGCGGCCTTAAGCTCGAAGATCTAACCGGTAACAATCCGCTAGATATTGAAAAACCGTCGACTTCGATATCCAGCGAAACCAGCAAGAAATGAGCGACCCGGTTGTACATGATCAGCCTCTGATTGCTCATCTAATCGAACTTCGTGATCGTGTAATCCGTATTTTAATCGTGATTCTAATTTTCTTCCTTGGCTTTATAGCTTTTGCCAATGATCTCTACGCCTATCTCGCGGAACCCCTGCAATCGCTTTTGCCAGAAGGGGCATCAATGATTGCTACCCAGGTCGCCTCACCATTTTTAGCTCCCTTTAAGCTGGCTTTATACTTAAGCATTTATTGTGGGGCACCAATGATGCTCTACCAAATGTGGGGGTTTATAGCTCCTGGCCTATATCAAAATGAAAAACGTCTAGCTGGCCCCCTTGTAGCTTCCAGTGTCATCTTATTTTATGCCGGAATGGCTTTTGCGTACTTTGTTGTTTTCCCTTTAATCTTTAAGTTTTTCACAACAGTGGTTCCAACAGGCGTCACTGTAATGACAGATATTGATGCTTATTTAAGTTTTGTTCTAAAACTGTTTTTGGCCTTTGGTCTAGCCTTTGAGATTCCAGTAGTAACGATGGTCCTGATAAAAGCAGGCATCACAACAGTTACATCACTTAAAGCAAAGCGGCCCTACGTATTTATTGGGTGTTTTGTAATTGGAATGCTCGTAACACCTCCGGATGTAATCAGCCAGACATTATTGGCGGTGCCGATGTGGTTACTTTTTGAAGTCGGGCTTATAGGATCACGATTTCTAGGGCAACCTCGCGGCGCAGATCAAGAAACTGAAACAGACGACAACGAGCGCGCGTCACAGACAGACGGAACTCCAGTGGAAAATGAGGCATCAAATGATGATAAGTCCAAAGGCATAGAGACTATAGACGAATTTGACCTCTACGCGCCCGTGACGCCAAGTGACGATAATGCTCAAATATTTGAAGAACTTGACAAAGAAGAGGGTAAGCCATCGGATGATGACGGCGACGAAGTGGATCCACCAAAATCCAACCCTTAACTAGAACTTTACACCGCGCACTTTACGCGCGCAGTATATATCTGACCAACTCTAACCGACTGTCCCTAGACCGGTTCACCTACGATCAGATTCTTTTACCTTCGACCAGCCCGCTTACGATCGGTTTCTTTCAAAAGCTTTTTCCGCAAGCGAATATTATTTGGCGTGACCTCTACAAGTTCATCATCATCAATAAATTCCAAAGCCGTTTCAAGGGTTAAGCGCATGGGTGGAGAAAGGGTCAGAGCCTCATCAGTTCCAGATGCTCTAACGTTGGTAAGCTGCTTTCCTCTCACTGGATTTACAGACAAATCATTAGTCCGAGAATGAATTCCAAGCAACATACCCTCGTACACGTCAACCCCTGCACCAATAATTAACCGACCTCGATCCTGGAGCGGGAATAGTGAATAAGCCGTGGTTGATCCACCAACCATAGAGATTAGCACTCCGTTAATTCGGTTACCCAAATCACCCTCTTTTACAGGGCCATAATGATCAAATACCTGATTCATAATGCCGGTGCCTGAGGTCATGGTAAGGAATTGCGACCTAAAGCCAATGAGTCCGCGGGCCGCTATGATATATTCAAGACGCAAACGCCCTTGTCCACTATTAGGTACCATATTTTTCATCTCGCCCTTACGAAGACCGAGCGTCTCCATAATTGCACCTTGATGCTTATCCTCGATGTCAATAACGACGTATTCAAAAGGCTCATGACGCTTACCATCAATCTCACGAACAATTACTTCTGGCCGCGAAACACCCAGCTCAAAACCTTCACGCCGCATAGATTCAATTAAAACAGAAAGGTGCAATTCGCCACGGCCTGAGACCTTAAACTTATCTGGTGTCTCTCCTGGCTCTACACGCAATGCCACGTTATGAATTAGCTCTCGTTCTAAACGCTCTTTGATGTTTCTAGAAGTGACATACTTTCCATCCTGCCCGGCGAACGGGCTGTCATTTACCTGAAAGGTCATGCTCACAGTTGGCTCGTCGACAGACAAGGGCGGTAAACCATCAGGATGATCAATAGCGCAAATGGTGTCAGAAATCGAAAGGGGATCAACGCCAGTGATACAAACAATATCTCCAGCCCTAGCGTCAGCCTGTTCAATTCGGTCCAATCCGAGATACCCAAGAATTTGCAAAACCTTACCCCGGCGTGTTGCACCGCTGGGATCAACAACGGCCACTTGCTGATTGCGCTTGAGTTCACCACGACGAATTCGGCCAACACCGATCACCCCCTGAAAACTGTTGTAATCCAATGCGGATATTTGCAGCTGTAAAGAACCTTCGATATCAACCTCAGGTGCAGGACAATGATCTATGATCGACTGCAATATTGGATCCATGCTTTCCTGTAAATCATCCGGATCCAATCCGGAGAGGCCATTAACAGCAGAGGAATAGACAACCGGAAAGTCTAACTGCTCATCTGTGGCCTCTAGCTGATCAAAAAGATCAAAAATTTTGTCAATTGTGCCATGAGGATCAGCACCAGCTTTGTCCACTTTATTAACTATAACAATTGGCTTTAATCCGAGAGCAAAAGCTTTTTGAGTTACAAACCGCGTTTGCGGCATAGGCCCCTCAGCGGCATCTACAACTAAGAGCACTGCATCTACCATTGAGAGAACACGCTCGACCTCGCCACCAAAATCGGCATGGCCGGGAGTATCTACGACGTTAATTCGAAAATCATGCCAGTGCAGACCTGTATTTTTAGCGAGAATAGTAATCCCACGTTCTTTTTCTTGGTCATTAGAATCCATGACACGTTCATTAAGAATTTCTTTCCGACCCAGTGTTCCAGATGCAGCCAACAACTTATCGACCAGCGTAGTTTTTCCGTGGTCAACGTGAGCGATAATGGCAACGTTACGTATGCGTTCAATCATGTGATCTCTCCCCGAGCGCGCGGGAGTATAGCCGTATCAAGACACAAAACGTGTGATTTTTTCTAGTTTTGTGAAATCGCCCCTCTTTGGGGCGGAAAAAAATCAAATCGCACAAATTGGGTGCAATTTTACGTTCTTTTGCACCACAATAGTTTCACAATTACGCTAAGACGAGGCCTTCTGCAAATTAGGCATGAGGCTTGCTAATTGTTTCTAAGTGCTCGCACCACCAGGGTAGCGGGATTTTGAGTACTAAACATGGAGTCAGACATGTCTGAGAACACACTGAAACTTATTGCTGAAAGTGAAGCCCGATGGGTTGACCTTCGTTTTACCGATCCACGCGGCAAAGAACAACACGTAACTTTCCCTGCCTCAACTATAAATAGCGAGTTTTTTGTTGAAGGAGCGATGTTCGACGGATCATCAATAGCTGGCTGGAAATCGATTAATGAATCAGACATGATTTTGATGCCCGACGATACCACGGCGGTGATTGATCCTTTTACCGAAGAAGTAACTTTGAACCTACGCTGCGATATCGTTGAGCCAACCACTATGCAAGGCTACGAACGAGACCCTCGGTCTGTTGCGCGCCGTGCAGAAGATTATTTGAAATCGACTGGAATTGGTGATCAATGTTTCTTTGGACCAGAACCAGAATTTTTTGTATTTGATAACGTCCAATGGAAAGCTGATATATCAGGCGCAATGTACAAAATTGATTCGGAAGAAGCTGCTTGGTCGAATCAAGCAGTATTTGATGGTGGAAATATGGGTCACCGTCCAGGAGTCAAAGGCGGATATTTCCCAGTGCCACCGGTCGACTCAGCAATGGACTTGAGAACCGCTATGTGCGAGACCCTGGAAGCCATGGGGCAAATTGTTGAAGTCCACCACCACGAAGTAGCAACCGCCTGTCAAAACGAAATCGGTGTGAAATTTAACACTTTAGTGAAAAAGGCGGATGAAGTTCAAGTTCTGAAATATGTTGTGCACAACGTAGCTCACGCCTACGGGAAAACTGCTACTTTTATGCCAAAGCCACTCGTCGGTGACAATGGCTCAGGAATGCACTGCCACCAATCGATCTGGAAAGATGGCCAAAACTTATTTGCTGGCAATGGTTATGCTGGCTTGTCCGATGAAGCACTCTTCTATATCGGCGGCATCATCAAGCATGCCCGCGCAATCAACGCATTTGCGAACGCTTCAACAAATTCTTATAAGCGTTTGGTTCCTGGATTCGAGGCACCAGTCTTACTCGCTTACTCAGCACGTAACCGCTCTGCGTCCATTCGCATCCCTTACGTGTCGAGCGCCAAAGGTCGTCGGATTGAAGTTCGCTTCCCCGACCCGACAGCCAATCCATATTTAGCATTTTCGGCGATGCTGATGGCCGGGCTTGATGGAATCAAAAATAAAATCCATCCAGGCGAAGCAGCAGATAAAGATTTATATGATTTACCTGCAGAAGAGGCCTCAGCGATTCCTACAGTTTGCTCAAGCTTTGAGCAGGCACTGGATGCGCTCGATGCAGATCGACAGTTTCTGACTGCCGGTGGGGTATTCACCGATGATATGATAGATGGTTACATTGAGCTCAAGCGAGGCGAGGTCGAATTACTTAATATGACTACGCATCCTGTCGAATTCGGCATGTACTACAGCGTTTAAGCGATTTGGACGGCCGGGGACAAACTTTCCCGGCCACCTTTTACGCTGTGGACACCCGGCTTTTAGACGCACTCAACACCGGAATCGTTTTGTTAGACGAGCATCGAGTAGTTTGCTGGGCAAATGAAGCTGCCCGTCGTATTACTTCAATGGGTATGCGTCAATTGACCTCAGTCCCATTTGAATTTTGGGCGGCTGAGAGTCAATCGACTGAATTACAAGAATCCCTTTCGCACTGTCTCACTAGCGGTCACAACTTTACCTTTCGAGAACTGGTTTTGATCCGAGATAATGTGGCAACTACCACAGATGCTTCATTTAGCAGGCTGCAAGGGCCTAAAGATCAAGGCTGTGTACTTGTGGAACTATCAGAAGTGGATCATTTGATAAAAATAGCACGCGATAACAGGCTGTTCAGCGATGAAGCAGGATTTCGCCAGCTCGTGCATGGACTTGCGCACGAAGTGAAGAATCCACTCGGCGGCATAAAAGGCGCGGCACAACTGCTTGCAAAAGAAGCAGGAGCATCAAATTACAAGGACTATTTAGAGATAATCATCTCAGAAGCTGATCGCTTGAAAGCGCTAGTAGATCGCCTTCTAGGCTCACCTCAATCACACGCAGAAGAAACGTTCAATATTCACCAAATTCTCGAGCGCACCCGCTCATTAATCTCTGCTGAATCGGGCGGAATCATCTTGACCCAACGAGACTACGACCCCAGTCTTCCGGAGCTGACAGGTGATCGCAGTCAATTATTTCAGGCGTGCCTGAACATCGCGAAAAATGCTCTTGAATCAGTCACCGAGGCTAGATCAGAAAACCCCCAAATCACTTTCAATACTCGAGCCGTTCGACGTAAGCATCCCGGTTCCAAAGGTGCTGATACCCTTATACGCATACGAATTGAAGACAACGGCCCCGGGATTCCCGATGACCTGAAAGATCGCCTATTTTTTCCTATGGTGTCAGGTCGGCCCCAGGGATCTGGGATTGGCCTTTCAATTACGCAAACCATCATTTCCCGCCACAACGGATGGATTGAAGTCACTTCAGAGCCCGGATATACCGCATTCGACATTTTTCTACCATTTGGAGTCAAACGATGAACACACCTTCTGTCTGGGTCGTCGACGACGACCGCTCGATTCGCTGGGTTCTAGAAAAAGCTTTGTCCATCGCTGGCCTTGAACACGAAATGTTCGACTCAGCAAAAGCAGTGCGAAAAGCACTTGAAACCAATATACCCTCAGTCGTTATGACCGACATTCGGATGCCCGGTGAAGATGGCCTTTCCCTATTAGAACACTTACATACGATTTCTTCAGAACTCCCCGTAATTGTAATGACTGCACATTCAGACCTTGATAGCGCAGTCGCATCATATAGCCGAGGCGCCTTCGAGTATTTGCCAAAGCCCTTTGACGTTGATAATGCTATCTTGCTTGTTCAGCGTGCACTCGAGCGAAACAATGAACCGTCGCAATTGCCGACTGAGACTCATACAGACCAGGCACCAACTATTTTGGGTGAAGCGCCTGCTATGCAAGACGTATTCCGAGCAATTGGACGGCTATCACAATCTGAAATCACTGTTCTCATTAATGGCGAGTCCGGAACCGGGAAGGAACTGGTCGCCCAAGCTGTGCATTCGAACTCTCCACGGAAAAATCAGCCCTTCATCGCACTGAATATGGCCGCCATTCCCAAAGATTTAGTGGAATCAGAATTATTTGGACACGAGAAAGGATCATTTACCGGAGCAGTGGGGGCACGCTCCGGACGTTTTGAGCAAGCTAATGGGGGCACACTTTTTCTTGATGAAATAGGAGACATGCCTTTTGATACACAAACGCGTTTGCTCCGCGTCTTATCTGACAATGAATTCTATAAGGTTGGTGGCACGACTCCAGTGAAGGCAAACGTTAGAATCATTGCTGCTACCCATCAAAATTTAGATCATCGTGTCAAAGAAGGACTTTTTCGTGAGGACCTCTTCCACCGGCTAAATGTCATCAGGATTCAACTGCCTGCTCTTCGCGACCGCGGTGCTGACGTCCCGGCGCTTGCTGAACATTTTCTAGCTCGTGCGGCCAAAGAAATTGGCGCTGAACACAAACATCTATCAGATGATGCTAAGCGCATTCTCGCAGACTTCAATTGGCCGGGCAACGTTAGGCAATTAGAAAATTCTTGCAGATGGTTATCGGTCATGGCTCCCAACCCATTGATTCAATCGCAAGATTTACCTCCTGAGATCATCTCTCCAGAGCAAAAAAAAATCAGAACGGCACTGACATGGACCGAGCTATTACGCGAGCGAGTAAATACTTTGCTGAAATCGCACGAAGGTGAAGTCGTCGAAAAACTCACCGAAGAATTTGAACGCACATTGATTGAGGTCGCCCTGACAGACACCGGCGGTCGAAAAAAAGAAGCCGCAGAAAAACTTGGATGGGGTCGCAATACCTTGACCCGCAAACTCAAAGAACTCGGTTTTTTGGACAACGGGCCATCGGACCACAACTAATTCGTGACTTGCTCCTTTCTTTGCTCAAGCAAAGCATCAAAATTGATTGGCGCCAACATCGGTGCAGGGAATGTCGCCTTCACAGCCAAGGAATCAATAGTTTCACGCGCATAAGGAAATAAAATATTAGGGCACATGGATCCCAGTACGTGCTCTACTGTCGCGTCATCAAATCCCTGAACCAAGAAAACACCAGCCTGCTGGATTTCGATCAGAAATGCCACTTCTTCGTCAGTTTGAACGGTTACACCCATCTTCAAGACTACTTCGTAAGTATAATCAGCCAACTTATTGTTGGTAACAGCCACTTCCAATGCCAGTTTTGGATCCCACTTCTTTTCAAAGATTTGCGGAGCCTTTGGCGACTCTAGTGACAAATCCTTCGTAAAAATCCGTACAATTGAGAAATTCTGCGTGTCTTGTTCAGACATTAATATTTATTCCCTTTAACCATTGTTTTAGATCCCCATTACGCAGTGCATCCTGGGCATCGTCAAATCCACCGACATGGCGATCAGCGATGAAGATCTGAGGCACCGTTCGTCGCCCGCTAAGCGTTACCATTTCCTGACGAACGTCAGGTTGCTGATCAACATGGATCTCTTGATAACAAACGCCTAAATCATCAAAAAGCCGCTTCGCCATTACACAGAACGGGCAAAATTGAGTTGTATAAATGACTACAGTAGTCAAGCCGATTTACCTTTTTTAACTGGCAAAGAAGTAGCGGTCCATTCAGATATCCCGCCCGCCAAGCGAACAACATTTTCGAAGCCTCGCTTCTTCATTGATTTCACAATGGATCCAGCGGAGGTGCCCATTTTACAAACGACGATGACTTGCCGGCTCTTGTAACGATCAATCTCCGAAGCTTTTGCATCGAATATGCTGGCGGGCAGATTATGCGCACCCGAGATATGACCTAATGCAAAATCTTTTTGTTCGCGAATATCTAAAATCAATGCGTTGTCATGATTAATCATTCGCGTAGCCTCGGTCGTATTAACTGACTTCCCAGCTTTTTTTGTCTCCGTATAATAGAGCGTGCCGACAGCCGAGATCCATAAGACCATAAGCACCCAGTTTTCCTGAGAAAATTCAATAAATTCCTGCATATATTAAGAGAGACCGTGATCCAAATTAAGACGTCGAGTATAATGATGTTACAGGCGAAGTCACGGGTCCCTCGCCAGTTCTCTTGCTAGATTCGTAATAAACACGACCTTATGGATACGTAAATGCACCCAAAACCCCTCATACTGCTTATTCTGGATGGTTTCGGCGCCCGTGAGGGGACGGATGACAATGCCATCTATCATGCCAATACGCCGACCTTTGATCACCTGGCGTCCACAGCACCGGCCGCCGTACTCCAAACCTCGGGCGAGGCTGTTGGATTACCGGAGGGGCAAATGGGTAATTCAGAGGTCGGTCACATGAGTCTGGGAACAGGGCGGGTGGTCTATCAAGATTTTAGTCGTATCAGTAAGGCCATCGATGAGGGCGACTTTGAAACTAATGAAGTCCTAGTGAGTGCCTGCAGACAAGCCAAAGATCAGGGCGGGACGCTACATATCCTTGGATTACTAAGCCCCGGCGGCGTGCACAGTCATGAGGATCATATTGAGGCAATGATTGGACTTGCAGACTCTCTTGGCGTCCCCTTGACAAGACTCCATTCCTTTTTAGATGGACGTGACACTCCGCCACGTTCGGCTAAAGATACTCTAATACGTTTTCAGCGACTCGAAACAACTTATTCAAACTACAAATTATCAAGCCTGTGTGGGCGTTATCATGCAATGGATCGCGATAATAATTGGGAGCGCATTCAAATCGCTTTTGATTTGATCACAAAGAGCCAAGCTGAATTTTCTGCGGGAACTGCCATCGAAGCCCTCAACCAAGCCTATCAGCGAGGCGAGAACGACGAATTTGTTAAGCCAACACGCCTTGGTGAATCATGGGAAATGCGCCCAGAGGATGTGGCAGTAGTTATGAATTTCCGAGCAGATCGAGCCCGGCAGATTACTCAGGCCCTAACCGCGACAAATATTCCCGAGTTGAATGTACCAAAATGGATAAGCCAGGTTTCAGTCGTCACACTCACCCAATACGCCGAAGGCATCAAAGCAGCGATTGCATTCCCTCCAAAAACTGTCGAGAACACTTTGGGTGAAGTGATTTCGCATGCCGGGCTGTCTCAACTCCGCATCGCGGAGACAGAAAAATATGCGCACGTTACTTTTTTCTTTAGTGGTGGTAAGGAAGCTCCTGTTGACGGCGAGCATCGCGAATTAATCCCGTCACCAAAGGTCGCCACGTACGATTTACAGCCCGAAATGAGTGCACCGGAAATTACCGATTATTTAGTACAGGCCATCGGTAAGCAGCGCTTTGACTTAATAATTTGCAACTACGCGAACGGGGATATGGTAGGGCATACGGGTAATTTTGTGGCGGCTGTTAAAGCGATAGAAAGCTTAGATAAACAAGTTGGCAGAGTCATTGCCGCGTGCGAATCTGCTGGTGCATCATGTTTGATCACAGCAGACCATGGCAACGCAGAACAAATGACCGATCTGAGAACTAGCCAACCACATACGGCACACACGATCGGTCCAGTGCCCGTCTGGCTTGCCGCCAATAATGTTCGAGTTAAAGGATTGTCTGATGGAGCACTAGAAGATGTAGCACCAACATTGCTAGCACTACTTGGCCTCAAACAGCCCTCACAAATGACCGGGAAGTCTCTATTGCAATTCTGATGCGTATTTTATCCATCTTTATCTTCACTCTTTATTGCCTGGAAGTGAAAAGTAATGAGATCAAAGAAGCGGAAAATCAGCGAGATAAAGCTGAGCAAACATTGCATAGCCTCAAAAATGACGTGCAACTTGGCACGAAAAAAATCCGTATAATAAAAAGTGAAATTAATCGGCTTAGTGCAGACTCCAAATCCCTGACGCTCAAGATTCGTGAATCAGAACTAAAACTCAATGGCCTACGCAAAGCCCAAAAGAAAACTGAAGAAACTATTGCTGATAAACACCTAGTTCTTACTCGCCTTGTTGAGGCATATCGAATGGAGTTGATCGCCTATTATACGACCGGACGGACAATCCGCCCCGATGCGACCAAATCAAACATAGAGACTAATTATCTTCCATTCATTCTCAAAGCAAGACAATTAAAGGTGGCCGAGATTTCGAGACAGCGTGAACAACTCAATACTCTACTGAAACAGCAAGCTAAGAATTCTGAATTATTGGAAAATGCATTAGCTAAAATGACAGATGGTCGCAATGAGCTCTCACGAAAAACCCAGGATCAGCGGCAACTTATAGCAAGTATTACCCAAGACCTCTCAACAACATCAAGAAGAGAAGCAGCTTTGCTCAAGGACTTGGGGGCACTAGACCGACGAATTCAGACATTAAAAATCAAGACTACAACAGCATCAATTTCACAATTAAAAGGAAAGCTCAGCTGGCCAGTTGATGGACGTGTTTTGAGGCGGTTTGGGCAACCCCGAGATGATGGATTTGGGGGTTGGCAAGGGATGGTCATTAGCGCACCCGAAAATAGTGAAGTCAGATCAGTACAGGGAGGGAAAGTGGCGTATGCCGGATACCTACTTGGCTATGGGCTTGTTGTAGTCATTGGTCACAACAATGGGGACGCCACTATTTATGGGCACAATCAAAGACTTTTAGTAGAGACTGGTCAAACCATCGCTGCACGGCAAGTAATTGCCGCCGTAGGAGACACTGGCAGCCTCGATGTTTCTGGCGTGTATTTCGGGCTTACTCGCGATGGAAAGGCTGTAAACCCGAGTACCTGGCTAAATTAGGAGTCTAATGAAGATCATCAAAGGTTTCCTCGCTATAGCGATTTTAGTTGCTTCGTTTTCTGCTCAAACACAAGAAAAAAGAGCTTTCCCCGATATAGACTCGCTTAATGCTCTAAGGGCCTTCATTGAAGTCTATGAGCGAATCAAAAAGGAATACGTACAAGCAATCGATGACCAGACTCTTTTAGACCACGCCATCCAAGGAATGCTTGCCGAACTAGATCCGCACTCGGCCTATCTCAAGCCTAAAGACTTATCACAGTTGCGTGACTCCGCGTCTGGATCTTTCGGAGGAATCGGAATTGAAATGGACATAGTCGATGGACTAATCCATGTTATTTCTCCAATTGATGATTCTCCTGCTGACATTGCAGGTATTCAGACACGTGACATCATTACTGCAATTAATGGTAAAGAAGTCCGGGATATCACTCTGCAGAATGCTGCGGAACTATTGAGAGGGGCCGTTGGCGAAGAGCTCACACTAAGTATACTCCGTGAAGAAAGTGGTCATGCCAACAAACTGTTAGTGACCCTCGAACGCGCAATTATCCGTTTCACGAGTGTGCGCCATGAGATGCTGCCGAATGGCGTGGGGTACCTAAGAATCTCACAATTCCAAAACCGGACCAGTGTCGATCTGATTAAGGCGATTACAAAGCTACAGTCAGGTAGCCTAATCAACGGTTTGATTTTAGATTTGCGCAATAATCCAGGCGGAATATTGTCAGCTGCAATTAGTGTGGCCGATGCATTCTTATCCGATGGTTTAGTTGTTTCTACCAGGGGTCGTGATAATTCCTTAGACTCCAAATACGAGGCGACCGAGGAAACCATTCTGAACGATAAACCAATCGTCGTTCTAATCAATGGCGGCTCCGCATCAGCAGCCGAGATCGTTGCTGGCGCACTACAAGATCACAATCGGGCAGTCCTTGTAGGAACGCCATCATTTGGCAAAGGCTCGGTACAAACTATTTTACCACTTCAAAATGACTACGCTCTCAAGCTCACGACGGCCCGTTATTTCACTCCAAAGGGCCGCTCTATACAGGCCAAAGGAATCAGTCCAACCTTTTTCGTACCGAAGGGGAAAGAAACCACTATTCCAGACACAAGAATACGCGAAGCAGATCTTCCAAAACATCTCAAGAATTCAAGCACCACTGAGATGACTGAAGCTACAGAAACAGAATGGTTTAAAAACGACAACCAATTATTGTACGCGTATAACCTCATCCGAAGCATGCAGATCTTGAAGCGCTAGAGGCGAACTTCGATGCCTGCGGTATGCATGCATGCTTTCGCCTCGGCGATTGTATAACGCCCGAAATGGAAAATACTGGCTGCCAATACTGCCTGTGCATGACCCTCGATGATACCAGCCACTAAATGATCAAGATTTCCCACACCACCTGAGGCAATTACCGGAACCGTGACTGCATCGGCAACTGCGCGTGTAACACCAAGATCAAATCCATCACGAGTTCCGTCTCTATCCATTGACGTCAACAGGATTTCTCCAGCCCCAAATTCAACCATTTGAATTGCCCACTCAACCGCATCCAATCCGGTTGATTTACGTCCTCCATGGGTAAAAATCTCCCAACGATTCAACTCAACCTGTTTGGCGTCAATGGCAACCACGATGCACTGCGATCCGAATTTATCGGCAGCACGTTTAACGAATTCAGGTTCAAATACAGCTGCCGTGTTTATAGAAACCTTGTCCGCACCGGAGAGTAAAAGATCTCGGATATTGTCAGTATTACGAACACCACCCCCGACGGTAAGCGGTATAAATACTTCACTAGCCATTCGCGATACTGTCTCGTAAGTAGTTGCGCGATTTTCATGACTCGCCGTGATGTCAAGGAATGTAATTTCATCAGCGCCGTCTTTGTTGTAGCGTCGACTGACCTCCACTGGATCCCCGGCGTCTCGAATGTCTCCGAACTGCACTCCTTTAACCACCCGACCTTGGTCAACATCGAGACACGGAATAATGCGTTTGGCAAGGCCCACTTAGTTTTTCTCCGCTAACACGATGGCTTCACGCAGATCGAGCGCTCCTTCGTAAATTGCCCGGCCTGTAATAGCGCCAATAACTCCATCGTTTTGCACCTTAAGCAGCGCTGCCACATCCGACAAGTCCTTAAGTCCGCCTGAGGCAATGACTGGGCAACCTGTTGCTCTCGCAAGTTCCGCAGTCGAATGAATATTTACGCCAGATAACATCCCGTCACGCCCAATATCGGTGTAGACGACAGATGACACACCGTCATCAGTGAACCGCTTAACAACTTCGACAGCAGAAACCGTGCTCTCTTCGGCCCAGCCCTCAGTCGCCACCCAACCATTTTTAGCGTCAACACCTACAATTATCTGACCTGGAAACCTCCGACAGGCCTCAGCAACAAATGAAGGGTCCTTAACTGCCTGGGTCCCAATAATGACCCAATGCAGACCAATCTCTAGATAAAGTTCGACAGTCGCCAAATCTCGGATCCCGCCGCCAAGCTGTACGGGTAAGTTCGGATGTGCACCCAGAATCCCTTTCACAGCATCCTTATTCTCAGGTTTCCCAGCAAACGCACCATCAAGATCAACCAGATGAAGTCGTTTACAACCCTGATCAACCCAACGAGATGCTGTTGCCACAGGATCGTCAGAATATATTGTCGAATCCTGCATTCGACCCTGGCGTAATCGCACGCAAGCACCGTCTTTCAAATCAATTGCCGGGATAATTAGCATGTGCCGTCCCAAGTTAGAAAATTGGCATACAACTCCAATCCAGCCTGATGTGACTTTTCTGGATGAAATTGCACGGCGAAGACGCCCTCTCGGGCCAGAGCGGCTGCGAAGGGAGCCCCATAATTACAAACGCCAACAACGCAGTCTGCCTCTGAATCGGCATACCGATAACTGTGCACAAAATAAAATCGAGTGGCGTCAGCAATGCCAGACCACATCGGGTGAGCATTTTTTTGCACTTGATTCCAACCCATATGAGGGACTTTCAGCGCTGAGTCATCTACTGCGACCATGCATTTCGGAAACGCAGTAATCTGCCCAGAAAATACACCGAGAGCCTTTACACCTGAGCTTTCCTCACCAAATTCTGTGAGAATTTGCATGCCAACACAAACACCCATTAAAGGGACGCGTCCAATCAAGTCAAGTACCAGCTCATCCAGGCCGCGGTGTTTCAAGCCCGCCATGCAGTCCCCCATCGCACCGACGCCTGGCAAAATTACACGATTGGCTTGACGTATCGCATCCGGATCTCCCGATACTTGTACTTTGCAGTTCCCAGCTCGCTCAAGAGCCTTCGCAACGCTATGCAAATTTCCGGATCCATAATCGATCACCGCGATCTGTTGCGTCATTAAAGCGAGCCTTTAGTTGAGGGAATGATTCCACTCATCCGCTCATCATTGCTAATCGCCATACGCAAAGCTCGGCCAAATGCCTTAAAGACTGTTTCGATTTGGTGATGCGAGTTATCGCCTTTCAAATTATCAATATGCAGCGTTACTTGAGCATGATTAACAAATCCCTGGAAAAATTCACGGAATAAATCCACATCAAAGCCACCAACCGCTGATCGTGTAAAGGGCACCTCATAAAAAAGCCCTGGGCGACCCGAAAAATCAATTACTACGCGGCTTAAAGCCTCATCTAATGGAACATAAGCATGGCCGTAACGGGACATACCTTTCTTGTCGCCAACCGCTTTTGCAAAGGCCTGGCCTAATGTAATACCAACATCCTCGACAGTATGATGCTCATCAATTTCTAAATCGCCTGTCGCTCGTATTTGCAGATCAACCAAACCATGACGCGATACTTGATCGAGCATGTGCTCGAAAAATGGAATGCCCGTAGAAAATTCAGACAAACCAGAACCGTCAAGGTTGAGGTTGATCTGGATTTGTGTTTCGAGCGTGTTACGCTCAACTAAGGCGATGCGGTCTGCCATGGCCTGTTCCTCAAACCGTTGTAAAGATCGTAGTATAGCGGCAGGAACACTCACTGACGACAGAGGTTGCTATGCGATTACTTAAAGGCTTGTTGTATACCATTGTGGCTGTTCTAATTTTAATGGCTGCTAGCGCAGCCTATGTCACGCAAGTTCTTGATCCTAATGCATTAAAACCAACAATCGTAAAAGCTGCCAAAAAACACCAAATTAGCCTGGAACTCAACGGCCCAATCACGTGGACGTTCTATCCTTGGTTTGGCATGACGATCGAAAACATTAACGCAAGAGGCCCGAACGGAACCATTCAAGCAGAACGCCTAGAAGGGTCAATTTCGCTCCTAGCATTATTTTCCGAGATTATTGTGATCGACCGGCTAAAAGCCGTCAAACCTCAGATCAAACTCCAACTTGCTTCTTCAAATACGATTGCACCTACAAAACAAGAATGGCCAAAATCACCAACTGTTGTTATCCGCGAACTTATTATTGATGATGGAGAGATCCGAGGCGTAGCACCGGGCCTGGCTCTTAATCAAGTGAACTTGTCGGTCGAGGAACTAGACCCCTCATCAGAAAGTCGTCTAAATCTAGACGCGCGCATCAATTACCGTGATGTCATTTTACCTTTAAATATTTCTGCTGGCATTATTCCGGGAACAAACTTTGAAAGCCTCACAATTCAGGATTTAAGGCTTACAAGTCGTAGCTTGCGACTTACCCTAGATGGCTACTTAAGTGCATCAACAAGAGGCCAGATTGCGGCCGAAGGCACTATTGAATTGAGTGAGTTCTCGCTAAGGAAGTGGCTGCGAGCGGCCAATCTTCCTATGCCAGAAACGACCGATCTAACGACTTTTGATCACCTTGAATTGCAGGCCACCATGAAGCTCTCAGATGAGTTACTAGCATTGCAGTCTTTACAATTAACTCTCGATGACAGCATCGTACAGGCCGACGTCAATCTGAACCTGAGTCCGCTAAATCTAAATGTTTCAGGCACTTTAAATAAACTCAATATGGATCGTTATATAGGATCAACAACAGATAAAGAACGGTGGATTGCAACCACCGATTTCGACCTCATTCCCGGCGCTTACAAATTTGAAATCGGCGCTTTACAGGTCGCGGATACAATGATTCAAAAACTCAACCTGGAGATCGGCTTACAACCCGAAGAGATTACAATTGGCATGATGGATGCCGAAGTATTTGGCGGCCTTATCCGGACGTCAGGTAGTCATCTGATCGCTCCACAAATTACCAATTTAAGCGGCACTTTCGATGGGCTGTTATTGCAACAAATTCCCCGAGAGCCATTACTAGAATCACTTTCGGGGACCATGACCGGAGCCTTCGATTTGAGGGCGGCAGGGTGGACCATTGCAGACTTTAAAACATCCCTTTCTGGGCCGCTACACATGAATGTTTCTGATGGTGACCTAGGTGCGTTCAATTTATCAGAATCCATTTGCAAATCAGCTTCTGATTCATCCGATAAACTCAGCGATACAACATCGGTTCGCGCAAATTTTAATGAAGGGGTCGCAAATATAACTACCCTCACAGCTAAGATCTCGGGCATCCCGATCAATGGGGCTGGACGATTTAGCCTCGTATCCTCTGCACTAAATGTTCAAGGTGAAGCTAGTATATCAGTCGCTGAACTCCCTGAAAATTGCAGTGCTCTGAGCGAGTTGCGCGGACTTCGGGTTCCCTTATCATGCCGAGGGCGTATTCTTGTGGACAAACTAAAATGCGATATCGATACAAAGTCGATTAGTCAATTCGCGAAAAAAAATCTCAAAGGATCAACAAGCACTGTGGTCGAAAAGAACCAGAACAGAAGCCTCAAACAAGAATCGCAGCAGGAAATTCAGAACACATTCAAAAATTCATTAGGGCAATGATTCCAGAGTTCTCAATCCGTCTTGCTAAATGGCATCAAGTGTCTGGCCGGCACAATTTGCCATGGCAGGGCCAAGGTCCCTACAGCACTTGGATCTCCGAAATTATGCTGCAGCAAACTCAGGTGCAAGTCGTAATCCCCTACTATGAAAGTTTTTTAGTAGAATTTCCTAACCCTACTGTCCTAGCAAATTCTTGTCTCGATCAAGTACTCGCTCTCTGGGCTGGCCTTGGTTATTACGCTCGCGCAAGAAATTTACATGAGGCCGCAAAACAGATACGCGAGGATCATGCAGGTATAGTTCCAGACAACCTGGATGACTTGATGCGACTTAAGGGAATTGGACGGTCTACCGCAGGGGCGATCCTTTCACTTGGTTTCAAAAAATCAGGAGTAATTCAAGATGGTAATGTGCGACGCGTATTAGCCAGATTATTTCTAATCGACGACGACCTGAGTACCTCGAATTCCCAACGATTACTCTGGAATATCGCCCATCAACTGGCTCCGAATGCTGGCCATGATGCCGCCATTCATACACAGGCGATGATGGATTTTGGGGCGCTTTTGTGTACCAAACATAAACCGGGATGTGAAAAATGTCTCTTTCGAAAGGAATGTCTGGCCAACCAATCCAAGCGTGTTAGCGAGATACCAACGCCTAAAAGAGCCAAGCGAAAAGAACTGAAACAGTGGATCATGCTCGAAGTTCGTAATGAGAAAAATAGGATACTGCTGATTAAGAGGCCGGAGAAAGGCATTTGGGGCGGACTTTACGCCCCCCCTATAGGCGAAAGTCTGTTAACTCTCGGAGCAACTATCGGAATTGAAGAAGTACTCGAAGCATCTGAATTGACAACGCTGGAACATTCCTTCAGCCATTTTAGTATTCAACTTCTTCATTTTCGTCTATGCGCTGAACCAAAAACGATTCCTGCCGGCGCCTTTTGGGCTGAGATTGACACATTCCAAGGTGGATTGCCCGCACCCGTAAAAAAGTTACTAAAAAACGAGGAGAAATATTCATGACCCGGACCGTATTTTGTAAAAAATTCCAGAAAACGTTGCCTGGCTTAGCTTTACCGCCTTTGCCAGGAGTACTCGGACAAACCATCTATGAGTCTATTTCTGCAGAGGCCTGGCATCAGTGGCAAGAAAATCAAACCATGCTGATCAACGAATATAGGCTGAGCCTGATGGACTCAAAAGCACGAGAATTCTTAACGACAGAGATGCAACGCTTTCTCGATAATGAAGAGTATGCAAAGCCTGCTGGGTACGTCGCACCTTCAAGTTGACAGTTGGTTTCATTTTCTGTTCAATAGCCGCCTATTATATGGCCAGATAGCTCAGTTGGTAGAGCAGAGGATTGAAAATCCTCGTGTCGGGGGTTCGATTCCCTCTCTGGCCACCAAATATAAATTCATTTAAATCAATAATTTATGAAGTTTCAGGCCATTAATATTTCGGTAACAGGGTAAAATCGCCCATCACTTGCCAGCGTTGCCACTACAGATTTTCGATCAATAATATTTCCAGAGGAACCTAAACCGATAGGGTGGCCATTGGATGGACACATAGCTCTTGCCTCGCGTAGGGCCGATCGCACTGCAGCTAGGTTATCGGATTGCGCTATTTCGACCGCTTTAGACCACAAACTTATTGCATTGAGAGTCGATATCGCCGGATCAGTAATTGGAAGGCTGGCGAGAACAGGGTGCTTAGACCACGAGTCAACTAGATCGTCGTTAACATCATTATTTGCAGCTTGTTGAAAATATCCCCAACAAGTAATTAGCCCTTCAAGACTTGAACAGTCCATTTCGAAAGTGTCTAAATCAGTCGCGTCAAAAGCAATCATCTGGATTTGATCGAGTTCTAAATCCAACACCGCAAACTGGCTCAAAAAGCTCCGAAGAGATGGGCCGACTAGTGAAATGCAGAGCAATATGGGCTCTCGGTTGTATGCCTGAGTAATAGCGCGCAACTCGTCTTCGAACTCGACAAAGCCGAGTGGATAGTAGCGGCTTGTGATCCTTGAGCCATCCATGCCCGAAGCTTTCAAATACGAACTGATTGTCTCGTTAATGGTGCGCGGCCAGACGTAATCCGAGCCAATTGTGATGACGCGCGCGTTTTCTGGATGTCTTTTTCTCGCGTAGTCGAGTGCTGGAATGACAGACTTGGTGGGGGGAGCGTTCAGATACACCACATCATCTGAGAACTCATTACCTTCAAAGTGGAGCGGGTAAAATAAAATACCCTTGCTCGGCGCGAGCGCCGGCATAACCTTTTTGCGCGCAGCTGACGTCCAACAACCAAAGAAATACTTGCAGTCATTCGCGATAGAGGCTTTGGTACATTCAAAATAGTTATCCCACTTTGATGCAGGATCAGGCTGATGAATTTCGACGTTTCGCCCAAGAAGGCCCCCTCGCTCATTGATTCCATCCACGGCCATTTTCGCAACAGCATTCAAAGGGGATTCCCAAGGGCTCATGAACCCAGTTTCAGAAAACAAACTACAGATTTTGATTGGCAATGGTTTTGGTTTGTGGACAACCTTCTTGGCGCAATCGGGATCTGCGGTGAAATACGTGGCAAAGAACGTTTTAATCGCCTCTAGGCGAGGCGCGCCCCTTAAATGCTCTGGATAAGACAAAAAGACATCGATTTCACGAGCGAATTTTGCCGATAGCCCACCAAGGTCGCTTAGCCCGTCATCCCTAATCCAACTCGGCAGAATTCCAATGCCAAGACCTTCTTTGACGGCAACATACATTTCGCTGATCTTGGTCACTTCGAGTACGCACTGCCTCGACACATCTATCGACAGAGACAGTTCAGAGAACGCTTGCCTCTGGGGCAAGAGACTCTCCTTCGGGAAAACGATTATCGGACTTTTTCGTACAGCCAATGGTTGATGTTCCGTGTCGATCTCAAGATCCGCCAGAAGACGATCACTGATAAGAAAATGAAATCCTGACCGAACGATCTGTTTTTCGATGAGATTTAGATTTTGACTTTTTCGCAGCGAAATATATGCGTCTGGCAGTCGAGAGTGCTCCGCATCCAGCATCTGTTGGTCGACAATCTCAATAAGGTACTCAGGAAAGGATCGATAGAAATCAGGTAGTTTTGGCAGCAACCATGTCAATAAAAACTCGTCGTCGACCACAATGCGAATGACTTTATCCGATTGTCGAGTTAGCTCCCCGATCGTTGAACCTAAGATTTGAGACTCGTCATAAATTTTCTTGGCAGAAGCGAACACAGCTGCTCCTTCGCTCGTCAGCTCAACACCGCGCGAATGTCGAATCAACAAAGTCGCGCCAAGTGCTTCTTCAAGATTTTTAACTCTTCGACTGACTGACGAAATATTTGTACGCAACGCCGTCGCAGCGCGACTGAACGACTTCTTGTCCGCAACGAAATAAAAATACCTGATGTCATCGAGATTCATCATTGTCCCTTTCACGATTTGCGTGATTCGCAAACCAGATTATCTTTTTCGCAAATCTCAGGTCAACAATCAATAACTCATTCCTATTTTCATGGCTTCTCTGGGTCACGCATCATCGATAATGTGTGCATTGCAAACAAATGCTCCCGAATGACTTTAAGAAGGATTAAACATGATTAATCGTCGTAAATTTCTCCAAGCATCAGGATTGCTGGCGGGCTCTTCTTTGGCTCCTGCATTCTTGAGTAGTACTTTTGGCGCTGGGCACTCTGGCACCCAGAAGGTAGGTTGCCTTTTCTCATCTTCCGGCGCTATGGCCAACGTAGAGGGGCGCTTAAACTCAGTCGTTGAAATGGCTGTAGCAGAGCTTAATGCTGCCGGTGGCGTGCTGGGTAAAACAATCGAGACTGTGATTACAGATCCGGCTTCAGACTGGCCACTTTATGCACAGAATGGCAGACAACTGCTTCTTCAAGAGCAATGCAAGGCGCTTTTCGGTTGCTGGACTTCTGTGTCGCGGAAATCAGTTCTACCTGTAGTTGAACAAAATGATGGCCTCCTTTACTACCCCTTGCACTTCGAGGGCGAGGAGAATTCAAATAGCGTTGTGTATATGAATTCTCCACCTGCAAGCTCGGTTCTTCCTGCTCTGGAATACATGATGTCAGAGGACGGTGGCTCCGCCTCGAGATTCTACATGGTCGGCTCAGACTACGTATGGCCTCGGACGATCAACAAAATTAACAAAGGATATTTCGCATCCAAAGGAATCACCGAAGAGTCTTATCGCGAAACATACGTGCCATTCGGCTTCAGCAATTTCCAAAACATCATTAATGATATTCGCGACTTCGCCAATCAGCCCGGTGGAAAACCGACCATTATTCTGACCGTAGTAGGCAACTCGATCCCAGCGTTCTTCAAAGAGATCATTAACCAAGGAATTCTCGCCAGCGACATTCCTATCCTCGGACTCGATGTTCTAGAGGCCGATCTTGAAGGACTCGATACAAGCTCTCTCGTCGGTCATTTAAATTGTTGGGCCTACCTGCAAAACGTCGAAAATGCAGAGAACACGAAAATCAAAAGTGCGTGGTCACAATTCGTGAGCGCGAACGGGCTCCCATACAGCCCAGATGTGATGATTGATCCAATGGTATCGGCATATGATGGCGTGCATATGTGGGGCAAAGCTGTCGAGCGCGCGGGTACATTCGAGGTCCCAGCGGTTAAAGAAGCATTTGATGGAATCACATTTAACTGCCCATCCGGCTATGAGATTTCCATGTCTGGAGAAAATAATTACGTTGCCCGCGGCGTCTTTATCGGATCTGTAAACGAAAACCAAGGATTTGACATTCTTTGGCAGTCAGATGACACGCCAACACCGGTCCCATATAGCCCGTACGCCTAATCCTCGGGATCGCTTGTTGTATCCGAATACAGGAATGCGGAACTTTTTACGAACAAGGATGTTCGTTTTTTGGTGGAATCATGACTTTTCTTAGGACCTATCTTCTGAGCGTCTTATTGGCCATCGCTGGCTCCGTGTCAGCAGATGGTCAGGACAGACAAGACACAAGTGCCATAGTTGGCGGGCTCTGTAGCTCTAAACCAACACAGATGAATCAAGCACTCAACGCCCTAGGTTCATTCACAGTAGAGTCATCTGATCCCTTAGTCATCGAAAACAACGCTCGATGGGCGTTATGGATTATTTCGGCACTCACCAAGAAACAACTGGTTTGCTCCCCAACAGGCTCAGGCTTCGTAAAAGGAGAGGATGAACTACGTGAGGCTGTGACACGTGAGCTCACAAAAGTTGATGAGAATGTAAAGCTCAAAGCCCCTTTTCTGCATCTTCCGGTCAGGCCGACGGCTGAGATTATCGCAGCAACCACTGAAATGATCCTCGCTAGTGTCACAAACGACGCAGTCAGCGATAAATCGCTCGAATCACTCGATAAAAAGCCTGAACAGGTTAACTCACGGCAATTTAGTTACCTACTTAAGCAATCAAACCTCCCCGAGCGCCAGGTAAAGCAACTGGAGCTCGTTGAAGCGTATCAATTATTGAGATCCGAAGACCTTACAGACTATTCCACTGCACTTGCGGTCTTGCGTGAAAATGCATCAAGAAAAAGTCTCACGGCACTTATTGAGATTCAATCTAGCCTTTCACCCGAGGCATCAGGTAGCAAAGTCGAGATGACTTCTAACGCGATAAATGCGATCGAGACAGAGTTACAAATCGGACAATTTCTATCGGTTTTATATAGCGGCTTGAGCTATTCAAGCATCCTATTCTTAGCGGCGATTGGACTTGCGATTGTTTTCGGCCTCATGGGGGTAATCAACTTAGCCCAAGGCGAATTCATCATGATTGGCGCCTACATTACTTTTGTGATCCAAGAGTTGCTTGCAAGCTTTGCGTACGGCCTTATGCCATTTTATCTCCTGATCAGTATTCCATTCGTTTTCGTACTTACAGGTGGTATTGGCGCAGCCATTGAATACTCTGTAATCCGACATCTCTACACGCGACCACTCATGACCCTTCTGGCGACTTGGGGGGTCAGTATTTTTCTCGTAAATGCTGTTCGGGTCCTTTTCGGGACTCAAAACCTAGAATTTTATGTTCCCGACTATTTGGTGGGTGGCGTCACGCTATTTGGTGACTTCCTTGTGACTTGGAATCGTCTAGCAACAATCGGATTTGCAGTACTCGTTCTTCTGCTGACCTGGATCCTCGTCAATAAAACTCGATTTGGCGTGAACGTCCGTGCAGTCACGGAAAATCGCAATATGGCCGGCGCTATAGGGATCGACACGAGGAAAGTCGACGTCTTAAGTTTTGCACTTGGCTCCGGTTTAGCTGGCCTGGCAGGGCTCGCGCTCTCGACCATCTATAACGTCAACCCGACCATGGGAACCAACTTCATCGTCGATGCCTTCATGGTGGTTGTCTTAGGGGGAGTAGGAAGCATCTGGGGAACCCTACTTGCTGCCCTATTAGTCGGCATCGTCAATGTCGCTATCGAGCCAGTTTACGGTGCAGTAGCGGCGAAAGTGATCGTGATGACACTGATTATCGTAGTGATTCAATTCCGGCCCGAGGGCCTCTTCTCATTGAAGGTCAGAAAGTGATGACCTCAAATTTCAGGGGTGCAGTTTAATGTTTCAAGCAAGTGAAAAGGCGGGAATACTGCTCGCGCTTTGTGGGCTCCTCCTAATCGGTGCAACATCGCTAGGCTTCAGCACTTCGCAATATGCAATGAACCTTATTGGACAAATTGCTGCATTCGCACTGCTAGCACTGTCACTTGATCTGCTCTGGGGCTTCTGTGGAATATTAAGTTTAGGCCATGGGCTCTTCTTCGCGATCGGTGGCTATTTGGTAGCCATGCATCTTGTAAAAGTTACGTTTGACGCGACAGGTACCCCACCCGATTTTATGTTGTTTATGGGCTGGGACAGCCTTCCTTTTTACTACTTCCAACTCGACAGCATTGCCTACCTAATCGTCGCAATCGCAGCAGTCACAACAGTCGTTTCTTTTGTCTTCGGATACGTGTCTTTTAGGTCACGCGTTACGGGCGTTTACTTCGCAATCATCACGCAGGCGCTGGTTTATATGGTGATGCTTTACATGTTTAGAAACGACTCCGGCTTCGGCGGGAACAACGGCATGACAGGTTTTAAAGAGATATTTGGCATGCCGGCCAGCGGTAGCACCACCGCAGCTTTTCTTTGCGGCGGATCACTCGCCACGCTTGGATTATGCCTGTATGGCTGCAAAAAGCTCGTCGACTCCCCGATTGGACAATTTATGCTCGCTGTTCGAGAGGATGAATCGAGGCTCAGATTCCTCGGCGTGAATACCGTCCATATCAAGCTTATAGCGTGGTGCATCTCAGCAATCCTTGCAGCGATGGCTGGATTTCTCTACGTGCCGCAAGTTGGCATTGTGAATCCAACGATCTTGAGCCCCGAACTGTCAATAGAGATTGCTGCTTGGGTGGCCCTAGGCGGCCGAGGCTCTCTCTTGGGACCTATTCTCGGCGCAGTTGTGATAAGCGGCCTAAAATTCATCCTAACCGGTCTAGCTCCTGATTTATGGCCTTTCATTCTCGCCACATTAATTATTTGCGTCGTAATTTGGTCTCCAAATGGCCTAGCAGATACCAGCTCACATGTGGCTTCATTTTACAGGCGCTTAGGCTCTCTCACGTCGATCAAAGGGAGAAGTCAACCATGACCACGAAACAAGCACTCTATGTATCTGGTCTCAATGTGTCCTTCGGTAATTTCGCCGTGTTGAAGAATTTGAGTTGGACCGTCGACTTTGGTGAGGTACGGGGAGTAATCGGCCCGAATGGAGCGGGAAAAACCACGCTTTTGGACTCGCTTACTGGTAAGACTAGATATCAAAGCGGCGATATCTATGTCAAAGACACCGTTTCCATAAAAAACCTGACGGAAATTGAAATTGCCAAGCTAGGTATTGGACGAAAATTCCAAAAGCCCAGCGTCTTCAGCGGCCTTTCTGGTTTCCAAAACTTAGAGATTGCGCTAAGAGCTGGTCATAGCAGATCAATTTACCAACCGAAACTCACATCTCGGCAGAGAGAGAAAATCCACGAGACGAGTGAGCTAATCGGTCTCAGTTCCGAGCTCTCTCGAAATGCCGGAACACTGGCACATGGTCAGAAACAGTGGTTAGAAATAGGAATGCTCATTATTGCCGAGCCATCGGTGATACTTCTTGACGAACCAGTCGCAGGCATGAACAGCGAAGAACGAGGAAAAACGGCTGAACTCATTAGCAATATACGCGGCCCTAACATTGCCGTAGTTGTTGTAGAACATGACATGGAATTTGTCGGGCAAGTCTGCGACACAGTCACCGTACTTCATGATGGTAGGGTGATGATTGAGGGTCCAATGGGGGTGGTCCAAGCAGATCCACAGGTCATCGATGTGTACCTAGGCAAGGAGGCTGCAAGTGCTTCAAGCCATTAACATTAATCAATTCTATGACAGCTCCCATTGCTTGAAAGACCTTTCGTTTAGCATCGCGGATAAACAATGTCTGGCAGTACTTGGCCTGAACGGCGCGGGCAAAACGACCCTCGCAAAGACTCTAATGGGTATAGAGCCCATGCGATCCGGAACACTACTGTTGGATGACATTGATTTAGGACGGCTCCCTTCGTATCGACGGGTCGAGCTAGGACTGGGGTACGTCCCTCAAGGTAGAGAAATCTTTAGTGGTTTAACCGTAGAAGAAAATCTGTCGATTGGAGAACGAATTGGCAATAACTCTCCAAGCAGAATAAGCCGAACCGAGATTCACGAGATTTTTCCTGTCCTGAGGGAAATGCGGTCTCGGCGTGGCGGCGATCTGTCCGGCGGCCAACAGCAACAGCTCAGTATCGCTCGAGCACTTATGACAGGCCCCTCGGTTTTAGTTCTTGATGAGCCTACAGAAGGTATTCAGCCATCAATCGTCAGTGATATTCGGCGCTTAATTCTTGAGCTCAAAGGCCAATTTACGATCATCTTAATCGAGCAGTACATCGACTTTGCTAAAGAGGTCTGCGATGAATTTATCGTTCTTACGCGGGGAGAAATTGGGGCGGCAGGTCAAGCATCTGAATTGAATTCAAACATCGAAAAACAGTTTTTAAAAGGTTAGGAGTTTTCTATGACAAACATGAAAATTGACGCCGCCCCAGCCAATATCCATTGGGGTTATTTTGACGCACAACTGGCTCCTGTCGCTGAAATCGAGTCAGGCAGCACGGTCGTCATCGAAACCCTCCCCGCAGCTTTCCCTGAGGATTTGCCAGCAGACACAAGTCTTCTCACGCCAGACCATATCAAAGCCCTAAAAGAAGTGCGTCTGGGCGGTCCAAGTGATCGGTTTGTGAACGGGCCAATCGGGCCTCACATGTTAACGGGGCCGATCTATGTCAAAAATGCGAAACCCGGTGATGTATTGCAAGTCGACATCCTCGATATTGAATTAAAACAGGATTGGGGATTTTCTGCGATCCTACCAAATCTCGGAACGCTACCCGATGAATTCACTAACTATCAAAGAAAGCACACCCTAATAGATAGGCAAAGCAAAACTGGTAAATGTCCCTGGGGATCAGTTGTAGACCTCGACCCGTTCTTCGGGATTATGGCAGTTGCACCTCCCCCTGAATGGGGTCCCGTCGGCACACCCGAGCCCCGAGCATTCGGCGGGAATATGGATAACAAAGATCTGAGGCCCGGAACAACACTTTATTTACCCATTTTTGCCGAAGGGGCTCTATTTTCTGTAGGTGACGGGCACGGGAAACAAGGACATGGTGAAGTTTGTATCACCGCACTAGAGACCGCACTTACCGGAACATTTCGCCTGACTGTTCGTAAAGATCTCGAAATTGCCATGCCCTACGCAGAGACGGAAGACTGGTTCTTAGCGATGGGATTCAATATGAGCCTCGATGAAGCCGCCAAACAAGCGGTTCGCGAGATGCTGAAAATCGTGCAAGCCAACACAAGCATGGATCGAGACGACGCCTACATGTTGTTAAGCATGGTTGCTGACCTGCACGTCACACAACTTGTCGACATAAACAAAGGGGTTCATATGATTTTAGAGAAGAAATATCTGCCTTAGTCGCTGCCACGGCTCGGTTGGCTCAAGCCCGACTGGGTGAAGAGCCAACTTATTCAATCAGTAAAAACTGAAAAATTCGGTTAGCACATTCTGTAGCACACCGATTTTTTATTTATATAAGCTACTGTATTTACAGAGGATATTTTGCAATACGCCATTGAAAATCCTCGTGTCGGCGGTTCGATTCCGTCTCTGGCCACCACTCAAATCAGAGTATTACACATAACCCATTGAACTATCTGCAAATACGTTTTTAAAAGCATTATAGGTACAACAAATGAGTGCACAAATTGATGCCCCGAAGTACACCTATCTCAAACGCGGTGTACATTAACTGCTCACATGATTTTTTTGAGGCTGAATGCTCCTTAGTATGATCTATCTTCATAAAATTTTGCCCCTACTGATATCACCTCTGGGGCTAATAGTTGGGCTAATGGTGCTGAGCCTCGTTCTTCGTCGCCTATGGCCAACATGCCTCGCGCTTTTCACAACGCTTTTCTGTTCATTCTCCGTGACCGCAGACCTAATATGGAATGGGTTGGAATCGGACTATCCATACAAATCGATAGAACAAGCCGATAAGCGTGATGCTGTATTGGTATTGAGTGGAATGCTCAGTGGATTTAAAACAGAACATGGTTTCGTAACCCAGTGGAAGGACCCAGATAGATTCTTTGCAGGCATTGATTTAGTTAAATCAGGGAAGTCTGATCGCATCATTTTCACACGCGGACTTTTGCCATGGGCTGATGGGCCTCCAGAAGGCGAATTATTGCGGTTAAAGGCGATTGAATTGGGCGTCAAAGAATCGCAAATCTACCTAACAGATGTGGCGGTAAATACAGCTGATGAAGCCAAAGCAACAAAGAAGTTGATGGAGCAAAAAGGGTTGCAAAATATTTTACTGGTAACGTCGAGTTTTCACATGCCCAGATCAAAGCGGCTATTCGATAAAGCTGGAATAAAGAGCGAAGCATATCCAACAGACTTCAGGGCTAAGCAACATCTTTCTTGGTTACACTTTATCCCTAGCGCCGAAGCATTTAAAGATACTTCATCAGGCATTAGGGAATACATTGGTCGGCTTTATTATTGGATAAAATATTCTTAAGTATCTTTACCAACCAATAGATTTTTCTATAGCTCTAGAGAAGCACCGCTAAACGTTGCCGTCCCATAATTAAAAAATGTTCTAATGATGGCTGAGGTCTAATATTTATGGCGCCGTCTGAGCACTCCCAGTAACATAAATAAACACTCATAAAACGTGGGCACAATCGTGATGATCAAGCAGCACCAATGCTTTTGCGTACTAATTTTTCTTATCCTTTCAAGCCTAAGCGGTTGCGCCGGCGTTAAGAAAAATATGGAGGGCTGGATGGGCGCTTCTGAGTTCAGTTTATTCGAACAATTAGGGATGCCTTACCAATCAATCAGCAGCAACTCTAGGCAAGTACATTTTTGGCGCAGATCCGATGATAAGGATTCATGCATAGACAAGTTTACCGTCAGAAATACCCAGATTATTGGTTACTACTCAAACTGTGGAATCTGGGGTGGATTATCAGCACCCAAAAATAAAAAATAAAAAATAAAATAGTTTTTTGGCCGTGGCTTTAATCATGATTTTTTTATAAAGGCATCTATTTAAATATGCTAAGTCCCTGTCAGCTAGACTAGACTAGTGTTTTACTTTTTAAGATTGAACTTAAATGTTGTCAACCATAGAGCTTTTAGAACATGTAGGAGCATACGCTCAAGAATGCGACATTCGGGTCGAAGACGTTCGTGGACAAATAGCTTTAGGTCATGCCTATGTCATTACCGAAGGTTCAGCCCTTTTTTTAGACCGCGGCTATTTAACAAGCGGACATGTTGCAACGCAAACCTTTGTAAAAGGTGATCCCATTGGATTCGCCGAAATTATTTCTAAGCAAATCGAAGATTTTGAATTCAAAACAATTAAACCAATCTCATTAGTGCAAGTTGATGGCGATCGTATCCGCAAAGAAGTCGACAAGGCTGGATTCCTGGCGAAAGAAATAATTCGATACAGTGTCGCTCGCATTTTTGGCCGTGAACGAGGCCGTCTCAACGCTATTTTTGAAGACCGTTTGCTGGCAAAGTATAGAAACGAGTTGATTCCCATCCGTTATAAAAAAGGGGACACTATTTTCAACTGGGATTCACACGCGGGGGCAATGTTCTTCATTGAAAAAGGCTCTATAGACCTTCGAACGATGCGCGGCAAAAATTTGGCAACCCTTGACGTAACAGAGTGCTTCGGTGAGAGCTCTCTCATCTCGGGTAGACGACGGAGTTTGCAGGCCGTAGCAAAATCGGACTGCTCGCTTCTTAGATTAGAAGAAGATGCAATCCAGCCCGCGATGGAGAAAGAGCACCCATTGGTCAAGCTCGCTCTCGCGCAGGTCCTCAAGCGGATTCATCTTATGAACCAACTAAGGCTCATAAAAAGTGGTGACGGTGTTTTCGAAATTTCAGTGGATATAGAAGATTCCGAGCTAGAAGCCTAAATTGCGTTCACGCCAAAAAGAGGCGGGGGCGCTGGCACAAGAATAAATGCAGTCACTTATTTAGTGGGTACTTTTGTTGTTTTATCCGCGACAAGGTTCCGCTTCAACAAGTTAGCAACTGCTTTCGGATTTTCCTTAATCTGCTTTTGCAGCTTTAAAAAAGCTTTAATTCGATCATTGTCTGCCAATTGAGACTCCCTGCTCTCAAAATAGTCATCACTCTCGCTTCACCGTGCCAAAGCAAATAGCCTCTGACATCGATCATTAACTAAATTGGCTGTCTTCCCACGCTTTTTAGACCTAAACCTGAGCGGCCACTCAAATAGGAGGATAAAAAAGCAAAGTATCCAAAAAAATCTAAAGAATAGATAACGTAATTGAGAAAATTACTGAATTTCGCGTATCAAAAACACCCTACTCCACAAACCCAGCCATGCGCTCAACTTACTGAACAGATCCTAATTACAAATAGTTTTTGGGCGATTTTTTCTCCAACGGTTCACTATCGTTGGCTTCGAGAAAATCAGCCATTCCATGATTCGCCTCACTATGACCCATTTCATCCGCTCTAACTGCAATAATAACGTCTTTTAGCGTTGCCTCCGGGGACAAGGAGTAATAGTCAATAGCTATAATGGGTGCAAGCACATTCGGGATTTTACCGCTCTCCACCTCATCCAGGTACTGCGTATAGCTTATGACGGCTTGCTCTTCAAAATATCCAACCATCCGGTGAGCAATTTTTGGAAAAAAAATGTAGAGAACGAAATAGAAATTCCAAAATACCGCTTGAGCGATCAACACTAGGTAACGCTCAGCCGTATTTGGCCTCGCGATTTCCATGAAAATCATTAGATGCATGCGCTCATTTTCTGCTTCTTCCAAAAGCGTGTGAATCCAACCGCGCGAATCATGCTTCATACCTCTTAAACTTCTCAGATGCTGCCACATGCCGGCAACCATTCCTGGCACTCCAGCAACCGTTTCAAGGACCACCGCACGATGTCCGTATCGTTTCGCAAAAAAAGTATCTGCAAAGAAACGCAACATCAAAGTCAGGGTCAAAGCAATTCGATCAGACATGTTTGAAGGTTTTCGATGCATCATATTAAAATCGCCTGCTTTGTGGAAATGCGCTCAAAAAATAACGTTATTTTCAAAAAATATACCAGCATTGATCTGTAAAAACTGATTTTGGCATCATCACCCATCAAATCCAAGCCGGATCTGCATTAAAAGGTAACGATTCTTATTGCTCAGTTTAATGACCATTGCCACGGAGAAAATCCGTTAGGCTGGGAACTTCAAAATCAGGTTTAATTGGCAATCTGTCGCGAATAGCAGCTCCACGATTCAACCATACTGTGGTAAAACCAAACTGACCTGCGCCTGCGATATCCCATCCATTTGATGAAAAAAATAACACCTTACTGGGATCGGTAATTAAAAATCGATCTATTACCATCTGATACGTTTGAGGACTTGTTTTAAATACACCCACAGCATCAGCAGACAACACTGCATCAAAGAATTGATTAAATTCTGATCCTTGAATAGCAGAATTCAACATATCGCTGGAGCCATTTGATAAAATTGCAAAGTAGGCGGACTCGCGCACAGACCTCAAGGTACTTAAAGCAGTTGGTACTTCGGCAAAAGCGGGCAACGACAAATAAATCTTAAGTAATGGACCCCGCCATTTATCAGAATCCAACTGATGAAATTCCAAAGCATAATCGAGCGCATCTTGTGTGACCTGCCAAAATGATCGCCACGGTGACTGCATCAATGAACAAACCCAGGAATACTCGAGCTGCTTCTGCCGCCATAAATTAGAAAGATCAGGCCAGACTGGGCCGAGATCATTTGCTAATTTTTCTGCAGCAGCATTTACATCAAATAAAGTCCCATACGCGTCGAAAACAAATGCTCTGAATTGTGAGAGTTCTAGCACCTGGTTTGTCATGGCAATCCCCCTTCTCAAGTTTTTTTCAAAAAATTCTTACCAGTGGCGTGCGTTTGCGCGAATAGCGCAAGAGCATTCAGTCTTAATTCGCTCAAATGATTGAAATGTTGTTGAATTATCCACTAGCATGCAATGATCTTTAATGCTTTAAAAGGATAAATACTTGTGCGCACTTGCTCTGTTTGCGATTCTGAAATAGATAAGACAACGGCCTATACCGTTTCCGGTGAACAAAAGCCCCAAGGGCGTCGATGCGTCAATTGTGTGGATAGCACCAAAAAGGTGGTGAGCACTCCTGTTCAAGTGGCCCCTACGCCGACAACCAAGGCAGATATCGCCACACAGACTGATGCATCCGGTCATGACCAAAAGGCCAATGGAGGTAACTCCAAGCTACTTTATATTGGTGCAGCAATCGCAGTGATCGTCGTACTGTGGGCCTTACGGTAGTCTCAATTTAGTCCCTGAGAGCAAACAGGGGGCATCGACAAAAATTACGAGAATTGCTTTCCTTCAAAGCCGACTAAACTCTAGGTGTGTCGGGGCAGTCTAGACTATCTAGCCAGCCTTCAAGCTCAGCGGCAACGGGCTTCTCATGCTCGCCTAAAAAGCTAAGCACACGCCGGGCTGTCATAGTTACGATTCGTTCTTCCGGAAAATCAACTGCCCTGATTCGACTGAGCGCAGCCTCAACGTTTCCAATACTGTAGTGCACGTGTGAGTCGCTTGATAGCACCACTTTCCAATCCAGCCGATGGACAGTTTCGAGAATTTTCATGCACTGAGGTTCACTGCCTGATCGCGAACTCAAAAAGGATCAATTATTGATTTCAATCAGCACGTTATGGTCCCAAGCAGCACGCACAACCTCTTCGATATGAATCGGATAATTTGGCTTACCTGGATGGTCCAGTATTTGAATCTTTCCTGATTCAATTGCTTGGATCGCCGCCACAGTGTGCGTATTGATGTCTGCTGGAGTAAAAACGGGCTCGTGAAAACTCGCAATTCCAAAATCCATAAATTGCATCAATGTATCGGTTACATCAAGAACTTTTGGCCCTGGGAGAATATTCGCCTCGACACGACGTAACATCGCCACACCGTAATTTATACGAGGTAAAATAAGTATATTTCCGAATATGCCAAGGATGCGGAGAATCCGGCATTTCGGGTCCATGATCAGTGATACTGAACAACGGTAAGCCCTTCTCAGATGCTTCTCGAAAATATTCATCAATAGTGGAATATGCGTGGGTGCTTGCAACCGTGTGTGCATGAGTGTCCGTCAAATGCCGCATAGCTCTATCTTCGAATTATTTTTATATTGTATAAAGGCCTTATGATAGAGCCCTTACGCTAGGTAAATACAAGTTGAAAGCCAAAGCCATCTCATATGCTGAAGATTGGATGCCCCTTCCGCAGCGATCATTGATCAAAACTATGGAATTCTTTAGCGGCCGTGGTCACTTGACTAAGCGCTATCGCAAATTTCAAAGCACCTCCAATCAGTTCATAGGGCAAGATGCATGGGACTTGGCACTGGACCACCTTGGCGTGCGAGGAAACTCTACAGAGACACTAGTGGTGCCCAAGCGTCGATCTGGAAAAGGCCTTTTGCTGGTAGCCAATCATCCATTTGGAATATTAGACGGAGTGACCTTGGCCTGGATCGCTTCCCGTATCGACCCAAATTTTAGGGTGATCGCCAACAGGATATTGCGTCAAGAGCCTTCCCTAAATCCCAACATCTTACCAATCGAATTCAGACCTGGCCGAGAAGCAACTAAGCTCAACGTCGGTACCCGCCGAAAAGCGATCGAGATACTGCGCTCCGGTGGAGTTCTGGCATTATTTCCAGCCGGAGCAGTATCTTGGTCACCCGAGCCAGGTGTCGCTGCTCGGGACGATATTTGGAAACCGTTAGTTGGTAGACTTATCAAGGCATCTAGTACGGATGTGCTTCCAATTCGTTTTAACGGGGCTAATTCAAAACTTTTTCAACAAGCCTCACGAATCTCGTTAACCTTACGCTTAGGTCTTTACATGCACGAAGTTTGTAGAAGAATTGATAACCCGATTGACTTCATATTAGCCCCAGCTATTCCATTTGAAGAGATTCCAGATTTACCTGACCAAGAACTCGCCAATTGGCTTCGAAACCAAGTCATTCGTTAGGCGCGGGGTAATGGAATCAATTCTACTTCTTCAGGCACTCCAGAAAATCAACCGCTTTCCTAGTCATCCTTGGCTTATTCAATCCGCTCAACTGAAGTTGACACGAAATTCCACCACAAGTGGCGAAGTCCATCCAATGGCTCGCCGCCAACAACCGAATACCACGACCAGGCGCCAAAACAAGTAACTCAGACTCCGGGTAAATAATCCCATCAACTACAATCGGTCCATTCATACTGGAGAGAGCACGCTCTTCAACTGAGGCTGGAGCCTCGATCTCCCCACCCTGAAAAAGCTCAAGATCCACACAAAGAGTTTCACTCGGAAAGCCCACCGCGCTCTTCAAACCATGCCACTCTCCCATCAAAAACCGTCCACAGAAGCCAACATCCGAAAAGACCGGGAGCATCCCTTTCTCAAAATGAAAAAAGTCCAGGGAACACCCCCCCATTTCGGTCGGCAAAGCCACCCAACTCTGAATACCGCACAATTTACCTATCGGTTGGTGAGAAAATGCATCCGACCGTTCCGAGTGAACGACCCCTGCCCTGCCCCTGCAAGCATTAAACTAACTGCCCCTAGCCGACAAATCACGCTGGAGCCCAAGCTATCACGATGCTGAATTTGCCCTTCGAACAAATAACTCAGGGAGACAAGCCCAATATGCGGTTGCGGCCGAACATCTAGCCCGATGCCAGCCAGTAATTGACTAGGGCCAAACTGGTCCCAGAACACAAAAGGGCCAACACTTCGGCGCTCTATTGATGGCCACGCCTGCTTCACTTTTAAGTTACCGATATCCGATGTGCGCGGGACGACCTTCGTAATGACTGAATTCATAAATACTTATTTTTATGATGTTGGTGGCTAGTTAATCTCAAAAACAGATCAGCTCCGACATAAGTTTCATTCCGTTTTGGAAGAGTTAGAATTGCTTTTCTTTGTTGTAGAAGCGGCGTATCGTCTCGCGATGCTGACAGTCTGCCTCTTTGAACCGGAAATTCCCCCAAACACCGGAAACATAATTCGATTGTGCGCGAATACTGGAAGCCGGCTGCATTTAATCCGACCACTTGGATTCTCATTGGATCAAAAAGCAGTCAGGCGCTCAGGACTCGACTACCATGATTTGGCCAAGATCACTGAGTTTCCAAATTGGAAATCCTATCTACAGGATCAATCACAACGGAAATTTGCGGTCTCTACCAGGGGCACTGTTTGCTATAATCAAGTCGAATATCAGCCCAATGATATTTTAGTTTTTGGTCCAGAAACTCGTGGGCTACCTGATGACGTGCGGGACAGTGACGCGTTCGAGTCAGTAATTAAAATTCCGATGCAGCCAAATAACCGCAGCCTTAATTTGTCAAACTCAGTCGCGATTGTGCTGTACGAGGCATGGCGTCAACTAAGTTTTACGGGAGCTCAAACGTGAGTGTAATCAATCTTAAAAGTGTTCACATCAGCTTTGGAGGACCTGCGATTTTAGAAGGTGTAAATCTAACAATTGAACCTCGTGAGCGACTGGGCTTACTTGGACGCAATGGCGCAGGCAAGTCAACGCTGATGAAGTTGCTTGCCAATGAATTGCAAGCTGATTCAGGTGAAATTAATAAGCCTCAGGAGCTTAAGGTCGCCCGTCTTGTCCAGGACGTTCCACTGGAAATACAAGGCTCTATTTTTGATGTTGTAGCTTCAGGGCTCGGCGATATGGCCCCACTGCTTGAACGTTACCACAAGATCCTCCAACGGATTATCGAAGATCATTCCCCAGAAGCCATGGCAGAACTTGAAGCTTCACAGCACGCTCTTGAATCCGTGAACGGATGGCGTATCGAGCAAACGGTCGAGCAAACGCTGTCTAAATTCAACTTAGACCCTCAAGCTCAATTCAACTCACTATCTGGCGGCATGAAGCGACGCGTTTTACTTGCTAGAACCCTGGTGATCGAACCTGACCTGCTATTGCTCGATGAGCCGACCAACCACCTGGATATCCCCGCCATCGAATGGCTAGAAGAGCAAATTCAGCAGTTTCAAGGGTCGGTTCTTTTTATTACTCATGATCGAAGGTTCCTGCAAGCACTGGCGACCCGCATTGTTGACTTGGACAGAGGCGTATTACGAAGTTATCAGTGTAATTATCAAACATACCTTGACCGTCGAGATCAAGAATTAGCTGCTGAATTAGACCAGTTTGCACAATTTGATAAGAAACTCGCGAAAGAGGAAGAATGGATTCGGCAAGGCGTGAAAGCACGACGCACCCGCAACGAAGGGCGTGTACGGGCACTCGAACAGCTCCGGCGAGAACGCGCAGATAGACGTGAGCGACAAGGCTCCGCTGATCTAAATTTGGCGGACGCATCCAGATCTGGAAAACTCGTGTTTGAAGCACAAAATCTAGGCCTCACGATCGGTGACAAAAAATTATTCTCGAACTTCTCGACCACTGTGCTTAGAGGAGATCGAATCGGCTTAATTGGCCCAAATGGCGCTGGAAAAAGCACACTCATCAAAACTTTACTCGGTGAACTTGAGCCTACCAATGGGCTTGTTCGGACTGGAACCAACCTTAAAATCGCGGTCTTTGATCAGCTCAGAGAAAGCCTTGACGATGAAGCGTCCGTAATTGACAACTTGCAGCACGGCTCTGATTTTGTCGAAATCGGCGAAAGTAGAAAGCATATCATCGGGTACTTGCAAGACTTCCTATTTTCACCTGAGCGCTCAAGAGGCCCGGCTCGCGTACTATCCGGAGGCGAAAGAAACCGTCTTTTATTGGCCCGCTTGTTTTTAAAGCCAGCCAATCTGCTAATCATGGACGAGCCCACAAATGACCTTGATCTTGAGACGCTCGATTTGCTTCGAGATACCCTATTGCAATATCAGGGGACACTGATCTTGATAAGTCATGATCGAGATTTTATTGATTCAGTTGTTACCAGTCTTTGGTCTTTTGATCCGGATGGACCTCTGCGCGAGTACGTGGGCGGATATACAGACTGGCTACGTCAGCGCTCAAATAGGATAGCCAAAAAAGAATCAAGGGCAGATTTTTCCCAGTCGAAATCATCTAATCCAAAAAAACAAAACAAGCTCGCATTTCATGAGAAACGAGAATACGAGACACTCGAACACGAAATCGAGGCGCTCGAACACGAACTTAAATTACTCGAATCAGCCATGTCTAATCCGGAGTTTTTCACCCAGAATTCAGAACAAGCTGTTGGCAAAACGAAGGATTATCAAACCTTAAAAGAACAGCTCGAATCAAAGTTTGAACGTTTTTTAGAGCTCGATGAACGAACAGGCTGAACCACATAAAAAATTTACCAAAAAGCTAAAGAAATACGCCTCTAAATTCAGAGGAAAAAACCAATCGCGCCCGACCAGCCTCAATTAGCAAGTGGCATATCCAGAAAGTTTTACTATGATTACTGCTGAACTTTGAAAGCCGGCCGCATCTAACAATTTTGAAACGAAAACTAAATTGGTACCCATCAACTCATATTATTTCTTTCGACCCCATGACAGGACTGCTCATGAAAACGATCCCAGGACTCAAACTAAAGCTAATATTGCAAGATAATGCAACCCTCCTAGGGCGCGGTAAAATTGAGCTCCTAAAAGCAATTGCCAAAGAACATTCTCTTTCACAAGCAGCCAAATCTTTAGGCATGTCTTATCGCCGAGCCTGGCTTTTAATTCGAGAACTTAACGATTCGATGAAAACACCTGTGCTAATTACACAAACAGGAGGCCAGTCAGGCGGAGGAAGTGAGTTAACAGAGACCGCAACCCGGTTAATCGAACTTTACGAAAAGTTGGCGGCTGACGCAGAGCTGGCAACGAAGGCAACCCGCGAGCAGGTTGCCTACCTACTTAAATCAAATTAAACCGCCGCGAGCGCCACCTCATAATTAGGCTCCTGAGACACCTCTGGAAGCAATTCAACATGCTTAACTAAACCTTCTGGATCGATCACAACGACCGCTCGAGCCGTCAATCCTCTGCGCATTCCAGTCAACACCGTAACTCCGTAATCATCCGAAAAACTGGAACGGAAAGTCGAACCCGTTTGCACGCGCTCCAACCCCTCGGCTCCACAAAACCGCGCCTGTGCAAAAGGCAAATCTGCGCTGACGCAGAGAACTTGGACATTCCTCAGGGCTGACAGTTCTTCGTTAAACCGACGCGCACTTCGCGCACAAGTCGGCGTATCAATCGACGGAAATATATTAAGAATTAGGTTTTGGCCCTTGAAGTCACTAAGGCTGACGTCGGATAAGTCTTTTGCCACAAGTGAGAAATTTGGGGCAACATTGCCAACAATGGGCAAACCACCGTGCACCTCAACTGTCTCATCTCGCCACGTAATTGTTACCATAGAATCTCCGATTTATTTTGTTTCAAATGCTGGGATTAATTAACGTTCTCTCGCTTAATTTCATCGATCGTCTCAAAGTCGTTAATAAAAACGCCATATCCGCGCCTTTCCAAATGAGCCAAGGGGACAAATTCTAATGAAGCAGAATTGATGCAATATCGAAGCCCTGTAGGCAGAGGACCGTCAGGAAAAAGGTGTCCAAGATGAGAGTCACCATTTTTCGATCGCACTTCTGTACGGCGCATCCACAACTTAGTATCGGTCCGCTCTACGATAAATGACTTATTAATTGGCCTCCAGAACGACGGCCAGCCCGAACCCGAATCATATTTATGGAGGGAACTAAATAATGGCTCTCCAGAAACCACATCTACGTAAATACCAAGCTCTTTAAGATCCCAATAGGCATTTTGAAATGCCGGCTCAGTGCCATCTTCTTGTGTTACTTTATACTGTAAGGCAGTTAGTTTTGATTGGATCACTTTCTCGGGAGGGCGGGCATACGGCATCCTGGGCGGCTCAACCTCCTTGAATAAACGAAACGCTTTATAGTCGCTCCATACCCGCTCCAGAAACTGATCGCGACCCGAGCGAAAAAGGTAATATTTATACCGCAAACTGTTGATTTTATAGTAATCCTGATGATACAACTCAGCAGGATAGAAAGGTTGAGCCGGCACAACCTCGGTCACCACCGGTTGACCAAAAATACCTGATTCCTGCAAGCGTTTTTTTGATTTTTTAGCGAGCGCGTCCTGCTGCTTATTATGTGAAAAGATGACAGGCCGATATTGAGGCCCGCGATCAACAAACTGCCCCTCCGCATCGGTCGGATCAATCTGGCGCCAAAACGTTTCCAATAATTCTTTATAGTTGGTCACGCTATCATCATAAGTAATCTGAACTACCTCGACATGGCCTGTTTTGCCGGCCGCCACTTGTTCATAAGACGGATTCACTTCGGCACCCCCCATATAACCAGAAACCACCTCTGTGACGCCCTGCATTTCTTCAAAAGGAGCCTCCATGCACCAAAAGCAGCCACCTGCAAAGGTCGCCTTCTGGATTTCAGCTGACACCATTGCAGCAAAGCACAGGCCTAACCATGCGACAAGAATTCGCATTAACACTCCTTATGGGGTTCGTCGTTCTGAGTATGCAACTTATCTATTTTTATTCCAAGCATCCTGAAAATCCGCCCATCAATCGCAGCTAGCCCAGTTGCAATTAGGCAATAGGCCAAAATATCCTGTAAACCCAAGGTTTCTTTTAAAAACAAAATACCAAGAGCAGAAGCAGAGACCGGGATGAGAAAAGTGACTAACGTCACGTTGCTAGCCCCAGCCGTTTCTAAAACTCGAAAGTAAAGGTAAAACGCGAATGAGGTCGAGAGCAATCCGATGCCAAATATGGCAGTAACAACTGAAAGTCCTGGTACTTCAAGGTTCCACGGTGAATCAACAAGAGCGACCAGTGGCGTCATCCAGATGACTGCATAAAATACCTGCCCTACTGCATTAATCATGGGCGGATTCCGCTTTAAACGCTTTGAGAAAACCGACCCAAATGCATAGCAAACCGTTGCTGACAAACCGGCGAACATGCCAAAAAAACTTACATCAACACCAAGTACTGCTGGACCGAAAAGAACTAGCACCCCCAAAAATCCGAGTCCAATTCCAATAATTTTATTCAACGAGAGGCGTTCATCACGAGTTAACCAGTGAGCGATTAATGCGGTCATTATAGGTGTCGCAGCATTAATAATCGAAGCCAAAGCGCCTGTAATTTCTGTTTGACCAAACGTAATTAAGGTGAAAGGTAACGCGGTATTAACGAGACCGATAAATGCAAACGCACGCCACTGTGTGATCAAAGAGTCAAACTGGTAGCCCAAAATTGCCAACAATCCAATCAAACCTGCCAGACCAACTAACAATCGACTATAAACAGCGGTCAAGGGGGGCAGGGCCTCTAGCATAATTTCGACGAAGAAAAATGATCCGCCCCAGAGCACGGACAGAACCAAAATACGTAACCAATCGGCGATCGCCATAAGACCTCACAAAACAACTGGGCTAGCGTACACTAGTAAAATGCAAATTTTGAATTCTGATACTTCATGGCTCAAAGCAGATAACTGGCAAGAAGTGCTCGAAAACCCCAGCGCGTTGCCGGAAGATATTCGGGCATACCTAAAAGCTCGCAATTCAGAGACTGAAGACTGGCTGGGAGATGCTGATACTCGAGCCTGGATCATTGATGAACTCAAGGCGACCATTCGTGACAAAGACGACTCCGTTCCAATCACACAAGATGGATTTAGTTACTGGCAACGATTCAATGAGGGCGCGGAACATCCAGATTTCCTCAGGATGGCAGATGGGGAAACGGAGCCTATGGTGCTTTTGTATGGCGATGAAAGAGCCGCCGGTGAGCCTTATTATGATATCGGTGCCGCAGATCACTCACCTAACCATCGACTATTTGCCGTTACCGAGGACTGTCAAGGTTCTGAACGCTACCAACTCACGATATTTCAAGCAGGAAATAGATCAGCAATTGAGGCCCCTCTGACCGATTGTCGTGGAGATTTTGAGTGGGGTTCTGACAGTACCAGGCTGCTTTATACCCGCTTAGACCCAAATCAAAGACCCAAATCTGTTTGGTGTCACCGCATCGGAACGCCCCAAAGCGAAGACCAGCTAGTTTTTGAGCTCGATGATCCAGGCCGTTTCATCGGTCTCGGCAAGACCAGTTCCGAGGCATACATCTCAATCGACAGCCACGATCATCAAACCAATCAAAGCTTCTTATTGCCAGCAAATTTGACAGACCTTTGTCCAATGGCCGTCACGGATTGGGTTGCCGGACTGGAGTATGAGCTCGAGCATGTCGATCAAAACTTGATTCTTCGCAGCAATTATCGACATGAAGACTTTGCGTTGTTCAGAGCGCCGATACCTCAAGCTGGAATAACCACTCTCCCCGAACAGTGGGACTTGCTTTGGACGCCTGAGCCAGGTGAATTATTTAGTGATTTCGAAGTATTAAAAAACCACTGGGTGATTGAAGTCTGTCGTGAAGGCTGCGGGCATTACTTCATTACAGAGCCGGATCCAGAGTTCTTTCGCTACAGAGCCCCTCTTGCTCTTGAGACCAGCATCCACGACACCCAACTAGATCCATTGCCTGGCTTTGACCGAGAGAAAATTCGCATGCGACTTTCCACACCTGCTAAGCCACCACGCATTATCGAGATTGATCTAAAGACGGGGAGTCAAGTCGAACTAAAAGTATCAACTCCCCCTAACGGGCATACCGAAACGAATTATGTCGTAAAACGTCTCTACGGGACCTCAAGTGATGGCACCCCAATTCCTCTTACAGTCGTTCATCACCGGGGCGTAGCCCCCAATTCTGAAACGCCGCTTCTATTAACTGGTTATGGCGCATACGGAATGAGCCTAACGCCTGGTTTCAGCGCGGCCCGACGAATACTTCTGACGCGAGGGGTAATTCATGTCACGGCTCACGTTCGAGGAGGTATGGAAAACGGCTATCAGTGGTACAAAAATGGCCGTATGGAACAAAAAGATAATTCTTTTAACGACCTCATCGGCGCGGCAGAAGCTCTGATTCGAGAAGGTTTAACGTCAGCCGGTAAAATTATACTACACGGAGGAAGTGCAGGCGGGTTATTAGTCGGCACGGTCGCGATGCGGCGCCCTGAGCTTTTCCGGGGAGTCATCGCCGACGTTCCATTTGTCGACGTACTTGAGACAATGCTAGACGCGGACCTTCCTTTAACCCCCCCCGAGTGGCCTGAATGGGGTAACCCTATTGAATCAGCAAATGCCCGCCGCAGACTGGCTCATTTTTCACCAACTATGATGGTAGAAGAAACAAGTTACCCTTGCATTTTGGCCACTGCAGGTCTAACCGATCCCCGAGTCACTTATTGGGAGCCGGCGAGATGGATCCATGCACTGCAAAGCAAAGCCAGTGGCGGCCCATTCATGCTCTACACCGAACTAAATGCCGGACATGGCGGGCCGAGTGGTCGCTATTCAGGACTCGACGATATCGCGCGAATCTATCAAGCAATCATTCGTTTATTTAATTTGCCCGTGAAGGCCGTATATGAATTGTGAAATTGATTGGGCATCGATTGATGATGTGCTTCTCGACATGGATGGGACCTTATTAGATTTGCACTATGACTCAACATTCTGGTTGAAAAATGTGCATGCCTTGGTAGCCCTCTCGACAGGAGAGCCCGAAGAGCAGATCCGAGCAAGGTTTTTAAAAGAGCTTAAAAAGCATGAAGGAACTCTTACTTGGTACTGCACAGATTACTGGGCCAAGTTTTTTGGTATAGATCTTATCAAAGCTAAACGCGAAGTTTCCCACTTAATACGATTTAGGCGCCATGCGGCCGAGTTTTTAGAGGTTTTGAAGAGCACATCAATTCGTACCCTAATTGCCACTAACGCACATCGCGATGTAGTCCGCATGAAACTCGAGATCATACCTTTAGACCAATTAGTGGATGGGATCGTGTCAAGCCATGATTATGGAGTGGCAAAAGAACATCCAGACTTTTGGAAGCTACTTTTCGAAAAAAAGAAGATCGATCCATCACGCACTTTTTTTGCGGACGACTCTCCTAAGGTCCTCGACGCAGCCGACAAAGCAGGTATTCGCGAAATAGTAGAAATTCGACATCCTAATCTTGCAGAACCACCCAGATCTTTGTGGAAAAAAGGAATCGAAGACTTTGACCTCTTACTTCCCGAGCTCAAAAAACTGGCCTTACAATGAGTGGAGTCCGTCTCGATAAATGGCTGTGGGCTGCTCGATTTTTCAAAACAAGAGGGCTCGCTCGTAGCGCCATTGATGGTGGTAAAATCCGCATTGAAGGAAATAAAGCCAAACCATCAAAGCTGGTAACAACTGGGCTACTTATCAAAGTATCCAGAGGGCAAACAGAAATAGAAGTTGAGATCTTGGGTGTGCGTGAAGATAGGCGTCCAGCCACAGAAGCGGCTTGGCTTTACCAGGAAACTAATGAGTCATGCAAGAAAAGAGAAGCCGAGTCAGACATGCGCCGCTTCGCTCTTAAGGGCTTTCAACCCTCTGATCAACGTCCAAGCAAACATGCACGCAAAGAACTCAACAAATTAAAAGGGCAGACAGAGTGATGGAGATGGATACGGATCGCGATATTGTTCGCCGATACCTTTGTGATGATGCTCGAGACACTAGAATAATTACGACAAGATTGATTGAGTCTGTTAATGCGATGTTATCTCATCAAAATATGCCAATTGATGTGCGAAAGTTATGCCAAGAAATGGCGGCGGCGGCGGCGATTCTGGCGAACATACTAAAATTTGAAGGCGAAATGATTCTGCAACTGAAAGGCAATGGTCCGATCAACTTTTTAATGGCCGAGTGTTCATCAAAGGGCCAGGTACGTGCCACCGGTCAATGGGAAGAAAGTATTAAAGCCGGCTCATTTCGCGAGCTTGTTGGAACGGGTCATCTGATAGTTACTGTTAGTCCAACGCAAGGCAAGCGCTACCAAAGCATGGTCTCGCTGAATTCTGATTCAATTGCTGAATGCTTAAACGAATACTTCAAGAATTCCGAGCAGCTGAATACGCGCGTTTGGCTCAGTAGCGACGGCTCTTCGGTCGGAGGCCTACTGATCCAACGCCTTCCCTCAGAAGGCGGGTATCAACGTAAGCATGAAGATGCTTGGTCTACGGTCGCAGCTCTAGCTCAGACCGTAACAGAAGCAGAATTGATCTCCGATGCCGGCCCAGTTTTAGCCTACCGATTATTTAATGAGCTGCACCCAAGAGCCTTTAGCCCATGGCCAGTTATTTTTGAGTGCTCCTGCTCCAAAGAACGCTCAGCACGAGCTCTCCAAACACTTGGTAAAGCAGATCTCGAATTACTATTTCAAGACCAAACTGTCATAAATCTAGACTGTCATTTTTGCGGGCAACTATACCTTTATCATCGGGCTGATTTAGAATGGATAATGTCTGATCAGTTGCCCAAGTCTGAAAGGTTGCAATGAACAATATTGAGTCGAGTCGGCACGACGATCTTCCCTTCGCGGAACTTATCGAGCACGCAGTTGCATTAAAAGAGGGCGTACTTACCGCCAACGGCGCTTTCGCAGTGAATACTGAACACAACTCCTTAATAAAACGATTCGTAGTTAACGAACCGTCCGTGACTGATGTTATTCGGGCTGGCGCAGAACTCAGTCTACTCGGCGAGGTCGTCTTTGATGCGATGTGGGATCGTATCAAAGACGATATGGTCGAGAAAAATCGTTACCGCTTAAGCGCTCATATGGGCGTAAATCCTGACATTGCGGTCCCATTACAAATCAATACCTTGAAAGCCTGGCACGCGATGAGCTGCCACCACCTTTGCCACATACCCAAACATTTCAATCCGAGAGAGAAACCGCTCTGGAAAATTTTCTGGGTGCCAAGCAAAATGCTCGGCGATATTAGCGCGATCAGCGACAATAGTGGAGTCGTTCTGATGCACGTAGGCAAACGCCGCGTAGTTATAAGTGGTGACCTCAGCACCGGCGAGATACGCCGAACTCTTTTAACGGTTTTAAGCCTATTGCTGCCTGAAAAAAAAATGCTGCCATTGCATGGTGCGGCAGCGCAAGGAGACAAAGAAATAACTTTATTTTTAGGCCCAGCAGGTACTCAAAAAACGACATGGGCTCTTCGGTGTGGGCGCCTCATTGGGGACCGCGGACTATCTTGGTCGGAATCTGGGCTGCATCGTCTTTCTGATGGCTGTCGACTGCACTTCGACCAGAACCTTCCGATCAGTCTCCACGACAAACTGACTTTCGGTACAATTGCAGAAAATTTATCATTGGATGCAGGCCGAAATCCAATAGAAAGAGAAGCGTCTGAAAAAGACCCTGTTTCTACTCATCTTTTAATCCCAATGAACCGATTACACACGACTCAAGAATCTGAAACGCGCGGACCCAGCCAGTTGGTCATTCTGGCCACAGATCCACTCGGTGTCTTGCCGCCATTGGCTAAGATTTCGCCTGAGCAGGCGCTTGCTTGGTTTATCCTTGGGTACGGCAATCACCTTGGGCCTCTCGAGGAGCGAGAAGCCAGCATCAATATTCGGTTCACACCAGGATTCATGGATTCATTATTGCCGCGAAATCTTGACGACTACATATATATTCTTGAGGATCTCTTGGAGATACACGATTCACGTTGCTTTTTAGTTAATGCCGGCTGGCACGGGGGCAGAGCTGGCCAAGGCAAGCCACTCTCTGCGTCCAAAGAAAATGCAGTAATTACAGCCATGTACTACTGTACCAACTGGGAATCATACGGCGCGCTTGGCCTCACAGTTCCTGCGCGCCATGCCGAAGGTGGTGACCCTTCGCATGCAGAAGCCGACTGGAGTTCTAGGGAGGACTATAAAATATGTCTGCACGAACTGACCCAGTCCATAAGAAACGAACTATCCCGTCGCAATGATTCGGAACGCTGGCTTAAGGCTTTGGATATTTAATGCACATACACCTCCCCCATATCGATCACCACGCACTAAAAGGATCACGGTCAGATGAACTAAAAAAATCTTTGAAAGGCATGAAGTTCGGTCTTGAGAAAGAGGGACTCAGGGTAAATCCGGCAGATGGCAGCCTAGCAAAAACGGCTCATCCCAAAGAGCTTGGCTCCGCGCTTACACATCCTCAAATCACCACAGACTATTCTGAAGTATTGCTAGAGTTTGTAACTGGAACGCACGCAAGACCAATGGAAGCATTAGCCGAGCTAGAAATGCTGCAATCCTATACAGCTTCAGTGATAGGAAAAGAGCGTATCTGGCCCCTATCTATGCCATGCCGACTACCTCAATCCGACGCAGATATACCGCTCGCTTACTACGGTGAAAGCCATATTGGTCGGTTAAAGACAGTGTACAGACGAGGCCTGGGATTTCGATATGGCCGGCAAATGCAGACTATTGCTGGCGTACACTTCAACATGTCGTTTAGCGATAATTTTTGGGCATTTCACAGTGCCCTCCACAACCACCCTGTTGACTCTGATGTCAGAACTCGCCGCGACATAGGTTATTTTCATACCATTCGTAATTTCCGGCGCATTCAGTGGATTTTCATGCTCCTAACCGGTGCCAGTCCCGCGGTGGATGAAAGCTTTCGCTTATTGGCTACAGATCGGTTCAAAGTGACTGGCCGAAGTCGAATCGCAAAAGGATCTACAACACTGCGAATGAGCGATCTTGGCTATCAGTCAGCTGCGCAAGAATCGATCAACTTATGCTTTAATCACCTGAATACGTACTGTCATAGTTTGGCAGAGGCAGTTCACCAGCCGTGGCCGACATATGAAGGACTGGGTCTTAAAGATGGTGTCGGCTTCAAACAGTTAAATACAGCGGTATTACAAATTGAAAATGAATACTATTCCAGTATCCGGCCAAAACGAGTGCAACTAAATGATGAACGACCTGTCAGAGCTCTTATCAACCGGGGCGTTGAATACCTCGAAGTTCGTGCCATCGATCTAAATCCATTCGCAAGGAATGGCATTTCAGAAATAGAGGCCTGCTTGATCACGCTTTTGATGACGACCTCAGCCTTAGCAGATAGCCCGCTCAACTCCCCTCAAGAATCCGATGCGATCAGCGGAATAAATGCCAGAACTACTTGGGCGGGCCGCCAACCAGAACAAAAATTTGACCAAAAACACTCATTCAAAGCAGCAGCAATCGAATTTCTCTCTTCTTTGGATCCACTGGCCGAATCGCTTGATGAGGCTTTGGACACCAACGGACACACTGAAGCACTGATAGACGCACGCCTCAGGCTTGGTGGAACATGCCCGCTAATATCCGACGAGATTGAGGCTGCGGCTACTGACAACGGGCATTTGGAATTCGGGCTATCTATGGCAGATCAACACCATGAAATGTGGCTCAACCATTTCAATACAGACACAATCGATTTGCTGAAAAAAACAGCAAATAACAGTCTAAAGAAAGAAAAGACGCTCACAAGCACGAATAAAGGGAGTTTTGATGACTTCGTTCGTGCTTATGTAAACCTGCCCTAATCAATTGGCAGGATTCACCTCGAGTAACTCAACCTCAAATACTAAAACAGAATTTGGCGGTATTGGACCAGTTCCTGAGGGACCGTAAGCCAAGGCTGCAGGGATCGTAAATTCAAACAGGGCACCCGGCCGCATCAATTGAACGCCTTCGGACCACCCTGGAATAACACCATTTAATGGAAAACTAACAGGCTCCCCCCGAGCACGCGAGCTATCAAAAATATCGCCAGAAATCAACTTGCCTTCATAATCGACACGAACAGTGTCTGTGATCGTTGGAGCTTTCCCAGATCCCACTTTTAAAACTCGATATTGCAGGCCTGAAGCCGTCACCTTCACGCCTTCTTTTTTGGCATTTTGTGCCAGATATTCTTCTCCTGATTTCAAATTCGCTTGTCCCATCGCTTCCATTTGCCTTTGTTGCTCTTCCGTTTGCTGCTGCTTCTTTTTACGCGCTAGTTCATTTGCTTCTTGAACAACTCGAGTTATCGATGACTGATCCATTTTCCAGCTCTTGGGGTCGCCTGAATCTTCTAAGCCATCAAGAACAAAGGCGGGGTCGAGGGCCCCAAAATCATTGTTTATCCTCTGGCCCAACATGATTCCAAGGCTATAACTAAGCTTTTCGAGATCAGTGGCCGGCTCACTTGCAAGCGCCGGCATAGTAATAAAAGAGGCGCAAAATAAGCCTCGGATAATTAATTTCATGGAAAGCTCCTATCAGTATTTAACGAAGACTATCAGGGTCAACCCTAGAAATACCATCCAGAGTTTGAGCCGAGTATGAAATTCTACCGACTGTTGTTACGAGGCAAAGAACGCCAAACCCATAAGCA
>JAOLBK010000008.1 GCA_028339155.1 Litorivicinus sp.
CCGGAAGGTCAAGACCTTTTATATATTCAAGGGCATGCGAGCCCTGGTATCTACGCGCGGTCTTTTTTAGAAGGTCGCTTGTCAAAAGAGCAGCTAGACAATTTCCGTCGGGAAGTCGATGGTGGAGGTCTATCTTCCTATCCACACCCATGGTTGATGCCCGATTACTGGCAGTTCCCGACAGTCTCAATGGGTTTGGGTCCGATCCAATCGATTTACCAGGCACACGTGATGAAGTATCTGCTGAACCGCGGATTGTCTAATCAGCCTAATCGTAAGGTCTGGGCATTTTTGGGTGATGGTGAGATGGATGAGCCAGAATCACTGGGTGCAATAGGACTGGCTGGCCGCGAACGATTAGATAATCTGGTTTTTGTTGTGAATTGTAATCTTCAGCGCCTTGATGGACCGGTCCGTGGCAATGGAAAAATCGTTCAGGAGCTCGAGGGCTCCTTCCGTGGTGCCGGGTGGAATGTGATCAAAGTGCTTTGGGGTGGCCAGTGGGATCCATTGTTTGCGAAAGACCGCAATGGTTTGATGCAGAAGGCTATGGATGAGGTAGTTGATGGCGAATTGCAGAATTGTAAGGCAAAGGGAGGAGCATATACACGTGAACACTTTTTCGGGCAGTCTCCGGAACTCAAGGACATGGTCGCGGATATGTCGGATGAGGACATCGTTAGATTAAACCGTGGTGGTCATGATCCGAGCAAAGTTTATGCGGCCTACCATGCGGCTGCAAATCATACTGGACAGCCGACGGTCATTCTTGCTCAGACTGTTAAAGGTTATGGCATGGGTTCATCCGGCGAATCAGCGAATCCTTCACATCAAGTCAAAAAACTTGATATCGAAAGCTTGAAAAATTTCCGTGATCGATTTGCTATTCCTGTTTCGGACGACTCTTTAGAGGAGTTGCCTTATTTTCATCCTGGTCCGGATAGTCCGGAGATGAAGTATCTACTCGAGCGCCGCGAATCTTTGGGCGGCTTTTTGCCGTGCAGACGTGTTTGGAAGGATCCATTAGGGTGCCCGCCAATAGATGCGTTTAAGCAGCAACTGAAAGGGACTGGGGATCGTAAGATTTCGACTACCATGGCCTTCGTCAGAATGTTGTCAACACTTGTGAAAGATAAGACTATTGGTCATCGAGTGGTTCCGATTGTACCTGATGAGGCCCGCACCTTTGGAATGGAGGGTATGTTCAAGCAATTGGGTATTTATACCACTGAAGGTCAAAAGTATATCCCACATGACGTGGACCAGGTGCTTTCTTATCACGAGGATAAGGCGGGACAGATTTTAGAAGAAGGGATTAACGAGGCTGGTGCATTTTCAGCTTGGATGGCGTGTGCAACGTCGTATGCCAATCACAATCATCCGCTAATCCCATTTTATATTTACTACTCAATGTTTGGTCATCAGCGTGTAGGTGATTTGATATGGGCCGCTGGGGATATTCAGGCAAAGGGCTTTCTGCTCGGCGCAACTTCTGGGCGGACCACGCTGAATGGCGAGGGTCTCCAGCACCAGGATGGCCATAGTCATTTAATTGCTTCTACTGTTCCGAACCAGTGTTCCTATGATCCGACGTACAGTTACGAAGTTGCCGTAATTGTGCAGCATGGTTTACGGCAGATGTACGATGAGAACCAGAACGTTTTTTATTACATTACGTTGATGAATGAGAACTACAGTCATCCTGATATGCCGGATGGTTGTCAGGACCACATTATAAAGGGTATGTATCTTTTAAAGCCGTTGGCTGGAAAGGGAAAGCATCAAATAAGACTGCTGGGTTCAGGTGCCATTTTGCGTGAAGTGGAGGCAGCAGTTGAGTTACTTGCTGGATTTGATGTGGATGCTGAGGTTTATAGTGCCACGAGTTTTAATGAACTTCGTCGTGATGGCCAGTCAACTTCTCGTTATAATATGTTGCATCCGATTACCAAGGTGCCGCGCGTGAGCCATGTTGAATTTTTGTTGGGTGGATCTGATGCCCCCGTCGTTGCGGCAACGGATCACATGCAACTGTATTCTGAGCAGATTCGACCTTACCTTGGTAAGACAACGTACGTAACACTTGGCACTGATGGATTCGGTCGCTCTGACTCACGGAAGAAACTTCGTGAGCATTTTGAGGTTGACCGTCGATTCGTTACGGTGGCTGCCCTTAGTGCCTTGGCTACAGATGGCAAGATTGAGCCAAAGGTTGTGGCGAAAGCCATCAAAGACCTCGGGATTGACCCGGATCGACTCGATCCAGTGTCGCTTTAAGGAGTGGATATGACAGCTATTCTCGTACCTGATATTGGAGACGTCACAAACGTGACTGTAATCGAAGTTACAGTGGAAACAGGCGATACTATTAATGAAGGGGATACATTGATTGTCCTTGAGACTGATAAGGCCTCCATGGAAATTCCGGCTAATGTCTCGGGTATTGTTGGTCAAATTCATGTCAAAGAGGGCTCTGAAGTAAATGAGGGCGATCCAATTTGTGATCTGGAAGTAGAAGTAGGTAGTGAGGCCGCTAAGGTTGTTAGTGCCATTGAAAAACAAGAACCATTAGAAAGCCTTGAATTAGTTCAGCCCCCCTTGGCTCAGGTCAGTGACTCGGTGATGGAGCAGGTGATCGTTCCAGATACAGGGAGTACAGATGGGGTAACGGTCATTGAGGTGGCTGTTAGCGTGGGCGATCAAGTGAATGAGGGTGATACTCTGATCGTGCTTGAGTCGGACAAAGCCTCTATGGAAATTCCATCACCAGTTTCTGGTGAAATTGCTGCATTGTTTGTGAAAGAGGGTGACGTTGTAGTTCAAGCGGATGCTGTTGCCGATGTCAGCGTGACACGCGTTGCGGATGACTTGCTAGATACAAAATCGGAAGCGTCGCCTCAGCCAGTCCAAGAGATCCAAAAATCGAATACTGCAGTAACGATTCCTCTTGAAGGGCAAAGTGTTGTTCATGCGGGTCCTGCTGTGCGCGCACTCGCGCGAGAGCTTGGTGTTGAACTTATTCAGGTATCTGGAACCGGCTCACGAGAAAGGATTACCAAAGATGATTTACATGAGTTCGTCAAAGCCAAATTGAATCAAGTGCAAACTGGCCCTAGTGGGGTGATTACTGGACTTGGGATCCCATCAATTCCATTGGTTGACTTTGAGTCGTTTGGCCCCGTCGAGCGGATTCCGATGAGCAAGATTCATAAGCTGACCGCGGACAATATGACGCGCTGTTGGTTAAATGTGCCTGCTGTAACTCAGTTTGACGAGGCCGATATCACAGACCTGGAAACTTTCCGGAAATCAATGAAATCAGAGTCTGAACTCAAAGGAATTAAGCTTACTCCGTTACCATTTTTCATTAAAGCATCAGCCTATGTTCTGCGTGCGCTACCACAAATTAATTCATCAGTTGATTTGCAAACAGATGAGATTGTACGTAAGGGTTATGTGCATATTGGCATTGCCGTTGACACACCGGGCGGTCTGATGGTGCCCGTGATTCGTGATGCTGACAAGAAAGGTATGTGGGAGATTGCCGCGGAGCTTTCTGAACTTGCTGACAAAGCTAAGAGCAAAAAATTGAAGTCAGATGAGATGCAGGGAGCTACGTTTACTATTTCGTCTCTTGGCTCAATCGGAGGGACGGCATTTACACCGATTGTTCCATCTCCTCAGGCTGCAATTTTGGGTGTCTCTAAGGCGTCGATGCAGCCGATTTGGGACGGTTCCGCTTTTCAGCCTCGCCTTATGTTGCCGTTGTGTTTGTCATACGATCATCGTGTAATCAATGGCGGAGATGGAGCACGTTTTACTACATTATTGGGACAGATGCTCGGCGATATTCGCAAGCTTTTGCTTTAGTTGAAATGCCCAGAAATCTGGGCATTTTCATCAGACCCTAGGCGACCGCCAGTAAACTTCGGAACCGCCGTGACGTTTTGCAAGTATACGAGCCATTACGAACAGAACGTCGGACAGTCGGTTAACATATTGTTTTGCTGCCTCAGATACTGTTTCGGTTTCAGATAGAGCGACTAGGATGCGTTCTGAGCGGCGCGTTACCGCGCGAGCCATATGACAAAGACCGGCTGCCCGCGAACCACCGGGTAAGATAAATTCTTTTAGTGGCGGCAGCTCGGCATTTAAGTGGTCACACAGTGTTTCCAGTTCGGCCACCATGTCAATTTTGATCAGCTGGAATCCGGGGACAGCCAATTCACCACCCAAGTCGAATAAACGGTGCTGGATTTCAGTCAGCGGTGTAATTGGCGGTTCAGAATCTGTTAGGTCAGAGATCAATAATCCTAGCCATGAATTCACTTCATCAATCGTTCCGATGGCTTCGATACGGGTACTGTCTTTGCGAACACGAGAACCATCACCAAGCCCTGTAGTTCCATCGTCGCCCGTTTTCGTATAAAGCTTAGTTAATCGATTGCCCATGTTAATCCTCTGTTTTTAGTGTGCTGATACGGTGCCGAATCATAAACAGTAAAGCCAATCCCGGTAACACCAGAACAGTGGTAAGAACGAAAAACAAGACCCAGCTACCCGTGACATCAACGAACCAGCCACTAGCACTAGCAAGCGTTGTTCTGCCTAGGTTCCCGATAGAGGCTAAGAGTGCGTATTGAGTGGCTGAGAACGCTTTACCCGTGAGCGCTGTCAAAAAACTCACAAAAGCGACACTCGAGAATGCGGTGGTGAAGTTGTCGACAATAATAGTGGCCGCAAACAGCCACTCCTTGGGCCCAGCGATCGCGATCCAAGCAAACATGAGATTACTCAACGCCATCGCTGAGCCACCGATCAAGAGGCCCTTAACGAGGCCTAAGCGTACGTTAATGATCGAGCCAAGGAGGGTGAAGCCAATAATCGCAAACCAGCCCAGCATCTTTGTGTAATCGGCAATTTGAGCGTTACTGAAACCAATCTCTTTATAAAATACGATCGACATTCGGCCTAAGAAGGCTTCGCCTATTTTAAATAAAAATATGAATAATAAAATGGCCAGCGCAGTTTGAACGCCATTGCGTCTCAAAAAGTCAGCCAAGGGCTCCCAGATTGTTATGGTTAGCCAGCGAAGCGCACGTCTAGTGGATGTCGCCGCTAGTTGACTATATTTTGATTCCAACTCAGCGTGCAGGGAATCACGTTCACTTTCCGGCTCCCCAATCAGTAATGTGAAGAGCATTAGCACAGCGCAGAAACCGGCTAAAATCCAGTAAACCTGAGACCATCCAAGACTGTCTGCATAACTAAAGGCTACGTATCCGGGAAGGGAATAGCCTGTCCACCAACCAATGACAGCCATAGCGGATGCTGCCGGAATTTGGTTTTTAGGACTGCTGGAAAAGTGGTCAATCCGATAAGCGTCGATAGCGATATCCTGTGTTGCAGAGGCGATTGCAATTCCGAGAGCGACGAGGGACGTCATGAGCAAAGAAACAGTCGGGTCGATAGTCGCGATTAGGCAAGTTAATCCGAGCATTAGGCTTTGCATCAGTAGTATCCAGCTACGACGTTGCCCAATACTCTTGAGCAGAGGGAGTTTGACTCGATCTAAAAAAGGGGCCCAAAGGAAGTTGATGGCATAAACCGCAAAGACTGATCCAAATAAACCAATAGCAGTCCTGGTGAGCCCAGCGTCTTTCAGCCAGCCAGACATGGCGGAGCCGATTAAGACCCATGGAAAGCCGCTTGCACATCCCATGAGGAAAACCCAAAAGATACGTCTATCTAAATAAGTTTTAAGCGTATCTCGAAATGTCATAACGCCCCCCAAGCTAAACGCTTATTGTCGAGTGCTGGGCCGGAAAGGCAAGTGGAGTTTAGATTTTGCGGCTTTTGCCGATTTCTCTAGCGTGCCCATTGATAAGATTATTTGCCTAGATGTATGCGAATTTCATCGGAATTACCGAGGTATTTCTCGTGTTTCTCAGGTTCCAATGAGTGCGTAATTTCAAGGAAATGCAGCTTTGAGCGATCATTGCGCAACCACTTTTCGTCGAGTACAGACTGATGGGTGCTGCAGTTATGTCGCAACTCAGAAACCACGTTTTTTTGGACCAGAGTCCTTACTTCGATTAATTTATTTAGATTGATCTTTGTTGGTGCCAATTACAGCTTCTTATGATCCGACGGTCGAGTCCTTGCCCGTTCTACTATTTTTCCGTTGCCTGCGAAGTTAATTATTTTTCTAAGCTTGATGGCTTTTTTTAAGAAAAGTATTCTACTAAACGCTGTTACCTCTCTTTGGCTCCTTTGCAGCAAAGGGTTATGCTGTTGGGCTCGGAGGAATTATGCCTTTATTGTTATTGTTTATTTTAGTTCCCGTTATTGAAATGTGGATTTTGATTGAGGTTGGCAGCCAAATTGGCGCGTTACCAACCATTTTTTTGGTGGTGTTGACCGCAATGATTGGACTCTCTTTACTGAAAAAGCAGGGACTTTCCGTATTAATGAGCGCGCGACAAAAATTGGAAGTAGGCGCGATGCCTGCCGCCGAATTCGTGAATGGGATAATAATTGCAGTGGGAGGGGTATTGCTTCTCACTCCGGGCTTTTTCACTGATAGTTTGGGATTTGTATTGTTGATTCCACAAGCGCGCAAGTGGGTACTTTTTAAGTTTATTGATCGTTTTCGCGATAAATTAATTATTGAAGGCGAATATCGTGATGTCGATGACAGAAAATTTTAGCCAAACTGTTGAAAAAAAATGGACAGTCTCCATTAAACGATCTGTCTCAAGAGCAGGTGGTTTTTGAGATTTAAAAACCCTCCCCGTTGGTGAGCAACGGAAAGTATTCCAGTTCATTGGGGTGGGTCGAGGGAGGCTTCGGCCTAAGTTCGTTTTACACAAGCGGAGATATCAGAAATGAACATTCGTCCACTCCAAGACCGCGTCGTTATTCGTCGCATGGAAGAGGAAACTAAGACAGCAGGTGGCATTGTATTGCCTGGTGCAGCAGCAGAGAAGCCAAATCGGGGTGAAATTCTCGCAATTGGTACCGGTAAGCCACTGGACAACGGTGAAATACGCGGGATGTCAGTAGCCGTCGGTGATACAGTCCTTTTTGGCCAGTATTCCGGATCAAATACCATCAAGGTGGACGGTGAAGAACTTCTGATTATGAGTGAATCAGAAATTCTTGGTGTGATTGTAAAGTAAGAACCCTGAAGAAAGGATTGTTTAGATATGACAGCTAAAGACGTAAAATTTGGTGATTCAGCCCGTCAGGGTATGCTGGCTGGCGTAAATATCTTGGCCGATGCCGTTAAAGTGACGCTCGGACCAAAAGGCCGCAACGTAGTGCTCGACAAGTCGTTTGGCTCGCCGACGGTAACTAAAGATGGTGTATCTGTCGCCAAAGAAGTTGAACTTGCAGATAAGTTCGAAAATATGGGTGCCCAAATGGTCAAGGAAGTAGCTTCACAGACTTCTGATGTGGCTGGTGACGGCACTACAACAGCGACTGTGCTAGCGCAATCGATTGTGAACGAGGGTTTAAAATCAGTAGCTGCTGGTATGAACCCAATGGATCTCAAGCGCGGTATCGAAAAAGCAGTTAAAGCTGCCGTTGAAGCGATCAGCGGGATGGCTAAGCCTTGTGAAGATTCTAAGGCAGTAGCTCAGGTGGGTACGATTTCGGCAAATTCTGATGTCAGTATCGGTGCCATCATTGCAGAAGCGATGGAAAAAGTAGGCAAAGACGGTGTAATAACAGTCGAGGAAGGCCAGGGTTTCGATAATGAATTAGATGTCGTCGAAGGAATGCAGTTCGATCGTGGTTATTTATCACCATATTTTATTAATAACCAAGATAATATGTCAGCAGAGCTTGAGAGCCCATATATTTTATTGGTTGATAAGAAGATTTCAAACATTCGTGACCTGATCCCGATTTTGGAAGCAGTCGCAAAAGCCGGTAAGGGTCTTTTGTTGATTGCTGAAGATGTTGAAGGTGAAGCACTAGCAACCCTAGTTGTTAATAATATGCGCGGCATTGTTAAAGTATCTGCTGTGAAGGCGCCTGGCTTTGGTGATCGTCGTAAAGCGATGCTCCAAGACATTGCAGTCTTGACCGGCAGTACAGTGATTTCTGAAGAAGTTGGCTTATCACTTGAGACAGCCACTCTTGATGATTTAGGCACTGCAAAAAGGGTCCAGATTTCAAAAGAAAATACCACCATCATTGATGGGGCTGGTAAGGCTGATGAAATTAAAGGCCGGGTTAAGCAAATCGAAGCGCAAATCGAAGAAACATCGTCTGATTACGACCGTGAAAAACTGCAAGAGCGCAAAGCGAAACTCGCGGGTGGCGTTGCTGTGATCAAGGTAGGCGCTGGATCTGAAGTAGAAATGAAAGAGAAGAAGGCACGTGTCGAAGACGCTTTGCATTCAACTCGTGCTGCGGTTGAAGAAGGTGTCGTTGCTGGCGGTGGCGTTACTTTGATTCGCGCGCTTCAGGCGATTGGTGATCTTACAGGCGATAATGAAGAGCAGAATGTGGGAATTCAAATTGCGAAGCGTGCAATGGAATCTCCTCTTCGTCAGATCGTTGCTAATGCAGGCGGTGAAGCCTCAGTTGTTGTGGATAAAGTGAAGCAAGGCAAGGGTAACTATGGCTTTAACGCAGCAAGTGGTGAGTATGGCGATATGATTGAGATGGGTATCTTAGACCCGGCGAAAGTCACGCGATCAGCACTTCAAGCGGCTGCTTCAGTGGCAGGTCTCATGATCACTACCGAGTGTATGATTACTGAAACTCGGGAAGATAAGCCAGCTGGTCCGCCAATGGATATGGGTGGCATGGGTGGTATGGGCGGCATGATGTAAGTCGCCTTTCATAAAAAAAGCCCCGTTAATACGGGGCTTTTTTTTATTTTGAGAATAATCGCAAAACATTTTATTTGCGGGAATGCTTATTTTTATGCATTTGAATATTGTGTAGCGACATAGTCCCAATTAATCAGTTCCCAAAACGCTTTAAGATAGGCCGGGCGAGCGTTTCTGTAGTCGATATAATAAGCATGTTCCCAGACATCGCATGTCATTAGCGGTGTTTTTCCATCGGTCATTGGATTTCCTGCGCCAGTACTAGACGCAAGTTCCAATTTTCCGTCGGCTGTTTTGACGAGCCAACCCCAGCCTGATCCAAAAGTGGTAACTGATGTTTTTGTAAATTCTTCTTTGAAGTTTTCAAAAGTTCCGAATGCATTATTAATCGCATCGGCTAATTCACCTGACGGTTCACCGCCACCATTGGGCGAAAGACAATGCCAGTAAAACGTGTGGTTCCAAACTTGGGCAGCATTATTAAAGATGCCACCAGAAGATGAAGTGATAATGTCTTCCAGGGATTTGCCTTCGAACTCGGTACCGGGAACTAAATTATTTAAATTGTCCACATAAGTTTTGTGGTGTTTTCCGTAGTGGAATTCGAGAGTTTCCTCCGAAATATGGGGTGCTAGTGCGCTTTTTGCGTAAGGCAATGCAGGTAGTTCAAATGCCATGTGAACCTCCAGGTTGGATTTTGATGATCTGATCATGGGGTTTTCGAATGACAAATCAATGTTTTCTCGCTTCACTTACTCCGTTTTTTTTGGGAATTGGGTACACTTAAGGCTTAGATATGGAAAACCAATGACACGAAAAGAACCCAAGTTTAGTGATGATTTGACTGAATCAGTTGGACCGCCCTCGCCTGATGAGACACATCGTCCAATTGGTATGCCGGCATCTGGCTCTAAGCCGCAAACAACTGGGTTGTTGTGGCTTTTTGTGCTGACTGGTCTCGCGTTGTCATTTGGTATCGCCTTATTTGGACTGAGTGAAGCTGGCCGATATCAGGCGGCATTAGATCGTGCACAGTCGCAGGCACAAGCCTTAGAGCAAACTATTGCAAGCCTGAACGAGTCTCAGTCACAGGGTATTGGTGAATTAGCACAGTCCGATACCCAAATGCGTCAGATGGTTGCGTCGGTCGAAAAACGTCTTGGGGCGCAAGTTAGTGCGGAACTTATGTTGGTAAAGAGATCGCAGGCAGAGTTTCAGCAACTGCTTGATGAACTGACTCAGTCGCGTGCGACCACTGAATCGGAACAAAAAATGCTAAGCGAGGCTTTGGAGGTGATTTCTGCTCAAGTTGAGAGCAGTGTCTCGTCTTTGGATGAACAAATAATAGCTGTATCCACTCGCGTTGCAGAAGAGTCAGTGTTGTTGTCAGAACAAATGACGAAAGCGCTTGCTCTCGCCGAAGAGCAAAAAAAACTGGTGTCGTCTCGTACTGAAGAAGTTTCAAGCCTTTTCGCAGAGCAATTAAGTATCGAAAGGAGTCGCATAGATGCCTTGGTCCAGGCTGAAGAGGTCGGCAAGCAAATAAACCGCTTGTTTGAAGCAGTAGGTCACTTGGAGCAGCGAAATAAAGAGTTTGAGAATGCTGGAGACGGTATCAACAAGACTCTTAAGGTGATGCAAGATGAGATTAAGGGTTTGGAACAAGTTTATAAGGAGCTCGCATCTGACGCATCGACATCATTAAGTGTTGAGCTTGTTTCTGAGCAATTGGAGCGGGTGGCGCAACAGGTTGATGAGCAGGGGCAGATTTTAAAGGCAGTAGATGCTAGTCGTAGGCAGGTGGCCCAGAGAATGATTGATTTGAGTAGTCGCCTAAATGCGGCTTTACAACCCAAGGATAAGCAGTAGGCATTGGTTGCACGCTACATCATCAAAGGCGAGGCATGAGCAAAGCCTAGCGTCGCAATAAATTTCGCGGTTATAAAAGAGCGATTAGAATTAAAAAAATTTTTTTAGTTCTCCATTGAGGGGTACTGCTTGGCAATATATTTTGGATGAGCTGCTTGAGAAAGATTCAACAATAAGTGAACTATCTTTTTTCCATTGCGAAGCAGTACGAATCTTCTTAATATTTAAAATCCATAGTGTATTTCAGTCAATTGGATCGTTTCAGTGGCTGAATCAGTATTTTTTTCCGAGCTTGAGGGTGGAAATTGAGCGAGAGTAAGCGTCAGACCATCACCTCAATCCTTAATGCAATTGAATTGCGTTTGCGTGAGATTAATCATTGGGATGAGACACGGCCCTCTTCAGAGGCGCTAGGGAGTTCCTTGCCCTTTTGTTGTGACCAACTTGAGATCGAGTCATGGTTGCAATTTGTATTTATTGGGAGGATGCGCGAACTTCTCGAACAGGGAGATCATTTACCTGAGAGTTGTGCTATCCATCCCTATCTAGAAATGATATCCGCAACAGAACGTCGACTTGATGATCGGCTAATTCACTTGATTAAAACAATTGATCAAGAAATTAACTTAAAAAATGGTAGCGGGGAGAGGATTTGAACCTCTGACCTTCGGGTTATGAGCCCGACGAGCTACCAGGCTGCTCCACCCCGCAATTGAGGCGCGTACTCTAATGATGGGGCGGTGTCTCGTCAAGTAACAAATTACTATTTTATGAAGGATTCTTTAAATTTGAACGAAAAACCAACCGCTGATCCTCGTATTCGTGCAAATCGATACAGTGTGATGACACTTGAATGGCCGCTTGTAAGTGGGGGATTGAGGGAGTGGCTCGAAGCCCAGTGCGCCAAGGCGCCGTTATTGATGAGAGAGATTGCAGTCGTCTTGAAACCGGCCGAGGCACACTCTGATTCTGAAATCATTGAGGCTGTTGAAATAATCGGCAACCTCGGGATTGGTTTGATTGGTTTGACGGGCAACGAGTCCCACAAACCACTTGCTGATCGCTTAGAGCTTTCCTGGATATCCTCAAAAAATGTTACCGCCGTTGACGATATTCTTGAGCAAGGTTCTCAACAAATGGCGATGATTGTAGAAGGGCCGATTCGATCGGGCGTTCAAATTTACGCCAAAGATCGAGACTTGATTGTGTTCGGGCAAGTTAGTGAGGGTGCTGAAATCATGGCGGATGGTCATGTGATGATCTATGGTCGCGTTCGTGGCCGGATCGCAGCTGGCGTAAGTGGTCGACATGATGCCGAAATTTTTTGTCAGACTTTTGAGCCGGAACTCCTATCTATTGCAGGAATTTATGTGGGTTATGAACAAATTCCAGAAGGCTTCTGGTCTGCTACAGTCCGAATTAGGCTCGATTCATCGAGTAATGCACTTATTTATACAACGCTTTGATTTAAGGAGACGATAGATTGGCGACCGTTGTTACAGTAACTTCAGGTAAAGGTGGAGTTGGAAAAACCACGTCATCAGCAGCCCTTGCTGCTGGCCTCGCTCAAGCGGGACACAAAACAGTAGTCATAGACTTTGATGTGGGCCTTCGTAATCTTGATTTAATTATGGGTGTCGAGCGTCGGGTTGTGTTTGATTTTGTGAATGTAATCCAAGGTGAGGCAACGCTAAATCAAGCGTTAATTTCCGACAAGCGGATTGAAAACCTGTTCATCTTGGCCGCCAGTCAAACCAAGGACAAGGATGCGCTCACTGAGGATGGGGTTGAGAAAATTATTGAAGATCTTGAGGCTATGGGTTTTGAATACATCGTCTGCGATTCGCCAGCTGGAATTGAACGTGGTGCAACGATGGCGCTCCATTTTGCGGATCACGCCGTAATTGTAACAAATCCAGAAGTTTCTTCGGTGCGGGACTCGGATCGTATTCTTGGAATTTTGCAGTCAAAGTCCAAGCGTGCCAAAGAGGGTGGCAAGGTCATCGAGCATCTTTTAATTACCCGTTATGATCCGTCTCGAGTTGAGAAAGGCGAGATGCTCTCGATGGACGATGTGTGTGATATTTTAGCGGTTAAGCTGATTGGTTTGATTCCGGAATCTAAGGCGGTATTGAAAGCATCAAATACTGGGGTTCCAGTTATCATGGATACAGAGTCCGACGCAGGTGTCGCTTATTCAGATGCGGTTGCCCGTTTTCTTGGCGAAGAACGGCCTCTAAAGTTCTTAAAGCCGAAGAAACAAGGTTTATTGCAGAGAATGCTTGGAGGGAATGATTGATGTCTTGGTTTGGACTGTTTGGTAGCGAAAAGAAGTCATCAGCATCTCAGGCAAAAGAACGTCTTCAGATCTTGATTTCGCATGAGCGGCATAACCGTAGTGGGCCAGATTTTCTCCCAGAGTTGCAACGAGAAATATTGCAGGTGGTGAAGAAGTACGTCTCTATTTCTGACGACCAGGTTAGTATTCGTCTGGATCGGCAGGGCGATTCGTCTATTCTTGAGCTCAATGTTATCTTGCCCGAGAACTGAGCGTGCAAATTCTGTGGTACGACTATGAGACCTCTGGGCGTGATCCGGTATGTGATCGTCCTGTGCAGATGGGCTGGCAGATTACTGATGCCGGCATGGAACCCCTGGGGGATGCAGACTCAGTTTTAGTGCGGTTACCAGACGACGTTTTGCCGTCGCCTGCTGCTATGTTAATTCATCAAATTGTTCCTGAAATTCATCAGCGTGATGGATTGACGGAAGCTGAACTCGCGCAGCGTCTAGAAGATCTGATAACACCTAACACAGTAGTGGCCGGTTATAACTCGAGACAATTTGACGACAAGTTCACGCAACACGTTTTTTATCGTTCTTTGCGGGACCCATACCGATGGCAGTACGAAGGTGGACGAGCCAGGTTTGATTTGTACCCGGTAGTGCTGTCGTATTTTGTCTTTGCACCCGATGCCTTGCGTTGGCCAGAAGATGGTGATGGTCGGCCTCGTTTTAAACTTGATCGAATCGGCCCTTTAAATCAGTTGGACTTGGGTTTAAAGCGTGCTCATGATGCATCGGCAGATGTCACTGTCACGGCCCGTCTGGCTCGATTGTTGGCCCATTATGATGCAGATTTTTTCGCTAATTGTTTGAAGTTGATCGATAAGCACTACGTAATAGATGTCATTCGGGCAGATGGACGAAGCAGTGGTTTGCTTGAGGTAACAACTTTTGCAGGTTGGGATAGCGGATATGTGCGGGATCTTTGGGTTCCATTTCGAACCTCGGAAAAATCTAAAGATTTTGTGGGTTTTGATTTGAATCAGAATCCGGAAGATGTGCTTGCAGGACTCGCGTCCTTGTCAAAGATTGAGCTTTTGGACTTAGATCGACTCAAGCAATTACGTTTACTGGGTGTGCACGTTATTCGAACTAATGCTCAACCTATGATTTTTTCACGACAAAATCTGGATTCTGAGACCGAAAAACGATTGGCTAATTTTGGCCGAGACATCGAGCTTCAGAATCAGCATTTGGATCTATGGCAGCATATTCAAGAATCACCAGTTTTTAAGCAGTTGTATCAGTTGACTATCGAAGCGATGGCAGAGAGCGAGTCAAGAACCGATCCTGACGTAGATTACGGGCTGTATAGCGGTGGCTTTTTGTCACCGGCTGATCGGAAGCTATTGGCCCAGTGTCCATTGATGGACTCAGATGCGTTAAAGAATTTTGCCCCCCCATTTGAGGATCCTCGATATCCAGAATTAGTCTTCAGATATAGGGCTCGAAACTTTCCATCCAGCTTGTCACCTGCAGAGTGGCGTCGTTGGACAGGAATTCGGCGATCGAAATTGACCAGAAAGGATGGTAAAGGGATGACTGTGCTGCGGCTAAACGATGAGCTACTTAGCCTGACTGAAGAGTCTCTTGAGGCGCATCAATCAGACCAGTTGGAACGATTTATTCTATGGCTTGATAATCAGCCGCCGATTTAGATTGAAAAATGTTCGGCTTAGCAATCACTGGTCTTTATGAAATGCCTTTAAAACAATCGGATTCTGAACGCGTTCTCTTAGGTATTCAGTAAATTGAGGCCGGTTTAGTTTTTCAAGTATATTCGCCTTCATAATGCGATCGTTAAAAGCTCTGCGCAGTCCAATTGCTTGCCAGATAGCCGAGGATAATTCGGATTGAGTCTTTGGTGGATTGAGGAGGTTATTGAGCAGAGACTGTTTTGCCTGCTCGAATTGCTCGGCGGGCATATTTTTTACGTTGTCTGCGAACTCATTGAATTCTAACTGAATAGCGGTTTCTAGTGCGTCGGGATCGGCGACAGATGATTGAATAACACCTGCAAGGACCGGTGTATTGAACAACGGGAACGCCGAGGAAAACGTGTTGTAGCCCAGTTGCTGTTCAGTACGTAAATGGGTATAAAAAGGTGCTTCGATTAGCGAGCCGGCAAGTTGGTTGTAAACACGTGCTTTGGCGGATTCATTTAGATCAACATAAGCAACAATCGTTGCCTGATCGGGATGAGAAAATTGATACGAGCGTTTCAGGGCACCCGCCCAAGCCTGTGTTTTGATCAGAACATCTTCAGCCTGCGAACTGAGTGGTAGTCTGCTCACTATGGATTCAAGAATTGCCTGGCCTGATTCTTTATCAACTGGACCATGGAGAAATAGCTCGGCCCTGAGCTCTGAAAAGAAGGCTTTTTGGTACTGATGAAACGTCGGTCGATCAATCGTTGAAAAGACCTCTTTTAATTCTGATTTCGAATACTTTAAAGGCATTAGACCTGCCGAAAGTTCGTCAAATAATCGGGTGAATGGGCGCGTCGACTTAAGTGAATCGAATTCTTGTGATTTGAGTTGTTCTAAACGGTTCCAGACCTGCTCATCGATAGGCGGGATCGGTAGGTCATCGATGACTTGGTTCAGTAAAAGGATCAGCGATTCATGGTATCCAGAGAATTGGAGGGTGATCCCTGACAAGTTAGACTGTGCGAAGAATCCAACACCGGCAAGTGCTGCGTTGTAACTCGAAGCATTGAAGTGCTCATTGATTGCCTCAGCTAGTAGATCGGCCATTAGTTGTGCTTCTGGGGAATCAGATGCCAGGGGTGTCCGTAGCCGAATGTACAAATCGGTGCTTGGTTGAGAAAAGCGGGACTCAGGCAAGACAAATCCGATTGCCGATTTTTTGTTAAGAACAAGTCTAGGCAGAGTATCTAATGTTGCCACTTGGGTTTTAGGCAGAGGCTTTGCAGGGTCTCGAATAAACGGATTTTTACCCGGCATGATTGCTATCTCACTGGTTGTCGATCGTGCTTTATTAAAGACATTAAGTCTTTCACCCTTAAGCGGAAAGACACTAATTTCTGTTGGGTAATAACGTGTTACTTCGTTTGGAATGACCTCAGGCGCGGTGACTCTCAGTAGCAAGTTTTCCGGGACTAACCAACTGAGGAAATCTTTAATCAGTGGGCCGTCAAATGTTGTGAGCAGGCGTCCGCGAGTGAAAAGCTCGTTTGCGGGGATGGTATGTAATCGTGTTGAGAGCTGTGTGACAACGTTTTGGGCATTGGATTCTTCAGCAAAGCGGAAGTTTGTTTCCGTGATCGTTTTCAGTTCTTCAAATCGCCATTGGGCGATGCCTTCTGTTTCAATTCTGCGCAGTGTTTTAAAGATTTCCGCTATGATTCGATCACGTTCGCTGAATCCTTTTGGGGTCAAGCTTACGCTTACAGAAAAGGATCGACCTTCCGTCATGCTTAGGCTTTCCCCCGCACTCAGGGCGTTTGCGAGACCATTAGATTTCAGATGGTCGACGAGGCTTCCTTTGCCCTCATGGCCTAACAAATGGCCAATATATCGGAGTGGTCCCTGACCAGAAAATGCATCCGTATCTGGGATGGGAAATAGTAGGGCAATCCGACGTGATTCACTGGATGGTTTGGATTGCACCACAAGTGGAAGACGTGCTTGTTCGAATAAAGGAATTGAGACATATCCTTGTCCGAGTTGCTTATTTGAAATGTCTTTAAAACGAGACCTTACAATTGATTCCAGCATGTCCAGTGACTCCACACCTAGAACGACAAGCGACATTCGGTCAGCGGAGTATTCGGTCTGATAGAATGTTTCGAGCGCCTCTAATAGACCGGGTTTGTTAAGTGTCTCGAGGTTTCCAGTATGAAAGCTTGCAAACGGATGTGCAGGATTTAGTCCTTTCTTGGTGGCTTCAAAGCTTTTGAATGCTTCGTCTTTTATTTTTGATTGATATTCAGAATGTACTGCGTTCACTTCACGATCGACATAGTTCGGATCAAGCGTCGGTGCGATAAAAAACCGACTAAAGCGATCGAGGGCGCCTTTGAGTCCATTTGGGTCGACGTTAAAGAAATAATTTGTATGTTCAGGTGCCGTAAAGGCGTTGTGATTGCCGCCTTGGGTCGAAATATATTGTTGATATTCTCCCGCTTCTGGGAAGCGGTCTGTACCGAGAAATAGCATGTGCTCCAAAAAATGAGCGAGCCCAGGAAATTTATCCGGATCATTGTTTGAACCAACGTAAACATCTAACGAGGCTGCCGCTCTATCTGTTGTTGGATCGGAGATTAAAAGAACCTTGATTTGATTCTCAAGGGTCAGAGAGCGGTAAGTGCGATCACTTAAGCCGGGAGTTTGAATATTAGCGTATGCAAATCCAGTGAGAAACCACGATAAAATAATTAGTCTTGACACATTACCACCAGTATTTGTCCCAATTTTGAGGATTTGCCCAGAATTTTGGGTTATTCCAGACCCTAGTGTTGTTATAAGTGGCGAGTGTGTAATGAAAACTCAATAGATTCCCAAGTCGATGCTGGCAATTAGTTCCATGCTTAAAGCCAAGTCCGTACAGTTGCTCGGGGCGAACGGTTTCTCGAACAAAGCACAAAAGATCGGCAATCAATAAGTTTCTCAGGGTGCCCAGTCGTTCTAATGCGCTTTCATCGGAAACTGGTTCTGCGATTAGTGCGGCTTCTGGCAGGGATTCAGGCCATCGAGCTTTGGGTAGTCCCGGTGACAGCAAAATGAGTTCTGTATGATGATGTTCCACATAGTCGGAGATGACGTGCGGCAAACTTTCGCCAAAGACCCAAAGCACTTTAGGGTTCTTTTCAGATAGCCAAGGTGCGATCACTGCATCTGGTGAAAGCAGAATCATACCGCTTCCGGATCACGAATGAAGCAGGGCGACAATGATTTTGAGTGAGCCTCCGAAAATTTGTATCCAGCATAATCAAAAGCCTTGAGGTCCTCGAATGTCTCCGCATTTGTTTTTGCTATGAAGCGCGCCATAAGTCCGCGTGCGCGTTTGGCGTAGAAACTTATGATTTTATATTCGCCATTTTTTAAATCTTTGAAAACCGGGCAGACCACTTCGCTATCGATTCTACGGAAGTTTACGGCTGCTGAGTATTCGTTGCTTGCGAGATTTATCAGGGGTGCTCCGGACAATACTTTGTTCAGTTCGCCGGTCACTATTTCACGCCAATAAATATGTAATGAGCGAATGTTGCCAGCTTTAAATTTGGTGCCCATTTCGAGTCTGTAGGGGCGGATTGCATCCATTGGTCTAAGTAATCCATACAGGCCCGACAAAATACGAATTTGTTGACTGGCGCGCTCGAATTCTTCTCGAGAAAGACTAGCTATATCAAGACCTTGGTAAACGTCTCCGTTAAATGCATAGATTGCAGGCAAGAGTTCACTAGATTCGTGATTGGGGGTCCATTCCTCAAATCGAGCAGCGTTTAGAGTTGAGAGTTTGTCCGAGATTTTCATCAACGTGGCAAGATCAGATGGAGTGTAATTTCGCATTTGATCGGCTAATTGATTTGCTTGTTTTAAGAACAAGGGCTCCGAGGAATTCGGTAAGTCCAGGGGACCTTCTGTATTCAATGATTTTGCTGGAGAAAGAATTGCAATCATACACACCTCATTATACTTGCTTCCCGAGTAACGAAGCCGGAAACTACACTCTAAATTAATTTCTGGACAAATGGACCGTGATCCAAGTCACCAATGATGTTGCTGCGGGTCGTTTCTTTGATGAGTTGATCAAAGAAGACGGATCACCGCGTCCCGGTGCAGATAGTCTACTCAAGTTTCTCATGGACCTCTCGCCTGATGTTCTTTCAGAGAAAGTAGTTGCATTAGAAGCAGCGATAAAAAGTCAGGGCATCTCCTTTGTAGTGTATTCAGATGCAACGAATGTGGACCGCGTATGGCCGCTGGATTTGGTTCCGCGTGTTATGCGTGAGTCTGAGTGGCGGGAGACAGAAAAAGGGCTGAAGCAAAGGCTGAAAGCATTGAACATGTTTTTGAACGATGTATACAATGAAAAGTCGATCTTAAATGACGAAATTATACCATCAGACTTGGTGTTAAATAATCCGAATTACATTGAACTGGCGAATAACTTTACGCCAATACATGAGACGTGGGCACATATTTGCGGTTCTGATTTGGTACGTGATCACACAGGACAGTTATATGTTCTGGAAGATAATTTGCGGGTTCCGAGTGGCGTTTCTTACATGCTTGAAAATCGTTCGGTCATGAAGCAAGTGTATCCTGAATTGTTTCATAACCAGCAGATACTTCCCGTTAGTAGGTACGCGTCGGATTTGTTGGATATGCTTAATGCTTTGTCGCCTAGACCGGTTGACCATCCAGTGATTGTTGTTCTAACGCCAGGAGTCTTCAACTCAGCCTATTTCGAACATAGTTATCTTGCACAACAAATTGGTGCTGAATTGGTTCAGGGATCTGATCTATTTGTTGATACTGATAATTGCGTTTACATGAAAGCGGTCGAGGGCGTTAGCCGAGTCGATATTATTTACCGCCGTATTGATGATACTTTTTTAGATCCGGACGTCTTGAATCCCCTGTCCGTGCTTGGCGTCCCCGGGCTAATGCGAGCATGGCGTGACGGGAAAGTGGCTATTGCTAATGCACCGGGCAGTGGGGTTGCCGATGACAAGGCACTTTATGCATTTGTGCCTGAAATTATTCGATATTATCTAGGCGAAGAGCCACTTCTAAGCAATGTGCCAACTTATTTGTGCTCTGATCCTGATCAGCGGGCCTATGTTTTAGATCATTTGGATGAGTTAGTTGTAAAGCCGACAGATGCATCTGGTGGGTATGGAATTCTGGTGGGGCCGCAGGCTTCGGCTGAGCAATTGGTTGCACGGCGCGCAGAGATTCTAGAAAACCCTAGACTATGGATTGCGCAGCCGACGCTAGCATTATCGACGACATTGACTGTGTCAGGCGATGGCGATTTAGTCCCAAGGCATGTTGACCTTAGGCCGTTTGTCTTACAAAGCTCAGACCAGTGGTGCTCTACCGGTGGTTTGTGCCGCGTTGCTCTGATGGAGGGATCTCTGGTGGTCAATTCATCGCAGGGTGGTGGTTCAAAAGATTTTTGGGTTATTGCTGATCAGGACTCACGCTAATGTTGGCAAGAGTTGCTTCACATCTGTATTGGTTGTCACGTTATATCGAACGTGCCGAAGCGACATCAAGGCTTGCCATTGCGGCGTCTGACACAATTCTTGATTTACCGGACGGGCTACCTTACGACTGGGAGTCCTTGATGCAAGTGTTTGGATCAGAGGATTCAGGACAATCCTTCGCTGAGGCTGAGGTCATGGAACAGTTAATTCTGAGTCTCGACCATCCGGGTTCAATCCGCTCGTCTATAGCTAGTGCGAGGGAAAATGCTCGCGTCACCAGAGACCTGATTCCCAAAGATGCCTGGGTCGCTCTCAATGAATTACATGGTGTCCTTGAGAGACAATCGTTTGCCGGGTTTGATCGTTCGATTCGTATTCGCTTGTTAAAGCAGGTAATTGCAGGGTGTCGGCTCTGGCATGGATGCTTAATGTCTAATCAGGCTAGAGATCTTGGCTGGTTATTTCTGCGCTTGGGTGATCGGATTGAGCACGCAGATATGGTGTCTCGTTTAGTCGATCCCCGGGTAACGCAAATGGTGCCAGGAGAGGTGAGTCGTTGGTCCAGTTATGAGGCTATTGGCTGGCAAAATTTATTGTCGGCCTTGGGTGGTGTGGAATTGTATCGTCACAGTGCCAACAACCGTTTGCGGAGAGGAGATGTGTTGCGGTTTGTTTTACGCGACCCAGCATTTCCCCAGTCGATGGTCTCGTCTCTTAACCGGATTCAGATATGTTTAAAGACAATTCCGCATCAGAGGGTTCCGGTTGATCTGGTAAGTGGAATTACTCAGGGTCTTGAGGTGCTGGATTTAGATCGCTTGAGCCCAGATTTGCTGACCGAAAACATGGATTGGATTCAGAAGGGTCTGGAATCCTTGCATGAACGGATCAGTGCTGAATATTTTTATTTTAATAAAGCTTTGGATGTATAGGCAGGTGTCAGAAGCCGCCGAAGGCGCTATTCTGCTATGCCTGCATCGATTGGATGTTTGTATTGACTGAATTAAATTCATTAGCCGAACGAGCATCTGCTTCATCAAAGCAGCGTCTTGGCGTCTGTGATTTAAGTAAGTATTTCGGCAATTTCGCGGCAAATAAGAATATTTCAGTCTCCATCGATCGGGGTGAGATTCACGCCCTTCTTGGGGAAAATGGGGCGGGCAAATCAACGCTGGTCAAAATAATTTACGGTATTTTAAAACCGGATTATGGCACGATGGTGCTTGATGGACTGGCTTATTTGCCGGTGAATCCTAGTCATGCTCGCTCTCATGGCGTTGGCATGGTATTTCAGCACTTCGCTGTCTTTGACTCGATGACTGTCCTTGAAAATATTGCACTGGGTCTGGATGGACGGATGCCAGATCAGGCCCTAGGGTTGGAAATCATTTATCTTTGTGAACGGTATCGTTTGCAAGTAGAGCTTGGCCGGCGAGTTTCTGATCTGAGTGCAGGAGAGCGTCAGCGGGTCGAAATTATTCGTGTTCTGATGCAGGATCCGAGCTTACTCATTCTCGATGAGCCGACGAGTGTTTTGACGCCTCAAGAGAGAGAAGAGTTATTTGGAACTTTACGTCGGTTGTCTGATGAAGGTCGCTCAATTATTTACATTTCTCACAAACTTGATGAAGTCAGGGTCCTTTGTGATCGCGCAACTCTGCTTCGCGGTGGTTCTGTAATTGATGTGGTTGATCCTCGCCAAGAAAGCACGAAATCTCTTGGCGAAAAAATGATCGGTGGTCGTTTTAGTGAGACAAAACGAAATAAGATTCCGGAGGAGAGTACTTCTCCGCGTTTGAGTATACGCGCTGGAGAGATTGTTCCGAAAACGGATCAGGCACTTATATTACGTGAGGTGTACGTGTCGGTTGCAGCCGGCTCAATCCTTGGGGTTGCTGGTGTTTCCGGCAATGGTCAAGAGACACTCTTTGACGTCTTGTCAGGAGAGCTTAGATTGGTTAATCCAGAGAGCATGTTACTTGATGGCCAGCCGATTGGTGATTTGGAGGTTGAGGCTCGTCGCGATCTGGGTTTGCTGTCGGCACCCGAGGGGCGCTTAGGGCATGCATGTGTGCCGGAACTTACTCTTTGGGAGAATGTCATTCTTACGGCGCGTAATACGCGTGGAATTTTGAAGTCGAAGTATTTGGTCAACACAGCTCAGGCTAAAGATTTTGCGGCTGAAATCATTCGGACTTTTGATGTTCGCACTTCTTCAGTAAACGCCAAAGCGAGTAGCCTTTCAGGAGGCAATCTCCAAAAATTCCTTATTGGTCGTGAAATCCTCGGGAATCCCAAAGTATTTGTTGTCTCTAATCCAACTTGGGGTGTTGATGCGAAGGCCCAGCAGTTTGTTCATGGTCAGCTCATTAAGCTCGCCGAATCTGGTGCTTCGGTTATCTTAATCAGTCAAGATATTGACGAATTGCTCGCTATTACAGATCGGATTTGCGCGCTCTGCCATGGTCAATTAAGCCGAACTCATGCAACAGCCCAGATGACACCGGAGCATTTGGGGGCTCTGATGCTTGGCCAAGAGGTGTCAGGATGATTCATTTTGAATCGCGTGCAGAAATATGTTGGTTTCATGAATGGATCGTGGTCGCAGTCGCTTTGGCGCTTACTGGTTTAACTTGTGCTGTACTACTTTCAGTATTCGGATTTGACCCATTCGTTAGCTTAGAACGTATCGTCATTAAACCACTGAGCTCGACGTACGGAGTCAGTGAGCTCTTGGCGAAGGCGACCCCTTTGATCACGATCGGAGTTGCGCTCTCTTTGAGTTTTAGGGCCGGGATTTGGAATATTGGAGCAGAGGGTCAACTAATTGCAGGCGGCCTCGCTGGTGGAGCGGTCGCGTTAGCATTTTATGGGGTGGATAGTTTTTGGGTGCTTCCTTTAACACTCCTGGGCGGAAGTTTGGGTGGTTTGGTGTGGGGTGCAATACCCGCTTTTTTGAAAGTACGTTTTAATGTTAATGAGATTCTAGTTAGCTTGATGCTTACTTATGTTGCGTTGCTGCTCCTGAGCGTGATGGTGCATGGGCCTTTAAGAGATCCAGACGGGTACAATTTTCCTGAGAGTCGTTTATTCCATGACGCGGCCATCTTACCAAAGTTATTCAGTGCGGGTCGTGGACATGTTGGGTTTATCTTTTCTTTATTATTTGCTGTTGGAGCGACTTGGGTTGTTAAACGGTGGCATCTGGGGTTCGAAATGAAGGTTTCTGGTCTCTCGCAGCGTGCCGCATGTTTTGCCGGATACGATCGCAATCAAACGATCTGGATTAGCTTGCTGGTTGGGGGTGCACTGAGTGGATTCGCCGGAGTTGTAGAGGTGACGGGTACGATTGGACAGTTGGTGCCAAATATTTCACCATCTTATGGGTTCACGGCGATTATTGTTGCATTCCTGGCACGCCTTCACCCACTGGCAGTGGTGCCCGCAGGATTATTAGTGGCGTTATCCTATTTGGCTGGTGAATCCGCACAGTTGGCTTTGGGCATTCCCGGCGCCGCTACGCAAATTTTTCAAGGAATGCTCCTATTTTTTCTGTTGGGCACGTCTCTACTCGTGAATTACCGCATTCGTTTCAGAAGAAGACTTTAATGGATATGATCCTCCTGAGCGCAATTGTGCACGCGATCCTAGTTGCCTCAACACCCTTAGTATTTGCCGGGCTTGGCGCGTTGATACAAGAGCGGGCGGGTGTGTTGAATCTTGGGATCGAAGGTCTGATGATTGTCGGTGCATTGGCTGGGTTTGTGGTGGCATTATCCGGACAGCCCTTGCTCGTGTCCGTGCTGGCGGCGGCCATGGCGGGTGCTTTATTAGCTTCTTTGTTCGGATTTTTGGTGCTTCGATGCTTGGCCAATCCGATTGCGTCGGGCCTTGCTCTGACCTTATTTGGGTTAGGTCTCAGTGCCTTGGCGGGTGCTCAGTACGTTGGGCTATCGGCACCACAAGTAGCAGTGTGGCATATCCCTCTACTTTCAAATATTCCTTTTGTTGGAAAAGCATTTTTTTCCCATGACCCACTCGTTTATGGATCAATACTAGCTGCTACCGTTGTTTGGTGGTTTTTGATGCGCTCACGTCCGGGATTAGTTCTTCGCGCGGTCGGAGAAAATCATGACTCTGCACATGCGCTTGGTTTCTCTGTTCGAGGTATTCGTTTTTTAGCCATTCTGGCTGGCGGTGGGCTGGCTGGGATTGGGGGAGCCTATTTAACGCTCATTCAAACTCCATTGTTCGTTGAGGGAATGACTGCTGGGCGGGGTTGGATTGCACTGGCGCTCGTGGTCTTTGCGTCGTGGCGACCATTTCGAGTAATTGCTGGTGCCTACTTGTTTGGTTGTGTAACTATTGTACAATTACATAGTCAGGCATTTGGGGTTTCTATTCCGTCCCAAATTCTCTCTATGTTGCCGTATTTGGCCACAATTCTTGTCTTGGTTTTTATATCATGGCGCTCGAAAGGGAAAGGGTCTGTAGGCCCAAGTTCTCTCGGAAAAACCTTTAAAATTTCGCACTAAATTAGAAATGAGGAAAATACTATGCATAAATTTATGATGCAGTTGAGAACACGAGTTATCGTCTCTTTGGTCGCAATTCTTAGTTTTGGAATTGTGTCCGCAGACGCTGCTGTTAAAGCAGGTTTTATTTATGTTGGCCCAGTCGCTGATGGTGGATGGACTTATGAGCATGATCAAGGGCGTCTTGCCATTGAGAAGGCTTATGGAGACAAAGTAACAACTGTATTCGTGGAAAACGTTGCTGAAGGTCCTGACGCAGAGCGCGTAATCGGCCAGATGGCAAATGATGGTGCGGATATCATTTTCACCACATCATTTGGATTTATGAATCCGACTATTAAGTCCGCAAAGCAGTTCCCTAACGTTAAGTTCGAGCATGCAACGGGATACAAAAAGGCTGACAATGTCGCGACGTATTCATCGCGGTTTTACGAGGGCCGGCATGTTCTTGGTTTAATCGCTGGAAAGATGACTATAACCAATACGATTGGTTATATTGCATCATTCCCGATTCCTGAAGTGGTGCGTGGGATTAACGCTGCCTACCTTGCCGCAAAGAGTGTTAACCCAAATGTTAAATTCAAGGTTATTTGGGTATCTAGTTGGTTTGATCCGGGCAAAGAAGCTGATGCCGCGACTGCGTTGATTGATCAGGGTGCAGATATATTAATGCAACACACCGATTCATCTGCGCCGATGCAGATCGCTGAAAAGAAAGGTATGTACGCATTTGGTCAAGCCTCAAATATGGCAGCGGCTGGCCCTACAGCTCAGTTAACAGCAATCATAGATAATTGGTCACCATATTATTTAGAGCGAGTTGGAGCCCTAATAAAAGGTTCTTGGGCATCGAGTGACACGTGGGGCGGATTCGATACTGGTATGGTCGAACTGGCTCCTTACGGTAAGGCGGTTCCAGCGGATGTACGTCAATTAGCGGATAACGCAAAGAAGGCTATTATTGAGGGTCGCTTACACCCATTCACTGGACCGATTAATAAGCAAGATGGAACGTCTTGGTTAAAGGCAGGTGAAACGGCGGATGATGGAACCTTGCTTGGAATGGGCTTCTACGTAGAAGGTATTGAAGGTTCTTTGCCGTCAGCCAACTAATTTGTCGAGTAGTGATCGAACCGGCGCGATAGCCGGTTCACCACTGACCAAATTAGGACGGCCTCAATGGACAGGACGACCAGAGCTGCAAACATAAGATCAGTTTGTCCGCGTGCGTTTGATTGCAGCATCAGATAACCCAGGCCACTAGATGATCCGACCCATTCGCCGACTACGGCCCCGATGGGGGCGACCGAAGCGGCAATTCGAAGACCGGATAGCGCGTGGGGTATTGCGAGTGGCAGACGGACGAGCCAGAACAAACGTTTTTTCTTCGGCCTGAGTGTTTTAAAGGTGTCTTCCCAGGCCTCTGGGAATTGACGAAAGCCGGCGAGTGTTGCGGCCGTCACCGGAAAAAATACGATCAGTGTGGTCATGGCAAGTTTGGACGCTAGCCCATATCCGAGCCAGAGCATAAGTAATGGTGCTAATGCGAATACGGGTAGCGCCTGACTGACCACAAGAAGAGGCATTGCGGCCCGCTGCAATAGTTTCGAATCACCAATCCAGCAGGCTGTGATGAATCCAAGAATGGCTCCAAGGAATAGGCCAGAAATTATTTCAATGCCAGTAGTGATTGCGTGCTGAGCTAGCTGATGACTTCGGCTAAACAATGTGAAAATAACGCGATCTGGACTCGGTAGAATGAAATGAGGAATCTCAAAAAACCAAACAATGGTGGCCCAAATCCCAAGTAAAAAGACGATATAGCAGATGGCATAACCAATCGATCGAATCACAAATCACCTTCAAGTGCTTCAATCAGTGCCCGGTCGTTACTGAAATCGTCTAAGTGATAAGGCCCCTTCAATTCACGTTCAGTGAGCACCATCGTGTGGTGCAGCCAGTCACTTGCATCGCGCGGGTCATGGGTTACCAAAAGCACTGTTTTATTCGCTAAAAGATCGCCACATAAATCTGCCATCTGAATGCGAGTGGATCGATCAAGTGATGCGAATGGTTCATCCAGAAGAACGAGTTCGGCATTTTCAAATAAAGCCCTGCCAAGAGCGACCCGGGCTTTTTGTCCACCACTCAGGGTGTTGGTGCGACGGTTGGCGAGACCCGAAAGCCCGACTCGTTGCAGTAACTGCTGCGCACGATCTGTATCAGATGGATTTGGGCGCTCACCTCGCAGTATGGCTCCGAGCATTAGATTGTCCACGACTGTTCGCCAGGGGATCAGCGCCGGCTGTTGTGACATATACGCGATACGTTCGGTAAGAACTTGGATGCACGGGTCCTGGTTGGTTAGGATGGCGCGCAGAAGCGTTGATTTTCCGACGCCCGATCGGCCTAGTAGAGCGATTTGAGTCCCTGCTATTATTGACCAAGTTACGGTCGCTAAGACTGCCTGGCCTGGGTAAGTAAGTTCGAATTGATTAATCTTAAGCACAGCAGTATCCGGAAATTATCGAGAAGACACTACATCGTCGGGAAACCGGTGTCATTGCTTCTCGCTTTTTGTTTTACCGACTGGCTCCCAAGTACAGGAGCTGGCACACTGCTTATCTTTAAAGGATCGGATAGAGAGTGATTGATGAGACGAATCACTTACTGACTCATGGTCGCTGAAAACATCAAAATAACGAGGCTAAATCGGGAACGATAAGTTATGGCACGTGTATTAGATATTCTGTTGCTTGTTTTGATGGTGGGGATCAGTTTGTTGTCACCGTTGATTGTTCTCGAATTCGTCAGCGGTCGTTACTAAATTAAATGCTTTGGCCTGGGTTGGTTAGTTTTTGCAGTTGGTTGAGTCGTTCCTGAATCCGAATATTGTGCGGCATGAGCTTAAGTAATAGAGTTTCAGCTGTTTGTGCACGCTGCATATCACCGGTATTCTCGAAAATTCGTGACAGGCCTGATAATGCCCCAAAGTGTCTTGGTTCCAAGGTTAGGGTTGTTTGAATATCCTGAAGTGATGCCTCAAAATCACCAATCATGAAATACGCGGTCGCCCGACGGTTCCAGGCCTCCGCAAATTTGGGCTGAGCCTCGATAACTGCCGTGAATTGAATGATTGCAGTTTTAAATGATCCCGTTTGCAGGGATTGAATACCCTGACCAAAGGTTTTCTGTTGTTTTTCTGCTGTGACTGGAAGTATTTGCCAGATGGACCAGATGTGATTCTGGATGCCTTGAATTTCCGCAATATCGACTGACTTTTTCAATGACTCAAACAGGGGGGCGAGTTTCGGGTTAGTTTGATCGGCGGCGCATTTTATCGCGAATGGCGAAGCGAACAGATAGATCGCGATCAGGAGGCGTCTAAGTTTAACTCGGCCCATGCGATCTCCGCAGATACAAAACCTATTAATTAGCCTACTCGATTTTTGAGAAGCAACAAAGGCTTGTTGTTCTTGGTCTTGTTCGGACGCATTATATGGATAGATTTGGCTTACTCCTGTTGAAGATAATTAGCGTCCAATCATGCTGAGCCTCACCGGTTTATTTTTTTCCGCTTTTATTGCGGCCACGCTTTTGCCAGTTCAGTCTGAAGCTGTTCTGACGCTTCTATTGGTCGGTGGGGACTATTCTGCGAGTTCGCTACTATTAGTGGCGACCGCGGGAAATGTATTAGGTGCCTTGGTGAATTGGATGATTGGCCGATTTTTAATGCGTTATGCAGCTCATCCACGATTTCCTTTCTCGGGGGCACAAATTTGTCGTGCTGAACGTTTCTACGGCCGTGTGGGATGGGTTAGCCTGTTTGCGAGTTGGGTGCCTTTAATCGGTGACCCGATTACGGTGGTGGCAGGGTTGATGCGCGAGCCGCTGTGGCGCTTCTTGTTGGTTGTTACTTTTGCGAAAGGGGGCCGGTATTTAATTTTGGCCTGGTTAATAGGTGCTCTTTAATTAATTTCTCGGGAATGCTGGATATCACGATTTTAGAATTCTAAATTATTAACTACACATTAGAAAAAAATTGGTGCGCTCGAGAGGATTCGAACCTCTGACCGCCTGGTTCGTAGCCAGGTACTCTATCCAGCTGAGCTACGAGCGCATCAAGGTGGTGAATAGTAATAATTTTCTGATAAATTGCAAGTCAATTTGCTGATTTCAAGCCCTCCATTTGTTTTAAAATGCTCGATTACTCATGTCAACCGGTGGGCCGTGCCTGATAACTGCCGTTGCGATAGGCGCTTCGGATTTTGTTGGGTCGACTTGCTTGCTTCTGATTATGATGTGGATCACAGTAAAACTTGAAAAAATGGAGCATAAAATATGTTGGTTGCGCTGACGCAGTTGTTATTTTGTCAGTTGGCTGGTGAGGTGATTGCCCGTGCATTTGACCTAGCTGTACCGGGGCCGGTGATTGGAATGGGTCTGCTCTTGGCCATCTTATTGTACCGCTCAAATGTACCCGAACAGTTGGACTCGACGGCCACGGGTATTCTTTCTCACTTATCACTCTTGTTTGTTCCCGCCGGTGTTGGCGTGGTTGCACATCTCGGCGTTCTGGGGAATGAGTGGCAAGCAATTCTGGGTTCGCTGGTAGGTTCAACTATTGCTACGGTCTTGGTAACTGGATGGATCTTGCAGAAAATGCATCGGAGGCATCGCGATGCAACCTGATTTTGAACAGGTATGGGTCTATCTGGCAGCGAGCCCGCTGACAGCGTTAACAGTGACTCTGATGGCTTATTTGGCTGGCGACTGGATCTATCAAAAGTCTGGAAGAATGCCTGTACTGAATCCCGTCTTAATTGCGGTATCTTTGATCACGGTTGGACTGACTTTGGCTGATATCGATTACTGGACTTATTTTGAAGGTGCTCAGTTTGTACATTTTCTTTTGGGTCCAGCGACCGTGTCTTTGGCAGTCCCAGTGGCCAAGCTTTTGAAAACGATGCGTGGTGGTTTTGGGTCACTTTTGACAGCACTGGCATGCGGGTCAGCTACGGCTGCTGGTTCGGCGGTTCTGATTGCTGATCTCATGAATGCCTCGACCCAAACGGTGCTGTCTCTTGCGCCGAAAAGTGTGACTACGCCAATTGCGATGGGAATTTCTGAGCGGATTGGTGGCTTACCTTCTCTGACCGCTGTTTGTGTAATTATGACTGGCGTTATTGGGGCAATGATTGGCCCCTATGTCCTAAACGCGGCGCGGATTACTTCGTGGGACGCTCGTGGCTTTGCGATGGGAATGGCCGCTCATGGTATTGGGACTGCGCGTGCGATTCAAATCAACAAAGATGCGGGCGCTTTTGCCTCGCTGGCAGTTGGCCTTAATGGGTTGGCGACAGCGACATTGATCCCAATTTTCTGGTGGATTTGGCAATCCTGGTAAGGAAGTTGGCCTCTGAGCTTAACAACTGGCTCACACGTGCTAGAATACTGCCCCTCTGGAGACGTGGCCGAGCGGCTGAAGGCGCTCCCCTGCTAAGGGAGTATAGGGTTTGTAGCCCTATCGAGGGTTCGAATCCCTCCGTCTCCGCCATTACTCTCGGTGATTGGTCTAGTTGGCACGAGCACCCTAAATGAAAGTGATATTTGATTTTTAGATTTATATTGCTTCGATATGGTTGTAAAAATGCGGACTAATCGCTCTGATTTAACCGTTAATATGATGAGTTTCTCATGTCTTCTGTGGCCAGCTCTGCGATAGAGCAAAAGGTTCGAGCCTGGCTTAACCATTTTGTGGTGGGCCTGAATTTATGTCCCTTCGCTCGGCCTGTAGTGTCGTCTAATAGTTTACGTATTCATGTCTGTGAATCGGATCGGTTACAGTTGGTCGCTGAGACTTTTATGGCCGAACTACTTTTAATTCAACGATCTTTAGAGTCTGAAATTGCAACCACGCTATTGGTCTTCCCCAATGCGCTCAATGATTTTGATGAGTACCTGAGTTTTATCGAAAATGCGGAGGAGCAAATCGAAGAGATGGGTTTGATCGGCATTATTCAGTTGGCAAGTTTTCATCCGGATTATCAGTTTGACGGTGAGCCCCCAGATTCCGTGAGCCATTTTACCAACCGCTCACCTTACCCAGTTATCCATTTTTTGCGTGAAGAAATGGTCGGAAAAGCGCTTGAAAACTTTTCCCATCCAGAAGAGATCCCAGAAAGTAATATACGAACAATGGAATCCATCGGCCGCAAGGAAATCGAGAAGCGCTGGAAAAGCCTTAAATGAGCGGTAAATCCTATGACGTGATTGTCTTAGGCGGCGGCGCTGCTGGATTATTCTGTGCATTTATTGCTGGCCAAAGAGGACGGTCGGTTTTGGTTTTGGAGGGTAGTAATAAAGTTGGTAAAAAGATTCTGATGTCTGGTGGAGGGCGCTGCAATTTTACTAATTTAGACATCCAGCCAGAAAATTATCTTTCAGCGAATCCTCATTTTGTAAAGTCTGCACTCAATGGCTATACCCAGTGGCAGTTTATCGAGATGGTGGAGCGGTACCAAATCCCGTACCACGAAAAGAGTCATGGCGAGCTATTTTGTGATGATTCAGCCAAAGATATATTAAAAATGCTGGTCGCTGAGTGTGATCTCGCCAAGGTTGCGATTAAGGCGAAATGTACGATTAATAAGATTGTTGCTGAAGAGGGCGCTTACTACGTAAAAACGTCACAGGGTGGATTTAGATCAAGGTCTCTGGTGATTGCGACGGGTGGTCTTTCAATCCCCACTATGGGCGCATCGGGATTTGGTTATGAGGTGGCTGAGCAGTTTGGTCTCGGCATCTTGCCTCGTCGAGCAGGACTTGTTCCTTTTATGTTTACCGATAAATTAAAGGAGATTTGCGAGCGTCTTTCGGGCGTGTCAGTCGATGTCGTTATGTCCGTTAATGGGATCAGCTTCCGTGAGAATTTATTATTTAGTCATCGTGGGATCAGCGGTCCAGTTGCGCTGCAGATTTCAAGTTATTGGCTGCCAGGACAAAGTGTTGATGTAAATCTTTTGCCCGATACAGACATTATTGGAATGTTGTTGGACTTTAAAGAAAAAAAAGGGAGGTCGTTGCTTCGGAATCTGCTGGCTCAGCATTTCTCTCGGGGCTTGGTTCTGGAACTACAGGAATTATTTTGGGCTAATTATATGGATTACGCCATCGCCGAAATTCCTGATGCGGCATTGGCTGATATCGCTTCGAATTTGTCATGCTGGCAAATCAAACCCTCAGGCACCGAGGGTTATCGCACCGCTGAGGTCACGTTATGTGGAGTCGACACAATTCACCTCTCGTCTAAGACTATGGAATGTAAAACGCAGTCAGGATTATTTTTTATTGGTGAGGTCATGGATGTGACAGGCCATTTGGGTGGATATAATTTCCAGTGGGCGTGGGCTTCTGGGTATGCTGCGGGCTCTTATGCATAAAGCAATTTGGGGCTCCACGAACCAAGTTTTCGATGATTTATTTCCGAGCGCTCCAAGATGTGAGATCCTTCGGTCGTCGTAAGCGCATAAATTCAGAAAAATCTTTTTTAAGATAAAGATTTATTTATACAAGATTAAATTTTCACCAGACCATTTTACAGGGAGGCTGTTGATGCGAATCGGATCCCCAAAAGAAGTAATGCCGGGAGAAGCGCGCGTTGCTATGACGCCGGATTCCGCGCTGCAGTTGCAAAAGCTGGGGCACGAATGTTTTATTGAAACTAGTGCCGGCACGGCTGCCAGATTCTCGGATCAAGACTATCGCGACGCGGGCGTAACCGTATTGGATAATGCCGCTCAGTTGTTTGAGCGGGTTGATGTGGTTACGAAAGTCAGGCCTCCGATTGAGAGTGAATTAGATCGACTCAGCCCGGGCCAAACATTGATTGGATTTTTTGACCCGGCCGGCAACGAGGCTTTGCTTGAAAAAGCGAAGGCCCTAAAAGCCAATGTCATTGCAATGGAAATGGTTCCTCGGATTTCGCGTGCGCAAAAAATGGATGCGTTGTCCTCAATGGCAAATATTGCGGGATATCGAGCTGTTATTGAAGCGGGTAATAATTTTGGTCGTTTCTTTACAGGCCAGATTACTGCGGCTGGGAAAGTGCCTCCTGCCAAGGTCTTGGTCGTGGGTGCTGGTGTAGCTGGTTTGGCAGCAATTGGGACTGCACAATCATTGGGTGCAATAGTGCGCGCTTTTGATGTTCGTCCGGAAGTTGCTGAGCAAATTGAATCCATGGGCGCTGAATTTTTGTTTCTGGATTTTGACGATAGTCAGGATGGAGCGGCTACAGGTGGTTACGCGGCTCCATCAAGTCCTGAGTTCCGTGAAAAGCAGTTGGCATTATTCCTCGGGCAGGCGTCTGAAGTAGATATTGTGATCACGACTGCACTGATTCCAAACCGCGAAGCTCCTGAGCTCTGGACCAAGGAAATGGTTGAGAAAATGAAGCCGGGTTCTGTGATCGTTGATCTAGCGGCGGAGAAGGGTGGCAACTGCAAACTAACTGTTGCCGACGAGAAAATTGTCACTGAGAATGGTGTCACGCTTATCGGTTATACGGACTTCCCAAGCCGGATGGCAGCGCAGGCATCTACACTCTATTCCACTAATATTCGTCATATGGTTGCGGACCTGACCCCGGAGAAAGATGGGCAAATCCATCACAATATGGATGATGATGTGATTCGTTCGTCCACAGTAACGTTTAACGGAGAGATTACCTTTCCGCCACCACCGCCAAAAATTCAGGCAATTGCGTCGAAGAAGGTAGAAAAAGTGCCTGAAAAGACGCCTGAAGAAAAAGCCGCGGATGAGACTGAGGCCTTCGCAAAGGCCGGTCGCCAGCAGACCAAGCTATTGGTTATTGGGGCGGTATTGACGGCATTGATTGGTTCGGTTGCGCCGGCTGATTTCATGCAACACTTTATTGTATTTGTGTTGGCGATTTTTATTGGGTTCCAGGTGATTTGGGGTGTTGCTCATTCGCTTCATACGCCATTGATGGCGATTACGAATGCGATTTCAGGAATCATTGTGCTGGGTGCGCTGCTGCAACTGGACGCTGATGGGTCCACCGTTGTAACGGTGCTGGCAGGGATTGCGGTGTTGATTGCGACAGTCAATATTGTCGGGGGCTTTATGGTGACACGCCGGATGCTCCAGATGTTTAAGAAGTCATAAGCGGAGCGATAAGAGATGACATTTGGACTTCAAACTGCCGCTTATATTGCGGCAACGGTACTCTTTATTTTAGCGCTCGGCGGGCTCTCTAATCAGGAAAAAGCAAAACGGGCCGTGTGGTTCGGCATCATCGGGATGGCGATTGCGGTGATCGCGACCATCGCTGGGCCGGGTGTTGAAGTCAGTCCAATGCTGATAGGTATCATCGTGACCGGTGCTCTAATTGGCGCCTTAGTTGCGAATCGCGTTGAGATGACGGGTATGCCTCAATTGGTTGCTGCGCTGCATTCGTTTGTTGGGTTGGCAGCAGTCTTTATTGGTATCAATTCAGATATGACAGCGCATGATTTTCCTTCATCTGCTGCTCAGGTGATTCATGAAGTAGAGGTCTTTCTCGGCGTCTTTATTGGTGCCGTGACGTTTACCGGGTCAATTATTGCCTACGGAAAATTAGCCGGCAAGATCGGTGGGAAGGCACTCATTCTACCGGGTCGCCACCTTTGGAATATTTTTCTGGTGGGTGGTTCGTTGATTTTGTTGGTGATGTATATGAACCATGCTGGTTCTTGGACATTGTATGCGATGACAATTTTGTCGCTGATTTTGGGTGCTCACTTAGTGATGGCGATTGGTGGCGCCGACATGCCTGTTGTGGTGTCAATGCTCAATTCCTACTCCGGGTGGGCGGCAGCTGCGACGGGTTTTCTATTGGGAAATGATCTTCTCATCGTTACGGGTGCTCTGGTTGGTTCTTCTGGTGCGATTTTGTCGTACATCATGTGTAAAGCCATGAATCGGCAATTTGTAGCGGTGATTTTGGGTGGCTGGGGCGATGCATCTGGTCCTGCGATGGAGATTGACGGCGAGCAAGTCGCGATTGATGTCGATGGAGTGGCATCTTCACTTGATGACGCGGACTCTGTTGTTATTGTTCCAGGTTATGGAATGGCAGTGGCTCAGGCACAACAGTCAGTAAGCGAGCTCACACGTCGGTTAAGGGCAAAGGGTAAGTTGGTGCGTTTCGCAATTCATCCCGTGGCAGGCCGTTTGCCAGGCCACATGAATGTGTTGCTTGCTGAGGCTAAGGTTCCTTACGATATCGTGCTTGAAATGGATGAGATCAACGACGATTTTGCCAATACAGATGTTGTCATCGTCATTGGTTCCAACGATATCGTGAATCCAGCGGCGCAAGAGGATCCAAATTCTCCAATTGCCGGTATGCCTGTTCTAGAGGTATGGAATGCAAGGCAAGTCTTTGTTTCTAAACGTGGACAGGGCACCGGCTATTCAGGTATCGAGAATCCTCTTTTCTTCAAAGAAAACACTCGGATGCTATATGGTGATGCAAAGACGAGTTTGGATGAGTTGTTGAAGAAAATTAACTAATTAACATGCGTTAGTTCCACGAAGCCCTCTGAACTATAATTCGGGGGGCTTTTTTAATTTTGAGTTCGGCGCAACATAAAAGCTAGAGGAATACGATGAGCCAAGAGCGACAGCTAAATATTTTGGGCGAGCCACTGATCCCATGTTCAATGGATCCGTTGACGGGCTATTTTCGAGATGGTTGCTGTCAAACAGATGCTTCGGATCGTGGTAGTCATGTCGTTTGTGTCGTAATGACTGCTGATTTTCTTGATTTTTCGCTGCGCCACGGTAACGATTTGATCACTCCTAGGCCAGAATTTCAGTTCCCAGGTTTGAAGCCTGGCGATTTTTGGTGCTTGTGTGGTCTTCGATGGGTTGAAGCTATTCGTCAAGGCATTGTGGCTCCGATCATTCTAGAGGCGACTCATGAGAAAATTCTTGAGCACGTTAGTTTGGAAACCCTAGTGCATAATGCTTATCGAAAAATTCACTAGTCTGTTTGTGTCCGTTGTCTTATTTCTAGAATGGATGGATGCATCAATATTTGGGTCAGAAGTAGTCACGGCGACGCCCAAAATTAGGTTAAAATATTTTAAATTTATTGGCTGAGATGGCAAAAATAAATGGATTCCTTGGATACTCGACTTAAAATTTTGGAGCCAGAAAATAAGCCGCTTATTGAGTTGTTCAATGCCTTGGCTGTGGCGGCGAATGAGATTTCTGTTCGGATTTCACGCGGCGGCGATTTTGGGAGCATAATCGGCGACGAGAATGCGGACGGCGATGCCCAAAAAGCACTGGATGTTCTTGCTGACGAAAAGTTTTTGGAGGCCGCGACGGGATCTAAAGTAGTTGCTGCATATTGCAGTGAAGAACAGGATCATGCCGTTATTCTCGATGAGAGTGCGCCTCTGGTGGTTGCGATTGATCCACTCGATGGCTCTTCAAATATTGATGTGAATGTTTCGATCGGAACAATCATTTCTGTCTTACCAAACCCTGGTGGTGATTTACAGCAGGCGGTCATTCAGTCAGGGGAGCGTCAATTGGCGGCTGCCTTTTTTGTCTATGGCCCACAGACCACGTTATTTCTCACCACTGGGAAGGGTACTGATTTGTTTCGCCTTGATCCAGATGTTGGCATTTTCGTGATGATCGAAGAGGGCGTCTTGATTCCCGAAGAAACCAGTGAGTACGCTATTAACGCATCCAATGCTCGTCGATGGTTCCCGCCCATGCAACGATATATTGGTGATTTGATTCTGGGTGAGGAGGGTCCTCGTGAACGTAATTTCAATATGCGTTGGATTGGCTCATTAGTTGCGGACGCAGGACGAATTTTTAATCGCGGCGGCGTTTTTCTCTATCCAGGAGATAATCGACCGAACTATGAAACTGGTCGTCTGCGTCTTATCTATGAAGCGAATCCGGTTTCTTTCCTGATTGAGCAGGCTCATGGAGCAGCCACTGATGGTTCTAACCGCATTCTTGAAATAATGCCAAAGGCAATTCATGAACGTGTCCCATTCATTTTTGGATCAAAAGTTGAAGTAAGCTGGATCGCGAACTATGAGTTGTAGAAGCGCATGGAATGAGCCCCAAGGGTTTAGTCTGAAGGCTAGGACGCTCCTTTATCCGACTCAATCGACGTTTGGTCACCCTAGATGCCTGTCCTTTACCTGGCAGCTGCGGCAGCTTAATCTTACGTCCGATTACTCCGCATAAAAAAGGAACTCAACATGGCCGATGTAAAAATCGCCCCATCAATACTGGCATCTGATTTTAGTCGCTTAGCTGAAGAGATTTGTGCGGTCGATGCTGCTGGCTGTGATTGGATTCATTTAGACGTAATGGATGGGCATTTTGTTCCTAACTTGACCTTTGGTCCGCCCATTATCGAGGCAGTCCGAAACACAACGTCAAAAACGTTTGATGCGCATTTGATGGTGAGTAACCCAGACCGGCTCTTGCCGATATATGCGAAAGCTGGTTGCGACATCATTACGGTGCATGCTGAAGTTTGTGATCATCTTGATCGGACCTTAGCCAGTATTCGTGAATTAGGTTGCAGGGCCGGCGTAAGCCTGAACCCACATATGTCTGAAGATTGTCTGAAATATGTGTTAGATCGTTTGGATCTGGTGCTTGTGATGAGTGTAAATCCTGGGTTTGGCGGTCAGTCTTTTCTTCCGAGTGTCGTGGAGAAAATTTCGCGTATTAAGGCAATGCTTGACGGGCGTGAGGTCGATATTGAAGTGGATGGAGGAATCACGGCCGAGACAGCACCTTTGGTGGTCGCAGCAGGAGCAACTGCGCTGGTGGCCGGGTCCGCTGTATTTAAAGGTGGAACACAAGAAGCTTATCAAGCCAATATTCAGTTGATTCGTGATTCAGTGAAGAGTCTATGAGTTCAAAGGGCTCAGAATGGGCTTTCAGAGAAATGGTATGGCTCGCTTTGCCTCATGCTATGAGGTTCAGGCCACCATTTTTGGGTCGCTTGGTTTAGTGAGATTTTTTCGGCAAGATCTCTCGATGATCAGACCTGGTCGCGAATAACACCACGAACAATACCAAGAACTTCAACGTCCGCATTGTTCAAGATAATTGGTTCCATGCTGTTGTTCGCGGGAAAGAGTTTTACACCGTCTTCATCCACTTTGAGTGTTTTTAGTGTTACTTCCTTGCCATTGATGCGAACCACGACTTTTTCACCATTTTCGGCGGCTTGTGATTGCTCGATAATAACCAAGTCACCCGGCAGTATATTGGCATCACGCATGGAATCACCTCGCACTCTTAGCGCGTAAGTGTTCTTTTTAACCAGTCTTGCTGGAACCGCGACAGTGGCCTCTTCGGGAAACATTTCGATTGGCTGGCCGCAAGCGACCCAGCCCAATATGGGGACTGCGCAAAAGCCTTCAGAAAATGCTCTCTCAAAGGATTCAGCTTCGAGAGGCGCAGATTGTTTGGTTTGTGGCAGTAAGACCGTTACCATGACGAAGTCCTCAAATAATTAACTGGTAATATATACAGCAACGTGAAACCGATTGCCAATCTTTCTCAGGTTCAATGCGATCCTGGCGTCCTGCACTTTCTTCCGCTTGGTGGTTCTGGCGAGATTGGAATGAACCTTAATCTCTATGGGATAGATGGTCAGTGGTTGATCGTGGATATTGGGATTACGTTCGCGGACGATACGACCCCGCCAGGGATTGATGTGATTTGCCCAGACATTTCTGCACTTCAATCGATCAAAGAATCTATCGTTGGGATTGTAATTACTCACGCGCATGAAGATCACGTGGGTGGTCTGCACTATCTCTGGCGCCAATTAAAAACACCAGTTTACTGTACAGCTTTCACTGCGTCAGTCGCACGTCGGAAACTAGGCGAGGCCGGACTGCTTGATCAGGTGCCCGTGAATGAAGTGTTGCCGGGCGCTTTTATGGAGTTAGGACCATTTGGCCTTGAATGGGTGACTCTGACTCATTCGATTCCGGAGGCGAATGCGCTCGTTATACGAGCGGGCGAACAGACAATTTTTCACACCGGTGATTGGAAACTTGACCCGGACCCAGTTGAAGGTGCGCACTATGATGATCGGCGCCTTCTGGAATTGGGTGAATTAGGCATAGATTGCGTTGTAGGTGATTCAACCAATGCAACAGTCGATGGCTGGTCCGGTTCTGAAGCGGAGTGTCAGAAAGGTTTATTAGAGGTTATTGGTCAACAGACTAACCGAGTTGCAGTGACTTGTTTCTCTTCGAACACAGCGCGCTTATCAAGCCTCGGTGATGTTGCTCATGAGACAGGCCGGCGTATTTCGGTACTTGGTCGCAGCCTATTTAATTATCTGCAAACGGCCAAGGCAACTGGGTATTTGAGAAATTTTCCACCTCTGGTTCCGACCACTGATCTTGATTATCTGCCGCGATCGGAGCAATTGATTCTAGCAACTGGATCCCAGGGTGAGCCGAGAGCGGCGATGGCCAAACTCGCTAAAGGCGAGCATCCCGATCTGTTACTTGAACCCGACGATACAGTTGTATTTTCTTCCAAAGTCATTCCTGGTAATGAAAAAAAATTAGACCGCTTGTATGACCTGTTGTCGAACAAAAAGATTCATGTCATTACGGAGCGGGATGCGCCAATTCATGTGTCAGGACATCCATGCAGAGATGAGCTGCGTTGGCTGTATCGGGCCTTGCGTCCTAGTTTTGTGATTCCGGTGCATGGAGAAGATCGTCATATGGCTGCCCACGCGGACATCGCGGTTGAGCTTGGTTTTGGAGCGAGCCGTGTCAAAAATGGGGATGTACTTGCATTGACGGCTGATGGTCCAAAGTTTGTAGCATGTGTGTATGCCGGTCGGCTTGGACTGTCAGGAACGGTTTTAGTGCCATTATCTGATCGAGCTCTGTCAGAGCGTCGTGTGCTAGCCGTTGGCGGTATGGTGACGGTAACGCTAGTCTTAGACAAGAAGGCCCGACTAATGGCCGCACCCCAAGTGCAGTTGATCGGAGTTCCATCTGGCGAACTTGATCACAAGGTTTTGATTCAAAATTTAGTGGCCTTGGTCGAAGACGTCTTGGCCGATCAAAGTAGTCGTGTGCTCCAGTCAGATGAATTACTCCGAGAGACGATTCAGAGAGACTTTGGAGCGATGCTTAGGCGTTGGTTGGGTATCAAACCTAGGCAATTGGTGAACGTAGTTCGAGTCTGACCGATCACCGCGTCTATTTGACGGCGAGAAAAACCTCGAAACATACCCATTTTCCGATGGTCATTACGTCGACAAAACCTGCCCTTGCAAGCATTCTCTTATTTTCTTCGGTTGAAAATGGTTCCATCACACCACGAAGGGAACGGGATTTTGAATTAATTTCATCATCTGAGTAGCCCTGGCGTGTCTTGAAATCCATGTATATTTGCGAAGCCCAGTCCTGAAAACGAGCATCCGGAGCTCTTACTTTTTCAGCTAAAATGAAGCCACCACCCCAATCTAAACTATCGTAGATTTTCTGAATGGTGTCTTGCCTGTGTCGTGGGTGTAGAAACTGCAGAGTGAAAAAAGAAGTGACCAGTTGAGTATTTCCAGGAAATTCCATTAATTCGATTTTTTGCTGAGCGAATTCGATACGCCTATCGCTGGCATTGATGGCTTGCGCATGGGCTACCATTTCATCAACTTCGTCGACTCCGATTACTTTTAAATTCTCTAGATTGTCGAATCTTTCGCATAATTTGTTGGCAAAAGTGCCTGTTGAGCAGCCTAAGTCGAGAACCACACTGTCTGTTTTTAGTAAAAAATCTGCATAGCTAAGTGCCAGTTCGTGAAACTCGTCGTACAGCGGAACAGATTTTGATACGTGGGAATCGAAATTTTCTTCTATTCCTGAGAAGGTCCAGCGTTCTTTTCCAGTAAATTTAGAGTCCATCAAAAATCTTCCAACTGATTAGAGCGCAGCCAATAAGCAATTACGATAACGAAGTCGGCATTCAAATGTAAATGTCTCTCGTGAAGATACCTAAAGACAATGTCTGTCTCGTTTAAGCTGCTAGGCAGCCTTAAGAGGTTTAGAAAGACCTGTCTGAATTCGAATGATTGTTTTTCTACGAGTAGTTCTCTATATTCTTTTAGATTATAACGATTAATTAATTATGTATTTTAAGCAATTAAAAATCGGGTGTATCGTTGATTTTAATTTATTTTTAAAGGAAGTGAACAATGAAGCAATTCGGTACATTATTGGCTATTTTTTTCGCTTTGATTACGTTTAATGGGGCTTTTGCTGCTGTTGGAAGTGGTTATGACAAACAAAAGGTTGTTTACCATGTCAATTACAGCGACGTGAAACGTTCCATAGGCGCAATGCGTAATGCGCAAAATCACATCAATGCACTGGGTGAAAATAATTATGAGATCAAATTTGTTTTGCACGGTAACGGTGTGGAGTTACTCCGTAACGTGGCCGAAGAAAGTGCAAAGGCGGCTGGTCAAATTGATTCTCTGAGAGCTCAAGGAGTTGAATTCAGTATATGTAATAACACGTTAAATGGTCGTAAAATTGCGCTCGAAGATTTGTACTTTGCAGAGGCCTCTGACGTTGTACCATCAGGCGTTGCAGAGATCGGTAAGCTTCAGCAAGAAGGGTTTGTCTATTTGCGACCCTAGCCAAGAGTGACCAGCCTCAGCGCTCAGATGTAGGCAGCAAAACAAAGTTGCCTACATGCTTTTTCTGACTAAAAGTAACCTGGGCCAGCTCGATATTGTGCAAGGGAAATGTTTGTGCCAGCAGCGGGCGAATTTCATCCGCTTCTATATACGACATTAAGTTACGAAATACCGGTTCATCCCATGCCGTCGAACCGAGCAAAGTAATGTCTTTTAAATAAAGGTCGCGCATGTCTAAAGAGACAATGGGCCCTGCGATAGCACCTGAAGTGGCATATTTGCCGCCCCTGCTCAGTATTTTCAGTAGTTTAGGAAAGTCTGAACCACCCACATTATCAACTACCAGGTCCACGCTGGCCTCATTTAACTGGGCTTGGATATCGTTTTCGCGGGTCACGATCTGATCCGCTCCAATCGCTCGAACTGACTCAGCCTTCGATTCACTAGTGATCGCTGTAACATAAGCGCCCCGGCGTTTAGCTAGCTGAATGGTTGCAGATCCCACGCCCCCAGAGGCCCCAGTAATCAAAACGTGCTGACCTGAGGAACAGCCGGCTCGGATCAACATGTTCTCAGCTGTCCCGTAGGCGCAGGGAATAGTTGCTAACTCGGCATCTGTCCAGTTGCAAGCCACAGGAAAGACCTCGCTGGCCGGTACGGTAACGTATTGCGCAAAAGCACCATCAAAGTCCGATGCCATCCAAACTGACTCGAGCGATCGAAACCCATTGGTCCGCATGCATGAACGCACGAGTACGCGAGCGCCGAGTAAATGGGAGTCACATACTGAGCCCACAACCACTACTTTACCGCAGCAGTCAGTTCCCTGAATCAGCGGGAAGGGCGTTGCGCCTGCCCAACCACCAGGGATAGCTTCATCTTCCAAAGATTTCACGGCCAATGACGTGTTGGTTGCGCCATCAATTGATGAGGCATACCAGCCCAAACGTGTGTTGATATCGGTGTTGTTAATGCCAGCGGCTAAAACGCGGATAAGGACTTCTCCCGTCCGTGGCGTCGGCGTCGGGACGCGCTGGTAAGTCAATTTGTCATAACCGCCGCAGCCCATTGTGACGACCGCCATCATTGTACTGTGCACATCAAACATCAGCGTCTCCTGTAGGGGTTGCTATTAACGTCTTTCTTTGTCACGAGACTCAGTCTAGCTTTATTGCGACTGTATCTGCTGCGTAAGGCTAGGTAATAATTTGTATGGTGGGTCTTGCGCGTAAAAAAGAGCCTTTTTCTGGCTAAATAGTGAGCCAGTAATGATTTGTATTTAAATGTATCTATATTCGAGAAAGGAAAATTAGCGTCTCACTCGCGCAGCATGCAATCAAGTCTTATGGAGTTAGGAAGTTCTTTAAGATAAATCGGAGCCTGACCCCATGTCTATTAACAGTTCTATTGCGCTCATTAAGCGGTCTAGGACCTACGAAAGGGAAGAAGATCGATTTAAAAACACACTATAGGGCCTATTCCGACGATTTTATGCGTCCTATTTCCCACTTTTTTCTTAATTTTATTAAAATTATAATTTTCGGACTAATGTTAGAAAGCGGCGCCCAAAAATCTATTGATGTGTTTTTTACGGGGCAATAAATTCACTAAATCTAACGAAAAGTGGGAGGTGTTGGGCTAATTTTGAGAAAATTATGCTTGTGTAGCCATATATTCAGATTTTGAGGTGTGTTGAAATCCGGGAAGGTGTTTATACTGATTCGGAGCCGCCAGAGATTATTTGGTGGGGGTTGCCAATAAGGAATTGTCGATTTTCTAGGCCATCACGATTCTGGCCAATTTAAAATTAGTAGTTTATTACCCAATTTTTTCAGTGTCCTTATTATTTTCAATTTAAGCGATAGAGCCAGTAATCGATAAGGAAACCGCTTTTAATTAGCGGAATCGATATTTCCTCCGGCCAACCCTGCTTTTCAATTGTTCGCTTTTCGCACAAAGGCAAAAGTTCGCGTACATCAGTTCTTGAAAATAATATAAACGTAAAAATCGATGAGACCATGTGTTGGCAGGGGAAGCGCAGTGAAAATTTTAGCGAGAATTACAGGCCTTGTTTTTTGTTGGTTACTGCCAGCGGGAGCGTATGCTCATGAGCCCCTATTTAATAACGGGAGTGCCGAGGATTATCGGAGAGCAGCATCACTGAGCGGCGATACGAGAACTATTCAAGCTGACACAGAAGGGCTCTGGCCAAGAGTAGGTGAGGGCTCCGAATATTCGATTGAATCTAATAAGGTGGTTATTACCGATAACGAAGACTACATTACAATAAAAACCAATAACCCTCCGGATAATACGCTTACGACAACCAATCCGAACTGCGTTAAAGTTCAGAGCTATACATTTAAAATTCCAAAAAATCCTGAGCGTTTGGATTCTCCGCGCAAAATTACTAGACGCATGCAAGAAATAGGCGTGGCTTTAAACGGCGTCGTCATTGCTGGTCCTTTTGATTCGCAGAATAAAATTGCTCCGTAAAATCGGATAGTTGATCAGTGCGCATCGCATGCTGATCCCGAAGGAATGTATCATTACCATTTTGCTCCACTCTGTTTAAAGGATGCGGCTGGAGAGAAGATAGGATTGAAAAATGATCGGCAAATTGGTTGGTCTTTTGATGGGTTTAAAATTCTTGGTCTAGCCGATAGGCAGTTGCACAAGCCGGAGATCGACATCTGTAACGGTCATGAACATGACGAAGAGAATCACTATCATGCAACCAGAGATTTTCCATTCTTTATGGGTTGTTATGCAGGTAAGCCGTTCAATCAAAACTTTAAACAAAAAAGCGCACTCCTGATGGTCCTGGATCGAGTAATAATTCTTGCCCGAGTGATATGAAGCGAGTAGGCATGTCGGGCGAACCCAAAGGTGGAAAAGGTGGTCGGCCTAATTTTGAAAAAGCAGTGAAAGCTTTGGGGGTTAGTGAGCAAGAGATAAAACGTGCGCTCGGTCCTCCTCCTGGGGATTTTGAGCGGGCAGCTAAGCAGCTTGGTATTAGTGCAGATAAGCTGAGAGATGCTTTGGATAAGAGTTAATTTGGACAGTACTTTATATAATGTCTTGTCAGCCAATTTATTAATACTTTTGGGTTAACCGACAGAGCAAGTAACCATAGCCTGCCTGTCCAAAAACACTGCGATTTTATCCCCGGTTTTTACAGGATAAATTCCCAATGTGGTACCGGCGAGAACAATGTTACCGGCGGATACATTAAACGTATGACTCATTGCATGTTCTAGCAACCAGTCCAACGAACCGCTGGGACTCTCTTTAATTGGCCAAACTTGGTTAGTGCTGAAAATTGAATCATTGATTTGTAGAGAGATTTCACAAGCTCTTTCTGACTGCTGATACGTGTTAATGAACTTATTGTGGGGCATTACAAGACCCGCATGTATGCCATTATTCGCGATTAGCTCTGACAAATTTTTCTTCTCAGCTCTAAAAATGAGATTATGCAATTCGATCACGGGAAAAGTATTTTCTATTTGGCCTTTGTCTCCAATCGTAAAGGCCATTTCGGCTTCGACTGCCAAATTACAGAATGAATCTGCAGACAATTTCAGGTCGTCACTGAAAATCTCACTCCTAAATATTGTTCCTCGGATCGGACCTTCTATACCAAACTGACTTTTAATGTCTTCACCGATGCAACCTATCTTGTACCCTGCGACGGCATCCCCTTCTTTTATGCGCAACCCAGCAACTGCATCTTGAAGTTGATATGCGGAATCTATGCTCAATTCAAAGTCAGGGTTTGCGAAGCATGTTCCTGGGTTTACATTTCTATAATCACGGAGTTGGCGAGCGGCAAGCTCATTAAAATCAAGTATCAAAGCGTTCACCCCATCTTATAATCGAGCATGACGAAATCTAACGGTCAAACCGTGCGAGTTGAATTTACCTTTTTGCAGGCCCGCTGTTGGCTTTGACCCAACCAATTTATTGGAATCTATAACTTTGCTGGATAATTCTGCTTTCAAGTTTGTCACCTTCGGTAATGAGGTGAAGGTGGTTTACAACCACTCTTAACAGCCATATGAGGCAAATAATCCACAAGAAAATCAGTCAGAGGAGCGGACACTATGAGTATTTTCAGGAAGTTGGATGCCAGACTCGATAATCTTCGAAGTGTCAGTTAAGGTCTACAAAAAGTTTGCTTATGTGCTGACTAAAGTTTCCACTGCAGATTTCTCGATTTTAACGACTACCTCTGGCGCAAGCTCAATCGCAACACTATCGCTGTTTATTTCTACAATTTTACCAAAAAATCCTCCTACAGTGATAATCGTTGCCCCTATCTCTAATGAATTAATCAGATCCGCGTGGGCTTGAACTCTTTTTTGTTGAGGTTTTAGTAATAGAAAATAAAATAAACCGATAAAGGCGGCCACCAAAATGATTTGTATAATTGGATTTGAAACTGAAATATCCATTCTTTAAAGGCGTCCTCGATGATTAATATTTAATAATTATGAAAAAATACAAAATATAGCCGTTAATTTAGATGTTATTTCAAAGATATCGTTTATTTAAAATAAATTCTAAGGTGCGCCTATAAAAAGCATTATCTCGGATTTCTGCCGTTAATCAGCCTTCCTTTTCGAGGTCCCAGGCAACAACATTTCTAGTAGACTGGGTCGGTTTATTTTTCATCCGTCGGAAAAGATTCCATGTAATGAAGACTGACGCGAGAAGAAGGATGTGCCCAATTATTGAATAACCAATGAAAACCAACTCAGCGGTGTAAATTCCGAAGGCCAAGCACCACATGAATGCTAAAATACAACTAAATAAAAAGTTGTATTCTAAAGGCGCGGTTCTGAGCGAATTGATCGATCCATTTAGTAGGCCAAACAAAAAATTTGCCTTGTAAGAATTGTCTTTCATGTGACTTTTTTCCTGCGTCGGGTTAATACTGCAAATAAGATTTAATTTCTCACCTGTACTTCGTCGTATCATTTTTCTTATCTAAAGAGAAGGATATCAACAAATTCAAGTGACAGTACAGCCAGTAAGTAAATAATAGCAGATGTTCGGCAATCCATCCTGATAGGCGGGTAGTTCAAGCATTTAGCAATCTTATTAAAGAGTGCGAAAAGGGTAGAGTATTTTTTGATCTGTGCTAGGAACTCGTACCCAATAAACATGAGTAGCAGCAGGTATTCTGGCGAATCTTGTGTCCCAAATAAGCTATGCAGTCCTATTACAACAGCGACAGGCACTGATATCTACTTAGACCAATCACTCCTAAGCAACTGGCAGATATTAATTTCTGAATGTTCGCGGGAACTGTCTTTTCTTCATTTAATAGATTGATAACTGTCGGAGAGATAAAAGCTGCTAGAACTAGTATCGACAGGAAAGCTAAATCGCTTTATTACTCCTTACTAGACGGCAACCAACATACAGCTGAAGACACATCAAGAATTCCATTAGACAAGTTACCAGCGGAAAGGCCAGTCCTCCACGATAAAAACCATTAATAGTCAGTTCGGTTAGGGAAAACAGTCCGAGTAAAAATCCGAGCGCACGATCATTGAAGAAAAGAATAAGAAATACTTCAACAGAAAGGGTCAGTAACAGAATTCCGTCAAAAATTAGTGCCCAACCAAAGAAGTACTTTGCGCTCATGTCAACAACAATCAGGGGTCAAGATGAACACCTTTGAGGCAGTGATAGACCCGCTTCCACATCTGTAACACTTCTTCTCTATTTTCAGGGTCTTGTTCATCTATGAGTTGTTTAACTGCCTCGAAGTCTTCTTTTGCTAGTTCGCAGAGTTTGCGAAAAGTTTCGACATTGTGCTCTTTGTATTCCATACATTTACCTCCAACTCATAGCTTGACGCCGAACCAAGAAACTTCCTCGGGCTAATATTTTGATTCAAGCAAGCCATTTTTTTGAGTAAGTTGCTCTACGCGAGTGACATTAAAATTATCAAAAAGTAGGTGCTCGTGTGACTCTTTTGCCTATCGGATTGGATTTAGCTAGAGAAAAAAATCAAAATATGTATCCATGTGCGGTTGAACACTCAAAGATTTAAAGTGCACGCTTTTCCGGTTTTTTAATGCCAGTCTTTTAAGGATCTCAGATGGGTTACCCAAAACTCTAGTATCTAAAGTATTCCTAAGTAAATCCTTTGTCCAGATCGGCTGAATTGTTTTGGCAGCCCAAGTCCAGAATGGTTTTGGTTGTAATTTCGCCAATAAAAGCTCCATAATTAATGCTTATGGAGAGCGTGGAATGAAAAGAAAAATACACTCGTGGGCATCGTTGATTTGCAGTCTTGCTTTGATGGCCATGTCCGGATTGGCTTCCGCCGACGAGACTATTTGGACAAAACTAAAATCGAATCCGGATACTTCAATATTTGCTCAGTACGCCATGGATTTAGGGTTGGTTGAAGCATTAAATACGGCTCAGCTTATTATTCCCTGGACCTTATTCGTGCCTGACAATGTTGCTTTTTCTAAGTTACCCAAGCCGATTTTTGAGAAAATGAAAAATGATGATGAGTTTAAGCGGCAGATAATTACATCTCATTTAATCTTGGGGGCTTCCACTTCCGCTGAGGGTATATTAGGTGGAAACCAATTAACTACTGCTAGCGGCGCAACTTTGAATTTGGTTAAAAAAGATGATCTGTACATTAAAGATGCCGTTATAACTAAGAAAGATATTATCGCTAGCAACGGGATCATTCATCTTGTCGAGTGCGTCATTTACGTTCAACCAAGCATCTCAGATGAACGTTTAAGTCAAAGCCTACAATCCACCTTTGATCAAACCGCCTGTTGTCTTGCAGACAGCATTGGTGATGAGCATCACATGGCATTAGTCAAATAAAAATAGAGGTAAATAAATAGTGAGAGGTGTAGTGATGCTTCTCTTCCTGCTTGATATCGGGATTCAGGCCCAGGAGTCGCCAATTTAATGCTAGGCAACAATGATGTAATGCCTACAGTTAATTTAAGGGGGTATGGTCTTACCCCTGTGGCTTATCTTGCGATGGACGGAATTTGCTTCTAACGATTTACTGGGCACTTTGGAAATGAGTGGATAATAAATCGATAAGCTTCCGAACCTTTAATGGCAGGAATCTTCTATCAGCATAGAGAGCGTACATGCTTATTTCTGGAAGGCAGGCATAATTTGATAGAAGTTGAATTAGGTCACCGTTCTCAAGATGTCGCCGGATAGCAAATGAGGGTAACTGTGCATACCCCAGACCACGTAAAGAACTCTCAACTAGCATCTCTAGGCTATTTGCGTAGATAACGGGTTTTGTGCTTAACGACCTTTGAATTCCATTGGGCGATTTATAGCTCAAGTTGAACCCTGTTGAAGAATCTCGATAGCAAACAAAAGGCAGTGCACGGAGGTCGGCTGGCTCCGCGGGAATACCGTGTTCTTCAATAAATTTTGGGCTAGCGCAAAGATATAAGCTCAAGTCGCATAGTTTTTTGGCGATCAACCCGGAATCGTCAAGACTGCCGATCCGAATCACAAGATCGTAATCTTCTTCTATAAGATTAACTCGCTTGTCATTAAATTCAATATCTACCATAACTTCTGGGTAAAGGCTGGCATATTCAGCTATCGGGCTTACTAGAAATTTTTCTCCAAACGCCATGGGTGCACTAACTCGTAGACGACCAGATGGACGGTCTTGTCCTTCACTTAGTTGTTCTAAAAGATCTGAGAATTCTTCGTTGCTGCGATTTAATGCCTCTACTAAACGCCCGCCGGCCTCTGTTAATCTGACCGTTCTAGTCGTTCGGTGAAATAGCACTAATCCTAAGTTCTGCTCTATAGACTTTACCTGTTTACTTACAGCGGCTCCTGAAACTCCAAGCTTTACTGCGGCTTTTGAAAATCCTCCCTGAGCTGCAACTTCGCGCACAACTTGCATCCCTGTTGAGTAAATCATTATTCTAATCCTCAGATTAATAGTTTCTTAATTTGTACGTTATTAATAATCCAGTAGAAACAATATACCTTGCACCTGAATAAAAAAATGTACTTAACTAAGAGGAATATGAAAATAAACGAATCTCCTAAATGTGGTTGCGGTCGCTCACCTACCGGAAAATGTATCGGATGGCACTTGCTTTCTGAGAATGACTATCAGGCATAAAAAGCAGAATATGATGCAAAAAAAACCCTGGAAAAGAAGAAATTATAAAATTTCTTGCTGAAAATATTTTCAAAAACTATTGTCGAATAGGAGAGGCCTAAAATGACCAGCGTTCAAAAAATCGTCATGGTTGTGTGCAATTTATCTGCTCCCCTCGGGCGTATTTTAATTGCCCTCATGTTTGTTATGTCAGGACTGAATAAGTTGGGGGGCTATGAGGCCACAGCGGGTTGGATGGATTCAATCGGAGTTCCGGGCACTTTGCTCCCTCTAGTGATTATTCTTGAGGTGATAGGTGGCGTTGCGATTATAGTTGGGTGGAAAACTCGGCTGGTAGCATTCTTATTTGCGGGCTTTTGCCTGTTATCTGCCGCTATATTTCACGCAGATTTTTCTGACCAGACACAGATGATTATGTTCATGAAGAATCTTGCAATCGCTGGTGGGTTTTTGTTCTTAGGGGCCAATGGGGCAGGTAGCTACTCCATCGATAATCGAGGCCTCAAAAACAATAGGTAGTATTTTATTTATGGGTTTACTTCAGGATGGCCAGTGGGTCGATCAGTGGTATCAAACGGATGGTACGGGTGGCAGCTTTCGTCGGCAGTCGGCGCAATTTAGGAACTGGATTACTGTGGATGGTTCTCCAGGCCCAACGGGCTTTGGCGGTTTTAAAGCAGAAAAGGATCGATATCACTTATACGTTTCACTGGCATGTCCGTGGGCGCACCGCACATTGATTCTTCGGTTACTTAAGGGATTAGAAAAAATGATCTCAATTTCCATAGTTCATTGGAACATGGGAGAGCATGGTTGGACATTTGAACCCGGAGTGGGAGTGATACCGGATAATGTGAATGGTGCAAGCGTGCTCCACCAAGTCTACACGTCAGACGATCCCAATTACTCTGGACGGGTAACTGTTCCGGTACTGTGGGACAAAGTACAAAAAAAAATTGTCTCAAATGAATCATCAGAAATCATCCGGATGTTTAATAAAGCTTTTGACCGTATTGGTGCTAAAGAGATCGACTACTATCCGCAAGACTCACAAGATAAAATCAATAACCTTAACGATCGGATATACAACACTGTTAACAATGGTGTCTACAAAGCTGGGTTTGCAACGACCCAAAAAGCTTATGAGGATGCAGTGACCCCTCTTTTTGAAACGCTGGATTGGCTAGAGCGCAGATTGGCTAAAAATCGTTATCTGGTGGGTGACGCCATAACAGAGGCAGACTGGCGCCTTTTTACGACATTAGTTAGGTTTGATCCAGTTTATGTTGGACACTTTAAATGCAATCTCCGGCGGATTGCTGATTATCCTAACCTTGTTGGTTACGTTAGGGACTTGTACCAGCAACCGGGGATTGCTTCGACCGTTAATTTGCAGCACATCAAAGATCATTATTACGGAAGCCACCAGACGATTAATCCGACGCTGATTGTCCCAATAGGTCCAGTTTTTGATTATACGCTCCCTCACGATCGCTCAAGGGTTGGAGAAAGCTGACCGAAAAAACTTTTTCTAATTGATAATAAATATTCCTGAATATTAGAGTTGAAAACGGGTGAAGCCTTAATAATTGTAGGAAATAAATAACGATGTATTTTTAAAATTCATTAAATATCTTGAACATCTCTTAAGTGTCATTCAATGGATTAATATTCGACTTTAGCCAGAAGCATTGGCGCTGCTCTGTGTCGCCTGAATCAAAAATTATAAAGTTTAAAAAATACCCACAGACAGAATAATAGGTACCACCTGTCTAGCCCTACACATCATGAGCTTTTAATAGGATCACTTTGTAATTGTCGCCACGATTTCATATTATCTATTTAGGATAGTGGAGATTAATATGAAAACATTTATAGTTTTTGGTACCTACACAGCGATGGCTTTGAAAGGCTTTATCAGCAATCCTGCGCAGGATCGTAAAGCCGCAGTAGAAAAGATGTCAGCATCAATTGGATCTCATCTGCTGGACTTTAGATTGACCCGTGGAAAATTCGATTTCGTCGCAACTTTAACAGGTACTGCGGATCAAATAGTTGCTTTGAAAATTGCAGTTTTGTCGACGGGAGCGATTGGTGAAATGCATATTCTTGAAGAAATGGAGATCACCGATTCAGCTATCATGGCAGCAAAAGCACTTCGAGAGTATCAACCACCTCAGTAACAAGTTGAGTCAGGTTATGCCAAGCGCAGAGTATTCATCGGTGATGGTCTAAATTTGCCAAGCCGGTTGGTACGGGACTTAAGAAATTTGTGGATTAAGCTTTTGTAGTCTGCTCAGCGGCCTACCAGTATGTGGAAAGTGTGCCAATGAATCCGGCGAGTAGGTACGTGATTGGGTGAGCTATTGCTTGGAAGACGTATTCTATCTGATGTGGTTAAGTCAGAATATGTGGACCTAGCCTCATCTATTCTGATCTAAACTAATTGAATTTACTTCTTTGATTCAATGCAAAGATTGATGGATGGCGCGTGAAAAAAGTACTAAGAATGAATGACTTGCTTTTAAATAAAGAGGATTAAATGTTGTCTCAGACAAGCTCACTCGTGGAACTTAACGCTGACTTTTTAAAGCGAATTGTTATTAAGCCTCGCGACTATCTTTGGGAGCCTTCACCGATGCTGGGTGTCGAGCGAATGAAGCTGGATCGGATCGGTGACGAAATTGCTCGGGCCACATCTCTGGTGCGTTACAAGCCTAACAGCAATTTTTCTGCTCATGAGCATGCGGGCGGCGAAGAAATATTTGTCTTGGATGGTATCTTTGCGGATGAGTATGGTGAGTATCCGCCAGGGTCATATATTCGCAATCCAAGAGGTTCGAAGCACCGACCTACGATTGGGCACAGAGGCGCCACAATTTTTGTAAAACTCCACCAATTTAGCCAACAAGACCAGAATCAGTTTGTGATGAACACAAAAACTGAGTCTTGGCGCCCCGGTTTGGTTAATGGCCTCGAAGTTATGCCGCTGCATCAGTATGGTGGAGAAAACGTAGCGCTTGTGAAATGGGCTCCCAATACACAATTTAATTCTCATAGGCATTGGGGAGGAGAGGAAATATTTGTGATTGACGGCACTTTTTATGACGAGCATGACACGTACCCTGCTGGCAGTTGGTTACGGAGTCCTCATATGAGCGAACATTGTCCGTACACAAAAGATGAGGGTGCGTTAATTTATGTCAAAGTTGGGCATCTAAATTGAGCGAAAGTACGAGCGAGGCAGTTTTAGAGAATAAGGAAATATTTAATGAGCGCGTGCTCGACAGTTGGTGGGTGATTGCATAGAGGCTGCGAACATAAAGCCGACGGCAATATAGTCAAATTTGAAATATTGTGGCTTGGACCCGCGCCTGAGTGCGATTAAAACCTCTGTCAGTAATCACATCATTTTCGGAGCGAGATGTGATTACACCATTCACAAATCCAAAAGATTGATCCGTCCGTAAGTCAGCGCCTCTTCAGCGGAACCATACCGAAAGATCAATATCAAAGGTTCCACTTGGTAATGAAAAATTAGAAACTCTTGATAAATAAGAACCAAGGAAAACCATTCGTGTAGGTCGTGACAACCGTATTTGTGTAGGCAACAACTTCAACTTTTTGGCCATTCGGCAGAGACTCTGCCTGGCTATTGGCAGCAATAAAACTTAATAAAACTGACAAGATCGAAATTAGGCATTGCCCATAGGTCATTACCGGTTGCGTTTAATAAAGACTCTTTATACTTACCTATTTCTGTCAAATGAGATCATGAATAGCAATTAATTTTGGTTGGCAGTCAATGCCTTGCAATGGTGATAAATTATCTGACTCCGTTAGTCCTTTCCAAGCTGTACATGCTGCTGGCTTATTGGACTTATTTACCGAGGCTCTTGTATAAAGCTTTTAGCAAAGAAAAATTTACATCAGGATTTAAATTTTGCAAGGAATATAAAATCATAATGGGATTTTCTTGGGTTTTATAGCTGATAACACGAACGGTAGTTGGTTTGACCGATCGTTAACGATCAAAGGCCTCGAGTTAGTGGTTGCTGGCGATGTCGGTGGGCAAACTGCCGTGCCCGACTATTGGGCCTCAAACATTGCTCAGACTATTGATCTACTTATTGATCCTGACTCAATCGGTATTAATGAGTTAGCGCAGAATAATCTGATAGCTAGTTTGTCGGGAGCCGCTGGCACTTGGCATGAAGGATTTCCAGCAGCTCAACGAATAGCGAATGGCGGCGGCGATGAATATTCGCCTGACCCGCTGGCTGACCCCAGCAGCTATCCCGGCTACGAACCATGGGCAGATAGTCGCATGGTAAATGACATGGTTTGGTACCAAAACACCAGTCATGGCGATATGTCTATTTCAATAGAAAACCAGATCAATGAAGTGCTTGAGCATTTGATGCACACAATACATTTGTATGGTGTTCGTGGTGCGGTTGATGGGTCTTTTGGTGCTCTGATGGGCAACGATGTTGAGGTTGAAAGCAGTGAAGAATATAAAAGTCATGCCCTTTATTTAGCGATGGAGGAAGCTATTGATAGTGGCGTTTTTAGCCCTGACTACTTAGACGCACCCGATAATGTACTGTTAAAAGAATATACATACTTACTAAATTTTAATATGTGGGAGTTCGGCAAAGAATTTTGGGAAGATGACAATGGTGACGGGTTGGGAAGCCTTGCCCCTGAGTGGTCTGATGCGGCTAGAGATCCGAGCGATATTTTAACTCACAATCCACTTGGTCATGCGTTGTTTGAAACGTACTTTGAACCAGTTTTATCGCGGCCTGATCCTAGTGCCTTACGTGAAATTTTTACAGTTTATGCTCCAGCAGAAGGACAGACTAGTGATTCGTTAGTAACGCAAGGATCTGTTTCTCGACTCAACGGGTCAGGTCACGTATTGAGTGATGGGGTTGGGGCTTATTCTGATCTCGAGGGCACAGGTTCTATATCACTAGTCGGTGGTCAGGAAGCGCTGACTGGGCGTTCCTTTAAGGGCATCTACACGTCTCTATCAGATAGCGCCGCATTATCACCATTAACGACTGTCGCTGAGCGTATGATAGTGCTATCGCTTGCATCAGGAATAGATGATGCTTTTGATCAAATAGCCAGAGGGCTGGGCCTCGGATCAGAATTTTCGATTGGTTCTAACGTAGCCTCGTTACTGGTTCAGTCAAGTGATTCAGTATTGGGCAGGGATGCACTTGCATTGCTGTCTCAATTATCAGTCGCTACTCAAATCGGCTCTGAAGGTGATCCCATGCTTGGATTAAAGCTTTACGAGAAGATTGCCGCGACTGCATCTTCGGCGGCTGCTCAAGGCTTAATTTTTGATCTCGCTGATGAGGCTGATTTATCGAATTGCTTTAGTGCCGGCGACTACGCTTTGAACTCGGATATTATCCAGAGAATTTACTCGGCCATACTTGACATCGAGGCCATTTCACACGAGGAGTCAAGCACTCTAGAAGATTTTGAGGCCACGTTATTGGAATTGGCATTGCCACTTGTAGATAAAAGCCATGCAGCCCTGCGTTTTTGGGCCAGTGATTCTGAGAACTGGATGCTCTTGCCTGGAGTGACGATTCAAGTAAAGCAAAGCGATGCAGATGCCTTCATCGTTCATTCCTCGGCCTTGTCTTCTGTCGATTTTTCTTCTGTCGAGTCTGGCAGTTACGCCCTAGAGCTAAGTGGTGTAGATATATCAACAGCAGTTAACATCACCGATGCCGTCTCGATACTTAAAGATATTGTCGGATTGAGTGCTTTATCAGGCTTCGCCAGGCACGCCGCGGATGTCAATGGTGATGACCGTGTGGATATCTCTGATGCAGTGCTCGCGTTGAAGATGATAGTTGGCCTTGAAAATGTTCCGGCACCCATTATTTTTGATCATCTAGGTAATCGAGAAATTGCATTCAATGGTTTCTCGAACTACGACTTGTATGTGGTGATTCTTGGCGATGTAGATGGTTCCGGAGTGTCGCTATTGTAGATTGGATAGGAGCTAAAATTCTGACTACAGATAAGGTGCCGTTTTTCTTTTTTTGGCCAACTGCAGTTATCCAATTCCAGGTTTTCCAACCGTGCTGCGTGGATAGCTCTTTCGTAACTTCAGTGGCTGTGATTTCAAACCTGATTAGATGCATTAAATTCTCTCAAAAAGCGCCGGCCGTACAACTCCAAATTGGAGTATATATTGATAACATGCCAGCTATATTGAAGTCGTGATGGTCGTCGATGCTGTTGTAAGTGAATTGATGATGTGTGAGTCTCTGATGTCTTGGTAGATATCCGTGGATGATGGCGCTTTAGAAAGGTGACATAGCTCGTTTGGGACACCATTTATATCTTTGTAGGATTAATAATCCACTGATTAGTCCGAATAAATTTCTACAGACTCTGATTGTGGTAGATACTTTGGGGTTCGCCAATGACTGAGGAAGATCATACGAGTTTAGATCGGCAAGGTACTCATGGAGAGAACCATTGGGACAAGAGATACAGGGACAATGATGACACAGTATTGTCTTGGTCTGAGGGGTCCGAATCACTATCATTTAAGTGGATTGTTGGAGCCGTTTCTAAAACATCTCTCGTCGTAGATATCGGTGCTGGCCGGTCTCTTCTTTTGCCGGCGCTCCTTTCTGCAGGTTACAAACATTTAACCCATGTAGATTGGGCCAAGTCAGCATCCTTATCTCTCCAAAATAGCTTGGGTTCGCGATCTTCCAATATTGACTGGTTTATCGGAGATTTGATGAGATGGCAAGCAAAGACTCCGGTTGATCTTTGGCATGACAGGGCAGTGTTCCATTTTCAAACAGACCATATTTTAATTGGCAATTATCTCAAATCGGTCCACCAAAACGTTGATAAAAATGGCTACATACTGTTAGCAACATTTCATCTCGATGGACCAGAAACTTGTTCAGGATTACCTGTTATGGGTTATGACGAGTCGTCACTGATAGCAACCTTAAAGTCTTTTGATGGATCTAACTGGGTGGCGTTAAATAGCACTGTTTGGACACACACAACGCCAGCAGGGAGGGACCAAAAGTTTCAATATCTTCTTGCTCAACGACGGTAGATCACTTTTTGGGCCGGGCTACGTCCGGTTTAGAGGGCTCGCTTCCACGATTTCTAGAAATTGTAATAGCGAATAACTTTCACCATGCCCTGGCCCAACACTATCTCGTTGCTGTTGGGTATTAGAGCGATGCGATAGTCCTGTGGTTGGACTTTTTCTAACCGTCCAACCAGGGATGTTTGACTTCACTCGCGCTTAAGTATTTGTGTTTAATCCAATGTCTTAATTTACGCATGAATTTTGACGCTCTATTTTCATAAAACATCAAAAACTTCTGTTTTTTTGGGCAAGTGAGATCTCGCAATCTTCGAAAATTTTATTTGCTTGCAAGTTCTTGTGAACCCTGCCTCAATAAACTGCAAATAAGAATCATTCGCGTTAAATGCCAAGTCTGGAGATTGAAATGAATGTATACATAGGAAAAAAGAACTAAAAAAACTTTTTTTGCTGGGAATAATTCAAGTGGATCAGTTGCAGCTCCAAATTCGCCATAGAAAAGTTAAAAACACAGGTCAAACTTTCACGATATTTTACGGATTTGTTGCAGGCGTTGATGAAATGGGAAAACTATCTGTTCCCGTCAAATGATATGTAGCTAACACACAATCGAACACTAAAATCATGGTGAGACCCTTCTCTTGACAGTAAGAAAGAAATTTTAAAAAATACGCTAGGCAATCATGTTGATTATATGCAGTTTAATTTGGCAGTAAAACTAGGGAGTTAAGGCATGACTTTTAAAAAGGGTAACACGACGTTTGGATTTGCGATGAGGGTTCCGGACGCGGATGTTGGAGCGGTGGATGATCTGCTGGCTGCACATGCCAAATGGATGGATGGGACACACTCTCTAACAGCGGAAAGCGGTAAACTGCAGACATTAGAATATTTCGTGTCAAAGGCAACAGAACTTGTTGATATGATGGATGCTAGCAAAGGTTCGACAGGTCATATGATCTACTCAGTTAGCGAAGTGCACTTGGATGACGAGCACTTTTCAAAGCATGTAGAGCTCGCACAGACATGGGAACGAATAGGGGAGTTCTTTGAATTATTTGAAAAGTATTCACCGCTAGTAACAATGTGTGGACGGGTAACTGCCAAGCTGTGAAACCTTAAATGCGTAGGTAATCTATGCTAGACCTCCGGGTCTGGCTTTTTTCTAGCTGCAAATAACGCAGCGTATGCTGGCCAGCAACAACAATTACTTAGTAATACTCAGAAAGCTTTCAGTAATGCGCTTGGTGGCGGAACAATTACCTAATGATTGAGAGCGACAGTAGATAGCTGATCTTCCAATGCCATTTCTGGCCAGTTCAGGAGCAATTGCCGGGAGTACATCAAAGTCTCAGAAAGTATTAATAATAGATAAATAGAAATATCATCAAAAGTCGCTATATGTTCTTAAAAGTGCTTAAAAGTTATTAAATAAATTAAAATACCTATAATTAGAACAATATATAGCACCTATACAGGCACATTCTTTGCTGTATTCAGTTCTTTTGAATTGAGATTATGTTGTGTCCACGGGATTCACTAAGCACCGCCATCGCACGTTTCGCTATCTCAAATAGCTCTTTGAAAACTTCCGGGTGCTTGGCACGATTAGAGTAAGCAGCTTGTCCATATTGCTCAAACCGCTGTCTCACACTGCCTTGTACTCCAGACCAACCTTGAAGATATTGAATTTGCATCGGAACACCGTTCGTCAGTGAGAGGTGATGTTTGAATGTATGTCGAGTGCAGTAAGGTTGATAGTCTCCAAATTTAGCTACGATTGTTCTTAATTGGGTATTTCGGTTGGTGATACCTGTGTTTAATACTCGTAATGGCAGTACTGTTTCTTGTCCGTGGTTCATCTCGTTGATTAATTCTTTCAGCAACTCTGTTCGGTATGGCACTGGCACGATGCGCACACGATCTTTGCTTTTAACGTCTGCGTCAGGCCGGATATTTACAAAAGGATATTCATCATCCAGATGCACGTCAGAGCGTTTCAACTGCTCCAGCTCTTTTTGATGGGCTGATGACTGGCACATAATTGTCAGCAGAAATGCTTTCCAAGCAGCATAGGTAGTATTTGTTTTGTCTGAGCAAAAGTGAAATAGAGCGATCAGATCGTCATCTGAGAACACTTGTCGCATTTTTTGCTTTGTTTTGATTTGGAACTTTGGTGGTTTGAGCACTAAATCGTCTAAAGGAACCTGATTAATTGCGAAGTTGAGTACTGCTTTTATGTGGCGAAATTCTTTATCGATAGTTTGGTCGGTAACGTTGCCATTTCTTCTGCCGTCCAGCCAATCTCTTAATCCTCGATTCATCGTTGAAGAAGTTAATTCTTGGCCTTCAACGAATTGTAAAAAATCATTCCATTGACGCTGCTTTTGCCTTCCGTAGTTATCTGTCAGATCTATATTTTTATCTTTCATGTATAACGGCCAGAACTCCTTCCATAGGAACATGGCATCGTTAGATGGTGAACGAGTGGCTAGACCCCAAGCAGCATCTAAGACTTTGAGTTCTGGAGGTGTTTGAGGTCGATAGTATTCCTGATCTTTTCTATGGCGGGCCTCTGCTTCAAGCATTTTGCAGTGATGCTGCCAATCCATCCAGTCTGTCCACATCGGATGCTCAATGAACTCCAGGTCAAACCATTTTTGGTTGGCGACAGCTCTGTCAGATCCAGCAATTTTCTCATTGCGCAGTTCTTGTCTGGCCTGTCCGGGTTGAAAGCCGTTGCCTTCTAACAATACTTTTGCGTGACGGTTTAACTCAACTTCTGACAACTGATCTGCATCAGTTGATGCGAGTGCATCACAGATTTGATTGAACTCTGTGAGCGCATCCATTCGTGCATTTTGGATGTCATCATAGGGTGCATTTTCATGAAGCCCTATTTGTTGACTGTAAAACTTTTTACCATTCCAGTAGCTGTGATTAATACAGTTTTTCGGAATACGTTTTTAAAAAGACAGTGTCCCGTTATTCAGTCTTATGCTTGGAGGAAGTTGTTTTGCCCTACCTCAATATACCCGATGTTGCTAAATTGTTGCTAAATCCATTGGAATATCGGTAGAGATTGCACTCTAAATTATTGTTAATTATATAACTTATTTAATTAAATTGGTGTCCCGAACAGGAATCGAACCTGTGACCTGCCGCTTAGGAGGCGGCCGCTCTATCCTACTGAGCTACCGAGACAGAAGAAGAAGGCTATCATGTTGATTGATTTGCCGCATCGTTCTCTTTCGGTACACTCTTCGCATGCTTATAAAGCCGAAAACTCTTCAATTTCAAAACTTAACTTGTGTGCGTGACGATCGATGCCTGTTTGCTGATCTGAGTATGACGCTACCGCCGGGATCATTGTTGAGGGTGGCAGGACCAAATGGAGCCGGAAAAACGACCTTGCTCAGGATTCTCAGTGCCCTACATGAGCCTGATTCCGGCACGGTCCAGATTGGTGAAGTCGAAGATCACCTTGAGTCACGCCAAGAAATACTTTACCTAGGCCATAAGCCCCAAGTCTGCCAGGACCTGTCCATAATGGATAATCTGATGTTTTTGACCGACGCTTCTCAAGCGATCTGCTTTCAGGCACTGCAGTTTGTTGGTTTGAAAGGGTGCGAGGACAGTCTTGTCCGTGAGCTATCTCAGGGTCAGGGTCGAAGGTGTGGACTGGCTAGGTTGTGGTGCCATGAAGTGCCCATTTGGATTTTAGACGAGCCGTATACAGCACTTGATCCTGGGATGGTCGCGATTTTGGAGGATCGAATAAATATTCATGTTGGGGAGGGTGGTGTGTGTGTCTTTACCACCCACCAGAACCCCACAAATCTTCGTTTCGAGACTTTGGAGCTGGCCCGTGTCAGTTGAGCATCGTTTTTTGGTTCGCGAATTAAAGCTGGTACTTGCACGTCCCGGAGATTTTTTTAAGCCGATGTGGTTTTTGATTCTAGTGATTTCTATGGTGCCTCTGGCACTCTCTCCAGATTCAAAGTTGCTTGGTGAGATTGGTTCGGCGATGATCTGGGTTGCCACTCTATTGGCACTTCTTCTGAACGCAGATCAGTTGTTTCGTGACGATTTTGTTGATGGCGTGCTCGAACAATGGCTATTTTTTAATCGTCCCTTATTTTGGCTTGTTATTCTCAAGCTTTTTTGTCACTGGTTATTTTATGTTGTGCCTTTAATCTTGGTGACACCCTTGGCAGGTATGATGCTGTCTGTCCCAAATGACGTTATGATCGCTCTTTTGGTTACCTTGCTGTTGGCAACTCCTGCACTGACCTGTTTCAGCGCGCTTGGAGCGGCCCTTACATTGGGTACTGCGCGTTCCGGAATATTAGGAGTGTTGGTTATGCTCCCCCTTTTTGCGCCTGTGATTATTTTGGCGGCTGGTGTATTGACAAGAGCATCGGATGGATCAGATATCTTGCCTTTATTGGCCCTCCTAGGGGCCTTTAGTATTGCTGCTGCAACCCTGTTGCCGTTGGCTGTTGGGGTTGCATTGCGTTTGAATATTGGAGGTTCAAGCTAGTGGGCTGGCGTTGGTTTCATGAATGGGGTTCACCCAAGTGGTTTTATGACCGTGCCGGTCGTTGGCAGAGGGTGTGTGGATTTCTTGCACTGGCTCTTCTCCTTGTTGGGACTCTTTGGGGGCTTGGCTTTGCTCCTGCTGACTATCAGCAAGGGAATAGCTATCGAATCATTTATCTACATGTTCCGGTAGCCTTTTTAGCGCAGGCACTTTATGTGGCGATGGCAGTGTGTGCGATTGTTTTATTTGTCTGGAAAATGAAATTAGCAGATGTTGGTATGCAAGCTCTTGCCGTAGTTGGTTTTGGTTTTACGGTCTTGGCATTATTTAGTGGATCGATTTGGGGTAAGCCTACGTGGGGTACATATTGGGTTTGGGACGCGAGACTAACCTCAATGCTCATTCTTGGATTTTTGTATCTGGGTTTGATTGGTTTGAGATCGGCCATCAAAAATCCTGATCTAGCTGGAAAAGCCTGTGCTATTTTGGTCCTTGTCGGGGTTGTGAACTTGCCAATTATTAAATATTCAGTCGAGTGGTGGAGTGCACTGCACCAGCCAGCGAGCTTTAAATTGACAGAAAAACCAGCGATGCCAGCTTCCATGTGGGTGCCGTTACTTATTAATTTGCTTGGCTATTACTTGGTTGCTGCGTACCTCGTTTTGGCCTCAATGAGGACAGTCATTCTAGACCGAGAGCGAGGCTCTGCATGGGTTCGCGAGGTAATTGAACGTGATTGAATTTCAGTTCGATTCACTTTTCAATTTTTTAAGGATGGCGCCCCATGGCATCTATGTTTGGCCCGTTTATGGTTTGGGCTTGCTGGTCATTGGGGGTCTGGCGATTTGGATTCGTTACCAACATCGCCAGGCAATTCGAAAAATTCGTCGCATTATGAACCGAGAAAGTATCCATGAACCCAAAGCGTAAGCAGCGTCTACTCATTATCCTCGGGTTGGTGGCTGCTCTTGGTGTTGCCGTGGGACTTGTTCTGTACGCACTGAGTCAAAACATTAATTTGTTTTTTACTCCGACGCAGATCGCCGACAATCAAGCACCTGACTCGCGGATAATTCGTCTGGGGGGCATGGTTGCAGAGGGGTCAGTGGAACGGGATCCTGAAAGCTTGGAGGTTTCTTTTGGGGTCACTGATTTTCAAAACCAGGTCCGCGTAACCTACACGGGGATTTTGCCGGATCTATTCCGTGAGGGTCAGGGTGTTGTGGTGCAGGGACGAGTCCTCAATCGTGAGCTACAAGCTACTGAGGTGCTTGCAAAGCATGATGAGAACTATATGCCCCCCGAGGTAACCGAAGCACTCAGGCAATCCGGGCAACTGGACAAACTAAAAGGTATGACGCAATGATTCTTCCAGAAATTGGCCATTTTGCATTGGTGTTAGCATTCGCAATTGCTCTGTGCCAAGCGGTCTTCCCAATTTATGGTTATTACACCCAACAGGAAGGATTTATGGCTACTGCCAAGCCGCTTGCAGTGATGCAGGGACTTGCGTTGGCCCTTTCTTTTGGACTCTTGATGTATGGATTTTTGAGTCATGATTTTTCTCTGAAGTACGTTGCAGACAATTCTAATTTAGATTTGCCGTGGTATTTCCGAATGAGTGCTGTTTGGGGTGCGCACGAAGGCTCTCTCCTGCTTTGGGCACTGATTCTCGCTCTTTGGGGCGTCGCGGTTAGCCTTTTGAGCCGAGGAATCCCAGAGAAAATGGGGTCGTTGGTATTATCCGTGATGGGCATGATCGCGGTTGGGTTTCTTGCATTTATGTTGTTCACGAGTAACCCATTTGTACGCATCCTGCCTTTTATGCCTGGCAATGGTGCAGATTTGAACCCGCTACTGCAGGATCCGGGTCTAATTTTTCATCCGCCGATGTTGTATATGGGTTATGTCGGTCTGTCGGTGGCATTTTCTTTCGCCGTCGCATCCCTGATTTCCGGCGAATTCGATTCGTCTTGGGCGCGGTGGTCTCGGCCATGGACAGCTGTCGCATGGGCCTTTCTGACTCTTGGGATCGCTCTAGGCAGTTGGTGGGCTTATTACGAACTTGGCTGGGGAGGCTGGTGGTTTTGGGATCCGGTCGAAAATGCATCGCTCATTCCTTGGTTCATCGCAACGGCTTTAATGCATTCATTGGCAGTAACGGAGAAGCAGGGTTTATTCCGACGTTGGACGCTTTTGCTAGCAATTGCCGCATTTTCGATGTCACTTCTTGGAACATTTTTGGTGCGGTCCGGAGTGTTGACTTCGGTGCATGCCTTCGCTAATGACCCAGAACGAGGCGTCTTTATTCTGGGGTTCTTGGTTGTGGTAGTGGGTGGATCACTGACGCTTTATGCAGTTCGAGCCTCAAAAGTGTCGACGCCAGGAGAGTTTGGGTGGATCTCAAGAGAGTCCTTCTTGCTCTTTAATAATCTCTTATTAACAGTGATGGCGATTAGTGTTTTGCTGGGCACGTTATACCCGTTATTGGTCGATGCTCTGGGCGGTGACAAGGTCTCGGTAGGGCCACCTTTTTTCAACGCTGTGTTTGTTCCATTAACGGCTATTTTAGTCAGTGGTATGGCATTTGGCCCACTGTCCCTCTGGCGTCGGTCTGATGATCCGAAATTATTTAGGCCCCTTATTGTGGCTTTGATCGTGAGCGTTTTATGTGGCTTATTATGGCCAATTGTTTTCGAGGATGAATTCGCTACTGGGACGGCGGTTGGTGTTTCGCTTGCGGTCTGGGTTGCGATCGCGACTCAAATTGATGTTTTTCGTAAAGTGCGAGCTTACGGTTCTTTGAAGACGGCATTGGCTCGAGTGGAGCGGGGCATTATTGGAATGTGGATGGCCCATTTGGGCGTTGCCTTCATGATTTTCGGTGTGGTCATGGTGGAAAATCATACTGAGCATCGTGATTTGCGAATGGGCGTAGGGGATACTCAAGTACTTGGGCCTTATGACGTGCGTATGACGAACGTTGATATAATTCAGGGTCCTAATTACGCTGCTGATCAGGCTACTTTCGAGATTTACGAGGGGGAGCAGCTCTACAAGACTGTTTACCCACAAAAACGTCGGTACAACGCGTCTGGCATGGTGATGACCGAAGCCGCTATTGATAGCGGATTCACGCGTGATCTTTATATTGCTATGGGTGAGCCACTTGATGGTGGTGACTGGGCTATTCGGTTGTCTGTAAAACCATTTGTCAATTGGATTTGGGGCGGAGCTTTTCTGATGGGCTTCGGTGGATTTGTATCAATTACCGATCAGCGTTTTCGCCGCCGAGTAAAAGTGAGGGAAGCATCTTCATCTTCAGAGCCGGGTGGAGCTGCAGCATGAGTCGTATGTTGGTTTGGTTGCCGTTAGTGCTTTTTGCGGTTTTGGTTGGTTTCTTTTTTCGAGGCCTGGATCTTAATCCTGGGGAACAACCGTCAGCGTTGATTGGTAAGCCGGTGCCTGAATTTTTAGCCACTGATCTTTACACGGGACAATCACTATCCAATAAAGATTTGCCTAATCAGCCTTATCTTTTAAATGTTTGGGCCAGTTGGTGCATCACATGCCAGGTAGAACATCCGTTTTTGACAAAACTGTCGCAAACTTTGCCGATTGTTGGGCTCAATTATAAAGACACGATTCCAGCTTCCACCAATTGGCTCGGAAAACTCGGTGATCCTTATCAAATGCAGATTTCTGATCCTAATGGACGATTGGGCTTAGATCTGGGTGTGGCGGGGGCGCCTGAAACTTTTGTTGTCGACGCTCGGGGTATTATTCGGTTAAAGATTCAAGGTGAAATTAATGATCGTGTATATGAGCGTGATATTCAGCCAATCCTTGAAGAATTTAAGCCGTGAAGTGGTTGCCAGTCTTGATAATGTTGCTGATTGCATCCACGGCTCATGCTGCAATAGAAACGTACCAGTTTGATTCTGACTCGCAGGAAGCACGCTTTCGGACTTTAACCTTGGAGCTTCGATGTCCCAAATGCGAAAACCAAGCTATAGGAGACTCTGATGCTGAGATATCACAAGACTTACGCGCCGAGGTTTATCGAATGCTTAAAGCTGGTGCCACAAACAATGAAATTAAAGATTTTATGGTGGATCGGTATGGTCGGTATGTTCTCTATAAACCGCCATTAGACCGCCAGACCCTGGTCTTGTGGTTTGGGCCCCTGATATTTCTATTGATTGGTGCAGTTGCTGTGGCGGTTCGGATTCGTCGGTCAAAAAATGCAATGGACTGTAGGGGTTCTGACGCATGATTTGGATGGGGCTGATATCGCTAACTTTATTGTGTGGGTTGTGTTTTGAGCTCAGAAGATTTGGAGGGCAGGGCTTTTTGATCGCGGCTTTGGTGTCGGTAGCAGCCGTTGGTGGTTCTGGTTATATATATTGGAATCTTGGTGCCTACGAGATGTCGCTGTCTGCTAGTGCGCTTAACGGGCTCCCAGAAAAAGAACGTGCTTTTGTAATAGCACAAGGAGCGCAAGAGGAATTTATTGCGAGAAACCGCGTCGCTGACCAAAATATTTCAGGATTGTTCGAGTTAGCTCTCGATCTAGATCCAAATCAACTAACAGCACTTGGATCTCTTGGAATTATAGCTTTTGAATCTGGCGCATATTCGGAGGCTGCTGATTTCTGGTCGCGAATGCTTGATCTGTTACCAAGTGGCTCTGATCAGGCTAATGCGATTGCAGCTGGTGTTAATCAGGCTCGTCAGAGAGCAGCCGAAGAGATTGTGGTTAGGGACGAGTTGCCGGGTTCAAAAATAGTAGTGACTTTGTCAGTTTCGGGATCGCTTCCAGAAAGTATGCGAAGTGCAAAGGTGTTCGTTTTTGCACGTGAGGTCGGTAAATCTTTGCGGCCTATCGTGGCAAAGCGATTGTCTGCTAGTGAGCTCCCGGAAGTTGTTACATTGTCAAATCAAGATGCCATTATGGGCGGGCAGCTAAGCCAAGGTTTGGACGTCCAGATTATGGCCAGACTGACTCTCGGTGACGCGACTGGGGACCAGGGCGATTGGTTGTCTGCTCCGATAAGGTTGACGCTAGCAGCTGACAATACTGTCAGTCTCTCGATTGAACCGCCAAAACCCTAGTATTGATGATGAGAGGTGTTAAGGGCTAAGCTTGTTTCAATATCTTTCTAGCGAATATTTAAATCTGTATGGCTTGGAGTGCCGGTGTGTTGATTTTTCATGGACTTGCCACGGGTTAATCGGTGACACGTTCTGACGAGCTTAAGTTTTCGGAGGTCTGCGTGCAGAAAATTTATGTCATTAATAGAGAACTTAAATCTAAATGTCTTGGATCCGTTAATTGCACTGGATAGCTTCTTTATGTCGATGATCGGAAGTTAGGTTTTGCGTTTAAGAAGTATCAAGCTGTCCGGATTCAAATCTTTTGTGGATCCAACGACCGTACCCTTCCACGCCAATATGACGGCTGTGGTTGGTCCTAATGGGTGCGGAAAGTCTAATATTATTGATGCTGTCCGCTGGGTAATGGGGGAGTCGAGCGTTAAAACTCTCCGTGGCCAATCGATGACGGACGTAATTTTCAACGGCTCCGCAAGTCGTAAACCGGTCTCTCGGGCTTCAATTGAACTTACATTTGATAATTCTGACGGTCTTGCTGGAGGTGAGTTTGCACGATTCAGTGAGATCTCAGTAAGACGAGATCTGACTCGTGATGCGCAATCTAAATATTTCCTGAACGGCAGCAGTTGTCGCCGACGGGACGTTACTGATCTATTCCTCGGCACAGGTCTTGGGCCGCGGTCTTATGCGATTATTGAGCAGGGAATGATTGCTCGTATTGTTGAGTCAAAACCAGAGGAGCTAAGAACTTATGTGGAAGAGGCCGCTGGTGTCTCGAAATATAAAGAGCGGCGACGCGAAACTGGAAATCGGATAAATCGAACTCGTGAAAATCTCGAGCGTTTGAATGATTTGTCGGAAGAGCTCGGCCGTCACCTGAGTCGTTTGAAGAGCCAGGCTGATTCTGCTGAGCGATATAAAGCCTTAAAAGGCGAAGTTCGCCAGCTTGAGGCATTACTTCTTTGGTATGACCTACAAACTATCCGTGAACAAGCCTCGAGATTTCAGAATGAAAAGTCCGAAGTGCAAGCTCAGCTTGACCAATTCTCCAGCAAGCTCTCGACCAATGAGCGGACTCGAACTGCGGGGCAAGTCAAGCGGGAGGAAGTTAGTCGGCAACTTGATTCAGCAAATGCATCTTACTACGCTCACGCAGCTCGGCTGTCTCGACTTGAAGCCGGCCTTGAGTCAGAGGCAGAGCAGATTCAGTCTGCTAAAAAATCTTTAGAGCGGCTTATTAATGAAGTTAAGACGCTTGAGCTTTTGATTGCTGGAGACGCCGCGGATGGTCAAGTCGCTCGACAGAAAAAGTTACTTTTAATACCAGAAATTGAGGCCGTGGCCACCGAGCTTGGGGTTATGGTTGGTTCGACTCAGGATGTCGAGCGCCAACTTGATGCGGCCGAGCTTAAACGAGGGCGCTTGTCATCTGAACTCGGTCATGCCAAGTCAGAATTGACCCGCTTGGAAATAGAAAAATCAGGCCTCGATCGTCAGCAGAAATCGGATGCTTTACGTCTTGAGATCGTGGAGAAATCATTGTCAGAAATTTCGCAAACGGATCCTGAGCTAATTGAGGCTGTTCGGCATGAACTAACGACTGAAAATGATTTGGCTGCTGCGCTTACCGCCGAGCTTCACCAGTCTAAAGAGCGATGTAAAGAGACGGTGGATGCTTGTCTTCAATCCGAAAAGATCCTGTACGAAGCCGAGGCCGCTCTACATACTGCAGAATCAGAGCGGTCGCGCGTGATGCGAATTTTGGAAGCTGAAACAAGAATTGATGATAAGGGAATCGAAGCGTGGGCGGCTAAGACAGCAGGTATCTGCGGGCGTGTGCATGAATATATTCAACTCCCTCAACAACAGCGAGCTGCCTTTGAGGCGACATTTCCTAAATGGTTGAGTGCCTTTGTTATTGATGATTTAGACGAGCTGGATGTGGATGCGTTGCCGGCTGGCGTTCGCGTAGTCTCGAGAGAGAGTGTGAAAAGTTTGCGCCAGCGCATGGTCTTCACGAACACGGTATTTGCTACAAAAGGTGATGGATACACCGCCAGTGGATTGAAATATGGTGTGGGGTGGCTAGAGCGCGTCAATTGGAGTGCAACTGGCGTATTGGACCTTCATGCCCGAATGCCTGAGCTAGATAAGATCGTTGATGCCAAGGCAGAGAAGGTATTTAAAATTAGTGAGGCAGTAGAAGCCTCAAGAAAACATCGAGATCAATTGCTCGAGGTGATGCATGCTGACGAGCTTCGATATGCTGAAATAGGTTCTAAATGCTTACAGCTCAAAAATCGGTTGCTTGGACTGGAAGCGCAGGCGAAGGAAGTCCTGGACAGCCGTGAGCGGTTGACGAGCGAGCTACGAGCACTGTTTCAGGCGCAAGAGAATTTGGTAAAAGTTAGGCTAACCCTAGAGACCGAGTTTAAGGAAGCGATGATTGTTAGTGCGCAGCTTCAAGATGGACTGACACCCTTATATGAATCGATAGATTCATATAAGGCAGTACTTAACGGATTGCGTGATGATCACAATAGATTGTTGAATACGCACACTGACTTGCGTGTAGAAATGGAACGGATTGATGGGCAGATCATCCGTTCCAAAACGCAGATTGACCGCCTTGATGCCCAGTTGACGAGTCTCAATGCGGAATTTGATGGCGCGAAGCTTAAATTGGGATCTTTGGAGCATAATCCACAATTCTCAAAAGATGATTTAAGCCTTGCTGTTGCCGAAAGTCAGGTGCTGGAAAATGGTTTAAAGGACTCGCGTATCGCTGTTGGTGAAGTAGAAGAAAAGCTACGCGTTCTTGAATCTGAGCGACTCGACCTGGAGCAAAGAAGGGAGCGCTTGAATCAAGATTTGAGTGAAGTTCGACTTAAAGAGCAGGCTGTTGAAATTGAACAATCACGGATTCAAAATGAGTTAAAAATTCGTGACGTAAGCGAGATGCAGTTGGTGACACTTGAGCAGAAATTTGCGGAACAGGCCATAGCAGAACAAGAGCTTATTCGTTTAGAAGTACGTATTGAACGGTTAGGCCCAATTAATTTGGTGGCTGTTGATGAGTATCAGAGAGAGCTCCAACGAAAGTCGGAACTTGATCATCAATATGCGGAAGTGACCGAGGCGCTGGAAACTCTTGAAGGTGCAATTCGGAAAATTGATCGCGAAACACGGGCACTTTTCCGCAATACTTTTGATTCAATTAATGCTTTTTTCGGAGAGATTTTCCCGCAACTATTTGGTGGTGGCGAAGCCTGGTTGATGCTGACTGATGAGGATCTGCTTGTGACCGGAGTGACAATTATGGCGAGGCCCCCAGGTAAGCGGAACTCGAGTATTTATTTACTCAGTGGTGGTGAAAAAGCACTGACAGCTTTGGCGCTTGTGTTCGCTATTTTCCAGTTAAATCCAGCGCCATTTTGTTTGCTCGATGAGGTGGATGCTCCATTGGATGACGCGAATGTGCTTCGTTATGCAGATGCGGTTGCTAAAATGGCTGAAACCGTTCAATTTATCTACATCACGCATAATAAAATTTCAATGGAGAGGGCTGAGCAACTAATGGGAGTCACCATGTCAGAGCCTGGCGTTTCTCGGATGGTCTCTGTAGATATTGATCGGGCTGTTGAGCTTGCTACACAAGAAATAGAGGGTACATGGAATTCGGGTTAAGGGACTATTTGCTGATCTTGGGTGGAGTCTTAATTTTAGGACTTTTAGTGGACGGTATTCGGCGAACACTCAACCACAAACGTCAGGGGTTGAAATTGGATTTAATGGCAGCGCCACCTGTATCTCCAGAGCGGAGCAATGTGAGCCCGGTAAGACCGGCTAAGCGGGCTACGCCTGTAGAATTGGAACCGCAAGTCGATAGTGATCCGTTATTTGACTCTGACGATACGAGTCAACTGAATCTTTGGGCGGGTGAGATCAAGGCCGAGGCGATGAAATCGGCAGATGTTAATGCGTTGCACCAAGCGGTTACTGATGACCGTACCGACTCTCTATTTGAAAATGACAGTTCTGAGATAGTGGGCCACCCCAGCCCAAAATCTGAAAGTTCAGATTCCCTGATATTGGCTGATGATTTGCCGGTTAAGCGCGCACCCAGGGTAGAGCCAACATTTACCGTTTCAGACGATTTTGGCCCGGCCTCCTCGGCCTCCTCGGCCCCGAATTCAATTGATACCAACATTGAATCGCGGCCGGATGATGTTGAAAATGAGCAATTCGCTGCGGAAACTTTACATAGTGAGGATATGGCTATTTTGAACGATACGCCAGCAGATGATGTGATGATCAGACCGGACCATGGCGGTCTTTTCGGTCAAACAGTTGCTCGAATTCTGGGCTCATTTGGGCGAGGGGCATCACGGACGGACGCCAATGAGCCAGTTTCTGCAAACTCCAGCAATGCCATTGATTTATTAAATCCTGAGCAACCGACCGAAGACCGGCCGGTTCCTGATATCAATGATTTTGTAATGGTGAGCCTAAGGCCATCTCGTGTCCAGCGCTTCGAGAGTTTAAACTTACATGCAGCATGTTTGCGTGCGGGTTTAAGGTTCACGTCTAGCCAGACTTATCAGCGTGTTCCTTTAGATCAGGATGAAGAGCCTCTTTTTTCCTTGGTGAATGGCGTTGAACCTGGCTTATTTGAGTGCGAAGCTGTCTCGATCGAATCTCCAATCTTTTTTATGTTTACAAATTTGGCGACACAGGATGATCCAGTCTTCGCAGTTAACGAGATGATCTCAGGTGCCCGCGCGATTGCGCGTGAAATTGGTGGTGATGTCTTTGACTCGAGTGGTGTTCTTATTTCAAAGGCATGGATCGATCAGACTCGAGCTCAGGCGAGCCATGAGCGTCTTATTCGTTCATGACCACCGATAACCTTGAGCGTATTCAGGCACTGAGCGAAAGTATTCGGCAACATGATTATCACTATCATGTTTTGGATGCGCCTGTGATCGGTGATTCGCAGTACGATATTCTGCTCTCAGAACTCAAAACTTTAGAGGTTGCCTATCCTGAGTATCTGTTTGAGGACTCTCCAACCCAGCGTGTGGGCCGAAAGCCAGATACGGGCTTTGCGGAAGTAATTCATCGACTTCCGATGCTTTCTCTCGACAACGTATTTGGTGTTGAAGAGTTTAATCAGTTTATTAACCGGGTTTCTGACCGAATTGGAGTTTCGCCTCAAGAGCTGACGTCTGAGCCGAAATTAGATGGGCTTGCGCTGTCCATACGTTATGAGAAAGGTGTTTTGGTTGAGGCGGCAACTCGAGGAGATGGTAAAGCTGGTGAAAATGTGACGTCGAACGTCCGCACCATCCGATCGATTCCTCTTCGATTACAAGGAGGTGACTGCCCTGACGTGCTTGAAGTGAGGGGGGAAGTGGTCTTAAAAAAGTTGGATTTCGAGCGTTTGAATTCGCGTCTTGCTGAGGCCGGCGAAAAGAATTTTGTAAATCCCCGTAATGCTGCTGCAGGTAGTTTGCGCCAATTGGATCCATCGATTGTAGCGAGTCGCCCCTTATCGTTTTATGCCTACGGGGTCGGCAAAGTTTCAAATAATCTTGGGAGAAGTCATTCGGAAGTAATGGGTAAAATCCAGGATTTTGGAATCCCAATTAATCCTGGGCTTGTTGTGGGTGATCGGAAGCGGATCGAACAGGCTTATGTCGAGTTGCTCGCTGAAAGGGACTCCCTCCCTTATGAAATTGATGGCATGGTCATCAAAGTTAATCGTCTGGATCTTCAGGAAAAGCTTGGTTTTGTTGCCCGCGCCCCGCGATTTGCGACTGCTTGGAAATTTCCTGCGCAAGAGGCATCCACTTGTTTGTTGGATGTTGATTGGCAGGTCGGGCGAACTGGAGCGATCACCCCAGTGGCAAGGCTTGAGCCCGTCTTTGTAGGTGGTGTAACTGTTTCAAATGCCACGTTACACAATTTTGATGAGGTTCAAAGACTGGATGCACGGCCTGGTGATCGGGTAATGATTCGTCGTGCGGGGGATGTTATTCCACAAGTGGTCCGCGTGATGACAGAGTTTCGAACCAAAGCACTTCCGTTAGTATTAATGCCACGCGCATGCCCTGTTTGTGAGTCAGTTTTGAAACGCGCTAAAGGAGAAGCAGTGCTTCGTTGCACGGGTGGTTTGGTTTGCAATGCACAGCGGCTTGAGCACCTAAAGCATTTTGTATCCAGAAAGGCTATGGACATTGATGGGGTTGGCGAAAAATTGCTCGAAGTTCTTGTGGCGAAAGAGATAGTAAGAACGCCGGCTGATCTATTTCGTCTCGAGCGAGATCAATTGATAGGCCTCGAGCGTATGGCAGAGAAAAGTGCTGAAAATGTTATTGGAGCTATTGATCGTGCCAAGCAAACAACCTTGTATCGGTTTTTGTATGCGTTAGGTATTCGAGAAGTGGGGGAAGCAACCGCACACTCATTAGCCAAACATTTTGGAAGCCTTGGAGGCTTGATGGAGGCCGATGAGGCTATGTTATTAGCTGTTGATGATGTTGGGCCAATTGTTTCCTCGCATATTCTTAGTTTTTTTGCTTCTGAAAAAAACTGTCGAGTTATTGATGAGTTTCGCGTGCTCGGGGTCGATTGGTCGCAAACGGATTCTGGCTTTCCTGATGCCCGCATAGAACTTTCTGGTGAAACCTGGGTATTGACCGGAGCTTTAGAGTCCTTAACTCGGGATGAGGTCTCAGAACGTTTGCGTTCGTTAGGTGCTAAAGTTGCGGGCTCCGTGAGTGCAAAAACGACAGTCTTGGTCGCGGGCCCTGGTGCGGGCAGCAAGTTGATCAAAGCGCAAGCACTCGGGATTAAAATCATTGACGAGGCTCAAATGCTGAAGGTATTGAATCTATGAAGCGAATTTGTTCTTTGGCGATTCTCCTGCTGTTAGGGGGGTGTACAACATCACCGCCAAGTAATGTAGATAACGCCTGCCGTATGTTGTCTGAAAAGCCAGGCTGGTATGATGCGGTTAATGATGCAGCAGATCGCTGGGACGTGAGCGAAGGATTGATTCTTTCATTCATTCGTCAAGAATCCTCATTTGTGGCTAATGCTAAACCACCGAGAACAACAATTCTTTGGGTGTTCCCCGGGCCCCGGGCGAGTTCCGCCTATGGATATCCTCAAGCAAAAGACGGCACTTGGGATGATTATCGCAAGGCTACGAATAGTTTTCTGGCCCAACGAGACGACTTTCGTGATGCCTCAGATTTTGTCGGTTGGTATGTCGATCGTGCATATCGCATTGCTGGAATTCGTAAGTCTGACGCGTATCGTCATTACTTGGCATATCATGAGGGCGTGGGTGGCTTTCAGCGAGGCACTTTTTCTTCGAAGCGCTGGTTAGTGGGTGTAGCCAATCGAGTCGGTCAGAAAGCTAAAATATTTGACAGTCAGTTGGCAGGATGTCGTGACAAACTTGATTCTGGTGCGTGGTGGAATCCTTTTAGTTAATTCCCACGAACGAGTGCGCGCCGAAAAAAACGATCAGGACTAATAGCACTGCGAACAGTGTCAGGTAGATTAAGCGTTTCCCCCATGATTTCACTGACAACCATTTCTGCAGTTACCGGTGCTGTGAGTGTGCCCCTTGAGCCTAGCCCTGTCAGCATATAGCTACCAGGAATAAAGGGGAGTGGCTCGGGAGGAATGAATTTAGCGTCTTTTCGTAGCCTGTCTAGCGGAGTAGACCAGTGTGATGCATCTGCCATTTGACCTGCGGCTGGCGCATAGTCTGGAGTTGCTGTGCGAATACTGACTCGCTGTCCGCTGATTTGGGTGGCGTTGAATTGAGGATCAGCAAAGAGCTGGTTTACGCGTGCAATATTTTCTAAATTGTCGGTATCCCGGGGGGTCATGTCATGTGACTTTGGTTCGTAAGTGGCTCCGCACGTGGCCTGTTCCCCGTCACTTGGGGCTAAGTAAGCGCCACCACATATTGGCAGGTGCGTTGTTTGATTTGCCCTGATATTTGTGATTTGCCCCCTGACTGCAACCAATGGAATTGACATCGCTGCATGTCGATTTGACTCTAGAGCGTTAGCCCAAACAATTACATTCGTGTAGTCCACTAAATTACCTAATGGCGTTCCGATTTCAAGGTAGTGCATCTGATCGACTTGGCGGTAGGCCTCGATTTTATGATAGGCACGGACAGTGATATTGGAGTGCTTAAGTAGCTGATTGATGCACATTCGTGGATTCATCCAGCCACCGGGTTGGAAATGGAGGCCTCCTGAAGCTAGTCGATTGCCTGCTAAGTCTGAGGCATCACTACAAGAAATCTGTGTTAGCACGTTATTGGGTAAACTAAGCGACTCCAATAGTTTTCTTTGGTGCTCAGATTTTTTTCCTTCCAGTATTAGAAATCCTTGAGAGTGCCAAAATTGAAGGCTTTTAAGATGGGAAATAGCCGCGCTAAAATTAGCTAAGCCTTGTAACTGAAGTAGACTTGAGGGTGTTGCTTCGATACTCAGTTTCGCGTAGGTAATTGCTTGTGGGTTGCCCGAAGCACCTGAGCCTGCAGTCTGCTTCTCATAAACGTTTACTTTAATGCCTCGTACTGCCAATCCATTGGCGACCCAGGCACCGGCCAAACCGGCACCAATTATAGTAACGTGTTCTGGGGGTATGGAGGATTGCTTTGGCGCAAAAATACGTTCGTTTTTTTTGCCCTGATAAATTGCGACGATGCGCTCTCTTTTACCTGCAAATCCCTCAATTTTCCAAACTTTGAATCCTGCCTCAGAGAGTCCATCTTTAACTGACCGCGCTGATGTATATGTGCTGACGGGAGCATTTTCTGAAGAGCATGAAGCGATCGAGTGAAAGAGTTGAGGGCTCCAAAGAGCCTGGTTTCGGCTAGGTGCAAAACCATCGAGACACCAGGCGTCTATTGAACCAACAATATGCTTGAAAATATCTGTTGCGTCTCCGAAATGTAAATCCAAGAGAATTCGATGTTGTTGAAATGATCGCCGATGACAGCCCGGAATGAGCGCCGGCCAGTAAGCCCGAAGTTTTTCGGCAATGGATGCTTCTACTGGGTTTAGGGGTAGTTGAGAGTGAATACGCGTCAAATCGGAACGATTCAGAGGGTAGTACTCTGAAGAGATCCACTGCATTCGAGCCCCTTTCGGAGCAGTTTGGATAAAACAGTGCGCAGCTAATAAAAACGTTAGTCCTGTCCCAAAACCGGTTTCACCAATCCGAATCAGTTCGTTGGGGCCTAGTTTTCTGAATCGATTGGGTAAGTCAAGACCTTCGATAAAAACCGATTGGCGCTCACCAATGGGGTCTATGATTGAAAAATAATGATCCTCAAAATCGAGGGTTCGAAAAGCGCATTCCGGATCAAGACTGGCTTGTTTAATCCGGGCATACGTTTTCACAGGTCGTTACTGACACGCCGTCGTTGGAAGCGTGGCATCAGAAACCCGATGAACCATCCTAAACCGAGAACTAATGCGCCTAGCCCGAACCAAGTTTTGGCCGAGTCATCGCCTGCAGCCAGCTTTTCAGCGCGCAGTGTTTGGTTGTCAGACAATAAAACTTGTCGCTCGGTCTCAAGTACAACTAGTCGATTCCTCAAGGTGATTACATCACCAGAGGTGATTATAAGATTGTTTAACTCTGATTCTGTGCGTTCCGCCTTTAGTTTCGCTTCGCTGTACTCGGTAGCGGACTGATTAAGTGCGTTATTTAATTTTTTAATCTCTTTTTTTAGTCGCTGGATGGCCTCCTTTTTTTTTGCAAGCTCAGCATCCAAAGGCCCGGCACGCAACGATAATGGTGTCTCTTCGACTAGATATCGGGCAAGAATAAAGCCTGTGCGATTCCGATCGTCGCGGATACGCGCATATCCATTAGCACTTAACTCGATTATTTGGAGCTCTGTTCCTGCTTGCAGATAGCGTAAAATTCGAAACTCGCGTGATTCGCCTGCGCGGACTGGCACTTCTAATCGGTCTGTCACGTAGGCGGCCATGGAATAAGGACTGACTAAGTAAAGTGATAGGATGGAAAGCGCGCTTATGAGTGCTCGATACATTTTAATGCTCTTCTGGGTTTGGGGGTTTCGGTTCGGATCCGTTGCGGCTAATCCAGATGCTCTGGAGAACCAGAAATAAAAACGTGAGCCCGAGCAGACCGAATAACTTGAAATTTACCCAAACGGCTTCTGAAAAATTGTATGCAACGATTAGATTGAGGATTCCAGAGAGTACGAAAAATATGCTCCAAGTATATGAGAGTTGCAGCCAATGTTGCTTTGAAAGGGATATAGCATGCCCTAGAATTCGCTCGATGATCGGCTTTTTGCCAATGAAGTGGCTCCCTAGAAATGCGATTGCGAAGAGCCAATTTACAGCTGTTGGCTTCCACATGATGAACCAGCCATCATTTAATAAGACGGTGAGGCCACCTAATAAGATTACGAGAAATAGTGTAACCAATGCCATTTTTTCGATTTTTTTAGTGAGGAAGTAAATTAGTCCAACCTGCGCAATAGTGGCCGGAATTAAGACCATGGTAGCGGTGATTAGGTCTCCACTATATTTGTAAACGGCGAAAAAGATTAGGATTGGTAAAAAGTCTAGTAAGAGTTTCATCAGGTTATTCCCAGAATTTCTGGCATTATACCGTTTTTAAGCTAAAGGGTTCGAGCATCTGTGGCACAGTTTTTTCTCATTCACGCCGAAAATCCGCAGTTGCGTTTAATATCCCAGGTTTGTGATCTGATTCGGGCGGGGGGCGTTGTCGTTCTGCCCACCGATTCGGGATATGCAATTGGTTGTGGTTTGGAAAATAAGAAGGGTTTGGATGTAATTCGCCAAATACGTCAGCTTGATGAGAATCATAATTTCACTCTTTTATGCCGCGATCTTTCAGAGATTTCGACCTACGCACGTATTGAAAATCAAACTTACCGGTTGCTAAAAGCCAGCACTCCTGGCGCTTACACGTTTATACTTGAGGCGACCCGAGAAGTGCCGCGACGGTTGGTGCATCCAAAGCGAAAACAGATTGGCATCCGGATACCAGATAATCGAATTGCACTCGAATTATTGAGGAATCTTGGAGAGCCCCTTATGACTTCTACGCTTGTATTGCCAGGAGAAGATCTTCCGATGACTGATCCTTATGACATCAATGAGTGTTTGGGCCACCAGTTAGATGTGGTAATCGATGGTGGGTTCTGTGGATTTAAAGGAACCACTGTCGTTGATTTAACCACTAGTGTCCCGGTTGTTACTCGTTTTGGTGGGGGAGATTCCGCGATTTTTTCCGAACACGCATAACCTTGGTATCATCGGATACTACAGACATTTATTGAGGAGTCTCATTTGAGCGGGGTCGATCCCTCCCAGCGCGTTCTTTCCGGTATGCGTCCAACCGGTAGATTGCATCTGGGCCATTACCACGGTGTTTTAAAGAATTGGGTGCGTTTGCAGCATGAGTACGAGTGCTTTTTCTTTGTTGCGGATTGGCATGCGTTAACTACGCACTATCAAGATACGCGTGGAATCGAGCAGGCATCAATGGATATGGCGATTGATTGGTTGGCAGCGGGGGTGAATCCAGGTTCGGCAACTTTATTTATTCAGTCGCAGGTGGTTGCTCATGCTGAGTTGCATTTGCTTCTTTCGATGATTGTGCCGCTTGGATGGCTTGAGCGTGTACCGTCGTACAAAGACCAGCAGGATAAACTTTCCGATCGAGATCTCACAACATATGGGTTTCTTGGGTATCCCTTGTTACAAAGTGCAGACATTTTGCTCTATCGAGCAGGAAATGTTCCTGTTGGAGCTGATCAAGTGGCTCATATTGAGATTACTCGTGAAATCGCGCGTCGTTTTAATCATATATACGGCCGAGAGCCGGACTTCGAAGAGTTGGCTGAAGCGGCGTGCCATAAAATGGGTAAAAAAGATGCAAAGCTTTATCGTGCGTTACGGAAGGCGTATCTCCAGGGCGGAGACCAAGAGTGTCTTGAACGCGCCCAGGCGCTCGTTAAAAATCAGCAAAATATAACATTAGCGGATCGTGAGCGATTGATTGGCTATTTAGAAGGAACGGGTAAAGTTATCTTACCTGAACCACGTGCGCTTTTAACGGAAGCGGCAAAGATGCCAGGTCTTGACGGACAAAAGATGTCTAAGTCTTATGGAAATACAATTGGACTTCGTGAAGAGCCTGATTCGGTATCCATTAAAATGAAACGTATGCCCACTGATCCTGCAAGGGTTCGACTCTCTGATCCGGGCACTCCTGAAAAATGTCCTGTCTGGCAATTTCATGAAGTGTATTCGGATGAGGCCACTCAGTCCTGGGCCAGGGACGGGTGCACTTCAGCTGGAATCGGCTGTCTCGAGTGCAAGCAGCCGTTGATTGACGCAGTGATCGCTGAACAAAGTCAAATTATAGCGCGAGCGGCACCTTATGAGGAAAATCCAGACATGGTGCGGTCCATACTGTTAGAGGGTGCTGAAAAGGCTGAGATTGATGCGCGTCAGACTCTGGGAGAAGTAAGGCAAGCCATGGGTTTGAGCTATAGATGAATTACTGATGATTGCTTATGTAAATCAGGGGGAATTGGCTTTAGCTACAGTTAACGGATCGCCGTTGACTAAGATTCCTGAAAATTTGTACATACCACCAGATGCTTTGGAAGTAATCCTCGATTCTTTTGAAGGGCCGCTCGATTTACTCCTGTACCTTATTCGCCGTCAAAATCTTGATATTATTCGAATAGATGTTTCTGAAATCACTCGTCAATACATGGCCTACATCGATCTCTTAGACATTGTGCGATTCGAGCTTGCTGCGGAATATCTGGTTATGGCTGCCATCCTTGCCGAGGTTAAATCTCGAGCGCTCCTCCCCAGAGGCCCTGGGGATAACGATGAGGATGAGAATGACCCACGCGCTGAATTGATTCGACGTTTGCTCGAGTACGAAAAAATAAAGGTTTCAGCAGAGCTTCTGGATAAGCTACCTAGGCTGGATCGCGACTTTCAAATCGCTTCTGCAGAAGCACCAGGCATTAACGAATTTTTGTGCGCACCGGAAGTGGATTTGTCTGAATTGGTAATTGCGTTCGGTGATCTTTTGGCACGCGTAAAGCTCTCGTCCGCACATCAAATTGAATGGGAGCCTTTGTCAACAAGGCAGAGAATGAGTCACGTACTTTTTTTACTTGAAGAGCGTTCTGAGCTTACGCTTTCTGATTTGTTTACCTCGGATGAGGGGCGAGCAGGTCTTGTGGTTTCATTTCTTGCTATTCTCGAAATGGTGCGAGAGGGGCTCTGTGCGCTGGTGCAAGTTGCTCCTGGTCATCAGATCTACGTAAGGAGTATGAATTAGCATGGATGGTCTGAATTTGAAGTACATATTAGAGGGAGCTCTTTTTGCCGCACGAGAGCCCTTGAATATCCTCAAAATGAAGACCTTGTTTGGAGACCAAAAGTCTCCTACTGAAGGTATGTTGCGTGATGCGCTAAAAAGCCTGAATGAGGATTATGAAGGGCACGCAGTGCGTTTGGTTGAGGTGGCGGGTGGTTTTCGGTTTCAGGTCAGTGATGATTTAAGACCTTATTTGGCCAATTCTTCGCATGATAGTGCAGGGAAATATTCTCGTGCGACTTTGGAGACGTTAGCAATGATTGCATATCGTCAGCCGGTGACCCGGGGTGAAATCGAGGCCGTTCGTGGTGTTGCGGTTAATACGCAAATCGTAAGAATGCTCGAGGAGCGGGAATGGATAAGAGTGGTTGGCCGTAAAGAAGTCCCCGGTCGACCAGCCTTGTTTGCAACAACGACGAAATTTTTGGATGATTTTGGAATGAAAACGTTGGATGAATTGCCCCTGATTGATAGCTTGATTCCTGTTGCCGTCAATAAAGACCTTTTTAATTACGAAACTGCAAATCATGAGTGAGCGGTTGCAGAAAGCTCTAGCCCGTGCTGGATTCGGGTCTCGGCGGAAATTAGAGAGTGTGATTTCCGATGGGCGTGTTCTGGTGAATGGTAAATTGGCATTGCTTGGTCAGAAAGTGACTCGAGAAGATAAAGTTATTGTTGATGGGCATATCGTTGATCCTGAGAAAATGTTTATCGAATCTCGACTTGTTCTGGCTTACCACAAACCGGAGGGCGAGGTTTGTACGAGAAGTGATCCAGAAGGTCGGCCCACTATTTTTGATCGATTGCCTAAGTTGATGAGCGGCCGATGGATAGCTGTGGGCCGTCTTGATATTAGTACTTCTGGTTTAGTCTTGCTTACAACGGATGGTGAATTAGCGAACCGATTGATGCATCCTTCGAGTGGTGTTGATCGAGAATATTTAGTGCGCGTGCACGGGGATGTGCGGGATGAGCACCTTGAGCAATTGGTTGATGGTGTAATTTTGGATGATGGTCTTGCTCGATTTACGGATGTTGTTCCCCATCCGGAGCATGATGAAGAAAAGCGAAATCGTTGGTTTTATGTGGCGTTGATGGAAGGGCGGAATCGAGAGGTACGTCGGTTGTGGGAAAGTCAGGGCTTGCAAGTCAATCGGTTGAAGCGTGTAAGGTATGGCTGTATTTTTTTGCCATCTTTTTTGAAGCAAGGGCATTACGTAGAGCTTGGGCAAAAAGAAGTAGATGATCTCGCTAAGTTGGTTGAGTTGCCGTTGCAATCATTGCCAAGGATGACGCCGCAGGACTTAAAGAATTCTAAACGCCGATTGTCCAAGAAAGCTCAGGTACCATTGGTTAGAAAGCGGAAGTCCAGAATCTAGCCTTGGGGCCACGTCCCCAGGGCGGTCATCAGATCGCGAGCATTGATTCGATCACCATTAAAAGCGCCGGCTTTTTCAGTTAAGCCAAATAAAAACGCATTACTAACTAAGTTTGGGCTGGGCAGTGTCTTGGGATCTTCTCCTGGTTTTGCCTCTGCGCGCATTTTTGTGCGAGTACCTCCGGGGTTGACGGTGATCACTCGCGTATTTGAGGTATTTTGTAGTTCTTGCGCTAACATGCCGGCGAACATTTCTAACCCAGCTTTCGAGACCGCGTAAGCCCCCCAGTATGCCGCCACTTGATGACCAACACTTGACGTGGCAAACACGATGCGTCCATTTGGCGAGTGTTCAAGGCAAGGGAGGAGGGCTCGAGTTAAATAAAAAACTGCGTTCAGATTAATGTTAAGAACTTGGTTCCATTTTTCGGGCCGGTGCGACTGAATGGGCTCCCGGCCACCAAGTAAGCCAGCGACATGCGCTATTCCGTCAAGCTGGCCGAAAGTATCCATGATGTGCTCTGCTAATTCCTCGGCGTCAACTGCTTTGAGGGTGTTGAGGTCCGAGGAAACAATGACCGGTATTGCTCCGCCTTCGGCGACAATCTGGTCGTAGATGGTTTCCAGCCGGCTCTGATCTCGCGCCATCAATATTATCGTTGCTCCGCGCCGAGCGAGCTCCAAAGCTAGCGCTCGCCCGATTCCTTGGGTCGCGCCGGTTACTAAAATGATGCGATCATTGAATGTTGGGTTTCTCTTTATTTCTGCCGCGGCCACTCGAATGATATTGGTCATGATGATTTTCTTGCGGCTAGCTGAAAGTTGATATCAAAGTCGCTTTTAGAGCGCGTAAATTGTTTGTAAAATGGATGAATTACGATCCCTTCAATAGCGACAACATTCACAAGAACTGGGCGTAAACTTGCAGCAATTTCCGAAGGTTTAATAAACTTTTTATAGTCATGGGTTCCTTTGGGGACCCAATTTAAAAGATATTCAGCCGCCAGCACGGCTCCCAAATAGGCTTTGGGAGTACGATTAATAGTCGAAAGTATAAGGTAGCCCCCAGGCTTTACTAAATCGGCCAATGCCCTCAACGTAGTATCTTGTTCTGGCACGTGTTCGATCATTTCAAAGCAGGTTACTATGTCGAATTGATTAGCCCGAGATGCGGCAAGTATCTCGGCAGAACCTTCCGAATACTCAATACTGAGTCCGGACTCTACCTTATGTAGATTGGCCACTTTGATCATCTCTGGTGAGGCGTCGATCGCGGTCACTTTAGCACCTCGCCTTGCGAGTCCCTCAGACGCGAGGCCGCCACCGCATCCGACGTCTAAGACCTCGGTATCTTGGAGCGGGTAAAACGATTCCGTGAAATCAATTCGAAGTGGGTTGATTTGATGCAGCGCACGCATTGGTCCTGCTGGGTCCCAGTAACTTCGGGCGATGTGGTTGAATTTGCTAATTTCTTTGGGATCAATTGTGGTGTTCATCGTTCTCATTTCATTTGTTAAGTTAGTGGGACGAAGCTTTCAGAACAATGATCATACAGGGCTTGTCGATAGAGGCACAGAAGCTGCCCGTTTTTGGTGCTTCCATGTTATTATTTGTCATCAAAGAAAACTGTAGGGATAGCCCCCATCTATGTCTGATTCGGATCGTGAAATACTGCCGATTAATATCGAAGACGAACTTAAAACAAGCTACCTCGATTACGCCATGAGCGTTATTGTTGGCAGAGCTTTGCCTGATGCTCGTGATGGCTTAAAGCCAGTTCATCGGCGGGTGTTATTTGCGCAGAGTGTGCTGAGTAATAATTGGAACTCGGCCTATAAAAAGTCTGCCCGCGTGGTCGGTGATGTGATTGGTAAATACCATCCGCATGGCGATACTGCGGTATATGACACAATCGTTCGATTGGCTCAGCCTTTTTCGATGCGTTACCCGCTAATTGATGGACAGGGTAACTTTGGTTCAGTTGATGGGGACCGCGCGGCTGCAATGCGTTACACCGAAATTCGTATGGAACGGATTGCGCATGAATTGCTTGCTGATCTTGAAAAAGAAACAGTTGATTACGTCCCTAACTATGACGGCACCGAGCAAATTCCTGACGTTCTTCCGGCAAAAATCCCGAACTTACTGGTTAACGGGTCGTCTGGGATCGCGGTGGGTATGGCTACCAATATCCCGCCACATAATTTGACTGAGGTTGTGAACGGTTGTCTTGCATATTTGGCGAATCCAGAATTATCGATTACAGAATTGATGCAATTTATTCCTGCGCCTGATTTTCCGACAGGGGCATTTATTAATGGGCTTGAGGGCATTAGGGATGCTTATGCCACGGGTCGTGGAAGAGTGATCATGCGCTCGAAGTTTCACATCGAGGGTGATGATAAAAAGTCCATTGTATTTACGGAGATCCCATATCAAGTCAATAAGGCAAGGGTTATAGAGAAAATTGCTGAGCTTGTTAAAGATAAGAAAATTGAAGGGATTACTGAGCTTAGAGATGAGTCAGATAAAGATGGAATGCGGATTGTTGTTGATCTTCGACGTAGCGAAACACCTGAGGTAGTTGTAAATAATTTATTTAGTCAAACGCAACTGCAGTGCAGTTTCGGAATTAATGTTGTTGCACTGGTCGATGGTCAACCGCGAACCTTGAATCTGAAAGATTTGTTGTCTTGTTTTATTCGTCATCGTCGTGAGGTAGTCACGCGCCGTACGATTTTTGAGCTTAGGAAAGCCCGGGAACGAGGCCATATTTTGGAGGGCCAGGCAGTTGCATTAGCAAATATTGACCCTGTAATAGATCTGATTAAGCGGTCTGCCAATGCTCAGGAAGCCAAAGACGGTCTGATCCAGAGCGCTTGGGCGCCTGGTTCGGTAACTGAAATGCTTGGACGGGCAGGAACTGGTGGAGTTAGTCCTGATGATTTGCCTGAAGGTTATGGTCTCATTGATGATTATTATCATTTGAGTCCACAGCAAGCGCAAGCAATATTGGACCTGCGTTTGCATCGACTGACTGGGCTTGAAATTGAGAAGTTGCTTAGTGAATACGGTACAATTTTAGGCGACGTAGCTGAGCGAGAGGGCATCCTCGCGGACAGTACTAAGCTAACGACTATTATCAGGGAAGAACTTGAAGCTGTCCGAAACCAGTATGGTGATGAGCGCCGTTCAGAGATTATTGAGAATCATTTATCGCTGTCGACAGAGGATCTGATTCCACAAGAAGATATGGTTGTGACTTTTTCGAAGACGGGTTACGCGAAAACTCAGCCCTTAGTTGCTTATCAGTCACAGCGCCGCGGCGGCCGCGGCAAGAGTGCTACCAATCTTAAAGACGAAGATGTTGTTGATTTGTTATTGGTTGCCAACTCACATGATACGTTGCTGCTATTTACTGATCGTGGCCGCTTGCATTGGCTGAAAGTCTATGAAATTCCTCAAGCGAGCCGCAACGCTCGTGGCAAGCCAATAGTCAATATGATCGATGCATTAGAGGATGGGGGGCGTGTGACGGCGGTTTTACCCCTTGGTGCAGATGATCGGGGTGAAGGTCGTTACGTCTTCATGGCGACAGCTATGGGCACTGTGAAAAAGGTTCCCTTGGAGCGCTTTGCAAGGCCTCGGGCAGCGGGTATCCGAGCGATTGAATTTAATGAAGACGATACCTTGGTAGGGGCCTCTATCACGGATGGTACGCGAGACGTCATCTTGGTAAATTCAAATGGCAAGGTGACAAGATTTAACGAAAATGAGGTCCGTCCTATGGGTCGTGAGGCCCGCGGTGTTCGAGGAATTCGCTTGAAAAATCCGATGGATCGCGTGGTGGCTATGATTGTTGCTGATGATGAAGCGACTTTGCTGCTGGCGTGTAAAAAAGGTTTTGGAAAGAGAACGTTGATAAGTGAATTTCCTTGCAAGGGGCGAGGTGCAATGGGTGTAATTGGAATTCAGACTTCGGAACGTAATGGGGAAGTTGTCGGTGCGGCGCAGGTCGTCGATGGCGATGATCTTTTGTTAATTACGGATGCGGGGACTATGGTCCGGACACCTTGTGAACAGATTTCAGTTCTGGGGAGGAATACTCAAGGAGTAACCCTTATTCGTTTGACGGATTCGGAGTTACTTGTCCGCGTGGATGCTGTTTCTGAGCCGCCAGGTGAAGTTTTAACTGATGAGGCTTCAGATCTCAGTGCGGAGGTGATTGAGACCTCCGCTGAGGAGGCGGGTGATGAGTCTGCCGACTAATAGTCGGTCGGTAGTTCCAGCCAGGTATATGTTTTTTCGTGTTCCGACCCAAGTTGATTTTTTGAGTTTTATATCGGTTCAGGCAGATTACTTAGCTACTTTGCGGGGCACGGAAAGATACCGGGGGTCAGGAGGGATTAAGTGTCTGTACAAATTTTCGATTTTTGAGTATAAATTTGTCTACCTGATTCAGCCTTTGTCCAAATTTGAGGGGATCGTAGGATGAGCGCCAGTCCGCGACTTATAGAAATCAGAGATGAAATAGATGCTATTGATCTTGAAATACAGCGGCTGATGAACGCCCGAGCTGATTGTGCTTTGCATGTCGCCGAGATCAAGAAAGCAGAGATAAAGAGTTCTGGTGAGGCGCCTGTTTATTATCGCCCCGAGCGTGAAGCACAGATTCTGGCACGGGTTATGGATCGAAATTTAGGTCCATTACCGGCAAAGGAAGTTGCGCGTATTTTTCGTGAAATTATGTCTAGCTGCCTCGCACTTGAAAGGCCTCTTTCGGTTGGCTATCTTGGCCCAGCAGGGACATTCACCGAAGCAGCAGCATTAAAGCATTTTGGTCATGCTGCAGATACTCGGTCATTCACAACTATTTCCGAAGTATTTCGTGGCGTCGATGCTTGCGATCTTGATTATGGGGTAGTGCCCATTGAGAACTCAACTGAAGGCATAGTGACGCAAACTCTGGAGTGTTTCCTTGATTCGCCGGCGGTGATTTCTGGTGAGGTGGAAATGCGAATTCACCAAGCACTTATGGTGAAATCCGACGTGAATCTTGATTCTGTCCGTGCAGTTTACTCGCACCTTCAAAGTATGGCGCAATGCAGGTTTTGGCTGGAAGCGAATCTTCCGGGCGTGGAGCGCCATACTGTTTCATCTAACGCGGAGGCGGCTCGCTTGGTAGCGAGTTCGGATCCATCACAGGGGTTCGCCGCTATTGCTGGAGATCGAGCTGCTCAAGCCTATGATCTTTCATTGATTGCTTCTTCAATTGAAGATCGACCTGATAATACTACTCGGTTTTTAATTATTGGAAATCAAGCAACAGAGCCATCAGGAAACGACAAAACATCGATTATCGTTGCGGTCAAAAATGGGCCTGGAGCGCTTCATAAGTTGTTAGAGCCTTTTGATCGTTTCGCAATCGATATGACTCGACTCGAATCGCGTCCATCACACTCAGGAATTTGGTCTTATAGATTCTTTATTGATTTTGCTGGGCATGTTAGAGATCCAGTTATTTCTGAGTTTTTGGATTGCGTCCGACAACAATCAGCGGAGCTAAAAATTCTGGGGTCATATCCCAGAGCGATTTTATGACCACGTTGGCTGTTATTGGACTTGGATTGATCGGGGCCTCGTCCTGCGCGGCCATTAAAATGCGTATGCCTGGGTGGACGATTCATGGGTTCTCTCGAACAGAAACGACTCGGCAGCGAGCGCTTGCTCGGGGATTAGTCGATCAGTGCTTCGAGAGTGTCGAATTAACGGTATTTGGAGCGGATTTAATATTGATTGCGGTTCCAATGGGGCAGTTCAGCTCGGTATTCAATGCGGTGTGGTTAGCACGCGAAGAATATTCTGTTGTGACGGATGTAGGTTCAACGAAGGGAGCGGTTGTTGATGACCTTATCGCAGTGACAAAGGCCATACCTTCCTGGTTTGTTCCTGGTCATCCTATTGCAGGAAGCGAGCAAAGTGGCGTCAATGCCGCTAATCCTGATTTATTTGTGGATCACCAGGTAATTCTGACCCCGTTGGCTGAAACGGCAACCAGTGCTCTTGAGTTAGTGACCGACTTTTGGGAGAAACAAGGGGCATCAGTTTCAATTATGAATGTTGCTCGCCATGATGAGGTTTTGGCTTTAACCAGTCATTTACCTCATATTCTCGCATTTAGCTTGGTACATGCATTGTCGGATGACGATGAGCATCTCGATATTTTCCGCTATGCTGCGGGTGGATTTCGAGATTTTACGCGTATTGCTGCAAGTGATTCTGAAATGTGGCGGGATATTAGTCTGTCTAATCGTGATGCTATTTTGAGAGGTATTGATCGCTACACTGGTCGCTTAGGCGAGATGAGAGAAGCAATCGCTCTAGGCGATCGTGATTGGATTATGCGTAGTTTCGAGCGAGCTCGAAATGCTCGAAGATTATTTTCCTCATTATCAGGCAAGGGAGATCATCCAGTGACGAATTTCTGTCCTTCTGTTTTCCAAGTTACGCATGCTACCTCCGGTCTGCATGGGAATATTCGTGTGCCGGGGGATAAATCAATTTCTCACCGGTCGATTATGCTTGGCGCACTTGCAGATGGCGTGACTACTGTGGAGGGGTTTCTCGAGGGCGAGGATGCTATCGCGACAGTCCAGGCTTTTCGGGAAATGGGGGTCCTAATTGATGGGCCAGATGCTGGCAAGGTCACAGTACATGGCGTGGGTCGGGATGGATTGAAGCCGCCTAAAGCGGCTTTATATATGGGTAATTCAGGAACCTCGATGCGACTGTTGTCCGGCATTTTAGCTGGTCAGAGTTTTGACTCAGAATTAATAGGTGACAGTTCATTATCGCGGCGGCCAATGCGGCGTATTGCAGAACCGTTAAAGTGTTTGGGAGCCTCGATTACAACTTCAGAAAATGGGACTCCACCGATATATATTTCTGGAGGTCAGGTATTGAGCGGGTGTCATACTGACTTGGCGGTTGCGAGTGCTCAAGTCAAATCCGCGTTGCTATTGGCTGGTCTGTACGCCCAGGGCGAGACCAGTATCAAAGAGCCGGCCCCAACCCGAGATCATACGGAACGCATGCTGGTTGGCTTTGGTTGCAAAGTTGAACGAGATGGTTCTATTTGCAAGATATTAGGGGGAGGTAAATTGACTGGATGTCATATCGATGTGCCTTCGGATATTTCATCTGCGGCATTTTTTATAGTCGCAGCGACACTTATTCCTGATTCCGATCTAACTTTGCATCATGTAGGGGTGAACCCAACGCGTACTGGAATTCTTGAAATTTTAAAGCTAATGGGTGCGAATATTGAAATCGAGAACGAGCATGAAGTCGGCGGAGAGCCGGTGGCTGATCTTCGTGTGCGGTATGCTCCATTAAAGGGAATTGCAATTCCAGAAAATTTGGTGCCATTGGCCATAGACGAATTCCCGGTTCTTTTTGTTGCTGCGAGCTGCGCTGAAGGAGAAACGCTGATTACCGGTGCTCAGGAATTGCGGGTTAAAGAATCAGATCGAATTCAAAGTATGGTGGACGGCTTAACAGTATTGGGTGTTCGTATTATCGGAACGCCAGATGGTGCGATTGTCTCTGGTGGAGGGCCTGAATTCCGTTTTAGTTCTGGAGCGGTCGAGGCTTGTGAAGATCATCGGATTGCCATGGCATTTAGTGTTGCGGGACTACTTGCCTGCGGGCCCGTTCGGATCAGTGATTGCGTAAATGTAGCTACAAGCTTTCCAAATTTTGTTGAATTGGCGAGAGAGGTGGGTTTCCCATTGACGGTGTCCGAGTGAACGTACCTGTGGTCACTATTGATGGGCCGGGCGGTGCAGGTAAGGGAACACTTGCCCGGCTTATCGCGAAAGAATTGGGGTTTAACCTATTAGACAGTGGCGCCATTTATCGAATTCTTGGCTTAGCTGCATTGCGCGGGGCAGTTGACTTGGACGACCCTGGCCCCCTCAGCACGATGGCTACTAGCTTGTCTTTATCTTTCCCATTTACTGAAAAGCATACTGATATTGTTTTGAATGGTGAATCAGTGGCTGGCCAGTTAAGAAATCAAGACGTAGCTGATGCGGCTAGTCGCATCGCCATCCATCCACTGGTGAGAGATGCATTAATGTTCTTGCAGCGCCAGCAAGCCTGTGTTCCCGGTCTTGTGGGAGATGGACGCGATCTTGGCACCATTGTATTTCCAGATGCAAAATTAAAGATTTTCCTTGATGCTAATGTTGGGATTCGTGCTGATCGGCGGTATCACGAATTAATTGAGTCTGGTCAAACAGTTGCGCGTTCCGCTATACTGCGCGACCTTGAAATTCGAGACGTTCGAGATCGGACGCGGTCAGTAGCACCTCTAGTTGCTGCTGAAGATGCATTCGTCATTGATAGCTCGGATAAATCGCCTTCTGATGTGTTATCGGTAGTGCGAGAATTGTGTCAGGCTCATGGTCTGACAAATTAAATTATGATTGGATTTGGTTGCGACATCAGCAGAATTGCGCGTCAAGTCTTATAAATCAACTCCGCCCGGGCTGATCGGGCGGACGGCAAATTGCCGGAAAATCATAGGATATATGAATGAGCGAAAGTTTCGCAGAACTCTTTGAGCAGAGTCTAACTGACATCGACATGACACCTGGCTCTATTGTAGATGCCACAGTTGTTTCTATCGAACCTGACTTCGTAATTGTGAACGCGGGCCTCAAGTCTGAAGGTGCCATACCTAGAGAGCAATTCCTTAGCGAAGCTGGAGAATTCACCGTACAGATTGGCGATACGATCAAGGTCGCTCTGGAAGCGGTAGAAGATGGATTCGGTGCGACTCGTTTGTCGCGTGAAAAAGCCAAGCGGGCAGAAGTGTGGATCGATCTAGAAAAAGCACACAATGATAGCGCAGTTGTTAACGGTATTATAAACGGCAAGGTGAAAGGTGGATTTACGGTAGACCTTGACGGTATCCGAGCATTCCTCCCGGGTTCTCTTGTGGATGTGCGTCCTGTACGTGATGTGGCGCATCTCGAGGGCAAGGATCTTGAGTTCAAGGTGATCAAGCTAGATCAGCGGCGTAATAACGTAGTTGTGTCTCGTCGTGCAGTTCTCGAGCAAGAGAATTCTGAAGAGCGTGACGCGTTGCTTGAGAATCTAGTCGAAGGTCAGTCTGTGAAAGGTATTGTGAAGAACCTCACTGATTATGGTGCATTCGTCGATCTTGGTGGCGTGGATGGTTTATTGCATATTACAGATATGTCATGGAAGCGGATTAAGCACCCATCTGAAGTAGTTGCTGTAGGCGATGAAGTTGATGTGAAAGTGTTGAAGTTTGATCGAGAACGAAATCGAGTTTCACTGGGTCTAAAGCAGTTGGGTGAAGATCCTTGGGTCGAAATCAAGAATCGTTATCCTGTCAATGCCCGTGTTATTGCGCGCATTACCAATTTGACTGATTACGGTTGTTTTGCGGAAATCGAAGAAGGTGTGGAAGGTCTGGTCCACGTATCCGAAATGGATTGGACTAATAAAAATGTACATCCGTCGAAGATCGTTTCACTTGGCGATGAGCTAGAAGTCATGGTCTTAGATATCGATGAAGAGCGCCGCCGTATCTCGTTAGGTATCAAGCAGTGCAAAGTTAATCCGTGGGACGCGTTCTCGGCGACTCATGAAAAAGGTGGCAAGGTCTCAGGACCCATCAAGTCAATAACTGATTTTGGGGTCTTTATTGGTCTTGATGGTGGGATTGATGGATTGATTCACTTGTCTGATCTTTCTTGGACTGAGACTGGCGAGGTAGCCGTTCGCAATTTCAAGAAAGGTGAAGATCTCGAGGCGGTTATACTCGCCGTTGATCCAGAACGCGAGAGAATTTCACTCGGTGTGAAACAAATGGAAGAAGATCCGATGGGTGAGATTTTCTCAGGCACTGAAAAAGGCGCCATTGTGAAAGGGATCATCACCGAAGTGGATGCTAAGCAAGCCACAGTAGATCTTGGTAACGGCGTTATCGCTACCTTGAAAGTTGCTGAGTTGTCACGTGATCGAGTCGAGGATGCGCGAACTATTCTGACTGTGGGTGAGGAAATTGAAGCAAAAATCCAGAATGTTGACCGGAAAACGCGAAGTGTCGCTCTTTCTGTTCGCGCCATGGATGAGGCTGATGAAAAAGAAGCCCTTCGTAATTTAAACGATACTCCGGATGACGTGGTGGCTGGCCCTACAACGATCGGTGAGTTAATTAAAGCTCAAATGGAAGGCCGCGAGTAATCCGGCGAAATCGACTGAATTAATTTGGTCGCACAATGGAAGATTTGCATGTTAAGTATTACAAAATCAATGCTGATTGAGCGCATTTCGATGCGCTACCCGGCATTATCTTCAAAGGATGTGGAGTTGGCGGTAAAGGCTATTTTTGACCGCATGAGTCATCAGTTGGTTGGAGGTGGTCGTATTGAGTTGCGAGGTTTTGGTTCGTTCTCTCTGCATAATCGGAGGGCGCGAATTGGGCGCAACCCAAAAACGGGTAATTCAGTGGTTTTGGATTCCAAGGCGGTCCCTCATTTTAAGCCAGGAAAGGAGCTTAGGGAGGCCGTGAATACGGCCTTTCTAGAATCCAAAAAGTGATTAAATTACTGAGGCGGCTGATCACGCTTGCCTGGGTCTTGACCTTGCTCGTGATCGGTTGTGTTCTTTACTTATTTAATCCAATTCCGATTAGCATTAATTTTGTCTGGACACAGACACCCCCAATAAGTCTGGCCGTTGTCTTAATCTCTACGTTTTTCATTGGCGTTGTGTCCGGTAGTCTGCTGACTTTGATCGTGAGCATCTGGCCGGTTTCCAAATCAGTCGCAAATGATTGAGCGACGTATTATTGTCGCTTTAGATGTTTCTGATGCGGCATCACTTGAACAAGTTGTTTTTGCAATCCCTCCTGAGGTTTGTAGACTGAAAATTGGAAAGGAATTATTCACCGCACTTGGTCCTCGGTCCGTAGAGATTTGTCACCGCGCAGGGCATGAAGTTTTCTTAGATCTAAAATTTCACGACATTCCAAATACTTGTGCGATGGCGGTCAGGGCAGCAGCCCGATTGGGCGTGTGGATGGTTAATGTACATTGTTCAGGGGGTGGCGATATGCTCCAGGCTGCGAGCGATGTCTTGATGGGTGAGAGCCATCGGCCACTTTTGGTTGGGGTTACTGTCCTTACGAGTATGGATTCTGAGAGTTTGCGGGAAGTGGGCGTGCTGAGATCAGTAGAAGATCAGGTCTGTGCCTTCGCAGCCTTGGCATCAGATGCAGGCTTAGATGGTTTGGTGTGTTCAGCGAAAGAAGCTTTTGATTTGAGAGCTTTATACGATGCAGATTTTTGTTTGGTGACACCGGGTATTAGGCCGGCTTGGGCTGCAGCGAATGATCAGTTGCGTGTAGCAACGCCACATGAAGCCATAGTTGCTGGTTCTGATTATTTAGTAATTGGGCGCCCAATTACGCAAGCCAAGGATCCAAGAGCAGCATTGGATCGCATTATTAGAGAACTTGGATAGGCCATCCTGGTTTGGTTGAAAGGCCCGTTGGGACCTACATTCTTTCGTCCTTATTCTTGAATGCAATCATTTATTCGATGCTTATGTATTTGCCAGCTCTAGCTATGAGGTAGGCTAGTATATCGATTCTTCTGAGCGTGCAAGGTGCTATTTGCTGTATCTATTACTGAGCACGCTGAATTACGATAAATTTTTTTCGGGTGATGGTGCAACTGATTTACTGAGGTCAATCGTTAAATCAATGCGAGGGACTTGACGAAGCCGGCTCAAATCATTACAGTTCGCGCCGTTCGTGAGTTCCGCGATAGCTCAGTTGGTAGAGCAGAAGACTGTTAATCTTTTGGTCGCAGGTTCGAGTCCTGCTCGCGGAGCCAGTTTTTTTCGACCAGCCCATAAAAATTCTAAAACTCGCTCCGCAAATCGATGCTCGAGCGAGTACAATACTGGTTTCATTTTCCGCCATTTGGTTGCTTCGTGAGTCACGATCACTCTTATCCATTCAAAATTGTATCCGATTTCGAACCGGCTGGTGATCAGCCGGAGGCAATCCGAATGCTGATCGAAGGCGTGCGAGCGGGGCTTGCTCATCAGACCCTCTTGGGTGTTACTGGCTCTGGTAAAACATTTACCGTCGCCAAGGTCATTGAAGCTGTCAAGCGCCCGACTATCGTGATGGCTCATAACAAAACGTTGGCTGCGCAACTTTACGGAGAGTTTAAAGAATTTTTCCCCAAAAATGCTGTTGAATACTTTGTTTCTTATTACGACTACTACCAGCCTGAGGCTTACATGCCTGCTAGCGATACTTTCATAGATAAAGATGCGTCAATTAATGAGCATATTGAGCAAATGAGACTATCTGCCACAAAAGCTTTACTTGAACGCGATGATGTAATCATCGTGGCAAGCGTGTCGTCTATTTATGGGTTGGGTGATCCTCAGGCATATCACGAGATGGTTTTGCACTTGACCCCAGGTATGGTGATTGACCAGCGCCAAATTATAAGACGATTAGCAGAGCTTCAATATAAGCGAAATGACATGGATTTTAGTCGCGGTGCGTATCGAGTTCGCGGTGATGTGATTGATATTTTCCCAGCAGAATCAGATCGTGAGGGTGTTCGAGTTGAATTGTTTGATGATTCTATTGAGCAGCTATCTTACTTCGATCCACTGACAGGCCAGGTTCTCCGGAAAGTGCCAAGATTGACTGTGTATCCCAAAACGCATTATGTAACTAGTCGAGACCGCTTGGTAAATACGCTGGATGATATTAAAGATGAACTAAAGAATCGTCTCACTCAATTTCGTGAACAAGGCAAGCTATTAGAAGCTCAGCGACTAGAACAACGGACTAAGTTTGATTTAGAAATGATTGCTGAGCTTGGTTACTGTCAAGGCATCGAAAATTATTCCAGATACTTATCGGGCCGTCTGAATGGAGAGGCCCCGCCAACGCTTTTTGATTATCTTCCTCCTGACGCTTTGTTAATTATTGATGAATCGCACGTAACTGTCCCGCAAATTGGTGGAATGTATCGGGCTGATCGTTCGAGAAAAGAAACCTTGGTTGAATACGGTTTTCGTTTGCCCTCTGCTTTGGATAATCGGCCACTAAAATTTGAAGAGTGGGAGACCTTGGCGCCACAGATGATTTTTGTATCCGCAACGCCGGGTGTTTATGAGGCCGATCATCAAGCCCAGGTCGCTGAGCAGGTGGTTCGCCCCACGGGGCTCGTAGACCCAATGATTGAGGTGCGCCCAGCTAGCACGCAGGTCGATGATTGCCTCAGTGAGATAGGTGATGTGGTAGCAAGAGATGAACGAGTCTTGGTGACTGTGCTGACGAAGCGCATGGCCGAAGATCTTACTGATTATATGATGGAGCATGGGGTTAGGGTCCGTTACCTGCATTCGGATATAGATACCGTGGAGCGTGTCGAAATCATACGTGATCTCCGGAAAGGCGTGTTTGACGTCTTGATAGGTATTAATCTTTTGCGTGAAGGCCTGGATATGCCAGAGGTCTCATTGGTCGCAATTATGGATGCTGATAAGGAGGGTTTTTTGCGTTCGGATCGCTCGTTAATACAAACCATGGGCCGAGCAGCGCGGAACGTTAACGGTAGGGCAATTTTGTATGCAGATCGAATTACAAACTCTATGCAGCGCGCCATGGATGAAACTGATCGTCGACGAAACAAACAACTGGAATTCAATGATAAGCATGGCATTACTCCTCAGACAATTCGTAAGCGCATCGATGATGTAATGGGCGGAGCGCACGGGGGCGCGCGAGGTGCTAAAGGTCGTAAAGCCAAGGATAAAAAAGATGGCATCGAATTGGAATCGTTGTTGCCGATTAATCCTCAGGCGCTTTCGCCAGCCCAGCTCGCCAAACAGATTACTCGGCTCGAGAATGATATGTTGAAGGCTGCAAAATCACTCGAGTTTGAGAAAGCTGCTGCGATCCGTGATGCTGTCGCTGAATTACAGTCTTTGGCGTTTAAATAAACAAGGAAGTGGCTATGTCGATTCGTTTTGCGCCCGCAGTAATGAGCTTGTTTGGTCTTTCATTGGCCTGGCGTACGGTGCCTGATTTAGCAGGATGGAGTGGGCCCTGGGATGGGCTGATGTCTATTGGAGTGGTGCTTATTGGCTTAATTATCCTCGGTTCTATGACGGTGCATTTGGCTAGTAGGGGCGTCTTGATGCAAGTATTGAATGATCCTCAGCTTAAAGTTTTGCCTGCATGTTTAACTGTGAGCTTGATGTTGTTGTCTGCACTATTGGCCCCGCACATGCCAGAACTCGCACGGATTCTGATTTGGACGGCCAGTATTGCGCACTTCGTTTTATTGATTTGGCTCATTAATGGTTGGTTCCGTGGTGGCAACTCCCTCGAGGCAGTGTCACCTGTTTGGTTTATTCCAGTGGTCGGAAATGTTGTTATCCCGGTTGGTGCGATGGCGACTAATGAGGTGATGCTTGCTTGGTTCGGATTTTCTGTTGGGATTAGTCTCTGGTTGATGTTGTCGCCAGTGGTATTTTTGAGGCTAGTGCATGGCAAGCCAATGGCTACTGAGCAGGAGGCTTCCCAAATAATTCTTATCGCCCCACCAGCGATTGGCTCGGTGTCTTGGTCGTTGATTGGGGCGGAGATGGGTCCATTGCCTGGAATAATATTAATGTCTGTGGCATTCTTTTTGTTGTTGGCTCTACTCCCTTTGATTTGGCGAATTTTTAGCCGTTCGTTCGTTCCACCGAACTGGGCGTTTGGATTTCCACTGGCGGCACTTAGTACATGTCTTGCCATTCATGGTGTGTTGCTTGATCGTGAAATATTGATGATTGCATCGGTGTCCATCCTTCTGTTCGTGACAGTGATTGTTGGTTGGTTATTGCTTGGATCGGCCCGAATCTTGGTGAAGACCTGAGAAAGTTTTGGTCGTATTCAAACTGCCAGCTAGGTCGATTTTATGGATTGTGTGCCCAAGACCCTCTATCGGGGTGAGAACATTGCGGTTTGTTGCTTGGTTCAGGGGTTGTTCCTGACTCCAGGGGTTGTTCCTGACTCCAGGGGCTTGCTTTACAACAAAAGCCAAGGCTGTATACTTCTGCCGTCTTTAGGCGCGTAGCTCAGTTGGTTAGAGCGCCACCTTGACATGGTGGAGGTCGTTGGTTCGATTCCAATCGCGCCTACCAAAGACAATCAAACTAGACCGGCCTTTGGTGTAGGTCATCTATCGGAGTTGGAATGCCAGTAATTACTCTTCCTGATGGATCAAAGCGTACATTTGATGAGCCGATTTCCGCTATGGACGTCGCTCTATCTATCGGGCCCGGGCTCGCCAAAGCGACTATCTGTGCGCGCGTAGATGGGGAATTGAAAGATGTGTCTGATGTGATCAGCAGTGATGCGCATGTATCCTTGATTACGCAGAAAGATCGTGAGGGTCTTGAAGTTATTCGTCATTCTTTTGCGCATTTGGTCGGGCACGCTGCAAAACAATTATTTCCGGGCATTAAAATGGCCATCGGGCCGGTGATTGAGAATGGATTCTATTATGACGTCGATTACGAGAGACCGCTGATACTTGACGACCTCGAAGTGATCGAAAAGCGAATCAGTGATCTGATTAAGCTTGATTATTTGGTGATTAAAGAATGGTCTTCACGAGAGCATGCTATTTCCTTATTTACCGAGCGCAATGAAACCTACAAACTCGAGATAATCCGGGATGATATTCCAGATGATGACAATCCAATAGGGCTATACCATCATCAAGAATATACGGATATGTGCCGTGGGCCACATGTCCCAAGTACCAGCTTTCTTCGTTACTTCAAGTTAACTAATGTGACCGGTGCCTACTGGCGTGGTAAGACAGAGAATAAACAGCTCCAACGCATTTATGGGATTGCATTTACATCTAAAGCCGATCTTGATGCTCATCAAAAATTTCTTGAAGAGGCGGCTAAGCGAGATCACCGAAATCTATCGAAAACATTGGATTTGTTTCATTTACAAGAAGAAGCGCCAGGCATGGTTTTTTGGCATCCTAATGGATGGTCAATCTATCGTGTTTTGGAAGATTATATTCGCGAACGTCTCAAGTATGCTGGTTATCAGGAAATTCGGACTCCGCAATTAGTAGATCAAAAATTATGGGAAGCATCTGGTCATTGGGATAAGTACCAAGAAAATATGTTCCTAACATCCAGTGAGAGTCGTGACTATGCTGTGAAGCCGATGAACTGCCCGTGTCATGTGCAGGTTTATAACAAGAAGATTACTTCTTATCGCGAATTGCCGATTCGTTTGGCTGAATTTGGCTCATGCCATCGGAATGAGCCTTCCGGTTCATTGCATGGTTTAATGCGCGTTCGGAATTTCGTCCAAGATGATGGGCACATTTTTTGTACCGAAGGCCAGATTATTGATGAAGTAAAAATGTTTAATCAATTATTGACTGAGGTTTATCAGCATTTGGGTTTTGACGAGATGATCGTCAGAATCTCTTCACGTCCTGAAAAACGGGTCGGAGATGATGAAACCTGGGACAAGGCTGAGAAGGCGTTATCCAGTGCTCTGAACGAGTTAGATGTTGCTTGGGAAGAGTTGCCGGGTGAGGGAGCGTTCTACGGGCCAAAAATTGAATATTCGCTCAAGGATTGCCTCGGTCGAGTATGGCAGTGTGGAACAATGCAGGTAGATTTTTCGATGCCTGGCCGTCTTGGGGCGGAATATGTGGCTGAAGACGGATCTCGAAAGATTCCTGTAATGCTGCATAGGGCAATTCTTGGAAGCCTAGAACGCTTCGTAGGAATACTCCTCGAAAACACCGCGGGCTTCCTATCGCCGTGGCTTTCACCAACTCAGGCAGTAGTGCTCACAATCACTGATGCACAGCATGTCTACGCCAAAGAAATTGAAAATTTACTTGTTGCTCAAGGTCTTCGAGTGAAATCAGATTTGCGCAATGAGAAGATCGGCTATAAAATCCGGCACCACACTTTACAGCGAGTGCCATATCTTTTGGTGGTCGGTGATAAAGAGGTGGAAAATCAGCAAGTGGCTGTGCGAACTAGATCAGGTGAAGATCTAGGTGCTATGGATGTGAGTGCTTTTATAAGTATGTTGCAAACAAATATTAGCGCTGGCGGCCGTTTTGAAATGAATTCGGAGATAAAGTAATCAGAAGAGCACAACCCAAGGGTGCGCCGGGTGAAAAGCGCACATTGATCAACGAAGAAATTCGGGCGCCGCAGGTGCGGCTGATCGGCCCAACTGGGGACCAAATCGGATTGGTGAATACTAGTGATGCCTTGGTGGCTGCTAGGGAAAACGAACTCGATCTTGTGTTGATTGCAGAGTCATCTGATCCGCCAGTTGCCAAAATCATGGATTTTGGTAAGCGGGTGTATGAAGAGAAAAAGGCCAAGGCTGTTGCTAAGCAAAAGCAACACCACATTCAGGTCAAAGAAGTCAAGTTTCGTCCGGGAACGGACGTTGGAGACTACCAGGTCAAACTACGCAACCTGGTGCGTTTCCTTGAGGACGGCGATAAGGCCAAGATAACCATTCGGTTTCGTGGTCGAGAAATGGCCCACCAACAACTCGGCATGCAAATGCTCGAGCGGGTGGAAAAGGACCTCGAAGAGCATGGAATTGTGGAAGCGCGCCCTAAATTAGAGGGTCGTCAGATGATCATGGTCATAGCGCCGAAAAAGAAATGAGAGAATTTATCTCTAATGCGGAGTAAAAAGGAACTATGCCGAAACTGAAAAGTAATTCCGGCGCGTTGAAGCGCTTTAGGCCGACTGCTAAGGGCTTTAAACACAAGCAGTCTTTTCGTAGCCATATTTTGACCAAGAAGTCGACCAAGCGGAAGCGCCATCTGCGCGGCACGTTAATGGTAGCAGCTGCTGATATTAAGCTGATTCGTCGAATGCTTCCTGGGGTTAGGTAAAAGGAGAGACTCATGCCAAGAATTAAACGCGGTGTAACCGCGCGTGCTAGTCACAAGAAAATACTGAAGCTTGCAAAAGGATACTATGGTGCTCGTTCTCGGGTATTCCGAGTTGCCAAGCAAGCTGTTATTAAAGCTGGCCAATATGCCTATCGTGATCGACGTCAGAGAAAGCGCCAATTTAGAGCACTTTGGATTGTTCGTATTAATGCTGGTGCACGTGAGTGTGGGTTGAGTTATAGCCGCTTTATTAACGGGTTGAAAAAAGCCAATATCGAGATGGATCGTCGTGTACTTGCAGATCTTGCAATGCATGAGAAAGCGGCCTTTGCGGTAATTGCAGAGCAGGCAAAGCAGGCACTGGATCAAGCGAGCGCTTAATCTTAATCCTTCGGGGTGACTGAAGGGAAGGCCGCCTGGACATCCTCCTCGCGGCCTTTTTTATGTGATTGGACTTTGAATGGAAGAATTACAAACAATTCAAAATACTGCGTTCGACGAAATTGATAAGACTACTTCGCTTTTATCTCTGGATGACGTGCGAGTGCAATATCTTGGAAAAAAGGGCGTTATCAGTGCTCAGATGAAAACCTTGGGTGCGATGCCTGCGGATGATCGTCCTGTTGCTGGTGCCCGGATTAATCGAGTGCGCGACGCGGTCACCATTGCACTGGATGAGAAAAGAAAACAGCTAGAAGCGGCAGTTGAATTATCATCATTGGAGCGCGAAGCGATCGATGTGACAGCGCCTGGGCGGAAAAGCCATGTTGCCGGGTTGCATCCAGTGACGCGGACACTGGATCGATTGAACCGACTGTTTTCTTCGTTGGGATATGAAGTCGCTACTGGTCCTGAAATTGAGGATGATTGGCACAACTTTGAGGCCTTAAATATTCCTTCGCATCATCCGGCTCGAGCAATGCACGATACGTTTTACTTTCAAGATGGTCGAGTGCTTCGAACTCATACCTCTCCAGTGCAAATTCGTACAATGATGACCCAGGAGCCACCAATCCGAATTTTAGCGCCTGGCAGAGTGTATCGTTGTGATCATGATCTAACCCATACCCCGATGTTTCACCAGATCGAAGGCCTAGTAGTGGATCGCGATATCAGCTTTGCTGATCTAAAGGGCACTATTGTGACGTTTTTAAATCGATTTTTTGAGGCCGATTTGGAAGTCCGTTTTCGGCCTAGTTACTTTCCATTTACGGAACCTTCGGCAGAAGTCGATGTGCAATGTGTTATGTGCAAAGGCGCAGGATGTCGTGTTTGCTCGAATACGGGTTGGCTTGAAGTTATGGGTTGTGGGATGGTCCATCCCAAAGTGTTTGAGCACACTGGTATGGATACTTCGGTTTTTACCGGTTTTGCGTTTGGAATGGGTGTCGAGCGACTTGCGATGTTGCGTTATGGCGTTGGTGATCTTCGATTATTCTTTGAGAATGATCTGCAATTTCTCAACCAGTTTCACGGATAAATATGAAAATAAGTATTTCTTGGCTACGAAGCTTATGTCCAACTGATATTTCTGTTGATGAAACGATTAGTCGTTTGACGATGGCAGGTCTTGAAGTAGATGGAATGGAGCCTGCTTCGACTGATTTTCATGGCATTGTAGTGGGTGAGATTTTGGCAGTTTCGCCTCACCCAAAAGCGGACAAGTTACATGTATGCAATGTCGATGATGGGTCACAGACTGTGCAAATAGTTTGTGGGGCTGCCAATGTGCGCGTTGGATTGAAGGTCCCTCTGGCAAAAGTCGGTGGTCAAGTGGCTTCCGGAGTTGAGATTAAACAGTCTGAGATTCGGGGCATTGAGTCTAATGGCATGCTTTGTGGTGCCGACGAACTTGGATTATCAAGCGAGCAGACGGGTCTGATGGAGTTGCCGGAAGATTTGTCGGCAGGCACTGATTTTGCCGACACACTGGGTCTTCCAGATACTATAATTGAGGTGGACTTGACCCCTAATCGGGGTGACTGTTTATCAGTTACTGGACTTGCTAGAGAGCTTTCAGTGCTGACTGAGACTGTTTTTCGGGAGGTTTTAATTCTTCCTGTTGCATCCGAAACTGACACGCAGGTCCATGTAACTTTGAGTGCGAAGTCCGGCTGCCCCAGCTATGTTGGGCGGGTGATTCATGGTGTCGATGTGAGTCGCCCGACGCCTTTATGGATGTCAGAGCGTTTAAGGCGCTCTGGTATCCGATCGATTGATGCAGTTGTGGATATTACGAATTACGTGATGTTGGAGCTGGGTCAGCCGATGCATGCTTTTGATCTTCTTCAGCTCAAAGGCGGGATTGAGGTCCGATTCTCCAGAGTGGGAGAATCAATACGATTATTGGATGGTAAAGAGTTGATTTTATCAGATGATGTTTTGGTGATTGCAGACCAGGAGAGAGCTCTTGCGTTGGCCGGCATTATGGGGGGAGAATTTTCAGGAATCTCCGAGGAAACTACCTCTGTATTTTTGGAGAGCGCGTACTTCAATCCGCTCACTATTGCGGGTAAAGCGCGTCGGTTTGGTTTGCATACAGATGCATCAGCCCGCTTTGAACGGGGCGTTGACTGGAGGTTATCTGAGCATGCTTGTGAGCGTGCGACTCGATTAATGCTTGATATTTGTGGTGGCAAGCCCGGTCCAGTCGTTGTGACTCAGGATGAAGAATCTTTGCCGGCTGTGACCGAAGTGATTTTGACAGAACGACGTATAAGTCAGCAATTACGCATTACCTTGGCGCCAGAGCGCGTCCACAACATATTGTCATCACTTGGATTTGGCGTTGAGCGCATCGAGAAAGGATATCGCTGTGTTGTGCCGAGTTGGCGCTTTGATATATCAATTGAGCAAGATTTGATTGAGGAATTGGCTCGCATCTATGGCTATAACAATTTACCTACGTCTCTTCCAGCGCAGGCCCTTTCGATGGCTTCGGTGCCTGAGGCTATCACGCGTGTATCGCGCTTGAAATCTTACTTGGTGGATCAAGGTATCCAAGAGGCGATCACATACAGTTTTGTTGATCCAGCCGTTCAAAAAATACTCGGCGATGGTCACCCTGGCGTAAGTTTAGCTAATCCCATTGCCTCGAATATGTCAGAAATGCGGCGGTCCTTATTGCCGGGACTTGTCGAAGCGGTACGCTACAATGTAAATCGACAAGCATCTAGTATTCGGTTATTTGAAACTGGTCAGTGTTTCGTTGAGTGTAATGGGGGGTTGGATCAGTCCGAGAGACTGGGGATCGCGCTCTACGGCCAATCAACTGCCTTACATTTTAGCGGGTCACGTGGGATTGATTTTTTTGACCTGAAAGGCTTTATTGATGAGCTTTCGATGATGAATGGTGGTGTATCGCTTCAGTGGGAGCCGGGCGCACATCCATCGATGGCGCCTGGTCAGACTGCTTGCATTCGCAAAGGAGGTTTGGTGCTCGGCGTGGTCGGTCGATTGCACCCCCGTCTGTCGCGTGAGTTAGATCTGCCAAAACCACTTTATCTCGCTGATTTGGCGCTGTCATCTCTGACTGAGGGTCAAGTAACTGCTTTTAAAGAAATTTCGAGGTATCCTCGGGTAAACCGAGATTTGGCGATTTTAGTTTCGGAAGCAGTGGAGTGGCAGGCCGTTTTAGATGTCATTATTGAAGTTGGTGATCGGCGGATAGGTGAAGTCGAATTATTTGATATCTATCGGGGTCCAGGCGTAGCTGATGGTTATAAGAGCTTGGCATTGTCGATTAAGATACAGGATTTGGAAGCGACCTTAGAAGATGTAGCTGTCCAGGTCCTAGTTGATGAAGTGGTATCTCGATTGCAAAGCCGTTTGGGCGCAGAATTAAGGAGTTAAAAAGTTGGCAGCACTTACAAAAGCAGATTTATCTGAACACTTGAATGATGTGGTTGGTTTAAATAAGCGTGAAGCCAAGGAATTGGTAGATTTGTTATTTGATGAACTTCGGGGTTCATTGATTGACGGACAGCCAGTTCGATTATCCGGATTTGGTAACTTTGAGCTGAGAGACAAGAGTGAGCGCCCCGGTCGCAACCCGAAAACTGGGGAAGAGGTTCCGGTGAGCGCGCGTCGAGTGGTGACATTTCGGGCTGGCCAGAAGCTCCGTTCGCAGGTAGAACGATACCATCCAGTGGATAATGAATGAGTACGGTCGATCTTTTCGATGATGATTTGCCTCAAATACCCGATAGGGTCTATTTCACGATTGGCGAGGCAAGTCGATTGTGTGGTGTTAAGCCGCACGTGCTTCGGTACTGGGAGCAGGAGTTCGAGGGCCTCGAACCCGACAAGCGTCGGGGGAATCGCCGGTACTACCGCTATCAAGATCTAATCATGATCCGACGGATCCGTTCGTTGGTTCATCAAAAGGGTTTTACGCTTGCTGGTGCGAAGTTAAGAATTCAAGAAGAGGATGGGGTTCGGGTTGAGGCAACGCAGGATAACTCGAAGGGAATGGCTCTTCGTGAGGTTATTCGAGATTTAGAGCACGTCCGTCGGTTGCTGTCCGATTAAGACGCTGTATACTTTTGGTTCTCGGGGCGTGGCGCAGTCTGGTAGCGCACTTGCATGGGGTGCAAGGGGTCGTAGGTTCAAATCCTGCCGTCCCGACCAAGTTCAAATTCGAACAGTATTAATGGTTTAGATTCTTAAATATTTAATTTTATGTGACCGATGTGAGTGACCGTTTTGGCTGAGTCTGTCTTAGTAATCGACTGCCTCTGAAGAAGTGAAGAGAGTATCCATCTGAATTTATTTCATCTAATTTCTAGTGATTAGCGACAAGCAAATTATTTTCAGGGCGAGCCACTTGCTGTTCTCTTAATATGTGGGTTGTTCGAATTATCTCATTTGGGTAATTTCAGTGTGACTGAAGAGTAGCGAGTATTCATTGCGAATCTCAAGTAATTTTTGTAAAAGTACAGAGAAGGTCATTCATCTAAAATAGATTTGCCGTTGACTTTACTTCAGAACCTGCGAACCTATACAGGTCCGAGTGCTTAGCATGTGTCCGCGTAACAGCAGCACTGACTGGCATATTAAGTGAAAAGTGCAGATTTTTCGGGCGTCTGCGCAGATGCTGCTGAGGAATACGCATGCAAACTGGTAAAGTAAAATGGTTTAACGAGACAAAAGGTTTTGGATTCATCGTTCCTGATGAGGGCGGAGATGATGCTTTTGTTCATATTTCTGCGGTCAAAGAAAATGGCTTAGATCGTTTAGAAGATAATCAACGTGTCGAATTTGATCTTGCATCTGGCCGTAACGGTAAAGTTGCTGTCAAATCGTTGAAAGTGCTCGACTAATACTTATGAAAGATAAGGGTACATGTCTACGTACCCTTATCTTCAAGAATTTGTTCAAAAACTGATTCTATGTTAAGCGGGGTAATTTTCCCGACTGTCTGGAGTAATATACATTCCTTAACACTATTCCGCTTGACGTACTGTAACTGGGATGAATTTTTCTAGGTTGTACTTTTACTAGGCAATCTGCGCGCAGATGACCATGAATGAGGCACTCTTCGTAAAGTCTGTCGGACAACTTAGCAAAATAGCTCTATTAGATTACTGGTTTATTTTAGGCTGCCTGCCTCCAATAGCTTTTGAGATCTTGTAGAAAGTTGGTTAGATTTTTGAAAATGCGATTCAGTAATCAAAAAACCTTGTCTGATGAACATATTTAACCTTCCCGGTTCACTGCGACTCTAGCGGTTGAATACGAACAGATTATGGTGATCTAAGTTCACAAAATTATCATTTTTCTTTCATTTTTGGACCCAGGTAAGGTGGTTTGGGTTTGCATCTTTTTCCCCTTTAAAGCTATATGCGCAAAGAGCACCATCGTCTAGTGCGATACTGTAATCAAGACAGACTGCTCTGGAATGTTCTATTCTAGGATTGCCTCTCATCCAGTAGTGCCCAAAAAAACACAATTGTTCTTCGTATGTCGGCGCTGGTTCTAAAAGTTTTATATTTGGAATACGAGCTCTTTGTGATCCATCTATTACGGCGGCTGAGCGGTAAGTGGTTTGCGAAGGAGTCCACCAATTTACTCGGATACGCCTACGTTTGATTCCGTAGTAGTCGTTGAAAGTAGTGTCGCCAGGCAAGGGTAGTTCAAGGCCGTTTAATAGCGTTTCGCGCGCGGTCCATGCCGCGGATCCCTTTATTCCTGTTTGCTCAAAAAAAGAACGATCTTGTGGGCAATGATTAACGTCTAGGAATTCAGCGAGTTCCTCTTTTGCTGGGTCGTGCCAACATGCGTGAACTGCTCGTACGTCGGCCATTTCAAACCATATGGGAAGCTTAGCGAACCACGCAATCGTCTCTTCATAACCAAATCGATCATTGGCATAAGCTTCCAGAAAGATTTCGTGTTGCTTTAAATGGTTAGTAGTGTGGCTGCGGATGTATTGACTGGGATCGTCAGTTCGCTTGATCACAAACCCGACGGCATTGAATTCATGATTTCCTGACAAGCAGATTGCAATCCCTAGCTCACAAAGTTCGCGGACTATTTCAACAGTTTGTTTTTGCTCGGGGCCTCGGTCGATTAAATCGCCTAAAAATACGAGTGTAGCATTTGGTTGTTTCCAACCTCGTTGTTGCTTCTTGTAGCCAAGACGTTCAAGCAGTGTGAGTAAATAGCTCGCATGCCCGTGTATGTCTCCTACGAAATCTAGTCGCATAGAATCCCATCTAAAATTAAGAGGTGAAGGTTAGTATAGTTCAGGCGTTGTCACTCATGGCATCGACAAATAGTAATTTCGGCCCCAGTAATGTGTTGTAGATACACCAAATTAATTGCATCTCAAGGCATGGGCAATAAGTTCCTTGAATTTTTTGATTTGCTCGATGGTGTGCGGTTCGTCAGCTGCTCAAGAAGAGAGTACATTAGTACACATAATACTGCGCTTTGTACCCTCAGTTCACTGCTTTTTTTGGGGCCGAAGCATTAGGCCGATCATTAGAATTAAAAAAGCGAGCAGGGTTAATCCGATTGCGATTAACTGCCATGCAGGCCAAGTTTTCATATTTTCTGGAAGGATTTCTTTAGCCTGATTACTTAGTGCAGAAATTTGCTCCATTGCAGCTTGGCTGACTGACGGCTGGTCCATGTATAATTTGGCTGTATCCGAGGATGTCTTGGGTTTTCCGTCAATTGCTGATCCGACCTGACCGACCCCCTGACCTGAATTATTGGCTAATTCGAGTGCAGGCTTTTGTTTCAAAACCTCAAACATTCGTTGTATTTGTCGTTCGTGGCTTTGATCAAAGCTCTGCAGCGTCAGTAGGCTGCGTCCTGCGACTGGACTGTCTAATTGCATTCGAAGTGAGCTCGCCTTCTCTCTTACCGGATCTATGCCGCTACCAAAAGTGACCCAGTACTCTCGCTTCGAGTCTGTAAGAGGCCCTGTCGCCCCAACAATGTTCGCAGATAATCCGAGAGTTTGATTGGATGCAATGGTCGGTGGTAATTCTTCTAGGTCAAGAATCACAGAAGAATCGATTAAAATTCGATCATTTTTTCCGAATTCTGTGTTCAATCGATATCGACCCGGGCTTGGAGTGGACCAGATCAAGGCCTGGTACCCCCGACCAGTATACCAGTTGATTGATGGGTCATTCACTTCATGGTCGATGGCGATCTTTTCTGACTTCAGCTCAATTTTTTTTGTTTCGTCTAGGCGAATGATGCGTAACTGACGAATATCTGCATCTACTTGGATGTGTTGGTCTCGAACTGGCAACTGTTGCGATCGCAAGGCTAGTTCCAGAGCATCCAGCATCACCGGGATGAGATCTCCCGGGTTATTGATCAAAGTAAATAACCCGTTGGTGGCAAGTGAAATTTGGCGAAGAAGTGATAAATCTGCCTGTTTTGATAGGGCAATGGTATGTATTCTACATTTTTTTTTGATTGCAGAAGGCAGTACTACTTTCAAGATACGGTCACGTGAAGCCTGTGACGCCTCGCGACCACCTCGAACATCAACGATACCATCTGTTATAAGGATTACATGACACGCAGCCTTACTTTCCTTTCCTGTTTCAATTCCGGTTTTTAATGCGCTTTCCATATGTGTAAACCGGTCCGTCGAACCGATTGACGATTCAATGGGTTTCAACAGTGCGTCCCAACGAACATTAACCGGTCCGTAAGGAACTAACGGTCTTACGTCAGACCCAAATAACCATATTCCGCCAAGTGACTCGTCGGGTAGAAGAGTCGCAAGCAGTGCAGTGGCGGGGCCTCGTACGGCTTTGGGATCAGCTTGCTCCATAGAGCCCGAGACATCTACCAACACACGCACGTCAGCAGGCTGTGCTTCGGCTGGAATAGCGACGTAACATGCTACGATTAGAAATGATTTAACAGCATACGTCTGGATGGTTTTTAAAGTGATTAAGCACATCTGGATTTGCTAGGCTCTCTTGGTTTTTTACTTGCTGACCGTGCACCACATCGCGTACGGCTAACTCTACAATTTTACCACTTCGTGTGCGTGGTAAGTCGGGTACCTGAGCAATAATATTCGGCACATGGTGTATCGTTGTATTTTTACGAATAACTGTTTTGATATTTTTTCGCAAGTTTTCATTCAAGATAACGTCTTTTGTAAGTACTACAAATAAGATTATGCGGTTGTTATCTTCAGTTTTTTGACTAATTGCGAGCGATTCTAGCACTTCAGGGATGGCTTCAACCTGGCGATAAATTTCGGCTGTACCAATGCGGACACCAGCAGGATTGAGCGTTGCATCGGCGCGACCGTAGATAATAAATCCGTCTTGCACTGTGCGTTCTGCAAAGTCGCCGTGTGCCCAGAGCCCGGGAAACTGTTTAAAATAGGCCTGTTGATATTTGGATCCATTTGAATCGCCAAGAAAGGCCACGGGCATGGCAGGGAAGGGTTGACGACAGACTAGCTCCCCTTTTTCGCCCACCACTGGTTGGCCTGCCTCGTTAACGACATCAACTGCAAGCCCAAGGCCCGCACACTGAAGCTCACCTTCGTAAACTGGACGAATGGGGCAACATAAGCAGAAGCAAGAGACAATGTCGGTCCCGCCGGAAATTGAACCGAGCAGGATGTCGCTTTTAACATCCCTGTAGACGTAATTAAAAGATTCGTGTGACAAGGGTGACCCTGTAGACAATAGTGTTCTAAGGTTTCCTAGGTCATGTTTATTTTTTGGTGAGTATTGTTTCTTTTCCATGGCCGCAATGTATGTGGCGTTGGTTCCAAAGATATTCCACTGGTCTGTCTCACATAGTGACCAAAGTGTTTTTATGCCACGCGCAAATGGCGCCCCATCGTAAGTGATTACTGTGGCCTGTGAAGCGAGTGAGCCAAGTAGCCAATTCCACATCATCCAGCCGCAGGTAGTGAAATAAAACACTTTATCCCCAGGCTTTATATCAACATGGTAGCGATGTTCTTTTACGAGTTGAATGAGGGCGCCACCTTGACTATGCACAATGCATTTCGGGATGCCAGTGGTTCCTGAGCTGTATAAAATAAATCCAGGATGATTAAAACGAGTATCTGCGAAGGTTAGCGAATGCTTTCCATTAGTCGCTTGCTCGAAGCTAATCGTTTCATAGGTTGTGCCTTTGACCTCTTCACTAATCACATCAAAACCAGAACCTGGATGCACGATGCAGCTAGTGACTGTCGGAAGATTATTTAGTAGCGCCTTGATGCGCCCAGACGCATCAATTGAAATTTTGTTGTAGCGGTTGCTGAGGCCTGCCAAAAGAACCTTAGGCCTCGTTTGTCCAAACCGGTCAAGTGCACCCTGAAGGCCAAAATCTGGCGAGCAACTTGTCCAAATGGCTCCTATTGACAGGGTTGCTAAGACGCCAATAATAGCTTCAATGCCATTGGCTACGTACCCCGCAACAACATCTCCTGATTGCACCCCGAGCGATGAGAGGGTGTGTTGCATATTGGCGACATTTTGGCGCAGTTCACCCCAAGTGTAGGTTTTGCGCTGTCCAGCTTCGGTATGGGTGATGATCGCAATTTCGTCATCAGCGCGCGCATGCTTGAGGCAGTTTTCGGCAAAGTTGAGAGTGGATTCTGAGAAGAAACGAGCGCCTGGCATTAGTTCTTTGCCAGTTAAGACTGGTCCTTGACGATGACCAGAGAGTTCCGCGTGGGCCCAGACACTATCCCAAAACTTATCTGATTCATGAATGCTGAACCGGTGTAAGCCCTCATAGTCATGAATTGAACGGCCGAACCGTTCGTTGACGAAGGCCATCAGATCTGTAATCTGCGCACAGCCTTTTCGTGATTCAGAGGGGCTCCAGAGAGGTTCCATGCGAGCTATTCCTGTTTAGCAGTAGAATTTAGAAGACTATCAGAAGCTCTCTGCGGTTGGGTTGTATCAGCTTGAACAAAAAACTAGATTTTGATCTTCAAGTGTTGCCTTGGCCACTCATGTTCAATAACTTTTTATACATTTACTTGCCGTGGTTAAATTAAGTGCGACTTAATTTTCAATTGCATATCTTGGGGGTGATTCGGGTTTGTTCGGAATTAGAACATGTGCTGGCCACCATTGATGGCGAGATTTGAGCCAGTAATGAACCCGGCGCGCGTTGAAGCCAAAAATGAGACAGCGTAAGCGATTTCATCGGGATTACCTAGTCGCCCGACTGGTATGGTCGAAGCAATTTGTTCTAGTATATCGTCGCCGATTGCAGACACCATCGCTGTCATAATGGAGCCTGGACTTATTGTGTTGACGGTCACTCCCCTGGAGCCTACTTCTTGTGCCAATGATTTTGTAAAGCCGTGCATTCCGGCTTTGGCTGCGGCGTAATTCGCTTGGCCAAATTGTCCTTTTTGCCCATTGACTGAACTTATATTTATTATTCGACCCCACTTTTCTTCGAGCATACCGTTAATCACGAGGCGCGTAATATTGAAAACTGAACGCAAGTTTGCATTCATTACTTGATCCCACTGTTCGAGTGTCATCTTTCGAAACGTTGAGTCTCGAGTAATTCCTGCATTATTCACTAGGCAATGGATGTTGCCATATCTTTTAACAATACCGTCGATACATTGCTTGGACGATTCGGCATCAGAGACGTCCCCATAAGCAATATCAAGCTCATAACCATCTTCACGCTGTTCCTCCTGCCACGCTTTCGCTTTGTCGTGATTGCCACCAGCATTGTATCCTGCAACTACAATGAATCCATGCGTTTTAAGCTCGCGACAAATGGATGTGCCGATTCCCCCGGTGCCCCCAGTAACCAGTGCAATTCGTTGAGGCATTGATTTGCTCCGTGATAATGATAAAAATCTTGTACTATTAATGGTTTTTCAGAAGCTGGATGCAAGTATGACTTACTCAGATTCGCCCAAGCCATTAGTCGCAGAGACCGTCGATGCTAAGGGCCTCAAATGTCCAGAGCCTGTCATGTTACTGCGTAATGCACTTCGTAAGGTCTCTGACGGAACGTCCGTCAAGCTATTGGCGACCGACCCTTCGACGTGCAGAGACATCCCAGCTATGTGTCGCTTCATGGGACACAAATTGGTCTCGGAGCAGGAGAGAGACGCTATCTATGAGTTTGTAGTCGAAGCACGTGGCGCCAATTGACAATCGCCTAGAATCTTCTGCCATTGATTGATGTGAGTCTCTAGAGCTGACTTCAATTCAGTGCGAGTCCCGGATTCAAGCATCAACTGATGATTGATGACATCGTCCACCGTCAGCCTGGTATTAACTTGAATTATAGGGTTCCAGAGTGTTTCAAAGGAATCGAGCGCTAAAACTATATTGACCAATTTCGGGCGGATTCTGTCCCCGTAATACCCGGCCACAAAATCGAGAACTCTCTTTCCAGCGGGTGTGGTTTGTTTCATTGGGCAGATAGCGTTTTGCCGTATTGCTAAGGCTTGCATAGTATTTGCAGACTTAAGCCAGTCCCGTGTTTCACGTAGACTTTGACTCAGAATTCCATGGTGGCCTGTGGCTGCCCACCGTTTGAGTGCGATTTCGAGTTCACTTGCAAGCTCTTCATCGGGTACGTTTTTATCGGTAAGGCTGGATAAGATAATGGTTCGCAAACGTGTGAAAGCCTCTCTGTAGGCGAGCAAATTTTTTCTTAATGAGTAGGGTTCATGCGATGGCAGTGTGGTCTGAAGAATGGTCGCCTCTTGGCTTGCAAATAAGAGCCGCATCGTCGCAACTTTGAGATCGTTTGACTTAGCTGTCATGGCTTTCTGAAACCAGGGTTGACTGCTGAATTGTTCTCGGCAGTTTCTGAGTCCTTTCTGGACTCGCCATTCGTAAATAAAACGGAAAGAAGCCTTTTTTTGGCGTCCGAGAGA
>JAOLBK010000009.1 GCA_028339155.1 Litorivicinus sp.
TGAGATCAAGGCCGTAAATCACGCCTGAAGTCATTACAATAAGAACTAGGATCAATGTGAAATCCATTTTAATCCACCTTTAAAATAGCTAAAAATGCGTCCTGAGGGATCTCAACTCGACCGACCTGCTTCATACGCTTCTTTCCTGCCTTCTGTTTTTCCAATAATTTTCGTTTACGAGTGGCATCTCCACCGTAACATTTTGCCGTAACATTCTTGCGCAAAGCTTTAACAGTAGTTCGGGCAATCACTTGTCGACCTATTGCGGCTTGAATTGCAACATCAAACATTTGCCGTGGAATCAATTCACGAAGCTTATCAGCAATCACACGCCCACGACTTTGGGCATGATCTCGATGCACAATAGCGGCCAATGCGTCAACTCGATCACCATTTATAAGAATATCAAGGCGCACCAACGGACAGGGCTCGAAGCGGACAAAACTATAATCAAGAGAACCAAAGCCCCGAGTCGCTGATTTCAATCGATCAAAAAAGTCCATCACGACTTCAGCCATTGGCAAATCAAATTCAATTTGAACTTGATTGCCCATGTATTTCAAATCTCGCTGAACCCCACGCTTATCTACGCACAAGGTCATAACTGCACCAACATACTCATTTGGCACCAATATTGTAGTCGCAACGATCGGCTCACGCATTTCTGTAATAGACCCTAAATCAGGCAAGCGAGAGGGATTATCTATATGGAGTATCGCCCCATCAGCAGTCACAATTTCGTAAACAACTGTTGGTGCAGAAGTGATCAGATCGAGATCGTACTCACGTTCCAACCTCTCCTGAATGATCTCCATATGCAGCAAACCGAGGAAACCACAACGAAAACCAAATCCTAGCGCGTCTGAACTTTCAGGTTCGTAGATCAAGCTAGCATCATTCAACGTGAGCTTCTCAAGGGCTTCCCGAAATTCCTCAAAATCATCCGCAGAAACAGGAAAAAGACCCGAATAAACTTGTGGTTTTACACGCTTAAATCCTGGCAATGCTTCTGTGCCTAAATGCTTACTGTCAATCAGCGTATCGCCCACAGGCGCTCCGTGGATATCTTTGATTCCAGCAATCATAAATCCTACTTGACCAGCTTTTAGCTCATTCTTTGAAAAACGCTTTGGCGTGAACACGCCAAGATCACCCACCTGCCAATCACGGCCCGTACTTTTAACTCTAATTTTTTGGCCTTTCTTTAGAGAGCCTTGCGTGACACGCACAAGAGAAACTACCCCTAAAAAATTATCAAACCAAGAATCAATGATCAATGCTTGCGTAGGTGCACTTCGGTCCACATCCGGAGGCGGAATCTTTTCGATTACCTGTTCGAGAAGCTCATCAATACCAAGGCCACTTTTCGCCGAACAGTGAATGGCTTCTGAAGCATCAATTCCGATGACACTTTCAATTTCTTTTTTCACTCTCTCTGGCTCGGCCTGCACTAAATCCATCTTGTTCAATACAGGAACCACCTCGAGACCCTGCTCGATCGCTGTGTAGCAATTAGCGACCGATTGCGCCTCGACCCCCTGCGCCGCATCAACAACCAAAAGTGCACCTTCACAAGCGTATAAGGAACGCGACACTTCATAACTAAAATCAACATGCCCAGGAGTATCAATAAAGTTAAGTTCATACACTTCGTTATTTAATGCCGTGTAGTTTAAAGTCACGCACTGGGCCTTAATCGTGATACCCCGTTCGCGCTCGATATCCATAGAATCGAGCACTTGAGCGCTCATTTCGCGCTCAGACAACCCGCCGCACTTTTGGATGAATCGGTCTGCCAAAGTTGATTTACCATGATCGATATGCGCAATAATAGAGAAATTCCGAATGTGTGACGGGTCGCTCAAAGCCACCTTCTCCTTACTGCAAATTTCACTAGTCTAACGACCTAATCGCAAAGTTAGGAAGGTTGAGTCACCCCCACGGACAACAAGTATTGGGATTGGACGATCTTTGGGCAAGGATTTCACGATTCCACGAAGAGCAGTTAAGGAATCAACTAAATCTCCACCAATTTGGGTCACTACGTCCCCTGAACGCAACCCAGCCGCTCGCGCAGGATTCCCAAGAATCTCTTTAATTAAGACCCCATTATTTAACCCCAGCTCTTGCTTGAGTCCATCAGGCAACTGACCAACAACCATTCCAATTATATTCAATGCCTTATCTGGCTGCGACTCATTTCGCCCAACAACCTCTTTACTATCCGGAAGCTGTTCAATCGTTACCTGCAAAGTAATTTGACTCCCAGCGCGCACGATATCAACAGGAACAGTGGTTCCTGGCTTGACCAAACCGACCATTGGGGGAAGATCTGATGATCGATCAACTATTTTTCCATTGAACGCAACAACAACATCTCCTGCTTTGATACCTGCTTTTCCCGCAGGTCCTGACGCAGATGCCTGCGCGATAAGTGCACCCATCGGCTTTTTCAAACCAAATGATAGGGCCAACTCACGATTCACCTCCTGGATCAAGACACCAAGCCAGCCACGTTTAACGATTCCGTCTGACTTCAGTTGATCAGCAACGTTCATGACAAGATTTGTCGGAATTGCAAACGAAAGGCCCATAAATCCTCCCGAGCGGGTAAAAATCTGAGAGTTTATCCCAATAACTTCACCCTCTAAATTAAACAGCGGCCCCCCTGAATTACCAGGATTAATGGCCACATCAGTTTGAATAAATGGCACATAATTTTCAGGTGGCAAAGACCGTCCGAGAGCACTAACGATTCCAGCAGTCACGCTGTAGTCAAAGCCGAATGGAGACCCGATCGCTATTACCCATTGCCCAGCGCGAACTTTATCACTATCCGCTAGACGAACGACGGGAAGTTGCTCCGCTTCAATCTTCAGCAACGCAATATCGGACCGCGGATCCGTGCCGACAATCTGCGCCTGGTATTCACGTCGATCATTTAAGCGAACAAGAACAGTATCAGCACCTTCAACCACATGGTTATTGGTAAGAATATAACCGTCTGCTGATACAATAAAGCCAGAGCCGAGGGACCGGCCTTCGCGTTCTTGGGACGGCCCAGGAAGCCCGCGCTCAAAAAATTCACGGAAAAATGGGGGCAATTGATCTAAATCGGGTGCTTGCTGAAGTCTTTCCGGCTTTTTTTCTGACCGAGTCGCGATATTGACTACCGACGGTGCAACCCGCTCAACCAAGTCCTGAAATTCAGGAAGCGCTGCCTGCACTTGTACCGAGATCATTAGGAAGACAGCAGATGCTGCATGTGCTAGTAGACTCATTACTTAATCCTCAAACCTAAATTTAAATTCTGAACATACCAACCAGACCATCCAGCCACTATCCCAAAGAAACCACACCCTAAAATTAACCACTCAGACAAACCAACTAACGATCCCGCAGCGATTCCACCCAGAAGCCCTAACAATGGCGTTCCATAAGTGAGAGCGACTAATTTGACCAGACGATTCGGATCAATGATTAATGTTATATCCTCACCACAGCCGACTAATATGGGTCCAACGATTGGAATCTCAAAGGTTTCAAGAGATGATTTTTGGTGTAACCAATCAGCTCGACATCTTCCAGAAGGCATACAATGCTGGCAAAGGCCTTCCACACCGGTTTTTACGACGATCGAGCCAGGTTTAACCTGGACTACTTGCACAACGCATTCAATGTTCACCGCGCACGACCAAGCAGCCCCTTTAGTCCGTTAACATCCAAAGCATCAATAATAGTTTTGCCAGTTGTTTGCGGAATTTCTCCTACTAAAGTGACACGCAAAGCTCCACCAGAAAATGAATAATCCTTCCCAAGGGCAATGGTCGGGCCTGAAATTGCAAGCATTTCAGGCTCCGCTCGAGAATTTGTTAACTCAAGAAATATAGAGAAACTGCCTAGCCCATCTGAATACACGAGAGAATAAATTTTCTGGCCTGCGGCCTTGGATGGTAAAGCAGAAACTAATTGATAGCCTGTCGGCAGCCAACTTGCCGGTGAAAACTGCAGCACCGTCTCTTGTGCAGTTATTGGATGCACATTTACTTGTAACGAAACCTGATCCAATGCCACCTGAATTGATTGTGAGCCAAGCGCCAACTCTGAAAATTCAAACTGCTCCAAAATCTTACCTTCGATGCTCACCGTCTGAGATTTCAATAACAAATCAGTCTCATAATCAACCCAGAATTTATAACTATACCTGTGGTCATCAAGTGCCTCGACGTTAACCACTTGCGCTGATCGATCGGCTACCCGCTCTTTTGCACCAAGTGAAAAACGGTAAGGGGACTCCCTCATCTGCGTTAGGCCTGGATGAATTAATCCGGGCAAAGGATATCCCTGACGCAAAACATCAGGGCCAGGCAACGCCTCGAATAGTGAATCGCCAACCCGAGCCCTTTCCAGTGGCTGCCCAGAAAGTCTTCTCAGGCGAGCCCTCTCTTCCCCATTCTTGAAATCATGCTGAAACGCCAAATTAGACAGCACACCCTCTCGTTGATAAACAAGTTTTCCTGAATAGGCTAGAGATTTTACCGCAGAGGCCATAGCCTGCAATCTAGATACTGCTGGTTCGGAATTTATCGCAAGAGCAGGCTTGGATAGAATTATCCAAAGACCGATGAACCCGCAAAAATAACGCAAGGGCATTACTGAATTGGCTCGTCATGCCCCATGATGCGCGCCAGAGGAAGTACTGACGTGCCACCGATCACCGCTGTATTCTCTGCATGGCGCACCAAGTAACTACTCAACCGTTCACTAACCATCCTCTTTAAATCTTGCTCAGTCAAAATTCGAGCCATTGGTCGGGTACTGCCTCCGTCAAAATCACCACTAACTATCTGCGAAGAAACTTTTTCTTTGCTGCCCGGTAACTGAAATTTAATAAATTCGAGAGATTCATTCGATGAAACAACAGATTGCATTTCGATCGGTGCAATCACCTTCACACCAACTACAACTGCAAATGCAACAGAAGCTGCTATTGCCAGCTGCCCAATCAATGTTCCAAATCGGCTCGGCGGTACTTCGCGAGCAGGTAAGAATTTAACATTCACTTTAGGCGTTGATGCACTTGCGCTTGATACTTCGTCAAGCTCAGAATTAACCCGATTCACTAAAGTCATTCCTAGCAGATCGTCTCCATTGAGAGTGCCACTGATCGCTTGACACCCACACCAATACGATTTTAACTCAGCCTGACCCTTCACTGCATCAAGAGTCTTACGCACCTCAAATTCAGTTGCTTCTTGATCAACAAGTGCAGACAAAGAATTTCGTAGGGCTTCCGTCATTCAACCACCGATTTTTTCATTAGAATTACATCCTAGTTATGACAACCACGTTACAAAAAAGTTCCCGGAAATCGTTCATTAATCTCCTGGACCACTTGATCGCGCGCACGAAAAATCCGAGAGCGCACGGTCCCTATTGGACAATTCATGGCCAGCGCAATCTCGTGATAACTTAGTCCCTCTAACTCACGGAGAGTCAAAGCACGCTGCAAGTCCTCGGGCAATCGCTCAATTGCATCTAAAATAGCCATTTGCAGCTCATCTGCTCCAGCTTCCTCGTCAGGGGATCCAGTGTCTTGAAAGACAGCGAATCGCTCCACATCTGAAGCCTCGTCGCTGACTGAAATATCTCTCGATTCCTTCCGCCGTATCGCTATATGATTTTTAGCTGTATTCACCGCTATTCTATACAACCAACTATAAAAGGCACTCTCGCCGCGAAATGCATGTAAGGATCGATACGCTTTTACAAAGGTGTCCTGCAAAACATCAAGTGCATCACTCCGGTTGGGAATAAATCGCGTGACAAGTGTAAGAAGCCGCGACTGGTGCTTTAAAACCAACAAATCGAACGCATGTCTATCACCAAGGCGAACACGATCAACTAATATCTGATCATTGTCGGCCTCAACTTCACGAATCGGCGTAATAGACTGGGCCATTTGCAAAACCATTAAATATTTCAATAACTACGATGACACGAGCAAGTAAAAAGGACAAGTTTTGAACGAATGCAAAAATAATCAATATATGGTGGATGTATTGGTCCTTGGCGCTGGCGCTGCAGGCCTAACAGCAGCATTATCGCTCCCTAGGGGATTGTCAGTTGCTGTGCTCACCAAAGATCCTAGTGGAGGATCGACTCGCTGGGCGCAAGGTGGTGTTGCTGCTGTAATCGATGACCATGACTCGATTGAGAGTCATGTTGAAGACACACTAGTCGCTGGCGCAGGTTTGTGCTGTCGGGACGTGGTCGAGTACGTAGTCACCAACGCTCGAGAATCCATCGACTGGTTAGTCGAGCAAGGCGTTGCGTTCACGCGTTCAGACGCAAATTTTCATTTGACGCGCGAGGGCGGGCATTCCCATAGACGAATTCTTCATGCGGCCGACGCAACCGGCTGGGCAATACAGGATGCTTTAGATCAACAAGCATCAGTCTCCAATAATATTCAATTTCACCACAATTTCATCGCAATAGATCTGTGCATCGACCAAGCCTCTGGGCCCGCCGGAAAAAGAGTTAACGGTTGCTATGTTTTAAATAAGGACACAGGCCGGGTTGAAACATTTCTGGCCCGCGCTGTCGTCTTGGCAACTGGCGGAGCCAGCAAGGTATACCAATACACATCGAATCCAGATGGTGCGAGTGGCGACGGTATAGCAATGGGCTGGAGAGCTGGCTGCCGGGTGGCTAATCTCGAATTCAATCAGTTTCATCCGACTTGTTTATTTCACCCAGATGCCAAGTCATTTTTAATCTCCGAGGCCTTACGTGGTGAAGGAGGTTTTTTGCGCCTTCCCGACGGGACGCGTTTTATGCCGGCCTTCCATGCCCGAGCGGAATTAGCGCCACGTGATGTGGTAGCGCGAGCAATCGATCATGAAATGAAGCGGCTCGGAGTAGATTCCGTCTATCTCGACATCACCCACAAGTCATCGGAGTTCATAGACTCCCACTTCCCAACCATTAATCAAAGGCTAAATGAGCTGGGTATTAACATGAAAAAGGACTGGATTCCAGTAGTGCCAGCCGCACACTATACATGCGGCGGCATACTCGTGGATCTGGATGGAGGAACAGATTTAAAAGGCCTTTACGCCATAGGTGAGGTGTCTTCAACCGGGCTTCACGGAGCCAATAGAATGGCTTCAAATTCATTACTGGAATGTATTGTTTATGGCCGCGCCGCGGCAAATCACATTGCAAAAACAATTAGCCAGTTAGACGTCCACGATTCGGTGCGCCCGTGGGATGCATCTCAGGTTACCGATAGCGACGAGGATGTGGTAATTAGCCATAACTGGGCTGAAATTCGGCGATTCATGTGGGACTATGTAGGAATTGTACGAACTAACAAACGACTGCAGCGAGCCCTAAATCGTACGCAGCTGCTAGAACGTGAAATTCAAGATTTTTATGCAAATTATCGAGTAACAGCCAATTTAATCGAGCTTAGAAATATTATTGTAGTGGCTGAACTAATCATAAAATCTGCCCTTAAACGCAAAGAATCTCGGGGGCTTCACCACACCTTAGACCACCCCGACCTATCGGAACATCCTGGGGACACCATCCTAATCCCAGATCATAAAATCCAGCCCTAGTATTTTGATGCCCGAACCAACGCCGCTTCACCTTATGAGAGAACTATATTTGATGAAATCAGTTTGGCTCAGCGTGCCAACAATTATCCTTTAGATAGAGCCAGCCTGATATTGAGAAAATTCAATCAAACGGTTTCGACAGGTCCCCAACGGCTACTCGAATTAGATCGACGATTCTTGCCAAATCACCATCGTCGGGTCGACAAAAACCACGAAGCCATTCCCAGATATCCTGATCTTCACAATCAAGCAATTGACGATAAGCTAACTGGTCGCCAGAAATTAATTTCTTGTAATGCAACTTGGTGAAAGGCATTAACATGACGTCAATTTCAAGCATTCCACGGCGAGAATGCCAAACCAGGCGGTTGAATTCGGTGCGTTCGTCCATACTCCCTCCTTTACAATATTATTATAACAGCTGAGGACAAACCAGTGCCCGAAAACGCACCCTTTATTTGCATTCGCTTAACAGGCACCAATGCATTATCAGCCTTACATGGCCAGTGCACACAAGATCTCAGCATGGCTCTAGAAAACCAGTCCCCCTTAGCTTTATTTTGTGATCCCAAAGGGCGTGTTTTCGGAACCGTGCGTGTTTATCAAGAGAATAAAACAACCCACTTGATAACAGCCTCAGATCAGGCCATGAACTTACTCAATCAAATTCGGCCGTTTCTTCAACTGGCACGTGTAGAGGCAAATATTCTGGAAAAACCTGTTGCGCTGACTATGCAAAGCAGCGAATCCATGAAACCAGGCCAGCTCAACGAAAGTTCGGAAAAGATCCTGATCGGGGAGCACGGCAACACTCTATGGACCATAAATGATAAAAAAATCAAACACGACACGGAGGCCGATTGCGCTCGGCTTACAGCCGGGTTTGGCTTTGTTCGCGAGGGCTCAAAAAATAGCCTCCTGCCTCAGCAGGCTCATTATCAAATGCTCAATGGGGTAAGTTTTACGAAAGGCTGCTACACAGGACAAGAAGTGATCGCACGACTGGAACATCTGGGCCGAGTTAAGAAATCATTAAAAATCTTGAAAACTTCCAAACTCATTTTTCCCGGCGACCTCATTCAAAGCGGCAGCTCCAAAAACTTGCTGGTATTTGATAGTCAACAAACTGAAAAAGGCTCCGTCGCATTGGTACTAGCGCCGGAAGACGCAAGCTCCGAGGAACTAACCAATGTTCCTTTTTCAGTCAGCCGGCAAGTCGCTGGGCAACGACCAGTCAAGCTCTGACTGCTGGTGTGCGATAAGAGCATTATTTACTTTTGAAAATGGTTTTGATCCGAAAAACCCTCTGTAAGCTGATAACGGCGATGGATGCGCAGCAGCAATTACTGTGTGCCGCAAACTAATTAACGAACAAACTGACTGAGCTTCTCGGCCCCATAGGCAAAATACTAAATGTCTTTTAGATTCACTCAACCGAGACACAATATGGCTGGTAAACCTTTCCCATCCAAAGGATCGATGGCTTCCTGCCTCACCAGGACTCACCGTTAGCACTCTGTTCATTAGCAGAACACCTCTTTCTGCCCAGCACGAGAGGTCGCCCGAGGGGGGGATGGGCAAACCAAGATCAGATGCCCGCTCTCTAAAAATATTTTTTAGAGATGGTGGTAATGACTGGCCCTCTGGGACCGAAAATGCGAATCCCATCGCCTGATCGACACCGTGATATGGGTCTTGGCCGATTATCACTGCTTTCACTGAATTCGGAGCGCAGGCCTGGAATGCTCTCATTCGCTTATCCAAAGGAGGATAAGCCCGACCATCAAGCACGCGAGAGTCTGCACTTAAGGTAATATCTAATAACTCCCGGTCATCCAAAAAACGGCACCAGTTCAATGGCAGTTCAGAAAATAACAAATCGATCTTCCTCGTGAATCAAGAGATTCGGTATACTCTTGATCTTAGTTTGCGTTAAGGATAACGAATGACAGCACCATCTGACATTGCGCCTTACTCGGATAATGATGTTCGTCGCGTTTTGGAACGCTTAACAGAAAATTTTGAGTTCATTGATGCTGTCGGTCAGTTTCGCCTCAAGTACTGGTATCGCCTATTCAAACCATTTCTCCGGGGGCGAATTCAAAATACTTTAAAGACCAAAATTAAAACGATTCACTCAATCAAAGACTTTCAGATTGCACTTGAACCTACTATGACTAGGGTACTTCAAAAAACAACAGAAGCTTTTACAGTATCTGGGCTCGAAAACCTCAATCCCAACGAAGCCTACCTTTTTCTGAGCAATCATCGAGACATTGCCATGGATCCCGCCTTTGTAAACTGGGCGTTACACAACGGTGGTTTCGATACGGCTCGTATTGCAATCGGCGACAATCTAGTTCAAAAACCTTTTATTTCCGACCTGATGCGGCTAAATAAGAGCTTTATCGTTAAACGCAATGTATCTGGCCCGCGTGAATTCCTGAAAACCTACTCAGCTCTTTCTCACTATATCCGCGATTCTATCCATCAAAATCATTCCGTATGGATTGCTCAACGAGAAGGCCGCGCCAAAGACGGTATCGACCGAACTGACCCGGCGATACTGAAAATGCTAGCAATGGCGGGAAAGTCCAAAAAAGAAGGATTTCCACAAAGCATAAACACACTTTCAATTGTTCCAATATCCATCAGCTACGAATTTGACCCGTGCGCCCCGTTAAAAGCACGGGAGCTCTCGATAACCGAAACAACAGGCTCGTACACCAAGTGTGCTGACGAAGACGTAGAGTCAATTACGACTGGAATTATGGGGTGGAAAGGTCGGGTACATGTGCATTTTGGGAGTGTCATTGTTGACGTTCCGGACATGGCTCTAAATCTCGCAGAATATATTGATCATAAAATCATTTTAGGCCAACGAATTTTTGATACAGGTCGACTAGCCGACACTATGCTCAGAAATGCTGAGATACCAGACGGTATGACCCCCGATGTCAGGTCTCGATTTAAGCGTTTAGTTCGGTCGACACCGAGTGAATATAGATCGAAGTTGCTGGAGATTTACGCAAACCCGCTCAGGCAATTTAATCTTCATCAAGAAAGCATTAACAACTTGTCAGATAGCGGTTGCAGATCCGAATGAACGCCTCTTGCTGATGGATTTAACCACTTAGTGCTCCGCTTAAAGTAACTCAACAAGAGCAAGGACTGACTAATAAAATCTACCAACCCTGATCACTGCCAAGGCATTGATGCATCTGCATAATCAAACACTTCCTTACTAGTCATCATCCCGATGAACATGAACAGCTAATGCTCCACTATGAGTGTCAACATGCAATCGAAAAAGAATTGGAGAGCAACAAACCTGACAGTCCTCCCAGTAATTTTGATCTCCTCCACTGCCATCCAAATCGACTAACTGCAACTCCCCACAATAAGGACAGTGAATCTTTCTCATCTCAAACATAAATTTCATTTGTACCCTAGTCGCTTTGGTGACAATTCAAGCCATACTTTCGAACAAGTATTTCGCGGCCAAAACAATATCTTTAATCTTTACGTCAATTCTTATGCCTCACAATACCTAGAAACCAGAATAATCATCAAAAAAGTATTTAGGTTACGAATATTTTGCATTGAAAAATGTTAGATAACTTATTAAAAAATATTAATTTTTTAAGTATTGCACAGTGAATAAAAGGTACTAGAATGCGCGCCGACCACAATAATTCTGGAGCACACAATCAATGCTAGATCACCTGATGCTTGGACTCGGATTCGCCGGCGGATTGATCTATCTGACGGGTTATCTATGTCTTACACGTGGATGGATTTCAGGTGACAGTTATGTCTTTCATGGCATTTCAGTATTTAGTTGTAGTTTACTCGCTCTATCCAGTGGTTACTCTCACGCTTGGGCTTCAGCAGTCATCAATACGGTCTTCGTTATTGTCGGATCGATATATATCAGCCGTAAAGCCCTCACCACAATATCCAATACCCCCGACACAATCACCAATGTTGCCGATTTAAGTTTTAATGCACCGGATGAAACCCTTGAAATTGCAGTCTGAAATTAAAGGGCTTAGAAACAGGCTATGCTTAATCATTCGAGATAGCTAAAAACAAGCAGGCGCACGAATTTGGATCTCAGTCTCGGTCCCTATATTCCCTGCACTTTCCAGCATCCTTGAATAAAATTGCAGACTCGCTATTCGCAAAGTGATCCATGTGCAACACACGAATGCAGAATCACAGCCCCCGTAAAATTAGAGAAATAATCATTACAATTTACCAGATCTACATCAGTCAAGCGCCTGCCGTTTGATTTCTATCGCTTTTTACTTGCGCGCCACGAAAAAACCTCTAGAATCCGCGCTATCTGAGTTGGCAATTAGAGGATTTATGCTTCTTCACTAGAGCGATACCCAGCACGAGAGCTGTGTATCGCACCCGTTACACAATCTCATTAGATCCAGGGGGTATCACCTGAATTGAGCACAATATTAACTGCCGTCGCCACAACAAATTGGCCACAACACAACCAGGTTGAAGATCGCGATCAATCGCTGGATCACTTCGTTCATAGAGACGGCGAAATTTTTGCCGGCACTCACCTTATCATTGACCTTTGGGAAGCAAAAGATCTCGACTGTCTAGAACGGATGGAAACTGCACTCAGATCATGCGTGGAAGCATGTTCAGCAACTCTGTTACATATTCACCTACACCACTTCACACCAAATGGTGGAATTAGCGGTGTAGCCGTCCTCGCTGAATCTCATATCTCAGTGCATACCTGGCCTGAAAAAAATTATGCAGCTTTTGATGTCTTTATGTGTGGTGATTCAGTCCCACACAAAGCAATAGAAATTCTAAGCCTGTATTTTCGGCCAGAACGGCAAAAAATCTTGGAAGAACGTCGAGGCCGAATAACGTAATGCGCTACCAAGAAACGCTCTACGCAGACTGGGGGCAAAATTTCGAACAGCACGAAGTACTGTTCGAAATGAATACGGATCACCAACACCTCATTATTTTTTCAAATAAACGCTTTGGTCGCGTGATGGCACTTGACGGGGTTATCCAAACTACTGAAGCCGATGAATTTATTTATCATGAAATGATGGTTCACGTTCCCATGCTCAGCCACCCTAATCCAGAGCATATTTTAATCATCGGTGGTGGTGATGGCGGAATCCTACGAGAGGTTCTCAAACATCCGTCAGCTAAGTCTGTAACGCAAGTCGAGATAGACCAAAGCGTTGTAGATATGTGCATAAAATATCTTCCTAATCACTCTAAAGGGGCATTCAACGACTCTCGTCTGAACTTAGTGATTGATGACGGAGCAAAATTTGTTCGTTCTAATAAATCTCAATTTGACGTGATCATCACCGATTCCACTGATCCAATTGGGCCAGGCGAAACTTTATTCGAATCCCATTTTTATGCTGACTGTGCGAAAGTGATGGGGAAGAACGGTATCTTGGTTACTCAAAATGGTGTCCCTTATCTTCAAGGCGATGAGGTGACGGATACATACCGGCGCTGGAAACCGTTATTTCAAACAAGACGCTTTTACCTAACACCTGTTCCAACCTACGCTGGCGGAGCAATGGCTATGGGTTTTGGAATAAAGCAGGCTATAAGTCATCCCTCCATAGAAATCCTTAAAGAACGAGTTCTATCCCTGAACGGTCTAAAATATTACACTCCAGAGATTCATTTAGGTGCATTTGGTTTGCCGAAATTTGTACTAAATTTGATGGTCGATTAACCACGACAGACCAATTTTAATAGTGCTTTAACGATTATCAACCAGACGTAACTGATCGCCAAAATCCTTTTTTTCTAAGTGAACCTAATTAGGATTTTGGGTGATTCAGCCACCAGTAAATTCAAAAAAGTGAAATGCAAGCAGTCAACAAACTACAAAGGGTAATAATAAAAATAAAGCGCACAAGCCACCTCCTCAATGAGCGATCATCAGTTTAACAGCTATTCTATTTTGGAAACGCATTGCGTCCAGTTGAAACTACAACTGATATAACCAACAATGCCCCCATCAAATTTGCCATTAAATGAAGTGGCCAAAATGAAGCAGCAATGCCGACCAGGAGAAACGGTAGATGCCAAATTTTCAGAGGCCCTTCAGCATAGTATTGAATGAGCGCATTAATCGCATAAATACCAAACAAAGAAAAAAAGCCAACTTGAAGAATTTCCAGCCAACTTCCGCTAATAAGTGGCGTATATGCAAACATTAACGGAACAATATATAGGCCCTTTGCAATCTTCCACGCCTGAAATCCAGTCGCCATTGGTGGAGACTTCGCAATACCCGCCGCCGTAAAGGCTGCAAGACACACCGGTGGCGTAACGCTACTATCCTGGCTGAGCCAAAAAATAATAAGATGCGCTGTCAACAAGAACGTCGTCAGTTGCTCTGGTGACACTAATAACGGCCTCACCATCATCGCAACCTCAAATGGAATCGCCGACATCAATTCGATCGCTTCTCCGTGCGTCATACCGCCAGCAATTTTTGCAACGTGCGGACTATCTACAAGCGAGAACATGGCAGATTTGAGAGGGTCGGTAATACCAAAAACTAATTTTTCCACAATCACACCATCGGCTAAAATTCCAGCAAGTGCCGGAGCACACAAAATCGCCAAAATAATGTACGCCGCCGTGACCGGCAATCCCATACCCAGAACCAAAGAGACGAGCGCGATTAAGGCCATGGCGACAACAATCGATCCCTGAGACCACTGCGCAATCATCAAAGAGAATCCGTTACCAATGCCACTAGTAACAATTGCATTATTGATGATTCCAATCGCAACCATCAGAATCGCGGTCAAAATTGAGGTTCGCATACCAAGCATCAATGCCTCACCGATCCGGCTAAGGTTCATGACATTGACGCCAAATGCGTTATTCCCAAGTATTCTCCCAATTAAAAAATTACACCACGAAACAACTACTAATGTAGCGATCGCCCACGACGCCGCGTAGCTTGGGGTAACCCCAGACATCAACAGCATTATCATGACCGTCAACGGAATCATAAAAGTAAGACTTCCCGATAAAATCTTAGCCTTATCGATTGTCATATCAACGCCATCACCAACCTGATGTTTTACCGCTTCGATTCGCACGACAAATGCTACAGACAAAAAATATAAAAGCGCAGGGATTACCGAAACTGTAACAATTGTTGAATAGGGAATCGCAGTATAGCTAGCCATAACAAACGCGCCTGCACCCATAATAGGCGGCATCAACTGGCCACCGGTAGAAGCGGCCGCTTCCACACCAGCGGCAAATACACCTCGGAATCCGTTTGATTTCATTAGCGGTATGGTAATAACGCCAGTTGATGCCGTGTTGGCGACCGCCGAACCGCTAATAGTTCCAGTTAATGCTGATGAGAGAACCGCCACAAATGCCGCTCCTCCCCGGATTCGACCGGCCACAACTTTCGATGACTCGATGACAAAATCGCTGGCTCCGGACACAACCAGAAATCCACCAAAAATCATGAATAGTGAAATATTGGCTGAAGAAATAGTCGCTAATATTCCGAACATCCCTTCATCGTTATACATCGACCGAAACAGGACATCGTCTAAGGGTAAGCTCGCGGCACGAAATACACCTGGAAGATGCTCACCCAAAAAAAGAATATAGCTCAAAGAAACAATGATCAGCATTGGAATAACCCAACCAGCAACACGTTTCGAAAAATCAATCGCCGCAGATATTAATAATCCCCCCGCAATCCAATCAAGGGTATTGAACTGCCATGACTGACCAGTCACAGCAAGCGTCTCTTCATATATGCGTGACTCTGACGCGGCAAACCAGCAGGCGGCCAACGCAATCATAATACCGTAGCCCATATCCAGAAAAATCGGCCATGGTCTCGAACTTTTCGTGGAGTAAATTACGCTAGCAAGTATCGCAAAACCTCCAAAATGGATCGCGTTTTGCCATAAACTCGATTCATTAATAAACAAATTGGTGACGATATGCCAGATACCGAAAATAATCGCAAATGCAGCGAAAAACCACTGACTCACTGACTTTTTTTGATCATTCAAGACCAACCAATCATCGCGAGTAGTGCGGATATATCGTTTTTCTATTTCGGGTGCATTCATTCAGTCAACAACCTAATTAAAAAAAACGAGGGGCAGAGTTTGCACCCGGCCCCTCGTAAGAATTGCGCCATCAAAAGTGATCGCGTATTCCTTTTATTTCGTGATCAAGTGACCTGGGATTTTTAGACCCACTTCCTTGTAGTAGCGTGCAGCTCCTGGGTGCAATGGCACAGGGAGCCCAGCAATGGCACTATTGATACTCATGGCATTTGTTGCCGGGTGTATAGCTTGCAGAAATGCCAAATTTTCATACATCGTCTTTGTTAGTAGGTAGACGTGCTCTTCATCAACGCTCGCATTGACTGCAAGGAAATTCGGCTGCGCGACTGTTTGCACGTCTTTCGATTGCCCTGGGTATGTTCCCGCCTTAAGAGTAAAAGGTGTCCACAGCTGGCGTCCACCATCCATTTTCTTAGCTTCATCAGCAGTAATATTTAGAATAGTAAACTTACCACTGTTACTAGCCATTAACTTAGTAATCGCACCTGTAGGAGGTCCAGAAGGAATACCAGCAACGGCAATTTGACCATTCGCCAAAGCATCTGCAGTGGGGCCATAGCCGGCGTAGACTAATTTCTCTTTATCGATGTCAATACCAAGTCCTGACAACAGCACTTTATTAGACCCGAGCGTGCCTGAATTTTGCTTGCCCATGCCCATGCCCTTGCCCTGCAAGGCCAATAGATCAGACACAGTGCCACCTTTAACGTCCGCATTTGCAACTAAAAATTGCTCTACGTTCTGCCACAACATACTGACAGCTCTCAGATTTTTCTGTGGTGCTGAAATTGGGCCAGTACCAGTAGAGGCATATGAACCATAAAGCCCTTGCAAAATAGAGAAATCAGCTGTTCCAGAACCCATTGCCTGAATATTTGCTCCAGAACCTGCTGAATTCACTGCTGTTAAGCTAAACTTGCTTTTAGGCAATAATTTAATTTTCGATAACGTTGAAATGGCTGTTCCAACCGGATGGTAGGTACCCCCAGTAGACGCAGTATTCAAAACATAATCCTGATTTGCTGCACCAACGCTGGTAATCGTCAAAGCAAGAGCCAGTCCTGGTAAAATCTTAGTAATCTGCTTTATCATTTTTATTTCCTCAGTTTTTATTTAGGCTTGGTTGACGAGTATTCTAATCAACGAGAGCATACATAAATTTGGCTCTCTAAAACCTTCAGAAAGACCATGATCTCATTAGACCAAACCATACGCCACCCCTCAAATCCAATCATTTTCCTGATAACTATGCCATCAAATAGCATTTTCTAACCCGCAAGAGAGATCAATCCCTAGCAAATTCTTTTGGGCACTAGGTGTTCACCGACTTGATCGATCCACCATCGACCCGCATCTGTGTGCCGGTCACATAACTCGCACATTCACTGGCCAAGAATGTAACAACGGCTCCAAATTCTTCGGGCCGACCATACCGTCCAGCAGGAATTGCCGACCACGAGCGCCGCCTAATTTCCTCAACATCCAAACTCTCATTTTTTGCTCCGCCCTCATCAATACTTCGGGTTCGCGGGGTATCGATTCGACCGGGCAATACCATGTTACAAGTAACCCCATAACGAGCAACTTGTTCGGAGAGCGTTTTGACGTAACCACCAATAGCAGAGCGCAACGTATTCGAGACCGCAAGTTTTGCGATCGGCACGACCATGCCCGAAGAACCAATCACAATAATACGTCCAAATTCTGCATGCTTCATTTTTTCGACTGCTGTATCCATAACCTCAATTAAGCCAAGCACCATCGCATCGAATTCACGAACCCAGATATCAGAGCCAATACCAGGCGCCATGCCCGGAGCAGGCCCCCCAGAATTAGCCACGAGTATATCCAGTCGATCCAACTTCCGAATAGCATCACAAAGCTGAGTCCGCGAGGCCCGGTCAAATAAATCACAGGTCACTACACTTGCTGTACCACCCGCAGTCTCAATCGTTTTCTTTACGTCGTTGAGCGCGTCTTCACGACGTGCAACCAGAATCACATGAGTACCTTCCGCCGCTAACTGAATGGCTGAAGCCTCTCCTAAGCCCTGCGATGCTCCCATTACCAAAGCTGTTCGTCCTGCTAATCCTAAATCCACTATTCGTCCTCTTATTTTCCATGTTGATCAATAATGTGTTTTGCAAATGCAAAGCTCGCCGTAAATGCTGGACTAATTGCATTCAAAATATGAACTACTCGACCATCCTCGACAAGCACAAAATCATTCACGAGTCGCTGCGCCTTTGGGTCAAATATTTGCGATCGAATACCCACCTTTGCAAAGCTAGGCTCAAGATCTGTAGATCTCACACCACGCACAAGCCGAGATACCTCATCACACACACCCTTTAATGACAAAAGTCTCGCCTCTCTCATCGCCAATGTCCGAAGTCCATTTGTATTTCGAATTAATTTCCATGCTAGCGATAGGCTTAGTCGAAGACCATCACGCCATTCTATCCCCTGAAATCCCCGGTAGTTTTCCCGACCGATTACTGGTGTCGAGCTGGGGCCAAAAAAGACATCTCCGCGCGCATTGTGTGCGCTATGAACACCCAGAAACGGTAAATTCAAGTCTGGCACAGGATAAACCAAGCGCCGCATTTGAAATCCTGGATCACGATGCCGCCAGTATTTACCTTTAAAAGGCTGGAAACTGTAACGTGTCTCAAGACCCGCATCTTTCGCGACTTGATCCGCGAAGAGCCCAGCCGCATTCACAATCAAACCCGCCTCAAATGCGCCCCGACGGGTTTGAACAATTCCATATTTTGCGTTGATAGAAAGCGCCTTGGTTTCGTAGAGAACCGTTCCTTGACTCGCAATCACATCATTATAAACCGACTCCGCAACCTCTTTTGGGTTAACGACCGATGTGCTCGGAACGTACAATGCCTGCTCAAGTTCCATATTGACTCGGGGTTCGAGCTCTAAAGCTTCGTCACGGCCCAACTTCCGAATTTCGACTCCATTTATCTTTCCTCGGTTCACCAGCAAATCAATCGATTCAAGCGCATTCTCCGTAGGCGGAACCAACAACTTTCCGCAACGATCGATCCACAACTTTTTCTCAATTGCATAGTCAATCATTTGTTGAGACCCATCGACGCACAATTTTGCACGCAGACTGTTCTCAGCATAATAAATTCCTGAATGCACCACCCCAGAATTACGACCAGTCCCATGAGCTACTGAATTCGCTTCTTTTTCTAAGACCACAACACGACTACCCGGATTACGGATCAACCATTCACGAGCCAAGGTCAAGCCAACAATACCGCCACCGACGACCAATAAATCACAGGTTTTCACGACAAACTCACCACCTTTATAAAATCAGCCAAGAAAAGAACCACCGGTAAAGAGCCAATCGCAAAAATTGTCTGGGTTGCCACAATCCCAGCCATAAGTTGCGCATCTCCACCTAGTTGACGAGCGAGTATGTAACTCGATGGCGCTGTAGAAACACTCATTAGCAACAATCCCACAAGCGCCCAATCTGAGCTTAATTCAATGACTATCGCAAGTAAGGAAAAAAGAATTGGCTTAACCGCAAGTTGTAAAACTACTGAACAAGTTGTGAGGCCAAGCCCTGTACGAATAGCACCCCACTGAAGCCCTGCACCTAAACACAATACACCCATCGGCAACGCTGCCTGACCGATCAAATCTAAACCACTAATCGGAAATCCATTTGGAACACCCGTAATCCGACCCAAACCTCCGAGGAGACATGCAAGAATCAGGGGATTTCGTGCAAGCTCACGAGACACAGAAAGCACCATATGATCCGTCGAATTCATCGTCATCACACTAACGCACGCAATATTGATTACAACTATGATACATGCCGCCGCAATCCCTAAATGCGGCAGTAGATCAGGTCGGAGACCAGACATAACAGCCAATGAAATAAAAGTATTGAAGCGAATCACCCCTTGGTAGAGCGATGTAAATCTAGCATACTCGCGTCCAAATACATGAGTTTTCCATCCAATAAATAAAAGTAAAGTTAAACAAATTAAGGTGCCGAATAAGCTAAATAAAACCTGAAGCCAAGGAACATCAATCGCCGGCGCAGAGATAATTACAGATATCAAAAGACTTGGCATGAGAACCCAATAGGATAGCCATTCAAGTCCTCTCCAAAACGATTCATCCCGGCCACCGAATCGCTTCAACAAAAAACCAAGCAACAACGCCACTGCGATTGGCAAAACAGCATTAGAAATCAACCCGATCATAAAAGCCGAGCCTTGTTTCTCAATCTAAAATGACGCATTCGATAAGCGAAAAGTCCAATCAATGCGGTGAGTAAAATCGCACCACCCAGGAAATCTTGTTCACGTGGAGCCTCACCGACTAACCACCATACAATCAACGGGCCAATCAATGTTTCCAGTAGCAGATACAAACCCACTTCAGGGGCTGGCAAATACTTTGGCGCAAGCGTAATCAGTGCAAACGAAATCGGCACAATCACGCAAGCATTCAAAATGACATACCACTCCGATCCAACGGGTATTTGATAACTGGACAACGCGAAACACAGGCCTAAGGCAACCAAGAGACTCGAGAGCCCATACAACGGCCAGATAGTATCTCCAGGAAAATAGCGTATCAGGCTAATCCCCACACCCGTCAAAATAGGGACAGCACCAGCAGCAAGAAATCCCTCCCAAGGCGTATCCATCGGAATGCCCGACCCAGCGATTAATGCCCCCGTGATTCCCATAATAATTGCAATTAGTAACGGAGTATCAGTCCTTTCCTGGAAAATGAGCCAACTGGCGATCGCCGAGGCCAGTGGTGTCGTGGAAACAAAAACGAGCATAGTAGGAGCGCCCAGATAGGCAACGCCAACGACGAAAGCCATCGACGAAAAGCCAAACGCTGAAACAATCGCCAATGACAGCCAACTTGGCGTCGTTAACTGGCGAACAAACTCCGATGGGGAGCGGATTAAAGCGAATACCCAAACTACCAAGCAAATGCCGAACCCTCGCCATAATGAAATGACGTAAGGATCTCCATCAATTAAGCGTAATACGCCAGAGGACGGTGACAAAACCAAGACGCCGATTATCATCAGTAACGTGCCAAACGCGTAAGGAGACATTGAGCGATTCATGGAAACAAAATTAAGCACGCTGCCGCTGCTAGTACTGAAATTCGTAAAAGCACCACTGCGATTGGCAAAACAGCATTAGAAATCAACCCGATCATAAAAGCCGAGCCTTGTTTCTCAATCTAAAATGACGCATTCGATAAGCGAAAAGTCCAATCAATGCGGTGAGTAAAATCGCACCACCCAGGAAATCTTGTTCACGTGGAGCCTCACCGACTAACCACCATACAATCAACGGGCCAATCAATGTTTCCAGTAGCAGATACAAACCCACTTCAGGGGCTGGCAAATACTTTGGCGCAAGCGTAATCAGTGCAAACGAAATCGGCACAATCACGCAAGCATTCAAAATGACATACCACTCCGATCCAACGGGTATTTGATAACTGGACAACGCGAAACACAGGCCTAAGGCAACCAAGAGACTCGAGAGCCCATACAACGGCCAGATAGTATCTCCAGGAAAATAGCGTATCAGGCTAATCCCCACACCCGTCAAAATAGGGACAGCACCAGCAGCAAGAAATCCCTCCCAAGGCGTATCCATCGGAATGCCCGACCCAGCGATTAATGCCCCCGTGATTCCCATAATAATTGCAATTAGTAACGGAGTATCAGTCCTTTCCTGGAAAATGAGCCAACTGGCGATCGCCGAGGCCAGTGGTGTCGTGGAAACAAAAACGAGCATAGTAGGAGCGCCCAGATAGGCAACGCCAACGACGAAAGCCATCGACGAAAAGCCAAACGCTGAAACAATCGCCAATGACAGCCAACTTGGCGTCGTTAACTGGCGAACAAACTCCGATGGGGAGCGGATTAAAGCGAATACCCAAACTACCAAGCAAATGCCGAACCCTCGCCATAATGAAATGACGTAAGGATCTCCATCAATTAAGCGTAATACGCCAGAATCCGGCGACAAAACCAAGACGCCGATTATCATCAGTAACGTGCCAAACGCGTAAGGAGACATTGAACGATTCATGGAAACAAAATTAAGCACGCTGCCGCTGCTAATGCTGAAGCTGTAAAACGAGCAAGCCATTGATTTTTGTCGGCCTCCCTCAACTGACTTTGAAGCCAACGACCACCAAATGCGTAAAAAGTAATTGCCCCAATCTCAATGGCTATAAACGTACTCCCCATCATCAATATTTGACCACTAACGCTTTCCAGTGGATTAATAAATTGGGGGAAAAATGCATAAAAAATTAGAAGCAATTTTGGGTTCGTCGTCGCAACCACGGCCTCTGCTCGCGCCATCGAGAGCAGTTTCGGGTTAACAGAGATCGTATCTTGCAAATCAACCCTCACACTTAACGCCTGCCAGGCCATCCACAATAAATAAGCTGCACCCAGAAATCTGAGCGCAGCAAATGATTTTTCGCTGATGGCTAACAGCATCTCGAGCCCAACTGCCAAGAGAAAAAGCATCACAGCCATAATCGGCAGTCTCGCCAATCCCGCAATAATAGCGAGCCTGACTGATGTCTGTGTTCCATGAACTAAGGCAATCAGATTATTAGGTCCTGGAAAAAAGTTCATGCCAATACACGCGGGTAGAAAAATCCACCACTCAGCTATACTCATGCAGTTGCTCCGGGAAAGACCGGAGTTTACATGGATCAGGAGCCTTCATGAAAAGAATCATTCAGTCAATTATTCTAACCCTTTTCTCTCTCACTACACCGAATAGTCACGCAAACATAATTCCGCTCGAAGAGGCTCTAAAACGCTCGGGTACTGTACTATTTATCCGACACGCATTGGCGCCAGGATTTGGTGATCCAAGTCACTTTGACGTTTCTCTCTGTGAGACCCAACGAAATCTAAATACAAAGGGTAAAAAACAGGCAAAAGCAATCGGATCAGCCTTTCGTCTTGCTGGTTATTCAGGCGAGCCTGTTCTTACAAGTCCGTGGTGTCGATGCAGAGAGACAGCGGTTCTAATGAATATCGGACCCGTTGAAAAGTTCTCCGGTCTCAGTTCTTTTTTTGAGAATCATGTGGACCGATCAACTACTTTATCGCAACTCAAAAAACGAATATCACAGATTCTGCCGTCTTCAACCCCAATCGTCATGGTCACACATCAAGTAGTAATAAGTGCAATCACTGGCATCGCACCTATTTCCGGCGGCGCGGTGTTGTATGATCCTAGAAAAAGAAACGCAACGCCCGTGTCGATAGCAGCTCAGTAAAAAATGAAAATCTACCAAACAAATACATTGATAATTGGCGCAGGCAGTGCCGGCTGCGTGCTCGCTAACCGGCTCTCAAAGGATCCGGCCCGCGAAGTCGTTCTCCTCGAAGCCGGCGGACGTGACAACTGGCACTGGATCCATATTCCCGTCGGTTATCTCTATACAATGGGGAACCGAAAAACCGATTGGTGCTATCAAACGACACCCCAGACGGGCCTAAATGGACGCCAATTAAACTATCCTCGAGGCAGAGTTCTTGGCGGGTCATCCAGCATCAATGGGATGATTTACATGCGTGGCCAGGCTGAGGACTACGATGAATGGGGAGCCGGATGGTCCTGGCACGACGTTCTCCCCTACTACAAGCGATCAGAGTGCTACCATCGGGGATCAGATGATTATCATTCCGATAAAGGAGAGCTTAAAGTTCAATCCCAAAGGTTGAAGTGGAGCATATTAGAGACTTTCAAGTCAGTATGTGAAGATTCTGGATTTGAGGATTGTCCAGACTTTAACAAAGGTGATAACAGCGGCATCGGTTACTTCGAAGTGAACCAAAATAGGGGCCGTCGACTTTCTTCGGCAGGTGCCTTTTTACACCCAATAACGCATCGGTCTAATCTTAAAGTATTTACCCATGCCACCACCGAAGAGTTGCTCTTTGAAGGAGCTAGTTGTGTCGGCGCACGCACGACAATCGAAGGCAAGCCTGCAATAATTAGGGCTGACCGTGTCATTTTGGCTGCAGGTACGATCGGAACTCCGGCAATTCTTGAGCGATCTGGAATCGGCCGCGAATCAATATTGCAAAAACACGGCATCCCCGTGCGAACCTGTCTTCCAGGTGTTGGCGAAAATCTTCAAGATCATCTCCAAATTAGACTGCAATATCAACTTGCAAGTGGCGACACACTCAATCAACGCACTAATTCTTGGCTCGGCAGAATCCGGATGATCCTGGAGTACGCTTTTAATCGATCTGGGCCGTTGTCGATGGCACCAAGTCAGTTAGGAGCATTTTTTAAATCCAGTGAATCTTTGAGCCGAGCAGATCTTGAGTTTCATATTCAACCAATGACCGCCGACAAACTCGGGATTGATTTGCATTCATTTCCCGGAATGACAGCCAGCGTGTGCCACCTTAGGCCCACAAGTCGGGGCTCAACTCACATTTCAGGCAAGGCGGCCCCACAAGTTCCAATCATCAACCCTAATTATCTATCCACTGAGAGTGATCGCTTCGTTGCTCTCAATGCCATTCGTAAAACACGAGACCTCATGGACCACCCTGAATTGAAGCAATTTGGTCCAACCGAATACTCACCAGGCCGCCATCTGCAAACTGATGGGGAACTTATTAACGCCACTGGCGACATAGCTACCACTATATTCCACCCCGTCGGGAGCGCAAAAATGGGATCAGAAAAAGATCCTGAAGCTGTCGTATCAAGGCGATTAAAAGTCTTTGGTCACGAAGGACTTTTTATCGCTGACGCGTCGGTCATGCCAAAGATCACCAGTGGAAATACTCATGCCCCAGTGGTCATGATTGCAGAACGGCTCGCACACTGGCTCAACGAATAAAAAAGTGTTCGGCCACTTACTGCACACATAAAACACCAAAATAAAAGTCGCAATCCACCCCAACCAGCAAAAACAACTATCATCAGGAGTATTTATTTTATGGTCAAAAATCCATTTCACTTAGCCTTTCCTGTAACCGATCTCGCAGCAACTCGAGCTCTTTTTTGCGACCTTCTTGGGTGCACAACGGGGCGCATAGATGAACGATGGATTGACTTTAATTTTTTTGGTCACCAGGTCACCGCCCATTTGATAACAGCGAATGCTGCCGATGCTTTAACCAATTCAGTTGATGGAAAACAAGTTCCTTCTATGCACTTCGGTGTCATCTTAGAGTGGGACCAGTGGCATAAGATGGTCGAACGCTTGAGATCTGCCGAGATAGATTTCTTGATCGAACCAAACATTCGCTTCGAAGGAGAGATCGGCGAGCAGGCCACTTTATTTTTCAAGGATCCGTCTGGAAATGCTCTGGAATTCAAGTCATTTAAAGACCGATCACAGATTTTCGCGACTTGAAATTTATTTTCCTGCCTTTGAAAAGAAGGGCACTCAGAAAATTTCAGCGAATTAATTCCGCATCGCAGGTATACAGTTAATGCAATGCATTAACTGTATACGAATAGTTGTTCAAATAAAGTAGGCAATTCGAACATCAAAAACAGCGATACGTAACTAGAGTGGCGATCAATTAAATTCAGTATTTTAAGCTTGAACCTTCGCCAAAAGATCGTTGATATCACGAATCATTGTCGCTGCATCACCGTGGCGAACAGAGATTGGGAACCCATCTTCCTTGTGAATCAGAATTAAGCTGGGATAACCTTCCACCTGCAACCGAGCGGCCAATTGTTGCTGTTCAATATGCACCGTTTTAACTTCATCAGAATTCAATATTTCTTCGAATGCATCCCGCCGAAAACCGAACTCTTCGGCAAGGTCACATAGAACTTCTGGCTGCCAAACATTTAGTGCTTCTTGATAGTAAGCATTCTGAATTCGTTCACAAAAGGCATCCCCTCGACCGGCCAACCGCTCCGCTGAAATAACAGCCCTGCAACTTATATAAGTGGTTCTTGGTGGGGCTGGCTCTTGATCCCAATAATCATGATTAAAGCGCACACCACAAACCTCTGCAATGCGAGACCAAGTGCCTTTCAGATGCTCTACCATCTCCTCAGGCATTGGAATATCAGTGTCCGACGCCAACCCGCCAAGTAAAGACACGACAGGCAAACCTTCGGGTAACTGGCTCTTAACCTCGCTCCACGTTGGGCGAAATCCATAGCACCAACTGCACATCGGATCATGCACGTAAATCAGGATATTGTCGGGTGAATCATCGCTCATACTTGGTCCTCATTAATGACTTCCATAGCATTGCAAAGTGAATCCAAGCCTGCTGGAAAACCACAGTAAACCGCCACCTGCAGACACACATCTCGAATTTCTTCCTTACCAAGCCCATTATTCAGAGCACCTCTAACATGACCCTTGAATTCATGAGGTCGGTTAAGTGCTGCGATCATTCCCAAATTTATCAATGAACGATCACGATCGCTTAAAACATCTCGATTCCAGATTTCATCCCAAGCTACGCGAGTGACTAAATCCTGCATCGGCATTGTCAAATCATTCGCCTGCGCCAGCGCCCGATCTACAAAGTCATCACCCATCACTTTTCTACGTTTTTCGATCCCATCGTTGAACTGCTGATTACTCATACATCAATTCCTATACAGCCATATTTGGTCTCTAAAAACTCGTCAATCCCATGGGGGCCACCTTCTCTTCCCAGACCTGACTCTTTCACGCCACCAAACGGTGCCACTTCCGTTGAAATGATTCCCGTATTGATACCGATAATGCCGTACTCAAGAGCTTCGTAGACCCGAAATGTTCTTGAAAGATCTTTCGTATAAAAATAGGCAGCCAAGCCATATTGAGTATCATTAGCAAGGCGAATAACCTCAGTCTCTTCATTAAAATGATATATCGGCGCGACCGGGCCAAAGGTTTCTTCATTAGCCATTCTCATATTTGCAGTTACTCCCGTTAGTACCGTCGGCGAATAGAACAGAGGTCCCTCTGGATGAGGCTCACCACCACAAACAAGAGAGGCGCCTTTTTGTAGAGCATCTGTTACGTGGGCTTCTACCTTGGCTTTACCATCAGCATTAATTAGCGGTCCAATCTCAGCGCCATCAGTAAACCCATTCGCCACTTTCATAGACGTCACACGCTCACTGAGCGCATTGACGAAGGCGTCGTGAATTCCACTTTGAACAAAAATTCGATTGGCGCACACGCAAGTTTGCCCCGCATTTCGGAATTTACAGAGCATTGCTCCATCAACAGCAGCATCGAGATCCGCATCATCAAATACGATAAAAGGCGCATTTCCACCAAGCTCAAGCGAAATCTTCTTCACGCTTTCGGCACATTGCCGGTACAAAACCTTACCCACTTCCGTTGAGCCAGTGAATGTAACTTTACGTACGCGTCGATCACCAATCAATGCCTTGCCAATTCCAGGTGAATCAAGACCGGTAACACAATTTAAAACGCCATCAGGTATGCCAGCGGCTTTTGCAAGCTGGCAAACTGCTAATGCGGTTAGCGGCGTGTCTTCTGAGGGCTTGATAACGACCGTACATCCCGCAGCCAAAGCAGGTGATACCTTTCGTGTAATCATCGCCAACGGAAAATTCCAAGGAGTAATCGCCACAACAATACCGACCGGCTGACGAATAGTTAATATTCGCTTATCAACCATGTGTGAAGGAATCACCTCGCCATAGATTCGCTTACCTTCTTCAGCGAACCACTCAACAAAGCTGGCTCCATAAGCAACCTCGCCACGGGACTCAACCAATGGCTTACCCATTTCCTCTGTTATTAGACTTGCCAACTGTTCGGTGTGCTCAATAATCAAGACGAACCATTTCCTCAAAATGTTTGCCCGTGCTTTCGCAGTCAGACCGGCCCAAGACTGAAATGACTGCTCGGCGGAATCCACAGCTGCCAGACAATCAGCCGCTGACAGATCAGCGACCTTCGAAATTAACTGCTCGGTCGCTGGATTGATTACATCAAACGTTTTGCCCTGGCTGGCGCCTACCCACTGACCAGAAATGAATGATTTTGGTTCGTACAAATTCATTTAGACGTCCTTATTAAAAGCAAATGATTTGGCGAATAGCTTGTCCGGCTGCCAATCGCTCCATAGATTCGTTGATTTCGGTCAACGAGATTCGATGGGAAATCATGCGATCCACGGGCAGCTTTCCTTTTTTATGAAGTGCCATAAAATTCGGTATATCGCGAGAAGGAACGCAACTTCCAACATATGAACCGAGCAGTGTTCTTTCTTCTGTAACCAAACGGGCCGCAGCCAGCGATAAACGATCAGTTGGATTAGGTAAAGCGGCTGTGACGGTTCGCCCGCCCCGCCTCGTTACTTCTATCGCCAGATCTAATGCTGGCATTACCCCCGCAAACTCAGCCGCCAACGCAACACCGCCCTGACTCAAACTACGTACTTGAGACGCTGCATCTGGATCACGACTGTTCACAAAATGATCTGCACCAAGCTCTCGAGCGACAGCCTCTTTCTCGGGATTTGCATCGATGGCAATAATATTTTTCGCACCGCCCGCCACGGCACCCAAAAGGCCGGCCAAACCAACGCCACCCAGTCCCACAATCGCAACGTCCTCACCAGCACGCAGCTTGGCTGTATTCAGAACTGCACCGCACCCCGTCAGCACCGCGCATCCGAATACAGCCTGGATACTAGGGTCTAAATCTGAGCTGACCGGTACTAAACTCCGCCGATGACAAACGGCAAAATCAGAAAAACAGGAAATGCCCAAATGATGCAAAACAGGCTTCCCTTGATACTTTATCCGCTTAGCACCAGATAAAAGTGTTCCATCAGTATTATGCTTAAGTCCTGGCTCGCACAAGGCCGGACGGCCCTCAGCACAACAAGCGCAATGACCACAAGACGGTACAAAAACCATCAAAACTCGCTGACCAAGTTTCAGATCCACCACAGCATCACCAGCCTTGACTACTTCGCCAACAGCCTCATGACCAAGAGCAAGTGGGCTCGGGCGGGGTCTATCCCCATTAATTACAGAAAGGTCTGAATGACAGACTCCTGCAGCAAGTACTCGTACTAAAACCTCCTCCGGTCCAGGCGCCTCAAGGTCTGCATCAACAATCTGGATCGGCTTCGTTTGATCGTAAGGGCGCGGCGACCCCATTTCCTGAAGTAAAGATATACGTGTTTTCAAGACCAACTACTCCAACAAATAATTTGACAGCCATTTCTCGAGCTGCCGCACAGTTGGATAAAAATTTGAGTGCGTCCAAGCGGGACTTCAAAATTTTTACCCCTAATTAACTCAAGCCGTCGACTCCAATTCCTACCGATTAGCATAGGCCAACTAGACTTTATTTATGCCGCCTTTTTGCCAAAATATACAGATATTACGACAAGACCAGCAAAAATAAGCACGTCTCCACGAATGGCTTCACCAAGTAATAATGAGGCCCAGCAAAGTGTTAAAAAAACCTGCAGTAGCTGGACCTGTCCGATTTGCGCAACACCCCCCATCGCTAACGCCGCATTCCAAGCAAAAAAGCCAAAGAACATGGAAAACAAGCCCAGTGCAAGCAAGGCAAGTAACGACTCAGAAGGACGCGACCAGACGAATTCTGGCCAAAGCGACCACGTTAACAGCACTGAAATTGGCGCCAAAAAAATCAAGGACCAGGAAATAACCCACCAGCCCGGACGTCGTTTTGCTAAATCACCAGCAACCACATAACCATATGAAGCCATGAACGCAGCTAATAACAACCAAAGGTCAGCCAGCTCAGGAACACCTTGCTGCTCTTTTAACACGAATACGAACACACTGATTGCACCAGCAATCGCCCACAACCAAAATCCAACCCGCGCGCGATATCCATGTATCCAAGCAGAGAGCCCAGCCGTTAAAAGAGGAAGAATGCCAAGAACAACAGCACCATGATAAGATGGCACTGACTCCAATCCGATCGCCATTGCGAGAGGGAATCCATAAATTAGTGCTAACCCACTCACCAGTAGTGAGCGGCGTTCATTGCGTGTAGGCCAGGCTCTCGGGACCAATAAAATCACAACCAGTCCACCACAAGCAGCGATAACTCCGCGAGTTGCTGTAATCATTAAGGGTGAAAAATCCACCAAAGCAATGCTAGTCAGGGGTAGGGTTGCTGCGAAACATAAAACCCCCAAAAACCCGAGCAGATAAGCACACCACATCCGCGTCTGATTAATAATCGTTGAAGCCATTTAATTCCTGCCGAAAAAATCGAAAAGATCATATAATGAAGAGCATCTCTGATTCGTATTATATCTCGAGAATGCAATGGATTAGCGCTCGAAAATTGTTAAGATCAATATTGCAAAAGACATTTAACGAGTATTTCGATTAGAAAAATATACCTGAGGGTCGTCCAGATTCTGTTTGCTATCAAAATAAGGCCTTGCAACCCCATTTAATCTCTCAATTTCTGCACGAATTGCGGCTTCATCAGCCAAGCGCCAACGCCTTTCAGTTCGGCCCAGATAAATTGCGGCTTGCTGCTCTAATTGCTTTAATGCTTGCTCGAAAGAGCCAGACAACTCTAACTCAATGGCGCGTCGAATATTAGCATTTTGAGCCTCCAATACCGCCATCTCTGCGACAATATCTGCCTCCCACCAAGGTCTTTCAGCCGCGTGAGTAGTTGCAGAATAAAGGACCATCAATGCAAAATACATCGACAATACACAGCTTTTAACAATCCGCTCAAAGGATAACAAAATGACACATACCATCGGCTTTATTGGTCTTGGTACCATGGGTCTCCCTATGGCCGCTCATCTTTTAAATCGGGGTCATCAACTAAAACTTTATGCTAGACGCCAAGAAGTTTTTACATTGCAAGCTAAACACCTGATCGACCGTGGCGCAATCCCTTGCTTGAGTTTGACCGAAGTCGCCAGTAATGCTGATGTGATTATTACCAACGTTTTAGGAACAGAAGACGTAAGGCAAATTCTGATAACAGGGCCTGAAGCCATTCAATGCCATGCAAAAAAGGATGCCTTAATAATCGATCATTCGACCATTGATCCAAGCGCGACCAAAGAGATCGCCAGCCAACTTGGGTCTCAGGGAGTCGCATTTGTCGATGCTCCAGTCTCAGGAGGCGTTTGGGCCGCTGAGGCTGGCACACTCCTCTCAATGATCGGCGGGACAGAAGAAGCATGCGAACGAGCATCTAACGTCATATCGGCATATACAAAAACCATCACCCGCGTTGGTGAGGCGGGACATGGTCAAATTGCAAAGCTTTGCAATCAGATTGCGCAAGTCATCAACATCCAAGGTGTGGCCGAATCGTTAACATTCGCGCACGCTCTAGGCGCTGATCCAGCCCGCGTCTTTGAAGCCATCGAAAGCGGCATGGGAGGAAGCCCGATGATGTCCTTGATGGCACCCAAAATGATCAACAGAGACTTCAAGGCGGGAATTGCAGCTCGACTCCATGCCAAGGATGTCAATATCGCACACACGGCTGCTCGCTCCCTTGAAACACCTTTGCCTTGCCTAAATGTCATGTCCAAACAATATCAGCGCTTAATAGATGAGGGCCTTGGCGAACAAGACTCCTCGATTCTTTTTAAAATGCTCAAACGCCTCGACGCAGAATAATTGATCACGCAGTTACTTAAACAAGCGAGGCTTAAAAGTCTTATCTATTTCTGGCTTATTTGATCCTTTTTTTCGCACATCCAGAGCGTGGTAACCATATCCCAATTTAATGATGGATCTTTCTCAGCAAGGCGCCTGAGGATCGAGCCCCGGAAGGTAGTCTCGCCCATTCGGCCGCTGTACTTATCGAGATGAAAAAAACGTGAGTACATGATATTGACACGCTGCGTTGCCATCGTTAATTGCATATCGGAGTTTGCGATCAACTTAAGCGGATCCATCTCGCCAAGTCGGGCGTGTGTCCAATCTACAACATCAGCAGACCCTACCATAAAGGTAAGAGCTTCCCGATCTTGACTAGGGTGTTCGCACAACCAAACTTCCGCCGCGTGAGCCATCGGCCCGAATAATAATGCCAAGAATATAATCAGTTGTTGCATATTTACCTCCAACCAAAGCATCGGATGATTTCCAGAAAACATAACAGGCCGAAGAGAATCTTTCACGGAGAATTAGTACTCGCCAAGAGTTAGAAAGGCTAACCAAAAAGTTGCGGCAAACTAATCAAACACGTAAAAAAATCGCACATAAAATCAATGAATACGATAAGACAAAAGCAATAACCATAATTCAACTCGGGTCGAATGCCGGGATACCGACAATGCCCTATGATGCATTTACTCAAAATTCCCAAATATCAGATTATCCGTTCGGGAAACCGAACCAACTGCGAGTCCGAAGGTAAATAAAGAGGATGCTTTGGCTCTCCTTGCTTAGTTATCCCAAAACAATAAGCCTCAGATGTCATTGATTCTATCTTTAAGCGGTGTGGTAAATAGATACCAGTGGCGCCCCATCCGAAAATTGTGGTCTGACTCTGATCCAAGGCATTTCTAATCGCCGCCTGATTACGTCCAGATAGTTTTCGATTGCACAAACGAAGCATTTTTGAGTAGGGCGTTGAATCTGGCAATAAATTGACTAACCAGTACCCTCCAAAATCTAACCCCCCAAGCAATCCGACTAATCGGCGGTTAGTAGGATCGTCGACCTGATCATCAGCCCGCGACGGATTAAGTCCAATCACGCAAGCCAATGGACCAGATCCCCAAAAACGTCCAAGCGCGTAACGCCTCGATCGATCTGAAGACCAGTCACTGATCCGTTGCATTTCAGGCGTCTGTGTTGAGTCCTAACGCTGCAAGAGCATTCAGAGCCAATTCTTCATCGTTGTCTGAGGTATCCCCCGTTACACCAACGGACCCAAGAACCACACCATTTGAATCACGAATCAAAACGCCACCCGCAACCGGCACCAAGGAACCGTTGCATAATGCATTCATTGCTTGAATAAAATAAGGCTGTTGCTCAGCTCGCTCACCAAGTTTCCGACTGCTCAAACCCATCATCACTGCACCATTAGCCTTGCCTTTGGCAAGATCCACGCGAATCGGTGACGCCCCATCTTGACGTTGCGCGCAAATGACTGACCCGCCTGCATCAATTACAACAGCAGTCATCGGTTTAAGGTCATCCCTGTTCTGCGCCGCTTCGATAATGTGATTAGCAATCGCATTGGCTGTTTTTAGATTTAACATAATAAATAATCTTCCTTTTTTTACATTTATATTGTGCGTCACAACTGAAAACAATCAAATCTAAGAAAAAAATATTTTCTTTAGTATTGACAAATTGTTTGTCCCAAGAAGCTGTGGATAACTTATGGGATAAAAAAATTAAATCGTTCTTGGCCCAGCGCCAACCATACACTTTTCGGAGTTGTACAAAATTTAAACGATATCAATATATTATTATATTACAATTACTTAATTTATTTTTATGATTATTAACATGAGAATATTCCCGGAAGCCACTCAAAATTCGAGATGCTTAGTAAATACCTAACGGTTGTGGAAAGAATTAAATCGGGCCACCCCCAGCACTTCCGCTAAAACGTTCTAGTTTACTCGCTTTTAGCCTAGCTTACCCAGTCCAGATTACATTGCGAGCACGCCAAGGCAGCATTACTCAACAGGCCTTTTCATTTACTCACCGACGCTACATTCGTGGCCTTTACTGCATTAGCATTCGTCAACCAATCACTCCATCAAGAGCCGTCCTCACAACCTGCATTTCACCGATTGATGATTCTTGTTTCGGCACCCTCTTCCATCCACATACTTATCTTCATCGATACGTTATGTATTCATAAACGTGAATCTACCTACCATTTCAATTCATTAAAGCTTTCACAACCGGTAAGGTCGGACAAGCGTAGCGTGCTGCGCTTATCGCAGGATAGAAAGTATCCAGCCAATACCCTGAATCCCGAACGATCTAAACTTCACTGGAAAATTATAAATAGGCACCCGCATCTATGCTTTGCAAACGGACTATAATTGGCTCCTAGATGAGATCCAAAAAAACTGGAATCAAGTTTAAGAGATCACCGACCTCCCAAAAAAATCAGCATTTAGTAAAACTCGCAATGACAGCAATTCACACTCGGTGACGCCCCTTATTTTCTCAGATACACTCCTCATGAAATATCAAAGGACAGATTATTAATGTCTCGATTTAGTCCATACTTGGCATTCTTGATAGCGGCCTGCTGCATGAGCTTGCTGTTCATAGCTCTTTACATGGAATGGGTAGACGGCCTAATCCCTTGCGCTCTGTGCTACGCCCAAAGGTTTGCTTTCGTCATCATCGCCGTATGCGCTTGTTTGTATATGCTGCCTTTTTATACATCGAAGCTTATATTTTCAAGTCTTATGGCGAGTTTTGCCTTGATCGGCATTTGGCTCTCAGGACGTCAATTGTGGCTTCAATCCCTGCCCGAAGATAAAGTCCCAGCTTGTGGTCCTGACATCTATTTCATAATGGAACGCTTGCCATTTTCTGAATCTTTACAATCCATGCTGTTTGGCTCAGGTAGTTGCGCAGAAGTTCAGTGGACGCTACTTGGCATATCCATTCCCGGATGGACATTCATCTTTTTTTTACTAATTCTAATTGCAAGCGTTTGGTTGATGTTGTTTCGCGGGACGCCTCCCTTTCGTCTATTCAAGAAATAATCGCGGGCGGCTGATCAAGAACCACTAATTCGCCCGCAGCAAGATCAAACCAAAGCCCGTGCAACTCTAGAGAACCGTCATTCAATCTCGCCTGAATCCAGGGGAATGTTTTTAAGTTACTAAGTGAGGACAAAACACCAGCTTGTTCAGCTTCCTTTGAAGATGATTGGCAATGCGGCCTAACAGCTTCTTCAGCGATACTAACCCATGGTCCAATAAACTCTCGAGCGATCACTTCTCCGTTTAGCCCGCGGACAAGCGCGTCAATTCCTCCACAATTTGAATGCCCGCACACAACAATTTGACTCACCAACAAATCACGCACAGCGTATTCAATCGCAGAACTAGTGCCATGCAGCCCACCATCCGGCTGATACGGAGGCACAAGGTTAGCTACATTTCGGACCACAAAAAACTCACCCGGTTCCACATTAAAGAGAATTGCCGGGTCCACACGGCTATCAGAGCAAGCCACAAAGAGCGTGTGAGGCTTCTGACCAGACAAAGCAAGTTCGGAGTACAGTGGTGATGCACCATCAAAATAACGCGCACGAAAGGTGTCAAATCCGTCTAAAAGGGGGGGTAATTTAGGCACAGAATCAATCCTTATTGAGCAAATAATTTCGTTGATTTTAAAATCACAAAATTAATACTAGAAGGTCACGCTTAGTTAGACCAGATACACTGCATCGTCACGTCTTACTACCTCAATAATAATAGCGGAGTCAGAGAGCGCTGCAACATACCCGTCGTCTGACTCCCAACAAAAAATTGACGAATCCGAGAGTGCCCATAAGCACCCATGATAGTCAAACCGATTTTTTTTTGGCGCTGGTAATCGACTAAAGTTTCTACCACCGAACCTTGCAGCTCAAGCTCAGCCCTCACAATAGAAAATCCGCTCAGTGTCAATTGTTCAACCGATGCATCGTAGGATGCTTTACGCTCCTTGTCAGCATTCCCAATCATCACCAAATGACAAGTAAGGCCTTCCAGTAATGAACTCCTTACAACCAAGTCCAAGATTTTTTTTGCGGTCTGGCTGCCGTCGAAAGCCAATACAAATTCTTGGGGTTCTTGGAAATTCTCAGCAACAACGAATACGGGCCTCTGCAACGTTCTAAGTACATGCTCAATATGGCTTCCAATCGCACTTGGAAAGCCCTCGTGAGCCTCACCGCGGCGACCAATCACGACTGCGCGGGCCACCGGCTCATATTCGATTAAAGTCTCCGTTAGCCCTCCGTGACGCTGAATTGCCGAAACCTCAAGACCGAGGCCCTCCGCTCGCCGAGTAACCGCCTCAAGAATCAACTTACCGTGTTGCAACTCTAGTTGCGCACGCTGTGAATCCAGGTCTATTAACTCGGATAGCAAATCTTCCCGTGCATCAAATCCGATGGTTCCCGACAGGTCACCATTCATTGCAGAATCTGTGTGCTCCAACACGTGAAGAAAAGTCAATGGCGCATGTATACGCGAAGCCATCCAAACGGCAGCGGCACTGACACTGTCATTGACTCGAGATCCATCAACACAAGCAATAATCTGGTTCATACCACCTCCTAGTGGGCGTCTAAAATATCGGACACATCTTCTTTGTCATGCACGCCTAATCGATCAACAATAGTTCGACTGGCTTCATTCATTCCAACCAATATTACCTCGGCGCCTTCTCGACGGAATTTCATAACCACCTTATCAAGCGCAGCGACCGCCGTTAGATCCCAAAAATGGGCATGATTTAGATCGATCGTGACCATTTCATTCACTTCGCGAAAATCGAAAGACCGCACAAATGCATCTGAGGACGCAAAAAATACCTGACCCACGACTTCGTAATACTGACTGTTAGTATCGGGCTTGTGAGAGCGCACCAACATAAATCGTCCGACTTTATTAGCAAAAAATAATGCCGCCAAAAGGACCCCAATAAGAACGCCAATTGCCAAGTTGTGAGTCAGTACAACCACCACAACAGTGGCAATCATTACAATAGAACTCGATGGTGGGTGATCCTTAATATTCCGAATTGAATCCCAAGAAAAGGTCCCAATCGAGACCATGATCATTACAGCGACCAATGCTGCCATCGGAATCACCGAAATGAGGTCACTCAAAAACACTACCATAATGATCAGAAAGAGACCGGCCACAAATGTCGACAAACGACCGCGACCGCCTGACTTAACATTAATCACTGATTGCCCGATCATCGCGCAGCCCGCCATTCCACCAAAAAATCCAGCCACTACATTTGAGAAGCCCTGGCCACGGCACTCTTTATTTTTGTCGCTCTCTGTGTCGGTAAAATCATCGACAATAGTGGCCGTCATCAATGATTCCAGAAGACCGACCACACAAAGTGATAGGGAATACGGAAAAATAATCTTGAGCGTCTCGAAATCAAGAGGAACTTCTGGCCACAAAAAAATTGGCAAAGTATCTGGCAATTCACCCAAATCACTGACTGTCCTAACATCCAGATCGGTGATCAGAGAAAGTGCGGTTACAGCAATGATACAGACAAGTGGTGATGGGATATTGCGGCCAATCTTAGGAATAAGAGGAAATCCATAAATAATTCCAAGACCTAATGCAGTTAATGCATAAACATGCCAACTTACATTTGTAAGCTCGGGCAATTGAGCCAAGAAAATTAAAATTGCGAGAGCATTTACAAAGCCCGTTACGACTGATCGAGAAACAAAACGCATCAAACTACCTAAGTGAAGGTAGCCCGCCAAAATCTGGAGAATTCCGGTCAGTACGGTCGCAGCCAAGAGATACTGTAAGCCATGATCTTTAACCAGACTAACCATCAATAGCGCCATCGCACCAGTGGCTGCCGAAATCATCCCGGGACGACCCCCAGTGACGGCAATGACCACAGCAATACTGAAGGAGGCATACAAACCAACCTTCGGATCTACACCCGCGATGATAGAGAAAGCAATTGCTTCTGGAATCAAGGCAAGTGCAACAACAAGCCCTGACAATAAATCGCCACGAACATTGCCCAACCAGTCTTTGTGAAGTGTATGCAGCACCTTTCTTCCTTTTAGCTCATTAAGACTCAAGTATTCGCGGGCGGGACACTACACGACAGGACTCGTGGCATCAAACGATGCTGCGAACGCGAACTTACTAGGTGATGAGGTCACCATCATCAGCTTCTGTGAATTGATCTCAAAGAAGGCACACTTATTAAACAAAGAATTCAGTTTTGAAGAACCAAGACCCAGTAACACCATGGGAACAGTCGATTGTCACAAAAAATCACCAAAACATGATCGGATGGAAGACCTCGATCTGTCCACTACATCAGGGCCAGCCCCCAAATAGCGCCTCCTTTTTTCTGCGGTAAATGGATGGTCACTTGCTCTTCAAAACTAAATAAGTACGCAAAATAGTATTTTATCAATCCATCTCGACCGGAAAATCCGCACGAATGGCCCACTCAGACCAAGACCCATCAAAGAGTTTGGGCGCAGGTAATCCGCAAATTTCAAGCCCAAGAGCTAATACACAAGCAGTAACCCCAGAACCACAAGTAACGACTAGCGGCTGCCTATCGACACCTGCAGTCTTAAAAATTTCGGTAAGCGTCTCTTTGGGCAACAAACGCCTTGCTTCTGAATCAAGTAGCATTTTGAAAGGAATATTCACACTGCCTGGGATGTGTCCAGAACGCATGCCAGGACGGGGCTCTGGCTCCACGCCCTGAAACCGCCCAGCAGATCTAGCATCAAGCACCAACACCTGTGATTTAGCGAGATTATCAGACAATCCATCCGCATCAATCACAGCCACCTCACGCACCTGAGATTGAAATGCGTGACTAGACCGACGTAGTTGCCCCTCGCCAGACTCGGTAGCACCTGATGCCCTAAGCCACACCGGTAACCCACCATCCAAAACCACCACTCGACCGTGTCCAAAGTATCGAAACATCCACCAAGCTCTAGCGGCTGAGAATAATCCCACCGAATCGTAAACCACGACCTGATCTTTCTTACCGATGCCTAAATCTTGCATCATGGCATCGAATAATTCTGCGGATGGCAGCATATGCGGAAGGTTTGAATCTGGATCAGAGATTTTCTCAATATCAAAACGAATCGCGCCAGCTATATGTCGTTCAACAAATTCTAAATCGGGGTTTCGATTAGCTGTCGGCAAGTGGTAGGAGGCATCCAGAATCCGCAAATCAGAATCCATCAAATGATCCTTTAGCCAGTCAGAAGACACGATGGTTTGTGACATAAAAGAATCCCTTTATTCAATGTGTGATTAAACATAAAGTGGTTATCATTGGCACCCAAGCATTTCTGCCGGACGACTTAGTCACGAGAAGCATATGATCAAGAGCCCCGGAAATCTCAGGCATTGTCAAAAGATCTAGTGTGCCAGATTATTGGCCTTGCACTCAGCAAAAAGGCGCGACTTAAAACAGCACACTCAGACCACTAAAAACTACGACTCGAGTAATAAACGGGAATGATTTTTTAGCCACGCACGCTGAGTTCGCCAATCCGGTTGATATATCTCAACAAAATGCCAAAACTCCTTAGAATGATTGAAGTGAACTAGGTGGCCAAGTTCATGAGCCACCACATAGTCCAGAACATCATCAGGGGCATGAATCAGTCGCCAGTTATATGACACGAGCCCACTAGACGAGCAACTCCCCCACCGGGCTCTGTAAGTCCTTACTTTAATTAATCCTGGGGTAACGCCCATTAAAAAAGAAAAGTCGGATGTCCGTTCAATTAAACGCTCCAAGGCCTGGGCTCGAAGCCAACTTTCGAGCATGCGTCTTACATACACAGGGCCGTTCTGCTTTTGACAACCAACTTCGATTCGCGAATCAACTACACGGACACCCTTAATCAAATTGTTCAACATCAAGGAGTACGTCGATCCGCGGAACAACCAAAGGTCACCATCTTTGTAACTATGGATTAATGCCTCTGGTTGATTAGCAAGATCACCTAAAGCTTTCTGTATCCATTTCCGCCTTGTTTCGAGTAACTGCCGACAGTCCAAGTCAGTCGCGCTTTTAGGGCACGTTATTTGAACTTCACCATCAAAAACCTGAATGCCAATCGTTTTTTTTCGATCAGATCGCTTGATTGTCAACCGATACTCTTCAGACACCGTGCTGGCCCCAAAGGCTTAAGAAAACTCGCATCACGATGGCCAATCACTCACCAGCGCTTGGCGGTTCAGCCTTCATTAAGGATGCCCCATCGTATGGCATGCTGCCCGGTCCAGCCTCAAGCCAATCCTGATTAGCCAATTTTCCGAGCCAAGAAAATGCAGATTTCCCAAAAATATGTCGATTTGGAATCAATTGATGACGTTCCGCCAAAAAACCAGTGCGAATATTAAAAGTCGTCTTATCAATGTCCGCAGCATAAAGATGAGTGCCGCAGTCCCCGCAAAATGCCTGGATTCGAGAATTACCGCTATCACCGACCTTCACATACTCCTTAGGGTATCCCTTCATCTGAAAATTATCCGCACTGGCAATTACCACTGCTCGGAATGGACCTCCGCCAAATATCTGGCAATCCGAGCAGTGGCATGCCATAACCTTGTCATCAGTGATTTGAGCTGTGACCGAGATCTCGCCGCAATGACAGCTCCCGTGAATTGTTCTCTTTTCCACCATTACTAAAGCTCCTTTCTAATTCTATATTCACAAAGGATAAAGCGTATCAGGAAAGGAATCATCCAAAGCTCATAACGAAAAATACCTCGTTACTATTTAACCAAAGAAAACGGAGATAGACGCATGAATGATCTCTCGAGTTCTTTCCGACGTCCATTATCAACACTTGCCAGTCAAGTCATGCAGTAATCGACAGAAATCCAATTTAGTCGCTCAAAAAAATACCTCAAAACGAGATCATTTCGCCTTTCAAGGCTCTGGTGTACACTACCTAGGCGCGGGAATAGCTCAGTTGGTAGAGCACAAGCTTCCCGAGCTTGGGGTCGCGAGTTCGAATCTCGTTTCCCGCTCCATTTAGCGATCGACCAGAATAGTCAAATCGTATTACTGGTCGCCACCGCATACCGGGAGACATCAATTCATGGATCGCAATGACTTCTTCAACGCTCTCTGGGCACGTTATTGCACTGTAGCCGCGCAGCCGAAGGCAATTAACGCTCAATTTAAAGCGCATGGTGAATCAGTAATTAACGATCATGTAGCGCTGCGCTCATTAGCTGGGACAACATTTGATCTTAATGGAATCGGCACACTCTTGGAGAAAATTGGTTATCGACAGTTAGACAGCTATGTATTCCCTGATAAATATCTAGATGCTCGATCCTACTACTGCGTCGACAACCCAAATGCACCAAAGATTTTTGTAAGCACACTACGTCGTGGCGTGCTGTCAGACTTGGCGGAAACAATCCTAAATGAACTGGCTAATGCCCTTAATAATGCCCCATATCAGCTAAGCACACTGACTCAAGGGGTCTGCTGGACACCCCTATCCTATAGCGTATTTCAAGAGCTAGCAGCCGAAAGCGAATACGCTGCTTGGCTTTCAGCGTGGGGCTTACAAGCCAATCATTTCACAGTCAGTGTTAATCACTTAAAACACTTCAACAGCCTTACCGAAGTAAATGAATGGATTAAATCAGTTGGCTTTCAACTAAATCAGTCGGGTGGAGAGATCAAAGGTAGCAAAGAGGTACTTTTAGCTCAGAGTGCAACACTTGCGGATCGGGTTGATTATTTATTTGGTTGTGGTCAGACACGGGTTATTCCAAGTTGTTTTTACGAATTTGCTGAGCGTTTTTCAAATGCTGATGGACAACTGTTTCAAGGATTCGTGACCGCGAATGCGGACCATATTTTTAGCAGCACACATCTCAAAAAAACAACATAAGGGATTCCAGAATCTTGGGATCGACATTCAGTTCATCCATTTCATCAACAGCAATAAAAAAAACCAGCTATTTCTTGGACGATTACTCCGAATTTTGAAGCGCAGAAATCGTTTGATCGAGCGAACACACCGCAGCATATTTGTGATGCATATCAAATAAGTTCACAGCATGGCTCACCGGATTTTGATCAAATACACAATCCTCAACCACTGTAACTGGATAGCCCAACGAAAACCCATCAACAACAGATGCCCGAACACATCCACTAGTGCTTTCACCAACGATAACCAAACTATCCACCCCCCCTTCTAAGAGCTGCTCCGGCAAATTCGTTTCAAAAAAAACACTCGCCCGAAGCTTCCGGATTAAATTATCTGAACTTTGGTAATCCAGCTCATTAAACAGTTCGTAATCGATCAGCTTTGGTAACTTCCGAGGTTTTCTTGTGGCATGACCATGAACTTTGGATTGTTCCCATGCTTTGGTTGAGAACCAGATCGGAAAATCTCTTTTTCGGAATTCGGCAATCAATGTGTTAATAAATGGAACACTGCGAAAAGCGACCTGACCGCAGGAGGATGGAAATTTCGCAATCAAATCTTCGACACGTCCATCGCCACCTTCGAAGACAAGGTTATACATGTCGATCACTAGTAGACCCGGGGTATTCCCGAGGCTTGGGTCAGAATTCTGTTTCCTAGCAATAGTCGAGAACGGATCGCTAATGTATTTATCCCAAACCCTATCTTGAATAATCACTGCCTTGTAACTCCTCTCCACAAACCATCTCTCAACCACCCATTCATGATCCTGCATCAGCTAAATGTGACACTATTTTCTAGTCATCAACAATCACGTTCTTGTCTTGGTGTAGACAAGTAGTTGTCTAAAACACGCTCAAGGCTATTGACGCCAGGCTGGGAGAGACCAATCCCAAGATATCGCCATAATTCGAATGGTTGTGCTGACAAGCAATGCCGCCAACAGGCTAAACGTGGGGGGCAAACCCAGAACCGCAAGAAATTGCACGACCGTCGACCCAATCACTGCCACCAAAATATATGGACGATGATCCGAAAATGCTTTAGGCAATTCATTGCAGAAAACGTCTCGTAAAACACCACCAAGGGTGCTGGAAAAAACACCCATGAGAATCGCGATAATTGGCGAGTAGCCCTGCTCTATAGCGATCTGAGCTCCGAGCGCACTAAACAATCCTAGACCAACCGCATCGGGTATTTGAATCCACTTCTCGGTTAATTCTGCATGCCTAACACTCAACACGAATGAAGCCAACGCGCAAACACCAAGCACTGACCAGATTAGATAATCCTGCTCCACCCAGAAAAAGGGACGTCGATCAAGGAAGAGATCCCGAAATGTCCCGCCCCCAAAAGCAGCGATCCCTGCGACAAAACAGACGCCAACAATATCCAATCCCTTTCGCATGCCTGCGACAACACCAGATAACGCAAATGCCAGTACCGCCATTATTTCAATAGACGCTTGAAACGTTGGGAGAAACGTCGCTTGTTCAACCACCGTAATTAAATTCAAGTTTGCACTCCACACAATTCAAAATAGCTTACTAGCTAAGATATTGAACGCATGATCTCATGACTCTTAATGCGATATTCATCCGCACTTAAAAAATTATTTTTTTCTATTCAAAACAATTGAATTAGTGCACTTGGACCAAAACGATCCGAACACATAGCATGAGGAATATGATGCCAAGCCTGAAGTCAGACGGGGTGGATCAATTATAAACTCAACTGCGCACTCTTTTTGACAGCAGCTTCAATTGTTTCAGCCATTGAGGTTTACTCAAACGTCGTCCTGGGCCTCTTCCGAAACCACAAGCTCAATCTGGATGAATACAGTCTAAAAATAAACGGCGTTGCGAGTGACTCTCGTCTTATGCTTCATTCAGCCGGGAGGGCTCAGTAGTTTTGAACCACGCTGGAAATTCAATCAATATTCTCGACTAATTCTTGCGTCTCCAACCATTCCTTTTCCAAGGTACTCATGGTTTTTTTGGCATCGACTTGTTGTGACAAACATTTTTTAAGGTGATCTGACTTACTTTCATCATAAATATCCGGGCTTGCCAATTGACTTTCGATATCAAGAAGTTCCTTTTGTGACCTCTCAATTCTCAATTCCAAAGATTTAATTGTCTTCTTTAAATTGGCAGACTTCTTACGTTCTTCGGCCGATTTCTGACGCGCTATTTTTTTGTCCACAGGAACTTCAACCACTACACTCTCTGGCTGAGCCACCTCCCGAGAATAGTTTTTCAGCCATTTCTGGTAGTCCTTTAGGTCACCATCAAACTCATCAACGCCCCCCCCCGCCACTAAATAAAACTCATCGATGGTATTGCGCAACAAATGACGATCGTGAGAGATCACTACAAGCGCTCCCTCATAACTTTGGAGTGCCATGGTGAGGGCATGTCGCATTTCTAAATCAAGGTGGTTGGTCGGCTCATCTAGCAAAAGCAGATTGGGCTTTTGCCAAACAATTAACGCAAGAGCAAGGCGCGCCTTTTCCCCGCCAGAAAAATCTTTAATAGCGTCTAGTGCCTTATCATTGTGGAAATCAAAACCACCTAAGAAATTTCTAATTTCCTGATCAGTCGCCTTTGGCGTTAAACGCTGCAAATGTAAAAATGGGCTGGCCTGCAGATCCAACACCTCAAGTTGGTGCTGAGCAAAGTAACCAACCTTTATATTGTCACTATAAATTCTTTCGCCCGACAACAGATCAAGATCACCGTTCAGACTGCTAATCAGCGTTGACTTGCCTGCCCCATTTGGACCCAACAGCCCGATTCTAGACCCTGGATACAAATCAAAATCCACGCCAGACAATATTTTTTTGTCGCCATAACCCATTTCAGATCGACTGATATTAACCAGAGCACCATGCGCTTTTTTGGAAGGCGGATGAAACTTGAAATTAAACGGTGAATCAATATGGGCCGGTGCAATATCTTCCATGCGCGCCAACTCTTTAATTCGACTCTGCGCCTGCTTCGCCTTCGATGCTTTGTAACGAAAACGAGCAACAAAATCCTCTACATCTTTACGACGCCTTTGCTGCTTCTCAAAGCTCGCCTGCTGGAGCGCCATACGTTCAGCTCGTAATCGCTCGAAAGCTGAATAATTTCCCTTGTAGCTAAAGGATTGCTTATGCTCTATGTGCACGATGGCTTGAACTACGTTATCAATAAAATCGCGATCATGAGAAATAATTAGCAAAGTTCCTGGATAGGTCTTTAACCACTGCTCAAGCCATAGCGTGGCATCTAAGTCTAAGTGGTTAGTCGGCTCATCGAGCATCAATAGGTCCGAGGGACTCATTAGTGCCTGAGCAAGATTGAGTCTTATTCTCCAGCCACCAGAAAAACTACTCACCGGAGATCTAGTCTCAGATTGATGAAAACCTAAACCATGTAATAATTGTTCAGCACGATAATGCGCATCAAAACCATGGATCAGATCCATTTTTTCGTACTCTTCGGCTAAGCGATTGTTGTCCTCCGACTCCAAGGCTTTTGCAATCGCCTCTTCGACACGGCGTAATTCAGGATCGCCATCAAGCACAAAATCCAACGCGCTCCTTGTCGAACTCGCCAACTCTTGAGCCATATGTGCAATTCGCCAATCACTAGGTATAGATAAGCTACCCGCATCCTGCGTTATCTGGCCTAACAACAACTTAAATAGACTCGACTTGCCACTACCATTGGCTCCGATAATGCCTACGTGCTGACCCGGATGAATGACTAGCGCTGCTTCACTGAGGAGCACCTTAGTGCCGCGGCGGAGCTCAATATCTGTTAATGAAATCATAGTTGAAAATCAATCGTGTGATGAATAGGTTGGACAATCAGCGGTTTAGACTGGCGGGTAAATCAATGCTTAGCACAACAAATACTGCACACAACATTGTTAGCAAAATAATAACAGAATCTACCTTCGGAAACTCAAGTGGGAGTCTTGTAACATTGAGATCGTGAAAAATACTTGGCTCACCAGCTAGACATGACACCGGCATTCACATTGAATGGTAGATGCTAACTAGCAGTTCAATACGTCAAACTTTGTTCTACTAAAACCGAAGGAGGTTTGAAATCACCTCAAATAAAAATTAATAAAACAAAATTGGCATGTTTACCATGACAAAAATTCATAGATCAATGAGGCATTTTGGTTCACTATTTTTAACCATTACCCTGCCAGAAGAGGAAAAAAATGAAGAGACGACTGATGGAATTAGTAGATTGGCTAGCAATCGGCTGGGGTGGTTATGTTGTGTTCGCAACGTGGGGACAGTTTTCACTGTATTGGATAAAAGGTGAGGCACCGCATTCTCTTGAGACATTCTTTTCTCTATCCGCCTTTTTCATTCCTTTCGTTATTTTACGGTGGCTTCTATTGGGATCACCAAAATTATGGGTTTATCCATTAGAAGATTAGAAGTAGGCAATAATTACAAAGATCACCAGCAATATTTTCAATAGAAAGAGCACTAAGTGTCGGCAATAGTCACTCTGGGGCTGACGGAGCTGTTCGGCCGTTGTCTTCTTCGGACTAGTACACTGATTTCCGCAAAGCCCTAAAGACCAATAAGTCTGAATGGCTTAAGTAGAAAGCTTCATCAGAAGAAACTCCAAATCCAAGCCCCACCAAATAAAGCCATCGCAAAAGTAAAGATCAAGGGCAGTAGGATGGAACTTGTCAGAATGAGTAGAAGCAGTCTGATCTGCTTTAATACCCTAGTCTGCTCTCGAAGGATTTGTATCTGCTCTTCCAAACATTAACTCCACTCAATTTTCAGAAACCCTACAACAACAGGTTTTCGAAATCACCTTATCGCAAATCTAGGGGATACCCAGAAGGCACTGATAAGCATAAGGAACACTTGACTCTGCTCACAAAAAAAATCGTCTCACAGCAGGTGCTTTAGTGAATCTTTAGAATTAAAACACGCTAATTTTGACCCCATTCAATAACTGCAATCTCATACTCACTCTCTGAGCTGATCAGCAAATCAACACGCACCATCACGCTGGCCTGGTTAGAAGGCTTCTCTCGCTTCTGATTGGCGAAGAAAGCCTTCTATTTGTGAATTATCCCAAATTAACCTTTCTTAAATAAGGCAATATGGTCTGAAACTCTCCAAACTTTTTGTTCGCTTCATCGTTGTTAATTGCAGCTGGGATAATCACGTCTTGTCCAACCTGCCAATCTGCAGGAGTCGCAATACCCCGACTGGCCGACAACTGAAGTGCGTCCAACGCTCGTACGATTTCCGCAAAATTTCTTCCAACCGTCATCGGGTAGGTCATCGACAGTTTCAATTTCTTGTCTGGCCCTATAATAAATACAGACCGAACAGTGGCCGTATCATTCGGCGTTCTTCCATCCGGCAAGTAGGCTTCGCTGGGCAACATATCAAAGGCTTTAGAAATAACCAGATCCTTGTCGGCAATGATGGGAAAATTGGGCTTATGTGCTCCAACAGCCTCTATGTCTTTTTTCCACTTACGATGGTCGTCAACTTCGTCAACAGACACACCAATGACTTTTGTCTTTCTTTTTTCCCACTCAGACTCCAACACAGCAACCGCACTAAACTCCGTGGTGCATACCGGCGTGAAGTCTTTTGGATGTGAGAATAATATTGTCCATGACTCACCAATCCATTCGTGAAGACTGAAGTCACCTTGATCCGTCTGGACGTGAATATCAGGAATCGTATCGTTAATTCTCATAATCATGATCTCCTTCTAAATTTACTTTAAAAATATAGCTTATTTAGTCGCTCGCCCTGCCAAAGAGGCATCAGGCACTTCAACTAAAAGGCCCGTTTTACAGTCATAGATGTAACCATAAATAGGAATATACCCGGGCACCAATGAGTGGTTACGTATCCGCCCTACATCTTCAAGGACAGACTTCTCATTCTCTTTGAAAGTGAGCCAATTGATGTATTTACCATCAACTGAGCCGCCCTCATTAGACTTATTCTTCCATCCTTCTGCACTCACCTCTGCGGTCTTAAGACTAGTTTCTAATAGTGCACCCATAATATCGGATGAAAATAATTCCATCCCACAATCTGTATGGTGGATCACGAACCACTCATTTGTCCCAAGTAATTTGTGGGAAATAACCAGAGAGCGTATGGCGTCATCACTTGCTCTACCACCGGCGTTTCGAATAACATGCGCATCGCCTTCAGAAAGACCTGCGTATTTTGCAGGATCCAGTCTCGCATCCATGCAGGTTAAAATGGCAAAGCCACGACCAGGAGGAAGTGGCAAACTCCCTTTTTCTCCAAATTCAGATGCATATTTCTTATTTGCTGCCGTTACTTCTTGAACTATCTGACTCATTTTCTATAAAGCTCCACTTCAAAATACATGACTGATGCAGTGACACACCCCATGCTCTATTTCGTTCAGTCCAATTACTATTATTTAACTTTATACCCGTCTAGATATAACTAAAAATATTATTTTGATTAATTGTAATAACAAAAAAGAATATAAAATTTAATCGAGCATAATTCCGAAGAAACATCGCCGCGCTCCAAAAAAGGCTTCCTCCAAAAACAAAGGTTTTACTAGTGCAGCCAAGTCAGCTTTGGCTCTGAAAGTTACTGTTCCAAAACTATAATAAGGCGCCCATCCAATTCATTCATACTCGAAGAATTCGCCCTATCTAAAATGCAAAATGATATAAAGCTCGCCATCATCAAGCCTCGGATCACTAAGAATGAGCATTGTTACTATTTTTCTTATTGGGGTGGCTGCCTGCGTTATCTTTGATCTCTGGCAGATACTTTTTGCAAAAATCACGGGCATCCCCCCCTCAAACTGGGCCATTACAGGCCGGTGGTGCATCGGCGCTCTGACCAAGGGACGTTTTTATGCCCCAAATATTGAGCAGATAGCACCTCGTCCAAGGGAGCTCGCAGTTGGCTGGCTACTGCATTACGCGGTTGCGATCAGTTATGCCTTTATTTTTTGGGGATTAATGTCGGTCAGCTGGTTAAAGGCTAGATTTTTTGATGGCTTTTTATTTGGAGTTATCACAGTCCTAGTGCCATGGTTATTTTTCTTACCATGCATGGGAAAGGAAGTGATGGGTAGCCATACCCCGAATCCATTACTAATCAGCGCTCTTAGCTTAATGATGCATTCGCTTTTTGGCGTTTCTATTGGCCTGGGTTTTCTGTGGTCGAGTATATGAGATCACAATCAACGCCATATACCCTCTACCCTTTGCGTGCTCATTGATGATGCCGCTAAACGAGACCAAGACTTATCCATCAATATCCGGCCGCAAAAGTATCGTATGTGCCTAACATCTCTTGAAGAAATCACTTATATCTAAAGATATGAAGTTATGGGCATGCACGCTATCGACATGAGATGCTGCACAAAAAAACTATTTAGAAGCATTGAGAAAGGCTCAATATTTAATCAGCAAACCTTCGATATCAACCGCAAATAGAAGAATATTGGCGCTACACAATGAGAACCCAATGAAATTGAGCCTACTCGGATTGTTCGTTCCTACTTTCTTTTTCGTGTCGGTAACACCCGGCCTTTGCATGACATTGGCGTTAACTCTAGGAATGACTATTGGTGTGCGTCGCACCCTTTGGATGATGGCAGGCGAGTTAGTTGGTGTCGCTTTGGTGGTGCTCGCAACCCTCGCAGGGGTTGCGGCTATCATGCTTGAACACCCCGACCTGTTTATTATATTCAAACTTGCAGGTGGCACTTATTTGGCGTACCTCGGTGTACAGTTATGGCGATCAAAAGGCAAAATGGCGATTACGACTGAGATCGGTATATCAGCGCTAACAAGCCGTAGGGAACTGATAAGCCAAGGCTTTATAACAGCGATTAGCAACCCGAAAGGCTGGGCGTTTTTTGTAGCGTTACTCCCTCCGTTTATAGATTACCAGCAGCCTGTAGCTTCGCAGATAAGTATTATGCTGGTACTTATATTGCTACTCGAGTTTATCTGCCTCATCGCATACGCCTCTGGAGGAAGCGCACTAAGTCGTTATTTGCAAAATCGGGCTAACGTCCAAACGCTTAACCGTATCGCAGGTTCCCTAATGCTAGGCGTGTCGTTATGGCTCGCATTTGGTTAGAGGGTTTTTGAACTGAAATGCCCTCTCTTAATTTGAAATTAGAGCGCTCTCAAGAGTGACATCCTTGGCTCTTTTCAATTTCATCGTTATCCAAGATAACCCCCCCCTTATTTGGGTTGCCACATACCCTAAAAATCAAAAGGCGAAAACAGAGTAAATGTTACTGCATTACACCCTGTGAACCCCTCTAAACCCTAACCTCCTGGCACCAAGAACTCCTGAAGCAAGAGCACTATTATTTACAGTAAAATTTTGCATAACGCGCAGTATAAATACCGCAAGAAAAAATCCCTAAAAGGATATCGATAGGTTCGAGCTTTGACTCGACAACTAAAACCTTATATCTGCCGCCACAAATAGAAGTCGCTTCCATGTCCTGCTCCTGATCCAATCCTCTAACTACCAAACGAACGATCTGTTAGTACAGAAAATTCATCTAATGCTCAGTCTTTTTTATGGATGTCGGTTGATAAACTAACTGCTTGGCTGTTTACACTTCGTAACTTCATATGCTTCGCCGCTGCGTCCAAAATTTAAAGCTTGATCGCATTCTTGAAGCTAGTACTCTTCCAACTAAGTTAATTCTCCGAATTAACGATATGCCTCGCGTTCAATGCTATTTAATCGAATCAGAGATCTATGATTGAGATACCCAAAGTCCCTGCCCCAATCGCACAAATTTTTCTGCGGCTTCCGGTTAGTATTTTATTTTTACAACAAGGCTTATCAAAACTACCAGTGACCGAAGCAACTGCCGACGCATTTGGACTACCTTTTATTGTGTGGTGGTTTGTTACATACGGCGAGATTGGGGCGGGCGTCGGTTTATTGTTGGGCGGATTGATCGGGTTTAGAGATTTCTTCGGAATAGGGGATTTGATCACACGATTCTCTGGCATAACAATGGCATGCATCATGACGGGAGTCATTTGGATTAGCGCCCCGTCAGACTTGATGGCGGTTTTACTTTATGATTATTTGCACGTAAGTATGTATTTTGTAGGTATCTATTTTGCATTACGAGGAAATCCAAAGTGGAACGCCTAGTTCTTTTCTGTTGAAAATTATCCGTATGAGCAAAAGGCTTAATGGACGAGACCTGGAAGACGGTGATACCTGAGCTTTACTGAACTGCCAACAGTGGAGTTAACATGAATTCCTCCAGTTGGTCAGCTAAAAAGACTTCAAAAGACACTGCAAACCCAAGAGAGAAAGTCTTAACTTTAGATAATAAAATTATCGGAGGTGATAAGCCAATTGAAAGCTCAGATTCCTTTCTGGACGCTATTATTCGGAATTCTTGTTATTGAATGGGGCCGGAGATAGCCGCCGCTAAAACCATTGCGGAAAGGATTAGCACTTTTGGACGCGTTTGAGAGTTTGAAAGTCGCAACAGAGAGATTTCAAAATACGCTCGAGTGGCCTCATTAGTAATCCGCTAATAATTCCAGATTTTTATAATTTAAACGTCTAGTAGGATTTAATTTTTGAAAAAATTGGATACTAAAAATATTGTATTGCTTGATGGTGGACTCGGTCAGGAAATCAACAGAAGGTCACGGCAAGATAAATCACATCCACTTTGGTCTGTTGACGTAATGATGAATGAGCCAGACTTGGTAGTGAAAGTGCATGAAGATTTTATCAAGGCGGGGGCTCGAGTTCTTTGCCCCAATAATTACGCCGCTACGCCAATGAGGCTAAAAAAATTTGACTTAGAGAGCAGGCTTACTGACATCCATCGAAAAGCAATTGCATTAATGGATGAGGCCGTTTCTCGATCTGGTGTAAACCCTAAAGATATTTCTAGATTGGGATGTCTCCCTCCGCTGGTATCGAGTTACGTGGCTTCAGCGGCACCAAATTACGATGATGCGTATGATCAGTACTCTATGCTCTTGGAACTGCAACAGCCTTTTGTAGACGGTTTCTTGGTGGAGACAATGTCCAATTTGACTGAAATCCGTGCAGTGATTGATGTTCTTAACACAGCTAACGAGCCTATTTATTTGGCTCTTACTATTAAGGACGATGGAACAAACAGACTGCGCTCTGGTGAAAGCATTGAGTCGGCTCTCGAACTATTGGTCAGGCATCGCGTGGGGGCTTGTTTAATTAACTGCAGCCGACCTGAGTCAGTTACCAAGGCACTTCCTTTAATTGTCAAATCTGGATTGGTATTTGGAGCTTACGCTAATGGTTTCACCTCGATTAATGCTCTGCGTCCATACGGAAATGTCGACGCCCTCGAGAAACGGATTGATTTGACACATGAGGTTTATTGTGAGCATGTTTTAGGTTGGATAGACTCTGGTGCGTCGATCGTTGGTGGCTGCTGTGAGATAACGCCAAAGCATATTAGCTTTTTACATGAGGCTTTAAATTCCAGAGGAATTACTTGCTCTAAATTAATATAAGAATTTTTTGTGATATCACGATGTCGGCTAAGGCTTCTTTCCCCCAAGTTTTCGGTTGTCTTATTTACTTTTCATGTCCCGCGGGCGACTTTTACTTTTGTAAAAATAGTTCTCTGCCAAATCAGACATCGATCAAGTTGAGTCTCTAGCGGCACGGTTATCAGTTAAACAAGTGGCGCATTACTTCGGTATTAGAAAAACCACTTTATAGTTTCGGTACCAATGCCGATTTAAAATAACCTTTTAGTAAGACTCAGCAGTTACTAAGAATACTTTAAAGCCTACCTAGAAATTCTGAGCAGCCAACAAAGCTCCAAAGACTACAAAGCCCAGTTTGCAAAGGATGAACTTTTTCATTTACCACGCACCAATGTCGGCATTGCGTGATAAAGAACTGTTGGCGCACAGAAGCCCCATGGTGGAAGGTCACCCTGAGAGGTCACACTTTTTTCATGTACTGGATTAGCTTTGGGGATCGTGGCTTTGTAATGGATTTTCCCGTCTAAAGATATCTCAGTGATGCTGGTAGCACTTGTGATTAAAAAATGATTTTCTCCCAGATGTTCGATTCCTCTAGTTGTTAAAAATTCACCGGTAAAAAGCTTAAGGTGCGTCCCATCTTTTTTTATCCAGTGAATTGATTCCTTCCCACATGCTCGGTCTGCCGCGAGATAGCCACCTTCATATGGGGTAGGCTGGTGTACGCCGGGAATCGTGTTGTTTTTGTAGACAACCTCATTGGTCTCAGGATTCAGCTCTAGGAATGTTGAAAAATTCCGCAGTGAAATGAGGAGATTTCCGTTTGGTAGTTTCTCAACATAGTTCGCATGCGCCCAATCCTGCTCACGTTCTCGAGCCCATCTCATAGGAGCTCCACAACTGCGTTCTTGCTTAACAGTGAATCCTTCTTTTGTAGGAAATATATTTACTGGTTTCCACTTGAATTCCTTTGAATTGAAGGATAATGAAATCTGCTTTTGAGTTACGCTGTGATTATTCTTATTTACGAAACCTCTGGCGAAAACAATATGTTTGTCATCGTACTGATGGGCAGCGTGATCAATATCCTTATCTTCCACGATCATTTTATTCTCCCCAGACCGTTTCACATTGATAACACCTTTATCAGGAACTAGAACGTTGAAAGAAAAATCTTTCATGTATTGCACAGTGGCACCACGACATATTTTCTTTTGAGCTTTTAAATTCTTGGGAATTGGCCATTGCCAGATAATATTTCCACTACCAGCGTCAATTTCAATAGTACGAGCTTCCTTGGAGTAGGTGTCGACTAACACATACTTCTGGATTAGCTTTGTCGGCTGATTAATCGATACATTAAAAAAGGGTTCAACATCAGTTGACGCAACAGCTTTAGGCTGATTGTAGTTAGCCGCATAAACAGAAAGTACAGCGCAAGAAAGCACCACAAGAAGTAAATTTCTAAATAGACTCATCACAGAATCCCCTACTTTGAATTGTTATCGTTGTCGGCATAAACCCAAAACGCCTTGAAGTCATCCTTTTGCAAGTGGAAGTAGGCACTACAAAGCAGATACTACGGATACTGTACAGCCTATTTAGCGATTCCGAACAGCCACCAAAATTCCAAAACCTATCAAGCACGGTTTATAGATAAAGGGAGATTTAGAGGGAGTTTCAATCACTTATCTTTTCGCCGTTTTGGAAGCTTCATCATTATTTTTTTTCGTTCCCTATCAGTCATAGAGCCCCAAAGAGTAATCTCTCGCTCAGTTCTATAACAACCAACACAAAATTTTGTTTCGGAATCATATTCGCAGATGTTTTGACAAGGACTAATCATGTTGTACGGCTACCAGAGCACCAAGAATTACAAACCACTGTTTTGAGAGGAAGGGAGGCCTAGTAAAAGTTTTAATCACTAATCTTCTTACCGTTTTGAATGTGTCTGCCCGCTTTGGGTCGACGTTGAAGTAGTAATGATTATATTCAACTAGCTCTTTATTAAAATCCACCATTCTCAAATCTCAGCACTAAAAATATCCTTTTAGCCAAGCGCCATCTGAAGCTTTATTCCTAAAAACATTGCCTTAATGACTAGTAAGCATGATACAAAAGCTAACCAAGGATTCAAAGCAGCATCTTTTGCAATCGGTAGCCAAACACTCACGGGCTAGTTTTTGTGCTTCAGAGATGTCGGCAGGAGTTTCAACTCTAATTTGGAGTGTGCCCCGGGGCTACCGCTAGAATTGTTGGAAATAGTGCTGATCAACAGAATTTCTTCTTGTCAAAATAAGATAATCGAGAATCTTCACCTAGGATGTATTTTAAGTGAGTTTTAAAGTGAATAAAAATAAAAAATCGACCAAGAGGCCCATAAATAATAACAAGTTGGCGGAGGGATAGGGATTCGAACCCTAGATAGGCTATTAACCTATGCCGGTTTTCAAGACCGGTGCATTCAACCGCTCTGCCATCCCTCCGGCACACGTTGAGCCGCGCATATTAGGTGAAACCCGCGGTTGATTCAACCTCATAAAGGGCTCCAGAAACAATAAAATCAAATGTCTTTTTGACCTAGCAGGCAAACTCTTGTAGAAAGACCTCCGTAACAAATCCTCTCTCGGAGCAAGACTGTGAGCAATTTAAAATTTATTATTCCAATTTTTTTAGGCACTGCGGCCCTTTTAGTCGGCGCACGCCAAATTTCTTGGGAAACCAATCATCCCCCGATTGGTTCATGTACGGGTGACTGTTATAAAGAATATAAAATTGAAGATGCGAAGCGCCTTGAATCCGAACGCTTATTGCTGGCTACAGCAAGCCCAGCAGATTTAGGGGGGAAAATTTACACAGCATGTGCGGCGTGCCACGGAGCGAATGGTCAAGGTGGCGTGGGCCCTGCTCTTAAAGGCCAGGCTCAAGACGCAATTGTTTCAATGCTGACCCAATATAAGAATAAAGAGACCAGGGGCGCACAAAGCATGCTCATGTGGGGCCAGGCAGCCGCCCTCTCCAACAGCGACATGACTAATCTCGGGGCGTACATCGAAACACTATAAATAGTAAATCATGGCTCAACTCCCATCCAAATAAGCTGGCTGGGAGCAAGGCCCGTGAACCCGCGATGCATGAACCATAGCCGCTCACCCAAATTTATAGCCGAAAGTATTTTCTTGAAGATCCAAACCTATAATTTAACAATCTTGAACAGACCATAATCTCTTATTTAATTATCTGAATCGGTGAAGTACTTGCATCACGATTGGGAATCATTACTATAACCAACTCATACGAAAGTTTAGTGTCTTCGACACGTTAGATGTGAGAAAGGAGTTCTTTCAATGAGTGATCGTATAACCCAAACTAGGGGTGAAGCTGGATTAGGCTTATCAGAGTCAGCTAGCAAAGTTCTGCGCAATACCTACCTACTTCTCTCGCTTACATTATTCTTTAGTGCCGCGATGACTACTCTGGCCGTGTCTCTCCAGGCACCTCCGATGCATTGGTTATTGTCCATCGGCGGAATGATCGGATTATTGTTTGCTCTCCGGGCTATGAAAAACAGTGTCTGGGCGCTTCCTTTGGTCTTCGCTTTTACTGGTTTTATGGGCTGGACTCTTGGGCCAATGATTTCATATTATCTGCAGTCTCCTGGCGGCGCATCGATCGTGGGTAACACGTTATTCGGTACAGCAGCAGTCTTTCTCTCGCTGTCTGCCTACGTACTAACGACGAAAAAAGATTTTAATTTCTTGGGCGGATTTTTATTTACTGGTTTGATTGTTGCGCTACTCGCGTCAATTGGTTTGATCTTTTTCCAAGTTCCAATGCTATCGCTCGTTCTGAGTGCGATGTTGGTAATGCTAGCAGCCGGTTATATTTTGTTCGATACCAGCAGAATCGTGCATGGTGGAGAAACAAACTATGTAATGGCAACGGTATCTTTGTACATTAATATCTACATGCTATTTACCAACTTGCTTGCAATTATGGGCATTTTCTCAAACAACGAGTGAATCGATTCAGTATATTGTTGAGCATGTCTCCAGACTCGGGGACCGCACCAGCAAGAGCCGTGGATACTCTAGAGGCCGCGTTATCGAAAGGTTACGCGGTTTTTGTGTTTTTATATGAGGACGGCATTCTGTTTGCTCGGAAAGACCGAGACACCCCTCAAGGAGAAATTGATCTAGTCACTCGATTTACTTCGCTCTCCGCCCATCCAAATTGCGACGCTGTTGCCTGCATTACTGCCGGTGAACGACGTGGGCTCAGAGGCTCATCACTCTTAACGTCCGTTCGCTTTGGTGGACTCGGTGAGTGGACTGAATCATTAAGCTCGTCCGATATCGTGGTTCAATTTCGATGAATTCGACAGCCATTGTGATCCGACATGGGCCGGGAACCGGACTCGGAACACGTGAAATGCTCGACATGGCGCTGGTATTAGCAACCTTTGATTGTCCAGTCACCGTCATCCTTCAAGATGATGGGGTGTATTGGTCTCGCCTCCCCTCATTCCCTGAAGGCAACCCATTGAGTTTAAGCGGGAGACTAAAAAGCTTGCCTCTGTATGACGTCGGACCAATCATTGTGCATTCAGAAAGTTGTGATTCCAGATCAGTAATCACTGACCTAGGATTACCCTCAACCGTCCTTTCCACTAGCGAAATTCTTGATCATTTATCGACTATTGACGTGATCCTCGAGGCTTAAATGATTCACTTAATAACACAACGTGCTGCCATCTCTGATTGCATTCCGTGGGTTCAAGCCAATGATCAAATCGTCCTAACTGGAACCGCGGCAGCGTTAAAAGTGAACAAATTAGAACTCCCGGCGAAGGTGACCATCGCAGTCTTTGAGGCCGAGTCAGAAAGCGCCCAAAACATGGAGGCATATGTGATCACAATCGACGAGTGGATTGAGTGGCTAGAAAAATCACCCTGCCGTACCTGGAGCTAGTGCCTTGCTAAGGCTGGATGATGACGGATATCTCGAACATCTCACGGATTGGGATAAAGACGTTGCGGAGAACCTCGCCGAGCTTGAGCAAGTCAATCTCTTGGCTCCACATTGGGAACTCATCCATCTAGTTAGAGAGTATTACATTGAGTTCGAACACGCCCCCTCGATGAGGCCGCTCGTCACTTGGATTAAGAGACATCTCGGTCAGGAGAAAGGTAACAGCCGCTACCTACATCGACTATTCAAAGTGAGTCCTGCCAAACAACTTGCGCGCATCTCTGGACTACCGAAACCAACAAAATGTCTCTAAACCTCAAGGTTTCAAAAGATTCGTCTTCAGATAAGGAACCAATACCCCGGGAACGGTGATACTCCCATCAGCATTCTGATAATTCTCGACAACAGCGATTAAGCAACGACCGATCGCCACTCCCGAACCATTTAATGTATGCACTAATTCTGGCTTACCTGCGTCATTTCGAAAACGCGCCTGCATCCGACGCGCCTGAAAATCTCCACAAATCGAACACGAAGAAATCTCACGGAACTGATCTTGCCCTGGCAACCAAACCTCTAAATCGTATGTTTTAGCGGCTGAGAAGCCCAAGTCGCCGCCACACAAGTTCATGACCCGGTAATGTAAGCCCAATCCGGTCAATATGGCCTCTGCATGGCCTCGCAGTTGCTCAAGAGCATCCCAACTAGTCTCAGGACGAGTAATCCACACAAGCTCTACCTTGTCGAACTGATGTTGCCGAAACATGCCCCGCACATCACGCCCATAAGAACCAGCCTCAGCCCGAAAACAAGGCGTATGCGCGACCATCTGCATGGGCAAACGATCTGGTTCAATAATTGAATCACGGACTAAATTCGTCAATGGAACTTCCGCAGTCGGAATCAAGTAACGCTCCCGTCCACCCCCATCCTCTGGAGCAATTCGAAATAAATCATTTTTGAATTTTGGAAGCTGCCCAGTCCCTTCAAGAATCGCACCGTCGACCAAGTAGGGAACATAAGTCTCCGAGTACCCATGCTGATCCACATGTAAATCGAGCATGTATTGGACAAGTGCTCGATGCAGCCGAGCGAACACACCATGCATTGTAACAAAACGGCTACCAGCAAGATTAGCGGCCGCATTAAAATCCAAGCCGGAAAATATTTCACCAAGCTCAATATGGTCTTTTGGAGTGAACTCAAATTCAGGTCTTGAACCGACCACAGACACGATCTCATTGTCCGACTCATTAGCACCATCAGGCACCGTCTCAGAAGGCAGGTTAGGAGTCTCCATCAATACCTGAGTGAGCTCTCTACTCACCTGATCAAATTCTCCCCCAATCGTTACCAACTGATCTCCGATTCGAACAGCCTCATCTTTAAGCGCTTCGGCCTCCTCCAATTTTCCATCTTTCATGAGACGACCAATCGCTTTCGATCCGTCTTTTCTCTGATTTTGCAGTGACTCAGTCTGCAGCTGCAGTGACTTCCTTTGATGCTCTAGATTATGATAACCCTCGGCATCAAACACAGCTCCTTTCCTAGCCAATTGCGACACAACAAAATCAAGGTTTGTTCTAAGAAGCTTAGGATCAAGCATATGAGTAAAAATCCCTAAAAACCAAAGGTTCGACCAATCAGCAGGCCAAGTAAACAAGCCATTAAGCATACCAGAACGCTTAATGCGAGATAGAACACAGCCGCAGTAAAATGACCTTCTTCAAACATCATCAACGTATCAAGACTGAATGCTGAAAACGCTGCAAACGCTGAAAACGCTGAAAACGCTGAAAACGCTGAAAACGCTGAAAACGCTGAAAACGCTGAAAACGCTGAAAACGCTGAAAACGCTGAAAACGCTGAAAACGCTGAAAACGCTGAAAACGCTGAAAACGCTGAAAACGCTGAAAACGCACCAAGAAATCCAAACTGGATCAGTGGCCTCAACCAAGAATTCGTTTCTAGTCGCCCCCCAATCGACGCTACCAACAAACCGGTCAGAAAACTTCCAAGAATATTAACGAATAGAGTGGTAAACGGAAATCCGGCAAGATTCCAACGCGCGGCGCCCAAAGTGATGCCATAACGCGAGACCGAGCGGAGCGCTCCACCCATCGCCAAATAGAGACAAATCACTGAGTTTGTCCCAATCCATAAATCACATCGACACCCGGGGGTGGTTCAAACACAAATCGCTGATTATTCGGGGGGTCTCGACTAATGGCCGTCAATTTTATCCGGGTCTGATTACCTAATGCGTCTCTCACCAACAGCTCCATCAGCCGACTGCCATCAAACCGAAGCAAAATCTCACGAGTGACATCATCTTCGGCTTTAGGAATCAAAGAAAATTCACGCCGCGTTCCGCCGCGTTCTTCAGTTACTGAAAACGATTCCGCTAAGTTTTCAGCGGAACCACCCAATATAGAAGATGGAGAAGTAGACAAGGCGTCATTCAGTGGCCGGACCTGTACCTGCAAAAGGTCTTCATCAAATATCCAAAGTACGTCCCCATCCGCAACAATAGTTTGAGCAAACGGAGGATTGGTTTGCCAAAAAAAGCGTGTCTTGCCATCGATCGCCAATTGGCCCGTCATCCGGCTCACTGGGGATCCTGATGCATCCAATGAGCTTTGCTCAAACTCTGCCGAAAACACTTGATAAGGCTTCAGTAGATTGGCCAGCACCGAAAAGGAATCAGCAAGTGCAGCCTGTGTCCACCAAAAACAAAAAACAAAAATAAGTTGCTTCATCGTGGCTCCGGTGCGATTACTTCACGCCCGCCATTCGAACCCATTTCACTCACCACACCTGCTGCCTCCATCGCTTCAATCATTCGTGCCGCCCGGTTGTATCCAATCTTCAACCGTCTCTGTACTGCTGAAATCGAAGCACGGCGAGTCTCCGTAACAAATGCGACTGCTTCGTCGTACAACGCATCAGCCTCATCATCAATAAACGCCCCTTGAGCCCCAGCATCCCCAGAAATCTGCGCAGATAGAATGGTCTCCTCGTATTGAGGCTGGCCCTGCGACTTCCAAAAACTGACCACCTTATGGACTTCATGGTCATCTACAAATGCACCATGCACTCTAACCGGGATAGGTTTGCCTGCTGGCAAATAGAGCATGTCGCCATGACCAAGAAGCTGTTCTGCACCACCCTGGTCCAGAACAGTTCTTGAATCGATTTTCGAACTTACCTGGAAACTAATCCGGCTCGGCACATTGGCTTTAATCAAGCCAGTAATCACATCGACCGATGGCCTCTGAGTCGCCAAAATAAGATGTATACCTGCAGCTCGAGCTTTCTGTGCCAAGCGAGCTATTAACTGATCGACCTTTTTTCCAACAATCATCATCATGTCGGCAAACTCATCAATCACGACAACAATGAAAGGCAGAGTCGTTAATTCAGGTGCCATCTGGCCCGAATCAAAGCCATCCACCTTGAACATCGGATCGGTCAGTGGTGTACCTGCTACTTGATTCTCACGCACCTTTGTATTGAAACCATCCAGATTTCTGACCCCAAGTTCAGCCATCAGTCGGTAACGCCGCTCCATTTCACCCACACACCAACGGAGCGCATTGGCAGCATCTTTCATATCCGTCACCACTGGCGCCAATAAATGCGGTATACCCTCATAAACCGATAGTTCAAGCATTTTTGGATCCACTAAAATTAACCGAAGATCCTCTGGTCGCGCTTTGTAGAGCATCGACAGGATCATCACGTTCACTCCAACTGACTTCCCGGACCCCGTTGTTCCAGCAACCAAAAGGTGTGGCATTTTCGCCAAATTAGCGCAAACCGCTTGTCCTGAAATATCGTGCCCAAGTGCCAAGGAGAGTATTGACGGATCTTTAATATAGGACTCACTACCAAGTATTTGAGACAATCGAACCATCTCGCGATACTGATTCGGTATTTCAATTCCAACGGTACTTTTGCCCGGAATCACTTCCACGACACGAACACTAATGACCGCGAGACTCCGCGCGACATCCTTTGCAAGATTGGTAATACGTGACACCTTCACACCCGGCGCTGGATCAATTTCAAAACGAGTCACAACAGGACCAGGATTAATAGCGACAATCCCCGCTTCAACCCCGAACTCGCGGAGTCGTCGAATCAATAGATCACCCATTTGGGTTAGCTCATCTCGCGAAAAACCCTTGTCAGACAGTCGGTCAGCGGGGTCCAAGAGATTAAGATACGGCAACGCCATTCCAGCATGTTCACCTCGGGGCTGTTTTTTAGGCGAAGACAATTCTGAAAGTAAATTGCTGTCCAATAAAGTTTGAGCTTCAGAAAGTGGCTCAATCGTTACCTCACGCCTCTCCGCTGAACTCACAGACTGCCCTGACCCGGCGCCCCAGGATGGTTCACGACGATGGGAGCCGGCTACGTTTGAGAGAGCTTTAAGGTCGAGCGATGGCGTCTTGCTATTAATCGATGCACGATCCTGGATTTGTTCTGATTCCTGTTTCGTTAGGTCTGAACTCGATGACAGATTTCCCCTCTCAAGGCCTAAAAGCTCTGCCTCAATCTGCGCGACATCTTCTTCAGGGGGCCTTGGGGCGACTCGAGCCAACGTTTTCAAAACACTCACAGGCAACCTACTGCGATTGAGTGATGCTAGCCCGCGAGCGAGCCAAGAGCCGCGAGTCTCTATATTTAACTGCGCAGGCGCTCTTTGACCAGCACCAATCCGAACCAGCCCACTCACAGTCCGAGAAACAATGGCACCAATAGCGGCAAATACGTCTAACCAATGAAGATGAAAAATCACAGTCACCCCGGTAAGGCCTAGAACCAAAGCAACCAGAGCAGTCCCTGTTACACCGAAATCTGCAACCAAGCCATTCGCGAGCACACCACCCAGTATGCCGCCCCCAGTCATCCCTAGCGGCAACCAATCACTCCCACCTTGAACATGTAACCCAAGTAAAATACAAAGACCTGGTAAGAGCAGACAAAAACCCACCAAACGACCAATCCAAACCTTGCCATCAAACGTATTACGAGCAAGCCAACGCGCGACCTGCAATGGAAGCAATGCCATGCCAAATGCTACGAAACCAAACCACGAAAGTAGGAGATCAGAGAAGAATGCGCCCCGGGGTCCAATCACATTTTTTACTGACTCAACAGTTTTCTGATATGAATAACCGGGATCCGCCGCATCAAATGAGAGCAACGCTAAAAAAATAAATAAAGATAATCCCAGCCCGCAAAGCCAGACAACTTCACGCATTAAGCGGTAATACCATGGTTGTGAAGTGGATTTGTTCAACCAGACTCCTTGGAGGATGAACCTATGGACTTTAATCTATCAGTTTTTAGCAGAAGTTTAACAGAGAAGGACTCATCAATCGTGCATCATCAACTGATAATCTTAGGTTCAGGCCCAGCCGGATGGACGGCGGCTATTTATGCGGCTCGAGCCGGTCTCTCACCAGTCGTCATTACCGGAACCGAAGTCGGCGGCCAATTGACGACGACGACAGAAGTCGAAAATTGGCCAGGTGGCAATGCAGACATGCAAGGACCCCAGCTAATGATGGATATGCAAGCTCACGCCGAACGGTTCGATACGCACGTAATCAACGACCACATACATTCAGCAAATCTAATGAACCACCCTTTCAATTTGATGGGAGATCAAGGAGCTTATACCTGCGATGCACTCATCATCGCGACTGGTGCTAGCGCACAATATCTCGGCCTGAAGTCCGAGGAAGCGTTTAAGGGACGTGGTGTCTCTGCTTGCGCAACATGTGATGGTTTTTTCTACCGAGGTCGTTCAGTTGCGGTCGTTGGCGGAGGAAACACGGCCGTAGAAGAGGCTTTATACTTATCTAATTTGGCGTCAAAAGTTATTTTAATCCACCGAAGAGACAGCTTAAAGGCAGAGAAAATCCTGCAAGATCGATTGTTCGCGAAAGATAATGTTCAGATCTTATGGAATCATACGCTTGATGAAGTAATTGGTGACGATGCAGGAGTAACTGGTCTCACACTTAAATCAACCACAACCAAGGCCAGTCAGCATGTTGATGTGCACGGCGTATTCATCGCAATCGGTCACATACCAAATACAGACCTATTCAAGGGGCAGCTCGAGATGAAGAGTGGGTATCTAACTGTTCGTTCTGGACTAGATGGTTTTGCAACCGAGGCCTCGATATCAGGGGTATTTGCTGCCGGTGATGTGGCCGACCATATTTACCGCCAGGCCATCACATCAGCAGGCTTTGGATGTATGGCGGCACTGGATGCGGAACGCTTTTTAGCAGAGCAAAGCAACTGATTCCCTGGATCCATGAAAAAAATCTCGTCTTCCCAAACGTCGAAGACGCACTCAAAGAACCCAATGGGCTTTTATGCGCTGGTGGTGATTTGAGTGTTGAACGTTTATTGAACGCCTATCGAAAAGGAATTTTTCCTTGGTTTTCAGAAAATGAACCAATCCTTTGGTGGAGCCCAAATCCTCGACTAGTGCTTGAACCAAGAAAATTCAAGGCCCGTCGAAGTCTCCGTCAATCGATCCGCAAACAAGGCTTCGAGATTCGATTCAATACTGCATTCAAGGAAATCATGAGCCTATGCTCAAGCACTCGAGAAAATCGTGAGGGCACCTGGATTTCGCCTACGATGAGAACTGCTTATGATCAACTAAACCACGCTGGATTTGGCTTCTCGGCCGAGACTTATAAAAACGATGTTTTAGTCGGTGGACTTTATGGCGTGAAAATTGGACGCATGCTCTTCGGAGAATCCATGGTTTCTTTATGCGCAGATGCTTCCAAGGCGGCTTTAGCCGAAATTTGCAATGATCCTGATCGACATAACATCGAACTCATCGACTGCCAGGTTCCAACTACCCATCTCGAATCACTCGGTGCCTGCCTGATTTCGCGCCAAGAATTTATTAATCGATTACAGAATCTCGCGCCATGAGTGAACCACATTCATTACGTTTTTACGCCACAACGGCTCACCCATGCAGTTATCTGGAGGGACAAGAAGCGACAACCATTTTTGTTGAACCAGATGCTGCCATATCAGATGAGCAGATCGTAAAACTAACAGAATCAGGATTTCGTCGATCTGGTCGCTACATTTACCGGCCTCATTGCGAAAATTGTTCGGCATGCATTTCCGTACGCGTCCCAGTTGAGACATTCGAACCTAAAAGACGACAGATTCGTACCCTAAAAAAAAATCAGGACGTAATATTTTCGGCGAGAACCCCAGTCCTTGATAATGCACACTACGAGTTATACCGCCGATATATCGAGGGTCGACATCCCGACGGCGATATGTTCCCGCCATCACCGAGTCAGTACGAATCGTTTCTTGCTGTAAGCAAGAAGCAATCTTTTTTTCTCGAGGCTAAAATTGAAGACCAGCTCATTGCGGTCACATATTTTGACGAAATTCCAAACAATGGCCTGTCTGCAATTTATACATTTTTTGATCCCGACCCAACGTTTGATCCCAGAAGCCTAGGCCGATTAATGGTGCTGCAGCTCCTTAAAGTCACTCAAAGTCTTAAGCTGCCATATCTTTATCTTGGCTACTGGATTCGGGACTCAAAAAAGATGGCATACAAAACCGAATACGGCCCAATTGAGATGCTTAAGAACAGTAAGTGGATTCGCGCCGATTAAGCGGGCATAATCGCGCCTTCCAAAAATCTTGAAGGGAGCCCAATGGCGAAGGAAGATTCAATTGAAATGGAAGGCACTATCATCGATACGCTGCCGAATACCATGTTTCGAGTGGAGCTTGATAACAAACACGTTGTCACTGCACACATTTCAGGAAAGATGCGAAAGCACTATATCCGGATACTCACTGGTGACCGCGTGACGGTGGAACTGACACCGTACGACCTTAGCAAAGGCCGAATCACATTTCGGGCCCGCTAACACCCGTCGGCTTCTTCTTTGCCCTGGGATGCAATGAACGCATCCCAGGCTTTTGCGATTCGACTTAAGCGGGCTCTTTTGACTTAACGTTGCGTGGAGACATCTCAAAAGCGAGTTCGCCATCGTCTCCAACCGAGACCAAGACGCTGCCGCCGCCGGCAAGTTTGCCGAAGAGGATTGCATCAGCCAGTGGACGTTTAATTGCATCTTGAATCAAGCGCGCCATAGGGCGTGCGCCCATAGTTTTATCATAGCCACTTTTAGCCAACCATTGCATCGCTTTTTCGTCTACTTCAATCGACACTTTGCGATCATCTAACTGAGCTTGAAGTTCAGCAATAAATTTATGAACCACCTGCTCAATCACTACCTCTGTCAACGCCCCAAACTGCACAATTGCATCCAAACGATTTCTGAATTCAGGCGTAAACTGACGTTTGACCACTTCAAGCGCGTCTGAGGATGAGTCCTGTTCATTAAAGCCGATTGACCGCTTCGCCATCGACTCTGCGCCTGCGTTTGTAGTCATAATCAGGACTACATGGCGAAAATCTGCTTTACGACCATTATTGTCTGTCAAAGTACCGTGATCCATTACCTGTAATAGGAGGTTATAAACGTCGGGGTGCGCTTTTTCGATTTCGTCGAGCAAAACCACACAGTGCGGATTCTTGGTAATGGCCTCGGTCAATAGCCCACCTTGATCAAAACCAACATAGCCCGGAGGCGCCCCAATCAGTCTACTAACAGTATGCCGCTCCATGTACTCGGACATATCAAAGCGAACAAGTTCGATCCCGAGCGTTCTCGATAATTGACGGCTGACTTCTGTCTTGCCAACACCTGTTGGCCCAGCGAACAAGAAACAACCTACCGGCTTGCCCTCCTGTTTTAGACCAGCCCTAGACAATTTAATCGCAGAACTCATTCGATCAATAGCTTCATCTTGCCCAAAAACCGTTAGCTTTAAATCTCGCTCCAAGTTCTCTAATACCTCGTTATCCGACTTCGAGATTTGTTTTGGGGGAATGCGCGCAATACTCGCAACAACCGCCTCAACTTCCGAAACGCCAATCACCTTTTTACGACGAGACGGGGGCATCAATCGTTGCATCGCACCCGCTTCATCGATGATATCAATCGCTTTGTCTGGGAGAAAACGATCTGCCATATACTTGGCGGACAATTCAACAGCAGTGGTCAATGCAGCCTTCGTATATCGAAGTTCGTGATGCTCCTCAAAACGCGATTTCAAGCCATTAAGAATCTTAATCGTATCCTCGATCGAAGGCTCAAGAACATCAACTTTTTGGAATCGGCGGGCTAGCGCCCGATCCTTTTCAAAAATGCCTCGAAATTCTTGGAATGTCGTAGAACCGATACATTTTAATCGCCCAGAAGACAATAATGGCTTCAAAAGATTCGAGGCATCCATCACGCCACCAGAGGCGGCCCCTGCGCCAATAATTGTATGAATTTCATCAATAAATAAAATGGCGCCCTCTTCTTTTTCAAGCTCACCAAGCAACCCTTTTAATCGCTTTTCAAAGTCACCTCGGTACTTAGTACCCGCCAACAGCGAGCCCAAGTCCAACGAATAAACCACGGCGTTTGCAATTACATCAGGAACCTGACCCTCTTCAATCCGATAAGCAAGGCCCTCAGCAATGGCCGTTTTACCGACACCTGCCTCACCAACAAGCAAGGGGTTGTTCTTCCGACGCCGAGATAACGTCTGGATTACACGGGAGAGTTCCTCGTCGCGACCAATTAATGGATCAATTCGTCCGTTTCGAACTTCGATATTCAAGTTTGTACAATAACCATCAAGATGCGATAGATTTTCTTGGTTGCCGTTCGCCTGAGCTGTCGTAGTATCGCCATCGGACTCGGCCGCCTGCCCCCCCGATTCTTCTGATGTCGATATCCCATGACTGATATAATTCACAACATCAATCCGCGCAATATCTTGATCCTTAAGAAGATATACGGCCTGCGATTCTTGCTCAGAAAAAATCGCAACTAATACATTAGCTCCCGTAACATCCTGCTTTCCTGACGACTGCACGTGGAATACAGCTCGCTGCAAGACCCGCTGAAAGCCAAGCGTTGGCTGGGTGTCTCGCTCCGAATCTTCAGGCAACGCAGGCGTGGTTTGGCCGACGAATTTTTCCAATTCTGAACGCAACTTTGGCAAATCAACACCACACGCATTCAAAACCTGAACAGCTGACGCGTTGTCTAACAATCCAAGCAACAGATGCTCGACTGTCATGTATTCATGACGAGACTCCCTTGCCGCCTTGAAAGCACTATTCAAGGTCACTTCGAGATCACGGCTCAACATACAAAATCTCCTATTTTAGTCATCAGCCACTTCCACCTGGCACATTAACGGATGTTGATTTTTTTTGGCGTACTCAATCACATAGTCCGCCTTCGTTTCAGCCATATCTTTGGGATAGACCCCACAAACAGCCGCGCCCTTAGTGTGCACCATCGACATAATTTGAGTAGCCTGCTCTTGATTCATATTAAAAAATAACACCAATACATGAATCACGAACTCCATCGGGGTAAAGTCATCATTCAGCATAATGACTTTGTACATCGGCGGTTTTTTTAGTTTTGGCTTGGCTGTCGCCACACCGTAATCATCGTCAGGGGCCGAATCTAGGCCATCTCTATCATTCATGCCACGCTTAGATCCTTAGTTACTAAATTAGTGTATGGGGATGAACGGCTACGAGTAAAAGGATAAATCGATGAAATTTTCTCTCCAAAGAATCATGCAAACGAGGTAATATCCTCAATGATCTGTCAACTAAACATCGTCCAGACGAAATTTTCAAGAGAGAGTTCTGAAATGACATCTTTCTTCAGTTTGATGCCGGAAATTAATTCAATCGCAGAAAAAAGTGCCGGTTTTCTTTGGCGTCAGCATACTGAGGATGAATCCTTGATAGCGGCACGACTTGGCCATAACTTCATAGCCAACCTCTCTTCATGGCAATCGATTGATTCACTCTATCAATTTGTTTTCTGCCTTCCCCATCAAAACATCATGATGGCTCGCGATCGATGGTTTTCGCATACCGGAAAGGCGCCAACAGTCATCTGGGATATTAAACCAGAACAACCAAGGCCCTCCTGGTCTGATGCCATTGACCGGCTAGAGCATCTCTGGTCCGAAGGGGCCAGCGAATGGGCCTATGACTTTAACTTCGCGAAAAAACGTGGGGACGTGGGCCCTCAAATTAAGTTTAATATAGATTAAGAACACCAGGCAAAACCAGCTATGCCAGAAGCTTTAATTAAAAACAATCAGAAAATATTCTGGAGATCGAAGACGATAAAGCAAGACTTTTACGACAAATTATGATCTTCAAGTCGCGATTTAATCTCAGGTTATGAGACAATAATTATTAGATGAAAGTAGACAAATTTTCTTCTGTGAATTCGAACGGAAACTAATGATCACATTACTCAATTTCGCTTTGATAATTAGTACAAAAAAAAGCACGGCGGCACTGGGCCTAGCGCCCCATCCGTCCGACCTAATTTCGAAAAGTACGTAAGACTTGGCATTTGAATCTATTGCGGCTTAAATTCACGCTTGCTAGACCGTTTTTTTAACCACCATCTTTATGGAATCAAGACAAATGCCCGACACTCCTGCTATCTCGCAAATTGACATCATCTTTACCACTGTTGATGAAGCACCCCGACTTGCAAGCGCCTCTTTCTTGCCAATTGTTCGAGCTTATGCAGAAAAAGCGGGCATCAGCGTTGGCACTCGAGACATTTCTCTTGCAGGTCGAATTCTTGCGCAATTCCCCGATGAATTAACGACCGCACAAAAACAGCGAGATGACTTAGCTGATCTCGGCGCATTAGTTAATGATAAAAAGGCAAATATTATAAAATTGCCAAACATCAGCGCTTCGATCCCGCAACTCAAATCAGCCATTAAAGAGCTCCAAGCCCAAGGCTATGCAGTACCCAACTTCCCCGAGAATCCAGAAAGCAAAACTGAAGAAAGCACGAAAGCAATTTACAATAAAATATTAGGTAGTGCTGTTAATCCGATATTACGCGAGGGAAATTCCGACCGACGAGCACCCAGCGCTGTTAAAGCTTTCGCTAAAAAAAATCCGCACCGCATGGGTGAATGGAGCCGAGACTCCAAAACACACGTAGCATCTATGACTCGAGATGATTTTCGCTCCAATGAAACTTCAGTAACAATTTCGAACAATCTTGCAGGAAATGCTCAAATTAAATTTATCGGCAAAGACGGCTCCGAAACAATTTTGAAAGATCAGGTGCCATTAATCGACGGAGAAATTGTTGACGCTACGTTTATGAATGTCAGGGCATTACAAGCGTTTTACAGAGACCAAATTACAGATGCTAAAGAAAAAGGAATACTCTTCTCCCTCCACCTGAAAGCGACCATGATGAAGGTCTCGGATCCCGTTTTATTCGGACACGCAGTGAGTGTTTTTTTCTCGGAGGTCTTCGACAAAAACCATAATCTCTTGAATAATCTTGGTGTAAATCCAAATAATGGATTGGGCGATTTACTGTCAAAAATTTCGGAATTACCAGACCACGAAAAACAGAGCATTGAATCTGATCTACGGACCTGCATAGAGTCACAACCGTCACTATATATGGTGAATTCCGATAAGGGCATCACTAATCTACATGTTCCAAGCGATGTCATTGTTGATGCATCTATGCCCTCAATTATCCGGAATGGAGGCAAAGGGTGGGCTCCTAATGGCTCAGAGCGAGAGATCAAATGCGTTATTCCAGATAGCAGTTATGCCGGAGTCTATGAAGAAACCATAAAGTTTTGCATTAAGCACGGTGCATTTAATCCCACTTCGATGGGCAGCGTATCGAACGTCGGGTTGATGGCGCAAAAAGCTGAAGAGTATGGTTCACATCCACAAACTTTCATTGCTCCAAATAATGGAATTATTCTCGTAACCAGTAAATCAGGAGAAGTTCTGCACCAGCACGACGTTGAAGTTGGCGATATTTGGCGTATGTGCCAAGTGAAAGACGGGCCTATCGAAAACTGGATAAATTTAGGGGTTTCCCGTGCTAGAGCAACTGGATCAGTCGCTATTTTCTGGCTTGATAAAAATCGGGCCCACGATCTAGAAATGATAAAGAAGGTTGAAAAATATCTTGGTCAGAACAAAACCTCCGGCCTCGATATAAGAATCATGTCACCGATTGAGGCAACTCGTTTTTCACTCGAAAAAATTAAAAATGGAGAAGATACGATTTCTGTGACAGGAAACGTTCTAAGAGATTATTTGACCGACTTGTTTCCAATCTTAGAGTTGGGCACCAGCGCAAAAATGTTATCCATTGTGCCACTAATGAATGGCGGAGGACTCTTCGAAACTGGTGCCGGCGGCTCTGCACCCAAACATGTGCAGCAGCTGCTTGAACAGGGTCATCTGCGCTGGGATTCTCTCGGTGAATTTACTGCATTAGCAGCAGCATTCGAGCATTTAAGTGACACGAGTGGAAACAAACGAGCCGCGACCTTGGCAAGGTGCTTGAATTTAGCCACCGAGAAATTGTTAGACAATAATCAATCTCCAGGGCGTTCTGTGGGTGACATTGATAATCGTGGAAGCCATTTTTATCTTGCCCTGTATTGGTCCGAAGCATTAGCTGCCCAAAATGATCACGACGATCTAAAGATTTTTTTCGCTGAAATTGCCAAAAAATTGTCGAACAATGAGAATATTATTTTAGCTGAGTTTAAGAAGGCGCAGGGTCTCCGTGTAGATATTGGTGGTTATTACCATCCAGACCCGCTAAAAGTAACCAGAGCAATGCGTCCAAGTGAAACATTCAACGAAATCATTGATTAAACAGGTAGGACTCTGCCAAAAAATTTCGAAATAGTCCGTCCAAAGATGGCTATTTCTTGGTAAATTAACCCCTATAAATTAATAAAAGGGACCGGCTGCTCATCGGAGTATCTGTGGCATCGAGCTTTTTTACCTTTGATCTTTGATCTTTGATATTAGCAAAATTATCGATGGCAGAGTCAAGCACTTCAGAGACATGATCTGGACATCTCCTTCAAAGCCTTTAGGAAGAGCAGAATGCTATTGCTATTTCACAAACCGTTCGGCGTGCTTTGTCAATTCTCGGGGGACGGTAATACGCTTAGAAGCTTTATTGAAATTAAAGATATTTATCCTGCCGGACGCCTCGACAAGGATTCTGAAGGCTTACTGATCTTTACAGATGATGGAAAATTACAAGATCAATTGGCACACCCCCGCCATGGCAAACTAAAAACTTACTGGGTTCAAGTGGAAGGAACGATCTCTTACAAAGCAATCGATCAGCTAAATGAGGGCATTCTATTAAATGATGGTTTTGCTGCAGCAAAGTCGTGTCGATTAATTGATGCGCCAGCGATTGCACCAAGAAATCCACCAATAAGAGTACGCCAGCACATACCCACGAGTTGGATTGAATTAAGCCTACAAGAAGGCCGCAACCGACAAGTCAGGCGAATGACAGCAGCCGTAGGATTTCCGACACTGCGTTTAATTCGCGCCGCCATCGGCTCATATCTCTTGGGAGATTTGGCTCCCGGACAATATCGAGTGATTGATGGAACTCAGGTACAATCGTGTCATGCAAGAAAACAACACCCACGTCATAGTCGGCATGTCCGGCGGCGTTGACTCTTCAGTCACCGCACACCTTTTAAAACAAGCCGGTTATCACGTAGAAGGCATGTTTATGAAAAACTGGGACGAAGATGATGGCACTGAATACTGTACTGCATTATCTGATTTAGCGGATGCAGAGCAGGTCGCTCAAAAATTAAATATTCCACTGCACCGCGTGAATTTTGCCGCGGAGTATTGGGACGAAGTGTTCGCAAATTTTTTAGAAGAAGTTAATGCAGGACGCACCCCAAACCCAGATATTCTGTGTAATCGGGAAATTAAGTTCCGAGCTTTTTTAGATTATGCCAAAGAATTAGGAGCTGATTTCATTGCTACTGGGCACTATGCTCGCCGGATTGATGGCCCAAATCCACTCTGCCGCGGCTTAGATCGGAATAAAGATCAAAGCTATTTTCTTTGGGCGCTGACCGCAGAGCAAGTGACCTCCACCCTCTTTCCCGTGGGAGATCTTAAAAAACCTGAAGTACGTAAAATAGCTGAGACGCAAGGATTCATTACTGCTAAGAAGAAAGACTCAACTGGGATTTGCTTTATCGGCGAGCGACGTTTTTCCGATTTTTTAAAAACCTATGTCAGCCCCAAACTAGGAAGCATTATCACCGTCACAGGAGAAATTATCGGACAGCACCAGGGCCTTATGTTTTATACCCTTGGTCAAAGGCAAGGTCTTGGTATTGGAGGTCTTCGAAATCATCCCGACGAGCCGTGGTTTGTATGCGAAAAACGGCTAACTAAAAATGAGCTTGTTGTTGTTCAGGGAACCAATCATCCGAGCCTGTTTTCTCGAGGCCTGAGCGCCCGACAAATTAATTGGATTGGGCGGCCTCCTGAACTACCTAATCGGCTCACAGCTAAGGTCAGATACCGTACAAACGACGCCCCCTGTTCGATCGAAATGGATGGAGCATTTTTACGTATTTTATTTGACTACCCCCAGCGTGCCATCACACCAGGCCAATCTGTCGTCGTTTATGATGGCGAAGTATGCCTTGGCGGCGCCGTTATAGAGGAAGCTTTTGAATGAGTCAGCCGGACCGACTATATCCACTCTGCGCACTGGCGATGGCAGCTCATCAGGTCGATCGACTGGCAAATACAGGCCTAATCCCCCACGACGAGCTTGAATTCTTAATTCAAAGCACGCTAATTCTAGAGCCTGAAAGTACACTAGACGTTTACGGGGGAATCACCGCGCAACTTTACCCCGGTAGTAAGCTTTTACGCAAAATGCTTGGGCCAGGAGGTAATAAGAAATATCCTGATACAATCAGATATTTTATCAGCCTCATGCAAGTTGAACGCCAGCTCTCAAAAAATCCATCAATAATTAATGTCTTGCGCGGATTTTTAGAGATCGCTATCACAAAATCAGAAACACTTGGACCTACCCATGAAGCCGTTATGGAAACGCTCAATACGGCTTATCAAGAGACCATCTCCACGCTAAAATTTCGCATTATGGTTACCGGAAACCATGGAAGGCATCTGCAACAAGGGAACAATCCTGCTAAAATACGGACGCTTTTGTTGAGTGGGATTCGATCCGCGATGCTTTATCGGCAACTAGGCGGCGGACGTCTAGCATTGCTATTTCAGAGAGGCCGTATCTTCAACGAACTCGACACACTCGGTTTGTAGGTAAAAATATGACACTCTCAAGCTTAACAGCACTATCTCCAATTGACGGACGCTATGCGTCAAAAGTGGATGTACTTAGACCCATTGCCAGTGAATTTGGACTAATGCGGACGCGACTCGAAGTTGAGCTCGCCTGGATTAAATCGCTTGCGGCTCACCCCCAAATTGATGAGGTGGCACCGCTGTCGGAACAAGCCATAGCCAATATTGATGCCATCCTTCAAGAATTCTCAGAAGCGGATGGAGAAAATATCAAAATTATCGAACGGACCACGAATCATGATGTCAAAGCAATCGAGTATTTCATCAAAGAGAAGTTTGAAGCGAGCCCTGAACTAGCGTCGATTGCCGAATTCGTGCATTTTGCATGCACGAGTGAGGACATCAACAACCTGTCATACAGCTTAATCCTTTCCAGAATGCGTGAATTAGCACTCGAACCAGCAATGACCAGGATCATCGATACGTTACGTGACATGGCGCATAATTGGGCAGGATCTCCAATGCTGTCTCGCACACACGGACAAAGTGCTTCACCGACAACGGTGGGTAAAGAGTTTGCCAATTTCGTAGCAAGACTAGAACGTCAATTCGATCAATTTCATGCTGTTTTGCTCCTCGGGAAATTGAACGGAGCTGTCGGGAATTATAATGCGCACTTTTCTGCGTATCCAGAAATTGACTGGGCTGATCATGCAGAAAACGTAATTAGCAATCTCGGTCTTACGTTTAATCCGCTAACTACACAGATAGAACCCCATGACTGCATTGCAGAATACTTCGATGCTTTAAAACGATTTAATACTATTTTGCTTGATTTAGATCGTGACCTCTGGAGCTACATTTCGTTGGATTATTTCAAGCAGCGGACAGTTCCTGGCGAAGTAGGTTCATCTACTATGCCACACAAGGTTAACCCAATTGACTTCGAAAACTCTGAGGGCAATCTAGGCATTGCTAATGCGATTTGCGAGCATCTAGCCGGTAAATTGCCCATCTCTAGATGGCAGCGTGATCTCACTGATTCCACCGTATTAAGAAATGTAGGGGTTGGCGCAGCCCATTCGCTTATAGCCTATGAAGCAACCCTAAAAGGACTGTCAAAGCTTGAGATCAACCTCGCAAAAATCACTGAAGACTTAGCAAATCGCTGGGAGGTTCTTGCTGAACCTGTTCAAACAGTAATGCGTCGTTATGGTATCGAAAAGCCTTACGAACAATTGAAAGAACTGACCCGTGGAAAACCAATTGATGAGGAATCACTCCGTGAATTCGTTTCAAAATTGGATATCCCACAGGAGGCAAAAGAAGCGCTTTTAGAATTGACACCATTAAGTTATCTGGGCTCCGCCGAGATTCAGGCGCGAAATATATGATCATCGATAGGTTACTTCGGATTGACCTTAGTGACTCGCAAAAACTTGCACCGTATTGGCAGAGAACACCAGTATTTCTTGAAAAGTCCGTCGATGCTGGATCCTTATGCCCTGATACTGAGACATTAATTTCAATTCTGACTGAAACCGATTTACCAAGCCGTTTGATCACTGGCATGGAAGGCTCAAGATTCACTCTAAAACATGGGCCCTTTAAACAGTTTCGAATGCCTAAAGGTCCATGGAGTGTTCTCATTCACGCAATTGAGCAATTGTTCCCCGAATATGATTTACTCAGACAGCAATTGAATTGGATACCCAACTGGCGATTTGAAGACTGCATGCTATCTTGGGCTTCAAAGGGTGGCAGCGTGGGCCGCCACTTTGATCATTTTAGTGTATTTCTGATTCAACTGAACGGACACAGACATTGGGAGGTTGGACCCCAGGCAACAACAGCCACCCAGATGCTTTCTGGGCAAGAGCTAGCTTTAGTCTCGCCCGATACCCCAGTCGCAACATTCATAGCTGAACCGGGCGATGTATTGTACTTACCACCCCATATCATTCATCACGGAGTTGCCATTGATAGCGATTGTATGACGCTGTCGATTGGCTTTAGAGCGCCCAATGTCACAGAACTGCTTGAATCCGCCTTGGAACTCTCCGCTACTGAAGGAGACATGATCCGCTATAATGACCGAGGCCTAAAACCAAGGAATCAAACAGCAAAAATCGAGCTCGAAGATCTCAGTCATGTCCGTGAGGCTATTTTGGAAATGATCGCTGATAATCAATTTCTAAGCGACATACTCGGGAGCCGAGTAACTTCACCCTATCTTGATTTAAAATTTGAAGATCCATTATCCGACGACACAGTCGAGCTGTTAATTAAAACAGTCAAAGAATGGGAGCTCGATCCTAGCTGCCGAGTAGCTTATTTTGAAAAAATTCTCTACTGCAACGGAGAACGGGTACATGATCTCACGCCTCCCGAGATGATTTGTTTTGTGAACTTGCGACGCATCGAAACCAAACTATTCGCTACGCTCGATAGCTTTTGGCAAAACTGGCTCCGTGAGCTCATCCGAACAGAATTACTTACTCCGGTCGAACATGCAGATCATTAAAGTTTCCTGGCAAACACATCAAACTGCGTTACAAACTATTCGAACAGCAGTATTCATTGACGAACAAGGCATCGACCCTAAAGATGAATGGGACCCACTTGACACCGAAGCCATTCATCTCTTAGCTATACACGAAGAATACCCAGTTGGCTGCGCTCGAATTATGGGCCTCCGAAAAATCGGGCGCATGGCAGTATTAAGTAACATGAGACGAAAAAATATCGGTAGCAGTTTATTAAAGAAAGCTGTTTCATATATTCGTGCTGCCGGCAATACACCAACGCTTGGAGCACAGATTGACGCGATGAGCTTTTATGCTAATCACGGATTTCTCCCAACAGGCAACGTTTTCGATGATGCTCGCATTCCTCATCGAACCATGACCCTGATTGGTGATACTGAAAAATCCCTGAATCCGTTGAATGCAGTCTCACTCGAATTCACCGCACAAACTCGGGCGATAAGCATAGAACCGAAAATCAAAGAAACAAAAATGCACATTCAGTTGCCGCGCTTGTCAGAGGACGATGCCGCGTGGTTGACACCTAGGCTATGTTGTTATGCTTCAACCCATGGAATGAGTGATCTTACTCTGCGAGTCCCAGAAGGTGAGGTCAGCTTTCCCATCAATCCACCAGCTCATTTCTGATAGCAGCGCCATTTTAAATTATCTGCAATCAAATTTTTTTCAATAAATAATATTTACTAACGATACCTTCACGCAATCAATCAATAAAAAAGAACTCGTTATCAAACAGATTCTTACATCGTGGACGCCTGCCCAAAATCTTTGCCTGTTAAGAGATAACATTGTTCATCATCGCTAGAGTTTCTCCCCAAAAGCACATTGCGGTGCGGAAATCGGCCGAAGCGTTCAATAATCGTTTTATGCTCTAGGGCATAGGTCAAAAATGATTCAAAACGGGGATTCTCTTCCTCTGACGCTTTATCTCTTAGTACCTGCATACCCTGGACACAGTTTGTTTGATCTGAAAGTAGCTCACTATGCTCGAGTGGCATTAAAGCAAAAACCTGCAACATCAACGGCAGAGATTCAAATAACCCCTGACTCTGACCTCGACGGGCTAACTTCAAAGCTCTCCCATCACCTGAAAAAGCACGGTGCGAACCGCGAAAAATATTGCGGGTAAATTGATCCAACAAAATAATTAACGCCAAGCCACTCTCTGGCTCATTTTCCCAATCCCGAAAGCCGCCTGCCAAAGCTAATTCAACGCTGTACCCAAACCGCCTTCCAATTTCTTGATCCACGACCGATCCACCGCTGAACCATCGCAAATCCTGCTCAGTCGCAAGATCGCTAGTAGGATATTCAAAAAACCAGTAATCAAGAATCAGTCGAGCGGCCTGATTCGAGATCGTCTGATTAAACAAAATTTCGACTGGCATAGATTTCCTCTTGCCCTTTTACTTGAAGAGAAAAATACAGCAATCACCGGAACTGGATGATTTCAACACGTTCGGGCGAAAGTCCATCTGAAGGACTCAAAGCACCCAAACCATGCGCTGCTTTAAGTGAAAATCCAGCCTCTTCTAATAACTTTCGAACATGCTCTGCTCGCACGGCTGATTGTCGAATAGAATCATCAAGGAACCCGCCAGGCGCCACCGCACTGTACGCGACGACAGCCAAATTCTCGGAATCCAAGTGCTTGAGATTGTTAGCGATCTCAGAAATTAAGTCTCGACTATCCGAGCTTACCTGATCTTCCGCGAACTGAATCGGCAACACAACCCGTGATCTGGAGACTAAAGCATCAACTCCCTGAAAGCCCCGCTCATCTACTCCAGACCGAATAATCCGCACCTGAACATATTGCCGGCGATTACCCTGCTCGATGCCATATACCGACAGATATCGATCAAATGCTCCAGGTAATTTGACCGCAAAGTACTTTTGACGACCGTTTGGGCCATAGAGTTCACGCACTTTAAATAGCGTATTAGCCCACAAACCACTGGATCCACAGCCTCTACTTTTGCACGAAAATAATAATTCTGCACCATTCACAACAAGCAGTTCTCTCAGCTCATCCACATAATCAGAGTAATCGTAGCGAGGCCCTAATTGATAGGTAATATCAATTAGTTGACCGTCAATATAGAGTTCGCGATCAATCTCCAACCGATTATTGACCCGCTCAACGCGTTCCAGCGGAAGCCGAATGGCTGAACGGTCAACCTCTGAGTACCGAACAATGCTCGAACCCAATGGCCGGTTTATTTCCGGCAAATCTTTCGACCCTTGGATATCAGTTGCGTGCGCGTTTAGTGCCGCAAAACAACACACGAAAAACCAACCAAATTTCATTACTGCTCCAACCCTTCTAATAACCAACGTGCAATCACACACTCCGCACCCTCTAGATGAAGATGGTGTCCTCCGTCGAAGATTTCCACCCTTACATCTGCACAAATCTCAATTCGTTCTGACAAAAACTGGGGGTCTTGAAAAAAGCCTCGACTTCCGAGCACTAAAGAAATGGGGGCACTCACGTGCTCAATGAACACTCGAATTTGGCTCTCACTTAGCCTAAACATCGGCGGCAAAGTCAAATACTGGTCAGATGCCCAGGTGTAACCATCATTTATATGTATCAAGCCTCGGCGAACAATAGGATCTGCAGCTGACTCTGTTAGGGTTACGACTCCACCCTTAACCCTCGCTCGGACCGCATCTTCTACTGTTGGGTACCATGGCTTTTTCTTCTTTCCAATCGATCTCTGCTTACGGATAGATTCTCGCAACAAATCAGGTCCAGTTCCATTAGGATAAATCCAAGGACCTAAACCCTCAAGCAGCCAAAGCGCAATGACTCGCTCAGAAAAAGTGCCAGCAAACAATGTCGCAACCGCGGCGCCCATAGAATGCCCAAGTATTATTGCTTTTTCCCAACCCAAAGCATCTAGTACGCAAATCATATCTGGCACGCTGTCCCATATGTAATATGGACGCCCGGCATGATTAGACATGCCATGACCACGTTGATCTATGGCGACTACTCGGCATCCAGATAACAAAGGAGCCAGCCGACAAAAGGACGCTGCGTTATCAAGCCAACCGTGTAATGCTAAGACGGGTGTGCCATTGCACGGTCCATACCCCACGCCTGCAAACTGAGTTCCCTGGACGTCAAAAGTTAACACATCAATGTTCATGGCGTGTAAGACGATAAAATCGTCGCTTTTCCGGGCAAGAAATCGCAGACCGACAAGACATACGCAACCGCAACTACTGCCCGGGGATGGATATCCGCATGTGGATTGGATTCAATTAAATAGCCAACGATTTCGGTCAGTATTGGTTGATGAAAAACAAAAAGCGAACCATCAGATGCATTAGCAGCAATTATCTTTAGCGCTGACCTCCACTCTTCTTCTGGGGTAATCCCATTAATTATTTCGGGAGTACTACTCAAACTCATGGATTCAATTACTCGGCACGCTGTTTGCTGAGCCCTCAGTCGGGTTGAACAAAAAACAGCTTTGGGTACCCACCCACCTTCCATCAGCAATGAGCTTGTTTTCGTTACTTCTGCAATGCCGTTGGAAGTTAGTGATCGTTCTGAGTCACTGGCCGCAAATGGAATTGCTTCGCCATGACGCATCAAAATAATGTTCATTGAGCCTCTCCTTCACTCTGATAGTATGCGTCTATAAACAGACAGAAAAGAACCTATGAAAATCGTCTCCTTTAACATCAACGGCATTAGAGCAAGAATTCATCAGCTAGAAGCCATCCAACGAGAACTGAACCCTGATATAATCGGCCTGCAAGAAGTAAAAGTCGCTGACGAACAATTCCCTTATGATGACCTTGAGTTCCTCAACTATCGATTTGACACTCATGGCCAAAAAGGGCACTACGGGGTTGCGCTAGCATCAAAGCCAGAACCTATCGACATCATTCGTGGCTTTCCGTCAGATACACCAGATGCACAGCGGCGCATGATTCGTGGACGTTATCAAATGGCCGATGGGAAGATCCTGACTGTATTCAATGGCTACTTCCCCCAAGGCGAGAGCCGGGACCATCCAGTAAAATTTCCAGCTAAAGAGGACTTCTATCGCAACCTCCTGATAACTCTCGAAGCTGAGTATCATCCGACTGATCTAATTGTTGTGATGGGTGATTTCAATGTCGCGCCAGTCGACTCAGATATTGGAATCTCAGAGGATGCAAAAAAACGTTGGCTGCGAACAGGTAAAACCTCCTTTCTTCCTGAAGAACGAGACTGGTTTAAGCGGCTCACAGATTGGGGGTTAATCGATAGTTGGCGAACAAATTATCCCGAAGTAAAAGATAAATTTAGTTGGTTCGATTATCGCTCTAGAGCCTTTGAAGATGATCCAAAACGTGGCCTGCGAATCGATCATATCCTAGTCACACAACCTTTATTTGAGAGGATTGTAGACACAGGAATTGACTACCGAATTAGAAGCATGGAAAAACCATCCGATCACTGCCCGGTATGGGTCACATTTGAATAAAAAGAGATATCCAAGGTTACTTAAAAGCATCAACTTTCTTTACCTCCTAGATTACGGATTACAAAGTTTTTTGGGTTGCATAAATCTCCACGGGTGCGGGGCAAGTGTTCGACTAGTTATATCGGCGTAAAATGCACCAATTTTCTAATACAATGCGCCCAAGACATGAAGTCTGACGGAGCCACAAATCAATCCGAAACTTCATAAATACAATATTATTCAAGAGTTGTACGAAAGTCACTTTGCACACAATATATGCGTCACACCATGACGACTGATTATTTAATGAGCTCTAAACGAAGAAAAAAGGATGAGTTTCACATGCCCTCAAAAGAAAGAAAGGCTCGCCTGACCAATCCGTTTCAAGAACTCGAAGAAAAGCGGTTCGAAATTCCAGGGGAAATCCCTCGAACACAAGGTCCTTACGAAGATACATTGAGGGCCGGCTGGGAATTACAACAAAAACCAAAAGGAGCGCCCCTAGCAGCTATCGAACGCCAGCACCAAAAAAACCGCATGACTGTTTGGGAGCGAATTGAATTTTTAGTCGACAAAGAACCGACAATCTTGTTTCAAAATTGGGGGCCAAATCTCGATGGCGCTAGCCTAGTAACCGGACTCGCGACCGTCGGAGGGCGAGAAGTTGCTATTTACGGTCACGATTTTACAGTCCGCGCCGGATCAATGGATGCAACGAACGGGTCCAAACTCGCACAACTTTTCAGAACCGCTGGAAAACTAGGGATCCCCGTTATCGGATTTAACGATTCTGCTGGTGCCTATGTTCCGGCAGGAGTCGGCGGATTAGACGGCTATGCGGAGGCTTTTTGTGCCTTAAGAGAAATATCAGGTCGAGTTCCCTCTGTCATGTGCATGTTCGGATTCAATGCCGGCGGTGGCTCATATTTACCAAGGCAAGGCTCTTTCGTGATCCAACCCAATGACACTTTTTTTGGATTAACAGGTCCGTCAGTCATTAAAAGTGTATTGGGCGAAGACGTCACACCAGAAGAACTTGGAGGTCCAAGCGTCCATAGCCAAACGGGTGTCACCGACTTTGTGGTTGAAGATGAAGTACAAGCCATCCGTAAAGTTCAACGCTTATTACGTTTTCTACCATCAAATAATTCAACGTTGGCTCCCTTTCAGTCAACCTCAGACCCTATTCATAGAAAAACCTGGGATGTCGATATTCTATTGAAGCATGCGTTAAATAGCCCAAGTGGATTCAATACTCCAGTAGATATTACGATCATCATTCAACAGGTCTGTGACCATGGTGATTTCTATGAATTTCAGCCTAACAGAGCTCGTAATACAATCTGTGCTTTTGGTCGGATTGGTGGGAATGTTATAGCATTTTGTGCAAACAACTCCGCAGTAGCTTCAGGCCAAATTGATATTCAAGCAGCCATGAAAAATGCTCGTTTCATCCGGTTTTGCAATCTCTACAACATCCCGATGTTATTCATCGAGGATACAACCGGCTTTCTGCCTGGACGCGAACAAGAGAATCAGGGGATTGTTCACGCTGGCAGAGCTATGCTTGATGCCATTATCGATCTCAGGGTCCCACGATTCTTGCTAATCATTCGCAATGCTTTTGGTGGTGCCTATGCGGCATTCAATAACTATAAGCTTGGTGCCGATATCGTTTTCGCTCTACCAACTACTCGGTTGGCAGTTATGGGGCCAGCCGGAAAGGAATTTGTTTACAAAGATGAGCTCAAAGCCCTCCGTGCGGAGGCTGAAAAGCTTGCAGTGTCTGACAATACAGCAGCCAATGACTGGTTAAAAAATCAAGAAAAAGAGCTTTCACTACGCTACGAAACCGAATTAATGAATCCTCGAGAAGCCTTATCGCTTGGCTCGATCGGCCAAATCGTCATGCCACAGGACTTGAGGCAAATACTTGGTGAAAATTTTTTTCGCTACATAAATGCGTATGAGCCCACGCCCATGACTGCGATCCAACGGGAATTCCATTAATGACTCATGATCTAATTCATCAAAATAGACAGCTCCTGCAATCAGATTCTCAATGGGTACGTCAGTTTGATTGCAAAAATATCGACTGCTTAATCATATGCCGCGGACCGATTCGCAAAGAAGTGATGGATGTATTGACCGAAATGGGGGCAAACTTTGGAATTTTATTATCAGAAAAGGACTCCGTTACTTACCAACATGCTCTCTCACCCGAAATTCGCCTGATTGCAGAACCAACTCGAATCCATCGTGTTCCAGATTACACCGGGGCAACGGTAGAAGAACGTGATCAAAGGATTAAACAAATCATTCAGATCGCAAAAAGCAATGGGCACAATGCAATATTTGCCGGATATGGCTTCATGGCCGAAGATGAAAGCCTTGTCAGAGCGATTGAGAATGCTGGGCTTCTTTTTATTGGGCCCTGTTCAAGTACGGTTCATCAAGCAGGCCTGAAAGATGAGGCAAAGCGCATGGCATTGGCGATCGGGGTATCCACAGTGCCCGGAGTGAATGACCTCACTGTCCGCACACTTTTAACAAAGGCGATGGACAACGATGGCTTAGATCATATTGCCTCTCAATACGGATTACAAAGTCCGCCCGGTCAAACTCAAGCCGCTCAAGCAGAAGCCTTGTTAGCGGCAAGCTACTCAGCTTTGATAGATGTGATCACAATCGATGAAATCGTCACTCAAGCAGAGCATGAGGTGGCTCGATTATTCACTGAACAGCCCAACAATCGCATCCGTCTAAAAGCTATTAGTGGCGGCGGCGGAAAAGGTCAACGAATACTTAAAGCACCTAAAGATTTCGATGGATCATCTAAAGATCAGTTAAAGAAGGCTATTAGCAAAGTAGCCGAGTCGTTAAAAGAAGTTCTCAACGAAGTAAAAGCTGTGGGATGTGGTGACAATAAAAACGTACTTATTGAGCGCAATATCGAAACCATTCGCCACCACGAAATTCAAGTGATCGGCAATGGAGAATGGTGCGTTACCCTGGGTGCTCGTGACTGCTCCTTGCAAATGCATGAACAAAAAGTATGGGAAGTCTCCCTCACGCAAGAAGCTCTTGAGAAAGAGATCATCAGAAGTCGGACCAGTGAAAAAACGCCTAGAGTCCTGGCTTTACAATCTGAGCTGGCCGTTTTGGATCAGATGGAATCAGATGCAACCCGTTTTGGTCAGGCCGTTTGCCTGGATTCAGTTTCCACCTTTGAATGCATCGTCGATAATGACCAATGCTTTTTTATGGAAATGAATACCCGAATTCAAGTTGAACACCGGGTTAGCGAACTGTGTTACGGGCTACGGTTTGAAAATCCAGAAAACCCAGAAGATTCATTCATAGTGAACTCTCTGGTTGAGGCGATGGTTCTGATCGCGTGCCACAAAAAAAATCTACCAAAGCCAACTCGGATACCTCGCGAACCTGCTTCTGTGGAAGCCAGGCTCAATGCTACTAATTCGGCTTTGGCTCCCCATGCGGGGGGCATCATTGAGCATTGGTCTTCTCCTATCAGCTCAGAGATCCGGGACGATCAAGGCATCGGCGTTCGAAATCCAGACACAAACGTATTCATGACATATACCCTCGCTGGCGCTTATGACTCTAATATCGCATTGCTATTGACAGTGGGCAACGACCGTAAAGAAAGTTATGAGGCCATGGTGGAAATCCTCCGTAAAATGACTATCAGCGGACATGATTTACAAACCAATCTCCCATTCCTTTATGGTCTGGCGCATTGGCTTCTGGCTCAAGATCCCTACTCGAAATACAGTACTGCGTTTATTCAGGCTTACCTGACACTTGCGGGCACTCTATTTGCTGAGGTAAGCAAATTGGACTTTGATCTAGCCATACAATATTTAGCAGCCGATTCTGAATCAGATGAACTATTTGCGCGAAAAAGGATCTTAATTACAAGACCTTTAAAGGTCTTGACCTCTAATCCCCATCTGTTAATGGGTTGGATTTCAAAAGTCAAAGGGCAGTGGCGAGTGGGGCAAAGTCATTTTTTATGGACCAAAAATCCCTTGGAAGTTCTCAACGAGCTCTATCACTTTCTTAATATGGATGCTACGGCAGGGTCAGCCGCCTTAGAGACAATCTGGAATCATGACCAATCGATTCTGGAACAAGGAATTCAATTTTATAAGCATTTGGAAAGCCTGCTAGGTTCGAGGCCCTGGTTAGAATGGGTTACATTACTTTCACAAAATAAGCCCCCAAACGAGATTCAGGAACCCGTCTGGGCTGAAATTCAGGCAGCACATATCGGGTTTCAGTTAGGGCTTGAATTATTAGGTCTTGTAGCGAGTGCGGCAATACGAACAGGCTTCGATGAGTTAACGACCAATGCCGATTTAACGATTTCGATTCCAAATCGCTTGGAAACAACAGAACTAGTTGAGAAGGCAAAAAAAATTCTTACCCCCCCGCCTCTCACCTCTACCAATGAAATCGTGGCAATTTCTGGTGGAATGTTTTACGCACAGGAGACGCCACATTCACCAACTTTCATAAAGGTGGGAACACACTTTCAAGTAGGAGACCCGCTATACCTCATTGAAGTCATGAAAATGTTCAACAAAGTCCATGCAGAATTCTCAGGCACAGTGACTGAAGTATTGATCAACGAAGAAGATGGTGTGATTGTGAAGAAAGGACAACCACTATATCGAATTGAACCCGATGAAATTCCAGAGAAAAAAGACCAACAGGAAATCGCTGATTCTCATAAAAAACATACCATTACGCAATTAAAAGCGCTCTGAGGCATTCATGACAGACTTAAATAAGTGGGACGAGTTAGTCTACAAAGAAACTAAGGGCCTAACGCCCGACGAAATGACGTGGTACACGCCTGAAAACATTGACTTAAAAATATTGTACACCGCTGAGGATGTAAAATCCCTAAAATCCATGCATTCGCTGCCTGGGATAGCTCCTTTTCTACGTGGCCCGAAAGCCTCTATGTATGCAGGACGCCCCTGGACAATACGCCAGTATGCTGGCTTTTCCACTGCAGAAGAATCAAATGCTTTTTACAAAAAAGCACTCGCTGCAGGCGGACAGGGTATATCAGTAGCCTTTGACCTGGCTACACACCGTGGTTACGACTCAGACCATCCTCGTGTTTCCGGGGACGTTGGTAATGCTGGCGTAGCCATCGATACAGTGGAAGATATGAAAATCTTGTTTGATTCAATTCCACTAGATCAAATTTCTGTTTCTATGACAATGAATGGTGCTGTGTTGCCAGTCCTTGCTAACTACATCGTCGCAGCCGAGGAACAAGGGGTATCAAAAAACCAGCTTTCAGGAACAATTCAGAACGATATTCTTAAAGAATTTATGGTTCGCAATACATACATCTACCCGCCAGCCCCCTCAATGCGAATTATTGGGGATGTCATCAAATATTGTAGCGAACACATGCCAAAATTTAATACTATTTCGATTTCCGGCTACCACATTCAAGAAGCTGGTGCTGATGCAGCTCTAGAACTCGCTTATACCTTGGCTGATGGGAAAGAATATATACGGACAGCTCTTGATGCAGGCCTCGATATTGATGAATTCGCACCCCGATTGTCGTTTTTCTTTGGCGTCAGCATGAACTTTTACATGGAGATCGCAAAACTACGAGCGGCACGATTGATATGGCATGAGATCGTTAATGAATTCAAACCAAAATCAGAGCGCTCCACCATATTAAGAATGCACTGTCAGACTTCCGGTTGGTCACTCACCGAGCAAGATCCTTACAATAATATTGTAAGGACCACGATCGAGGCTATGGCCGCTGTCTTTGGCGGCACCCAGTCCCTTCACACTAACTCTTTTGATGAAGCTCTTGCCCTTCCTACTGAATTCAGCGCGCGAATAGCTAGAAACACTCAATTAATTCTTCAAGAGGAGACCAGCATTCGCCAAGTTGTAGACCCTTGGGGCGGTTCATTCATGATGGAAACTTTGACCCACAAACTGGCAAATCGTGCACGCGAATTGATCGCCGAAGTCGAAGCAGAAGGTGGTATGGCAAAGGCCATAGAAACAGGACTACCAAAGCTTCGAATCGAAGAATCAGCCACAAATAAACAGGCTCGAATTGATCGTGGCGAGGATGTGATTATCGGAGTAAATAAATACACCATGACCGCTACCCCTGATGAAGAAATCGAAACTCTTTCAATCGATAATATCAAGGTCCGGCAAACGCAAATTAGGCGGTTAAATAGTGTCAAGAAATCTCGAAATAAAACCTCTGTAACAAAGTGCCTAGAAGCAATTAAAGTGTGCGCAGAAACAGGGGAAGGCAATTTACTCTTACTCGCAATTGAAGCTGCGCGCTCCCGTTGTACAGTAGGAGAAATCTCAGACGCGATGGAATCCATCTTTAAACGCTACCAATCAACGCATCGGAGCGTGTCCGGCATATATGGTAATCATTTTAGAGATGATGGTAATTGGCAATCATTGATCAAACAAGTCGAAGCCTTCGCGCAAACGGCTGGACGTCGACCACGCATCTTAATTGCTAAAATGGGCCAAGATGGGCATGACCGCGGCGCTAAGATTATAGCGACTGCCTTTGCTGATTTGGGATTCGACGTGGACTTATCACCTATGTTTTCGACTCCATCTGAGGTCGCTTGCCAGGCAATAGAAAATGACGTTCATGCCGTAGGAATCAGCTCCCTGGCCGCTGGTCATCTGACGTTAATCCCGGAATTACAGGCAGCGCTAATAGCCGAGGGTGCCAAGGAAATTATTGTATTCGCAGGTGGAGTAATCCCTCGAAAAGATTATGAAGCACTTTATCAAGCAGGGGTTGCAGCAATTTTTGGTCCAGGCACCCAAATTCCATCCTGCGCAAAAACCGTGCTTGATTCGATTGAGAAAGCCTGTGCAAAAAATTAATACCGCGGCACTCTTCAAAGGCGAGCGAAGGGCCCTAGCCAAAGCAATCACGATGGTTGAATCTACGAAAGCTGAACACAGAGTCCTCGCGACTCAATTACTTAACCAATGTTTGCCCCACAGCGGGCACAGTCTTCGAATCGGCATATCCGGCGTGCCCGGGGTCGGGAAATCGACATTTATAGAAACTTTTGGTCTTTTTTTGATCGGCTTAGGTAAAAAGGTGGGAGTCTTAGCAGTAGACCCATCATCACCTTTGCATGGAGGATCAATTCTTGGAGACAAAACTCGAATGGAGCGCTTGTCACGGGAGGAACGTGCTTTTATCCGTCCATCCCCAGCTGGCCGATCACTGGGTGGAGTTGCAAACCGGACACGCGAAACGATCTTAGTCGCAGAATCAGCCGGTTTCGATATCATTTTAGTTGAAACCGTGGGCGTTGGTCAGTCAGAATATGAAGTCCAGTCAATGACCGATCTATTTTTAGTCTTAATGCAACCCGGCGCGGGAGACGAGCTTCAAGGAATAAAAAAAGGAATTCTTGAGTTAGCTGATTTCATCGTAGTTAATAAGGCTGATGGAGAAGCCGCACGGCTGGCGAAACAATCCGAAATACACTATAAAAATGCTATCAACTTTCTCAATCACCAAGGATTTTGGAAACCAGAAGTTCTCTCAATCAGCTCACTTGAATCCAAGAGAATAGAGAATTTATGGGCGCGTATTCAGGCGTACTGTGATTCAGGCCTTGAGGCTATTCCAGCCCGCCGAACACACCAGGCCAGCATGTGGTTTGAGCGACTTCTAAGTGAAGGAGTAACCGATTTATTGAGGACAGACTCAAATTGGCTACGCAACTATGAATCCGTGAAAAAAGCAGTCAGCGAGGGCAGTATAGCGGCTCCGCAAGCTGCCTCGGATTGTATAAAGCCCCTAAAAGATGCAATGAACAACTAGATACACAAGATTTAGTTTGGTATCTCAAACGCACGGACAGCCCGAAGCAGATCTCTTCTCGAAATCTGTCCGATCACATGAGACTCCGCATCAACGACCGGCAATCGTTTCCGTCCTGACTGCACCATTTGCGATGCCGCTTCCACGATACTAGTGCCAATCCGAATAGTTTCAGTCTGAAGTGACATTACATCCCCAACACGCCCACCAACATCACCTTGATAGGTCCCGACTAAAATTGCCTTGAGGCAGTCATGTTCGGAAATCATGCCCACAAGATATCCATCCGAATCAGTCACAGGAGCGCCGGAGATCCCCTGTAAAAGCAATAAGTCGACTAGCGCCAATAGATCCATATCAGGCGTTGCTATTGTAAGATTGGTGGTCATAAAATCGTCGATTACGATCGAACGGAACATATTCACCTCTTTTTTCTTATTATTCTTATACTCTTGTCCAGAGAATACGCTCACACGCAAGGAGAATAAAAGGTATGTTGCACAAAATCGATCATGTGGGCATTGCTGTGAAGGACCTTGATAAGGCAATTCAGAGCTATGAAAAACTTGGATTTATTTTAACTGGTCGCGAACGAGTTGACTCACAAAAAGTAGAAACTGCATTCTTCCAGATCGGCGAATCTTGTATTGAACTGATCGCTGCAACCGACCAAAATTCGCCAATTGCAAAGTTCATCCAAAAAAATGCAGGCAAAGGTGGGCTACAACAATTAGCAATTACTGTTACCGATATTGAAATCGAACTTGCGCGTCTAAAAAATTCAGGATTTACCTTAATCAATGAATACCCAGTTCCTGGGGCTCATGGCACTCGTGTGGCCTTCGTACATCCTAAGGATACGGAAGGCGTACTAATTGAACTCTGCGAACATGCGGCGGATTAATCGTAATGGAAGTAGCTCACATAATTTGCTATCCCATCAAAGGATTTGCTGGTGAAATTCTCAGAAAATCAGACTTCTTCACTAATAGTGCATTACCGGGTGACCGCGAATTTGCATTGGAGTATCGAAACCGTATTCCTCCAGACCCAAGCAACTGGCGCCCAAAAAAGCACTTTTGGCAATCAACCGAAACCGATCTTATCTCTCAAATCTTAGTTCAATGGAAGATTGGATCGATTCGGTTTAAGCATCAGAACGGGGTCCTTCAGGTTTCACGACCGCTTTCGAAAAATTCCGATCTTTGTAACTGGATTTCAACTCTGGCTCCCAATTTACCATCATTCAAGCTCGTTAGGCTTAAAACAGGGTTTACCGACCAACGAGAACCCTATGTTTCGTTAATAAATCTAGAAACAGTCAATGCCATCGCAAAAGTGACCAATACCGTATTTCACCCCAGTAGGTATCGAGGAAATCTGATTATATCCGGGCTTGAAGCGTTTGCAGAAACACGCTGGATTGGACGCTCGTTATTAATTGGTAACGTAAAGTTTGAGGTAATCGAACCCATCGAACGGTGTAAAGCTATCGAGTGTGACTGGCATGGACAGCGAGATACTGGTTTACTCAAACGTTTGAACTCAGAACTCCTAACCGGTGCTTGCGGAGTATTCTTAAAGGTCGCCCAATCTGGATCCCTTATGCTTGGCGATCAGGTTAGGCTTGATTAGCCGAATCAAATAATCTGCGCCAAAAAAAGCCAAACTCACGTACCAAAAAATTAACATCAAATACTCAGCTTGCCGACTTGAACAAACGATAAAAGTTTTCAGTAGTCTGTTCTGCAATAATCTCCACCGGCTCGTTCCGCAATTTAGCAACCGCATCAGCAACATAGCTAACGTATGCCGGCTCATTAGATCGACCGCGCTGCGGTACAGGAGCAAGCCAAGGTGCATCCGTTTCAATTAATAGCCGGTTTGATGGAATTTTTCGACATACCTCATGCACGCTGGTGGCTTTCGGAAAACTAGCGATACCGGACATGGAAATATAATAGCCAAGATCCAATGCCTGTTTAGCCATCTCCCAAGACTCAGTAAAGCAATGCAAAACACCTGCAGAACTTAAGCAGCCATGTGCTTTAATAAGAGCAATAGTCTCCTCTTTCGCATCTCTGGTATGCACCACGACCGGCAGCCCTAAATCTTTAGCTGCCAATAAGTGAGTTTTAAAGCTTTGCCTTTGTATGTCCGTGACTGGGTCGTGAAAGCCGTCAAGACCGGTTTCCCCAATCGCTATAACTTTTGGCGAAGAACACAATGCTTTCAACAGATCAACACTAACGTTCGGCTCTTCATGGGCATGGCAAGGATGAATTCCAACACTAGCCCAAACTTGAGCATGATTCGCTGCAATCTGACGCGGTGCATCATTACCAAGTGTTATTGAGATGCATAGCATTCGATCTACACCATGCGCCTTGGCGTTATCTAAAACCGACTCAAGCCCGCCCTCCCGATGAGAAACATCAATGCAGTCGAGATGGCAATGTGAATCAATCATAGAATTCTCCAGTATTAATCATAGGATTTGGGCATTAACCTCATACTTTTTCCTTCAACTAATTTCGACGTCTAAAATTGTGCATGACAAGCATCCACAATCTCTACCCCGAACAATTACGAAGATTGGCCACTTACGCTAATTCAAAATCAGCATTCGAGTGAAACACTGCCGGGTTTTACTGATACAAAAGATTTAATTCCTGACTTTAGTCCAAATGAAACCCCAGGCAGCTAAAGCGACGCCCAGCGCAAGTGGCAAATTCACTGAAATATTGGCGAGTGACTGCAATTTCATCTCATTAACCCGATCCAAAACCTTAAAAAGCATCGGTGCTGCCGGCAAAGGTCCATCAAAACCGAGGCGTAATAATGCGCTCTTTTCACGCCTAATTAGATGTTCAAGGATTTGAGAAAATGCTATCAATACGACAAGCGGTTCTTGCTTAGCGAATCTTTTAATCAATTGTTGCGGATCAACACCGTCCCGAACCTGATGCAATACATCAAGAACAGATTTCGCTAACTCAAATCGATCGCGTTCATCAATTATCGCCATTGGCTCAGACAGCAGTAGCGCTCCCAGATACATATCAGACACATCTAGATTTCGATGAAGAGCTTCAGTCTCAAAAAATTCAGGGGACGGTGGCCTTACACGAATCATTCGGAGTCGACTAATCAATGTCGGCAGTAATTTTCCAGGCAAAGCCGTTTGGAAGACGAAAAACGTTCCAGCCGGTGGCTCTTCAACAATTTTTAATAATGCATTAGTCGAGGACACATTTAATGCGTCTGCTGGAACTATAGTTATAACTCGATGACCACCCAGTGAACCTGTTGTTTGGGCTGTTTCAATCATGCCACGAATAGAATCTACTTTGATCATTCCGGCCGCACCCTCAGGACTCAGAACCGTCAGATCTTGATGTGTGCCGGATCGATAAAAATGACAGCCGTCACAACTTGAACAAGCCAAACCATTAATCGGTTGCAAACAGAGTAGAAATCCAACTAATTGGTCATGCAGTGGTGCGACATTGACTCCAACTGGGTGAACTAGACACCAAGCTTGCGGCCGATGATCACCGAGAAGACCCTGCCGAATTTCCTTCCAAGCTGCCGTTAATTCGGGCGACATGAGAAACCCCAACGGCTCATTAATTTTTTATACATTGCATCCGTAACAGATTCCATATCTTGGCTAGCATCAAACCAAAGAACTCGTCGATCATTCGCTTCAGCGATTGCTCGATAACCCCGACGAACACGGTCAAAAAAGGCCCAATCTTCTAATTCAATTCGATCAAGATCACCACGCTTTCCTGCTCGCTCCAGACCCACATCAACTGGCACATCGAAAATCAAAGTAGTGTCCGGGCGCAAGTCCCCTTGAACTAGAGTTTCAAGAGTAGCAATCCATTCCAAGGGAAGAGCCCGCCCCTTTCCCTGATACGCATAGGTAGCATCAGTGAAACGATCACAGACAACCCATAACCCATCGGCTAGAGCTGGCAAAATACGCATTTCCAAATGTTGTGCACGTGCTGCAAACATAAGTAACAGCTCAGTTTTCGCCGCCGGGGCTTCGAGGGTATGATCCAACAACAACGAACGAATTGCTTCAGCATGAGGCGTACCACCAGGCTCACGAGTTTCAATGAAGGCAATGCCGTTGGCCAACAGCAACTCGCAAAGAGCCTTCTTCTGCGTGCTTTTTCCAGCGCCTTCAATACCTTCGAGACTAATGAACTGCGGAGTAGGTGATTTCATCGCTTTAGTTGATACTTCCTTACATTCGCATTGTGTTCTTTGAGAGTTTTAGCAAAAGCGTGACCACCAGAACCATCTGCAACAAAATACAGCGCTCCTGTCATTTTTGGTCGCGCCACTGCATGTAAAGCTTCAGGACCAACCAATGCGATCGGCGTTGGTGGCAGCCGATCAATCCGATAGGTGTTATACGCTGTTTTTTCACGTAAGTGACGACGAGTCAAGTTGCCTTTAAAAGCGTGCCCCAGTCCGTAGATCACCGTAGGATCGGTTTGCAACCTCATTCCTCGCTTTAAACGCTCGATCAATACGCCAGCAATTACTGCCCTCTCGGATGCCAGAGCCGTTTCCTTTTCAACAATGGATGCAAGGATCAGTAACTCGTAAGGTGACTTCAATGCAGTATCAACAATCGGATCTCGATCAATCCATGCTTTTTTCAGAGCATCTTCAAGCGCACGATGCATTAACTCAAGGAGTTCATTTCGAGTCATCTGCTGTTGCCAAAGATAGGTTTCTGCCAAAAATGCTCCTTCGTTATGAGCAAAGGGGTCCGACAATTTAAGCCACCTTTCCTGCTCAAGGCTAATCGGCCCATCAAGAATTCTAATTCCTCCCAATTGTTCAAAAAGCAACGCCGACGTAATACCTTCGGGAACGGTGACTCGATTTACCACTGCGTTCCCATCATTTATCGACTTCAGTGCCTCAATTACCGACGACGCTCGGGGAAAACGATAAAATCCAGCCTGGACATGACTGAAAAAGGGGTAAAGAAAAAATAAAAACTTACGCTCAGTAACTGAGAGATTTGGGGCAAGATCTTTCAGAACACGAGTCGCTGAAGCCCCGTTTGGTACGATTAAATCAGACCTAGCGACCTGATAAGATAAAATATTTGAGACCCATACCCGCGCACATATGGTCGCCGTGGTAAGAGCAATACCAATAATCACGGTCAAACGCATAAGCGTTACCATCAGATCCGCCTGAAGATCAATGTTCCATTGGTTCCGCCGAATCCAAAACTATTTGAAAGTACCGTTGAGAACGTGGCTTCCCGGGCCGTATTTGGAACATAGTCTAGCCGACAACCGTCATCGATTTGATCAAGATTAATTGTTGGCGGTAACACTTGATCTCTTAATGCAAGAATACTAAAACATGCTTCGAGCGCGCCAGCAGCACCAAGTGCATGGCCAGTCATGGACTTGGTCGAACTCACAGCAACTTTACTTGCATGGGCCCCTAAAAGCCCCTCGATGGCTTGCGATTCGGCAACATCACCAAGCGGTGTTGAGGTACCGTGAGCATTCACGTAATCAATATCTGAGGCATTAAGGCCTGCATCAAGCAGAGCATTAGTCATTGCCGCACGCGCGCCACGACCATCTTCAACCGGCGCTGTCATGTGATGCGCATCGCCGCTCATGCCGAACCCAATCAACTCAGCTATGATGTTGGCTCCACGAGCTTTCGCGTGCTCGTATTCTTCGAGCACCATCGTGGCAGAGCCATCTGCAAGAACAAATCCATCACGGCCTTTATCCCATGGACGACTTGCCTCTTCCGGATGATCGTTGCGCGTAGATAAGGCACGAGCCGCAGAGAATCCTGCTATTCCAAGTTGCGTTGACGCCTTCTCAGAGCCGCCCGCCACAACAATATCCGCATCACCGTATCCGATCATCCGCCCAGCAAATCCGATGCAATGGGTAGAGGTTGTACAGGCTGTTGTAATCGCTATATTGGGGCCCTGAAATCCATATTTGATTGCCAGATTCCCAGCAATCATATTGATAATCGAGCCTGGAACGAAAAATGGTGAGACTCTACGAGGACCTCGCTCATTTAGTAACAAGGTTGTATTCTCAATCAGCGAAAGCCCGCCAATGCCTGATCCAATCGACACTCCGACCCGAGTAGGATCAAAGCGAGATTCCATCAATCCAGATGTTTCAACCGCTTGGATCGCGCTAACCATTCCATATTGAATAAATGGATCCATCTTTCGCGCATCTTTGGTAGACATGTAATATTCCAAATCGAAGTCAGGCACCAATCCAGCGAACTTGGTTGGATATTCTTCAGTATCGAACTCCGTAATGTGAGAAATTCCGCTTCGCCCATTCAGAATGGCATTCCATGATTCTTCAACGGTAACCCCACAAGGACTCAACATACCAAGACCCGTGACCACAACGCGACGCTTTGACATAGCTACTCTCTTATCAATCTGACACAAAAAAGCCGCGCTAAACGCGGCCCTTTGCTAGTTCTATAGGCGATGACAAGTCCCGACTACAGAGTTGCTTCGATATAGGAAACTGCCTGCTGAACAGTTGTAATTTTTTCAGCTTCTTCATCTGGAATTTCCGTTTCAAATTCCTCTTCTAGTGCCATTACTAACTCAACCGTATCAAGTGAGTCAGCACCAAGGTCATTCACGAAAGATGACTCTATTGTGACCTCTTCTTCTTTCACGCCAAGTTGTTCACATACGATTTTTTTGACGCGCTCTTCGATATTACTCATCGCTCAGAATACTCCTAAAGATCTTTGCTGCCACTATTAAGATATGACGTTATTATTACTGATGTCTCAAATAATACAAGCCTCGAGATATCTAACTTAGGCCATATACATGCCACCATTGACATGTAGGGTCGTTCCGGTGACGTAACTTGCCTCTTTACTTGCAAGAAAAGCCACGGCGCCAGCCACTTCTTCTGCCGAGCCCAGCCGGCCCAACGGAACTTGCGACAACAATGCTTCTTTCTGCGTTTCGGGAAGCATATGCGTCATATCTGTCTCAATAAAACCAGGCGCCACGGCATTCACAGTAATTGCGCGGCTACCAAACTCTCGAGCCATGGCTCGAGTCATTCCTTCAACCCCTGCCTTGGAGGCCGCATAATTCACTTGCCCAGCATTTCCCATGGAACCAACAACTGAACTTATGTTAATGATCCGACCAGACCGCGCCTTCGTCATTGGTCTTATGAATGACGAAACCATAGCGAAAATCGATGTTAAATTAGTATCAATAACCTCGCTCCAATCATTTAACTTCATTCGAAGCATCAGCGTATCTTTTGTGATTCCAGCGTTATTCACCAAAACTAATGGACTCTTATCAGCTTCGGCCAGCTCCTTGGCAAGCATACTGATTTGACTGGCATTGGTGACGTTTAAAACACGTCCCTCACCTTTCTCACCTAATCGCGAAGATATCTGCTCTGATCCTGACTGAGATGTGGCGGTTCCAATCACATAAAAACCATCTCGAACTAAGTGTTCTGAGATGGCCTGCCCGATCCCTCTGCTCGCACCAGTGATCAATGCAATTGTCATCCACTGACCCCGACACTTGCCAACGCTTTTTGAAACAAACTTACGTTACCAGTAGGCCAATGCTTCGAACTTAAATTGATACGTTTACCTAATCCTGACAACACAGAACCCGGCCCAAATTCGCAAGCATGCTCCACACCTAATGCTCCCAAACTCTGGATGATATCAGCCCAACGAACCGGCGAAAAAGTTTGTTTTATAAGATGCTTACGAATTACCGAAACATCGGTTTCAGGCTGGATGCTAACATTCTGAATAATAGGCACCGAGGGGGATTTAAATTCAACGTCTTTCAACACTCGCTCCAATCGATCTGCGGCTGGCCGCATGAGCGTACAATGAAAAGGCGCACTCACAGGTAGCAACAAAGCACGCTTTGCGCCTGCCTCCTTGAAGCGCGGCAGGCACGCTTCAACGGCTTCCAAGTGACCTGCGACTACTAACTGACCCGGTGCATTGTAATTAACCGCCTCTACCACCTGACCCCGAGACAACGATACTTCTTCGCAAATGACCTCAATTTTTCGATCATCAAGCCCAATCACTGCTGCCATTGCTCCAGTGCCTGCCGGAACTGCATCCTGCATAAATTGGCCTCGGGAACGCACCAGTCGAACAGCATCAAATAGCGTTATTGCGCCAGCTGCCGTGAGTGCAGTGTATTCACCTAAACTATGACCAGCCATAATTGTTGGCTTTTTGCCACCACTACTTAACCAGGCACGAAGTAAAGAAATTCCCGCAGTTAGCATCAATGGCTGTGTGATTTCGGTGGCGGCCAACCTCTCAGCGGGCCCATCTTTAGCAACTGACCACAAATCATAACCGAGAGAATCGGAGGCTTCAGAAAATGTTTCACCAATTTCCGGATAAGCCTGAGCCATGTCTGTCAGCATGCCAACGACCTGCGAACCCTGACCCGGGAACAAGGCAATTAGAGCCATCTGACTTATTCGTCGTCTTCGGAAACTTCCTGCGGAGGCACAACAACTTGTCGACCGCGATAAAATCCGTCTGGACTAATGTGGTGACGGAGATGTACTTCACCGGTCGTAGCATCTGTGGTCAATGTCGGCCCTGACAAGGCGTCATGCGCACGACGCATGCCACGACGTGAGCGTGATTTTTTGTTCTGCTGAACTGCCATAATGATCCCCCTTTAGGGTCTTTTCTCATTCTTTAAACCAGCGAGCACCGCAAAGGGGCTCTCGTTTTTCAGAGCATCTCCGGGCTCTGAATCCGGTATCCATCCGCTGTCGCACTCATCATGCATAGGCATAATCGGCAACAGTAAAACCAATTCATCTTCAATAGCCTGACGTAAAGCCAACTGCCCACTATCAATCAAAATTGGGTCTAATTCCTTTTCCAGGTTTTGCATCTCCACTTCTGAAAAAACAAGTCCCCACACTATCTCGCCTGCGAGATTAATGCTCATCGGCTTTAGGCAACGCTGACACGTGACTGTCGCACTGCAAGCGACATGACCTCTAACTGTTCGCGGCCCGTAAGGCTCACGTGACCCAGCCACCCCATAAGTTCCACCCGGTTCCATAGTCGCCATTTCCGCGAA